>JBGARY010000018.1:0-73590 GCA_044229985.1 Chitinophagaceae bacterium
AAAAAAAGGTTTAGCGGCATTTTTGCCATTTAAATTACAGGCACAAAGAATTTCATGACCACTGTGTCAGTTAATTGCAGTTTGGCTATGCATTTTGACCATTTGCCAGTTTTCAAATAACTTCGCACCTCCCCTTTTATTAATCATTTTAAGAATAATTTAATACGAAAATTATGGCATACGATGTAGTGGTTCTCGGTAGCGGTCCCGGTGGATATGTGGCAGCTATCCGTGCATCCCAATTAGGATTTAAAACAGCAGTTATTGAAAAAGAAAGCCTGGGTGGCATCTGCCTAAACTGGGGTTGTATCCCGACCAAAGCACTTTTAAAAAGTGCCCAGGTTTTTGAATATATAAAACATGCAAAAGACTTTGGAATTGAAGCCAGCGGTACGCCTCAATTTGATTCAGTAATCAAAAGAAGCCGTGGTGTAGCCGATAAAATGAGCAAAGGCGTTCAGTTCCTGATGAAGAAGAATAAGATAGATGTGATCATGGGCTTTGGCAAATTAGTGGCCAAAGGCAAACTGGAAGTAACTGCGCAGGATGGCAGCAAACAAACTGTGGAAGCCAAACATATTATCATAGCTACTGGTGGTCGTAGCCGTGAACTTCCAAGCATGAAAATTGACGGTAAGAAGATCATCGGTTATCGGGAAGCGATGGTATTACCGCAAATGCCCAAATCAATGATCATTGTAGGAAGTGGAGCAATAGGTGTTGAGTTCGCCTACTTCTACAACAGTATGGGTACCAAAGTAACTATAGTTGAGTTCATGCCTCGTATTGTGCCTGTAGAAGATGAGGATATTTCAAAGGAACTGGAAAAACAATACAAAAAGCAGGGCATTAGCATCATGACAAGCAGCGAGGTTACTGCTGTTGATACCACCGGAAATGGGGTGAAAGCAAAAGTAAAGACGGCTACCGGTGAAGTCACCCTGGAAGCCGATGTATTGCTTAGTGCAGTAGGTGTAACAGCCAATATTGAAGGAATTGGACTGGAAACACTGGGTGTAAAGACGGACAAAGGAAAAATCCTGGTTGACAAGTATGGTCAGACTAATATTCCCGGTGTTTATGCAATTGGTGATTGTTCACCGGGTCAGGCTTTGGCTCATGTCGCCAGTAAAGAAGGAATTGTTTGTGTTGAAGCCATTGCCTACAACGAAAACAAATATCACCATCAGCCGGAAGCAATTGATTACAACAATATTCCCGGTTGTACTTACTGTGTTCCAGAAATTGCTTCCGTAGGATACACAGAAAAACAGGCTAAGGAAGCTGGTTATGAAGTAAAAGTTGGCAAGTTCCCGCTAAATGCCAGTGGCAAAGCCTCTGCTGCCGGTCATCCGGAAGGTTTTATCAAAGTAATTTTTGATGCAAAGTATGGTGAATGGCTGGGCACCCATATGATTGGCTACAATGTAACAGAAATGATTGCAGAAACAGTTACTGCCCGAAAATTGGAAACCACTTACCATGAAGTATTAAATGCTATTCACCCCCACCCGACCATCAGCGAAAGTGTGAAAGATGCCATTGAAGTGGCGTACGGTGAAGCGATACATATTTAAAAAATATTCAAAAGATCAGAAGGATTATCGGTACTCCTGATAATCCTTTTTTTTGTGCTTTTTAAATTGAAAAGCCCCGGATTTCTCCGGGGCCATTTGCTTGCCGTTAGTATTATTTTGGTTGCGGCCACTACAGTTTTACAAACCTCAGCTTAATAGACTCACCGTCATCCTTTTTCGCTGCAATGAAATAAATACCGGGCTGCAGGCGGCTAATGTCAATACGTTGATTTTTTGACGTAATTGTCACATTCATAAGGTGTTGCCCCTGAAGGTTAGTCACAAAAATATTTTTTCCGATCCAGCGGGTATCGTATGCCATATCCAGGTATAATTCTGTTGAAGCAGGATTGGGGTACATTTTCACTTCCAGCCATTTTGGATCCTGCTCAGGAAGCGGCGACTCCATTATTAATGGCATTTGCAACCCCTTTGAACTGAGTAATGGATTCCTTACCCCACCGAGCGCAAATAATGCTCTCATTTTTTCTTTCTGACCTTTTGTAAATAAGTTCATACAGGCATCACTGGTAAAATCCATGTAGTTCATGTACATATCGCCATTCGGGCCATTATTGCATGAGCCCCTGATGCCTGTCGGGCAGCCAACATTATTGCCGGCCTGCTTAGGGGTGTCTGAGATTCCATCATCGCCACAATAGTCATCTCCCCAAAGATGTTTCAGCCCAAGCCAATGACCCACTTCATGCACAGCTGTTTTACCCATATCATACCCGGTCACCCCGGTATTAATGCCAAAAGCTGAGAAACCAATCACAATCCCGTCTTTTTCAGCAGGACCACCCATTACACTGGAATAGCCGGCAACGGACTCAAGATTACAGACCCAGATATTCAGATAGCTTTTGCTATCCCAAGCATCACTACCCATCTCTGATGAGAATTTCATTTTATCATTAGCCTCCCAACGCTTTATCGGAGTGTACTTACGTATTATGCCAGATGTAGACCTGCGCCTGGGGTCAGAAATAGCTAATTGAAATTCAATTTCACAATCGGCCGCCAGTGGTCTAAACCAGGAGGGTGTATTGACAGTATCAGCATTCTTCCTTCTGAATGCCTTGTTTAAGGCATCTATCTGGCTGAAAACCTTCTCATCACTAATTTTCTCTGATGGATAATGATATAATAGGTGAACAACAACAGGAATTTTTATTACCGATTCTGTTCCTTCTGTTCGCAATCCTGTTCCCTGTGCAAGTTGATTTTTTACAAAAGTCTCAATGGCGCTGCTACGGTCTTTTAACGATCGGTTAGTTTTGAATTGCTCTTGTTCGTAACTGTAAGTGACACAGTTTTTTTGTGCAGCCAGCTGCAATGCTGCCATAAAGAAGATGATACCAATTAATCCCGCCTTCATAGTTTCCAGATAGTTTATGGTTACGGCATGGCATAAATTTTAAGTGCCATGAGTCGTTCATGCGGAACTGGAAATAATAAAGGATTATTGGGAACTTTATAAGAGGCGTCTCAGGGATACGATTTTGAAGGAAGAATTTTCCGGTATAAGGACAAATGAAGATCAAATATAATCTATTAAATGAATTGTGCAAGAAGATTTTGTATCGTATTTTTCCCATTCTTGTCTATTAATGCAAATTCTTTAACAGCAGGGATGAATATTGCCAATTAATTTTGTGAATTATTACGTCAGTTACATGAAAAAGATATTTTTTATAGTTGCTTTAGTTGGATTTATTAGTTGTAAAAACAAAGACGGTGATGATCCAAATCAACCCGACCCTAATGCTCCCAAAGGGATGAGCTATTCGATTGTGGGCACTTTTCCGCATGACACATCCTCCTATACGCAGGGATTGCAGATATATAATGGTCAACTGTATGAGGGAACCGGTAATTATGGATTTTCAAAACTCAAAAAGGTTGATCTCCAAACCGGAAAGAGTCTCCGGGAAATTTCTTTGGACAAAAAATATTTTGGTGAAGGAATTACAATTTTAAACGATACCGTTTATCAACTGACATGGAAAGAAAAAAAGGTATTCGTATACACATTGAACGACTTTAGAAAAATAAAAGAGTTTGATGTGAATATTGAGGGCTGGGGATTAACAAACGACGGCAAAAACCTGATCGTAAGTACAGGTGGAAGTGACCTGATGTACTTTGAGCCATCAACTTTTAAATTACTTAAAACACAAACTGTGATGGAAGGCAGTACGCCTTCATTCAACCTGAATGAACTTGAATATATTGACGGGTATGTTTATGCTAACCAATATGCTTTTCCTTACATTTTCAAAATAGATCCTTCTACCGGCCAGATAGTTGCCAAAACAGACCTCACACAGATGTGGGACCGTATTAAAAAGATAGACCCCGATGCTGATGTACCAAACGGTATTGCATATGATACAGCCACAAAAAAAATCTACATCACTGGTAAATGGTGGCCTGAATTATATGAAGTGCAGTTCAGCCAATAATTAATTACTAATTATATATATGACCGAGCTGCAATGCTGAACATTGCCCAGAGCTTTCCAGTTTGACCGAAGGCCGTTAAAAAAAGATTCAAAAAGCTTTGTTTTACCACTTTTGTACTTGCTGCTCAGCATAGAAACATAAAAGCTATCGTACCACATAGGTCTATAAGACTCTATACGCATACCATGTTTTTCAACCAGCTTCTTCATTGATTCAGGAGAAAAATGATACAAGTGTCGCGGTACATCCCATGCGGCCCAGTATTCACCATATGCTACTGCATCTTTACTGCTGTAGTTGGGAACAGCAATGCACAATCTTCCTTTCTCTTTTAGCAATGACTTTAATTTCCCCATATAGCCCTGCAGGTCATGCACATGCTCCAATACATGCCATAAAGTAATAGCATCAAATGAATGGTCGGGTAATTCGTAAAAACGACCGGTATCTTCTAAATCAATCCCATTTATTTCACTGGCAACCTTTCTGGCATCGGGATCCGGTTCCAGGCCAGTCACTTTCCAGCCATACTTTTGCATGGCTGAAGCAAAAACACCTGTCCCACTTCCCAAATCAAGTAATGCACCCTGCTTCAGACCTGTTACATTTTCGATCAGCTTTCTTTTTTGCCGGATTGTTCTTTTCCTTACTGACTGGTATAAGCGGTTGATCAGCCCTTTTGAAGTATTTGTATGTGAAATATATTCTTCCGATTTATAAAAGGGTCCGATAGAAGAAGCATCCGGAATATCTTGTGTAAACATGGCGGTGCATGAATGACAGATCGCAATGGGAAACCTTTCCTTACTAACCGTAAAATCAGTAACGATAAGCTTCTGTTCAATTTCGGTGGAACCGCAAAGAGGACAACTGGTATAATGAATTCGTTGGCTCATCAGTAATTCATCGCTAATGTAGAATCAGGCAAAGTAAATTGAAAATGATGAAAGAAATACTATTGTATGTTCTTATATGAAATCCCTGCTTCTATGGGCGAAAGCTTTGTACTGTTACCTGTTGCTTTTAAATCAACGCCATTTTCTGACAAATGCCACCCGATAAAAATAACGGAGAGAATTCCGATAATCATGGCATATACCCACCAGTATGATTTCTTCTCTTCAGGCTGATTAAGTATTTCAGTCATTTCTGCTGCGGTCATTTCATCTTCGCCTACCCTTACCATATGATCAGCTCTCTCCCTGATCACTTTTTCAGCTGGAACCGGTGATTGTACCAAAAAATCATCAGTGTACACCAGCCTGATATCACCCGCAAGACCTTTTTGTAAACTGCCTATACCTTTCCAATCAACAACGGCATTATCCATGACCTGCTTCTTTAACTCAAAAACAAAATCATTGAACTGCAAAACCGTATCCCTGCTAGATTTATGGAGCAATGCGCTCAATTTATTGAAAAAGCTCTTCCCGGGTGGTTCAGCACCGGGCTTTAAAGTAACCTGGTACGCCGGAGCTGTTATCTGTTTATTAGGGAAATCGACGGAGGCAGAACTTCTTTCCAATAAAAAAGTGCCGATACCCGGCACTGGTAATTCTTTATGTAATAAAAGGAATTGAAACAGTTCTTTATACATCATCAGTTCTTTTGGTCGAACGAAAATACGATTCCACCGACAAAGTTGAAACCATATACCGGGTATTGATTCCAGCGCTGGTATTCCTTATTGAAAATATTATTGAACTGTGTCCAGAGGTTTATGTTTTTAGTGATCTTAAACTCCAATCCGGCATTCAGGTCTGTTGCCCCGGCCAAATCCCCCACACTACCATCCTTCTTCAGGTATTTAGGACCATTCCACACAAACAGGTCACCTTTCAACCACAGATCTTTAATAATCTGCATTCTCATAGTAGTTTTCAACTCCAAAGGAATAAGCCCCCATGCCTTTGCATTGTCCTTGAAAGCAGAAAACTGGTTGAAAGTAAGCCCGGTTATTAAGGAAAATTTTTCCTGTACGTTAAATCCAAGTTCCCCACCAAAATGAAGCACATTGATTTGCCGTTCATTCACCACCCTGAATGATTTACCTCCGCCACCAGCTGTACTATCATTTATGAACAACGGTTGGTTGTTAAGCCTGTTAAATCCAACTTTAGCAGCATAAGTGTAATGATCGCCTACAGATCCCTTAAATCCGGCAAATCTTTCTTCTATCCATGTATTCTTCAATTCATCAGGTACAAATAACCAGGGATTTTGACCCGCCAGGTATTGATAAGTTGTTTTTCGGATATATCCTGTCCATCCGGCCTGGAAAGTAAATCGCTTATCTTCTGTGCTGATATCCGCCAGGATATTCGGGAACATCTTAAATGTCTTATTGTCCCATGAGGGCCTGATACCTGCCTGTAAATTAATGTTAGGCGTTTTGAACAAAACAGATGGCGACAAATAATACATTGTATTATTAATGGCGGATTTGTTCTTGGGTGAAAGACGGGTAAGGTCAAACGTAACACCCAAATTAATGGCAAACACTTTTCCTATTGACTTTTCCAAAGGCAGATTGACAACCGTGTTGCTTTCAGAATTTTTAAGGTTATCATTAAAAACATCAATCTTAACTTCCGGAGCATAAGTGAGCCCAAATTCTGTCTTATTGATATTTCTAAATGAGAGTCTTCCGGAAATGGTCTGAAAGTTTTGCTTAATTGAATCCATTGGAAAAACCAGCGACTCAGGCTCAAATCCATATTTGTAAGTTCTGTCTTGACGCATACCGAGTCCGGCATTCCACTCAAGATTATTGCCTGACTTAAAATAGCCATTCAATTTCACCTGTGTATTACTGAACTTTTGAAACTCCCTCTTGCCTTCTGAGGCCACATGTTTTGCATAAATATTCAATCCTGCAGTTTTACCGTCACCAAAAGATATACCTGCCTGAATATAAGGTGTACGCAAACTTCCAAAACCTGCTTTGATATAACTGCTATTATCAAACTTACCGGCAGAGTCTATTTGCAACGCCAACGGTTTTAATGTACCGGGTTGATAAGCAAAAGCCAGGTTTTGAGTTGGAATTTCATAATTAAGTTTTGCCTTGGTTGTATCTACAGGCGCAGGCGATGCACTAAAATTTATTTTGGCAGTCTGCCGGAGAACAGGCTTAAAGCTTGACACAATATCAATACCCCCTTTACCGGTGGTATCCTTTTTTTGTGCAAATGTGTTTAGGGAAATAAATAATCCCAATGCCAGAATCCAATATTTATTGACAGTTACATTCATTGTCTTTGATTCTTAATTTTCAACTTTGCTAGATTTCCCTTCCTCCTCTGTAGCCCTGCTCAGCTTTGCCTGGGCTTCGTCTTTCAATTCCGGGTCAACTGTATTATCTACGACACTTTGGAAGGTAGCTTTGGCATTGAAGTAATCTTTTTGTTTGAAATAAATATCTCCAAGCAGAATATATGCCTTCGTTATCCAGTAGTCATATGAACCGGATTTATTGATCGTCTCAAAAGCGGCTTTTTCAGATTCCGTCAGCTTATTTAGCAAGAACCAGCAGTTTGCTATCTCATATCTGGCCTCAGCAGCCAGAGCAGCCTTATTTAACTGCACAACAGATTTAAAGCTATTGATCGCCTGATCGTATTGGCCAGCCACCTGGTACGATTTTGCAATCACCATATTAGCAAGAGTTTTATCATCTGCACTACTTCCCTTGGCAGCTGTCAGCTCTTTTGCATTTTCTGAAGCCTCTTCCCATTTCTGCTGGTTATACTGACAACGCAACAGCCCCCTCATAGCCTCCAGCTTCAATTCCTGGCTTGAAGTGATCAGCTTCAACTGAGTGTAAAAAGTTTCTGCTTTTGCATAATTCTTCAACTCAAAGAAATTGATCCTTGCAGCTGCCAATACAGAACGTTCGGCAAATTGATTGGGAGCCATTGCAGCCACTGCTTCATATGCCTGCAGCGCATTATTCCAGTCTTTCTTTGTGTTGTATATCTCGGCCCTGTTAAAATTTGCTTCCACTACATGGGCACCATCAGGGAATTTCCGCAGATAACTATTATAGGCATTCAACGCCTCATTTATCTTTTGATCATCATACAGCTTTTCTGCAGCAGCCCATGTCAGTTCATCTTCCGTATTAGTGCTTAATGGCTTCCCAATCTGGCGCATATAGGCAGCATATTCATCCGGCTTACCCTGCTCTACATATATACTTTTAATATTATCGAGTGCATCCTCGGATTCAGCCGAACTCGGAAATCTTTCTACTATCGTTTTAAACTGCCTTAGTGCCTCGTCATTATTATCAATGTTATAGTAGGCTGTTCCTAACTTCAGGTATGCCTGTGGTACAAGGCTGGTATTATCATTGTTCTCAGCCACTACTTTCAAGTAAGGAATAGCTTCCCTGAAATTCTCATTACCCATATACGTATTGGCAATTTCCATATTGGCATCTACCACCAGCGGAGATTTGGGAAACTTTCTGATCATGTTGTTCATTCCGCTGATCTTTTCGTTGGTACTTTTTACACCGGCCAGCATCGCAATCTGGAAAGTGGCGTAGTCCTCAGAAGGCCATGATAGCTTGATGGCATTATCATACATGGATTTTGCCCTGTCATAGCTTTTCATCATGAAATAATTATCCGCAGTCCGCATATACGCATCCTGCGAAAAAGCATCGGTATTCAAAGCCGGCGCTTTTATCAATGGCTCAAAAAAAGTAACTGACACCTTGTAATTCTCTTTTCTGAGATAGGCATAACCAAGATTATATCTTGCGTTTACAGGATTAGCTTCAGCTGATACAGGAGCACCTGCATCAAGATAGGCATGAAAATACTTAATGGCAGTATCTATTTGGTTGTTACGATAACCAATCTCTCCTTTCCAGAAATAGGCAAAAGGGAGTACTGTTCTGTTATACGGATCAGAAATCACTTTTGCAAGCAGCGCATCCGCCTCTCCCATCCTGCCATCATTGATCATCTCTGCTGCACGACCCAATAAAATCCTTGGATAAACCCTTTTAGAATTTTCGGAAGGATTTTTCAGGGTTTCCAGCATGGCCTGGGCATCTTTATAGTTATTAGTATTTGCCAGCACATCAATCATCAGTTCTTTTGCCTCATTATTAAAGGTTGAGTTGGGATAATCCGCAATAAAAGAACTAAGACTGTTCAGCGCCTCATCCTGGTAGCCCAACTCGTAAGAGAGTTTAGCATACTGGTATTTCGAAATTTCCTTTTGCGCTGGATTACTGCTATTGGATGAGCAAAAAAGGAAAGCATTGCGGGCATTTGACTTTTGCCCTGTTTTCAGGTAAGCATCACCCAACAGGTACATAGCATGCTGACTGAGTGAGTCATCCTTTCCGCTCAATTGTTTAAACCCTTCTATTGACTTTGAATAATTCTTTGCCTGGTAGTAGCAATAAGACAACTCATACAGATCTTCTCTCCTGACCTTTTTTGAACGTCCTACATAATCTTCAAGATAAGGCAGCGCTTTTGCATAGTCTTTCTTTTCAAAATAAGCATGGCCTATCAACTGCTTCAGCTCAAGATCATAATACTGTGAGCTGGCGCCACTCTGTAACTTATTCTGGATATAAGTTATTGCTTCATCTTTCTTTCCCTGTATATAGTATATCTGGGCAATATAATAGGGAACAACAGAACTGTAGTTCTTCTCATTTTCCACCACCCTGAAACTCTCCAGTGCCTCACTGTATTGCTTGTCCCGGAATGCAAGGAACCCATAGTAATAATTAGCATCTATATAATTAGGATCATCTTTAATATTTCTGATGCTGTTGAAAAGAGGTTTGGCCTGTGCAAAATTTTGAAGGTTGAAATACGCATAGCCCTGGTGAAACTGCATATCGGCAATTTCCTTATTGCTCAGGTTGGCAATATTGGTTTGTTCATAACGCTGTACAGCATCAGCAAACTTTTCAGTACGGAAATAGTACTCTGCCAGGTGAAAATTCATCATTTGGACCCTTGCATTATTCTTTTCAATGTCTATGTATTGCTGTGCCTGCTCCTCGGCCCTTTCTTCGTTCTGCTTCAATGCACATACAGTAGTGTAATAATTAATTTCCTGAACCGTAACAGGAGTATTGGCCTTGTCAGTTTCCCTGACCGACTGTTTTAATTCTTTGAAAAGCGGATACGCCAGGCTATACTGTTCTTTCTGAAAATACTCTTTGGCTTCTTTGAATTTATCCTCGGGATCAGTATAAAAACGGGTTTGCTGTGCAATGGAGCAAAAACTGATGAGGGTGACTATAACAAGCAGGCTGAGATTCTTCATGAACATGTCCTTTAAACCGATGGTGGTTAAACGTTGCGAATATTCAAATTATTTCAGCTAAACCCAAACATCATTCCAAACAGGTGTGGATAAGTGAGAAGTTGAGTATGCTTTAACATTTTGTTGGTGATTGAAGAAGATTTTAGTCATAAAAACAATCGGCATAGAAAAGAGCACATACATTTAAAAATGATATTACAAATGTGTCTTTTCGTATTATTGCAGTCTAAAATCAACCCATGAAAAAACTATTCAGCTCTAAGTATTCCGACAATTCTATTACCTTTTCTTTATTGATGCTACGCCTTTCCATGGGTGGGCTAATGATACCCCATGGATACAAGAAACTGATGAATTTCGCAGCTAAGTCTTCCACTTTTGCCGACCCTTTTCATATTGGCAGCCCCATGTCTATGTCTCTGACAATTTTTGCAGAGTTCTTCTGTGCCGGACTGATTGTGATCGGGCTGATGACGAGACTGGCCACTATTCCATTGATCATAGCCATGTCAGTTGCTTTGTTTTATTCACACAACGGGGAAATGTTCGGCGAAGGTGAAAAAGCCGCTCTTTTCCTTGCCGGGTACATTGCCCTGCTCTTTGCCGGACCCGGTAAACTTAGTGCCGACAAGCTGATCGGGAAATAGTCATTAACTTCCCGTTCATGAAAAGATCACAGTTAATTGAATATGGTATCATAACAGTTGGCCTTGTATGCGGGTATAAATTCCTCGAAAACGGGCTTTCTGTACTCTTTCAACTTGCTTACTTTTTTGCAGAGGGACCAGTTGAAAGACTAAGTATACTACTACCAACATTTGTTCTATTGGCTGTTTATGGAATTTGTTTTATAGTGCTGATCAGAAGAAGCGGACAAGTTGCGACATGGCTGCAAGGTGATATACCAAACGAGCAGCTAGCCATTAAAATTGACAGCAAAACACTTTTATATATTGTATTGACAGGAATTATGATTGCTTCCATCATTAATCATGTTCCGAATGTACTTATTTACCTGTACGAGTCCTTCAGGAATGACATTAGCTCCAAAAACCTTTTCACTACCAGGGACACGACAGTAACAAAAAACGAATTTCTTTTATCTGCATTGCAGCTGATTATTGCTTTAATTGCTATTTATTTTTCAAGAACTATTACCGGCTGGTTCATCCGCAAGAAAGAGACTGATGAGCTAACCTTTCAATCAGACCCTGAAACCAAAGAATAATGTTCACAACAGAAACGCAGATAAGAGTCCGCTATGCAGAGACCGACCAGATGGGTGTAGTATATCATAGCAACTACTTTCCTTACTTTGAAGTAGCCCGGGCCGAAGCCATTCGTGAAATGGGAATTACCTATGCAGATATGGAAAAAGCCGGTATCATAATGCCGGTGGTGGATGTACATTGCCGCTACCTTCGCCCTGCCAGGTACGACGACCTGCTTACCATTAAAACGATTTTAAAGGAGCTTCCGGTTCATCATAAAATAGAATTTCATCATGAGGTCTATAATGAACAAAATGAGTTGCTTGCAGTTGGTAAGATCATTTTGTATTTCATGGAAGCTAAATCAATGAAGCGTACCAGCATGCCGGGCCCTCTAATCGATAAGCTGCAACCCTATTTTAGCTAAATTTATATATGCCCAATCCTGAAGAGCCAATGGCCGGAAATATAGATGATGAGAACTTGCCACAGGAAGAACAGCCGGTGGCAGAAACCGCATTTGTATATCCTCCAAAATATGTGAAGAAAGAACAAGCAGCCAATATCTGGCTTCGGTCACTGGCAAGCCTGGCCGCCTACCTGATATTAGGTTATTATATTTTTCCGAGTTACAAAATCCTTTTGCTGATTACGGCAATAGTAATGATCCATGAACTTGGTCATTTTATTGCCATGAAATTTTATCGCTATAATGAGCTGGGTATTTTTTTTATACCACTTTTAGGCGCTTACGTATCTGGTTCAAAAAGAGAGGTGTCACAAAAGCAATCTGCAGTAATTCTGCTGGCGGGGCCACTGCCCGGAATTATTATCGGTACAGTTTTGTATTTACTGGCACAGAACGGGCATGGATATAATTTTCTCGATATAGGGCTTGAAAGAACAGGTTTGCTTTTCATCATTTTAAATCTCATAAATCTCTTCCCGGTTTACCCGCTTGACGGTGGACAACTGCTCAACCGGGTATTTTTAGAAGAAGAAAGTGTATGGAGCAAGGTATTTGTTTTCCTATCAATCGGTTTTCTTTGCTGGTTTGCCTGGAAAAGCAATTTCCCCGTTCTTTTTGTTTTTCCGGCTCTGATGCTGCTCCGGCTTTTTGGAGAAACAAAGATTAGTTCAATTGAAAAAAGAATTGAAGAAGAAGGCATTCATCTTGACCTTGATTACGAACACCTACCTGATGAGGATTACTGGAAGATCCGAAACATCCTTATCCAGGAGCACCCTTCTTTCAAAGATGTAGCTCCTTCCCCGCCATTTGAGTACAGTCATAAGGAAGAAAAAATTATGACCACCATACAAAGTTTGCTGCACCGCCACCTTATACAGGATGTTTCTGTGGCCGGTAAACTTCTGATCTTTTTGATTTGGGCTACAGCCATTGCATCGCCCTGGCTGTTGAATATGGATATGAGCTTCTTCCGGAGATTTGGACTATAATAGTATTTTCTAATAATTCCTATCTTACCAACAAATCGATCAACCATGAAACTTTATCTGCTTACCGGAACTGTATTATTATTTATTCTAAGCTGTAAATCTTCAACGAAAGAAAAACCAGAGCCTGTTCCCGGCAAAGACACTACAATTGTTACTACAACCGATTCAACAGGAAAAAATACACAATCATCCGGAAAGATTGATATTGAAAGCTTCGGTGACATAAAACTCGGTCAGCCCGCTACGTCATTAATAAAAGTATTGGGAGAGCCTGACAACAAAACAAAAGCCATTGAATGGGAAGCGGATGGTCTCATGCATGAAGACTGGACCTGGAAAAGCAAGGGGCTGATTATAAACTTGTCTTCGGAGATCAATAATGCTGCTACTATACAAGTGTTTTCCATAAGAGCAAAAGCTCCCTGCACTTTCAAAACCAAAGCCAATATTGGAATTGGCAGCAGTTATGCTGAAGTACAGGAAGCCTATAAAAAAGATATTAATGCGGAAGAGTCTAACAAAGAACAGGTAACCGTAGGCTCCATTTACGGAGGCATCATCTTCACATTCAGGAATGATAAAGTTGAATCTGTTTTCCTGGGAGCTGCTGCCGAGTAGTTATTACACCCGGTAATAGTCAGCCCGCCAGTCCTGGATAGCTTGCTTGATATCTTTCTGTGATAATTTTTCTTCTACCGCCCTTTTAGCCAGAGCCGGCAATTCCTCATCGCTGGCAAAACGAAGGCCAATAATTTGACCCATACGAAGTTGCTTATCCAGCGGTTTACCTGTTAAAATAAAATGACGGAAATTCTCTTCTGCCCTTATGGCACGGTCCTGTGCTTTCAAAGCAAACACCCTCGCATACCAGGCTACACCCAGTACAGCCAAAAACACAACGACAAGCAATGCTGCAGAATAATGCGTAGCAGCATCTGCATGAATCAGGTTGACAACACTACCGATCAGACCCGTCACAATCAATAAAAAAGTAACGCCGTGGAATCCGGGTACCAACCGGGAATGGTTTTTAAAATTCTGTTCAGCCATAACAATTAGTTTTGCCGAAATTAGGGAACTTCCCTGATTCAGGACTATTGACTAACAACTCCGGTCTACTTTAACTCATCCAGCACTTTATACATTTTACCCACCAGTTGCGAAGATTTGCCGCTGTAATTATTGACGAGGAACGAAAAGATATACTCCTTGCCATCTTTTGCCTTGTGATAACCGCAAAAGCCCTTTACATCGCTGATAGTGCCGCTTTTCATCGTCATGCTGTTATATTCGGGTAATGATTTCAAAAAATACGGGAACCAGTCCTTTGTTTTGGCATATTTCAATATTTCTACCTGGGCATGGGTAGTAACACGGTTGAGCGGTGAAAGACCGGACCCGTCATAGATATTCAGTTCATCTTCATCCAGACCCTTTTCTTTCCAGAATTTCTTAACGATGGCAACTCCACTATCAGTACTGCCGAAACCTTGCCTTTCATAGGCAAAAGTTTTTACTAATGCTTCGCCATAGAGGTTGATACTTTTTTTGTTGAACCAGTAAATGATGGAGTCAAGGGAGGGAGAATAGTAAGTATGGATTATCTTGATAGGATGCTTATATAGCTTAAAATTACTGATGTCGAACAAAGCTTTATCTATAATTAAAATGGAATCCTTTTTATTCCCTCCATATTTCTGAAGCCATTCGAAATTCTCATAATTTCTGGCTACATCTCCAATAACTTCAAAGCTAGTATTACTATTGAACTCATGATAAAAAAACCAAGATGGGGAATTTACCGAAACAGAAACAGGAAACGAATCTTTATCTGGAGGAATAGTGCCACGCAAATAAAACGACTTTGACCTTGGCGAAAAATAACCATATGCATTATCGCCACTACCAATTTTACCAACTTTCAATTCATTAAAAAAGTCCCCGTCATTAATAACTCTTGGGAGGCCTCTCTTAATAACCCTTACAGAATCCCCTTCTTTCTTACCGCTCATTAAAATATAATCATACTGATTTTCTCTCCAATTTATTGATGCAGAACCAGCACCATAATAATTACCAATATCTTCCCATATCCAGCCGTCAGGAATCGTTTGCGTGTCGAATTTTCTTTCATCAATGTAGACACTACCATTCATCTCTTTAATTCCTACTTTGGATATAATGTTATTAAAGTGCCTTAAAATTGAATCTGGTTTAGTTCCTGCAAATCGCCAACTTCCAAGGGTTGGATCTCCTGTTCCAATAAAGTAGAGGTTTCCGTTTAGACTTCCTTTTTCAATTTCTCCATCATACCCAAACTCCGTTTTATACCGATACTCCTTTCCCAACAACTCAAAAGCCGTCACACTGGTAATAATCTTTTGTGTAGATGCCGGGGCCATTCCAATCTGCGAGTTTTTGTCGAATACGACCTGCCCGGTTTTGGCATCAATTACATAAAAGGAACTGATGGCATGTTTCAGCTGTTCATCTTTTTCAAATGCAGTAAAAGCTTTTTGTAACCGTTGGATAACTGTCTGACTGTAAGAACTAATAACCAATAACAAACAACCAGCAACCAGCATTAAAACTTTTTTCATAGCTATGTGTTGATAACTTTGCTTAAAACTAATTCATTTCGTATTAATCATTTCCTAAATGAACTCTCATTCAGTAACTGCTTCCATTATCACTATCGGCGATGAACTCCTGATCGGTCAGACCATTGATACCAACTCGGCTTTTATCGCCCAGGAGTTGAATAAAATTGGTGTTTGGGTGCGTCGCCGGGTAGCGGTAGGTGATGTATATGATGAAATCTGGGATGCATTGGATGAAGAAAGCAAAGAATCCGATACTATTATTATAACCGGCGGACTAGGCCCAACAGCTGATGATATTACCAAGCCATTACTCTGCAACTATTTTGGCGGCAAACTGGTGATGAATGAGGAAGTGTTGGCTCATGTAAAATATCTTTTCGAAAAAATCTACCGCCGCCCCGGCCCGATACTGGAAAGAAACCTGAAACAGGCAGAAGTACCGGATGTGTGTACGGTTTTACATAATGCAAGAGGAACAGCTCCCGGGATGCTCTTCCATAAAGACCGGCGGGTATTTATATCCTTGCCCGGCGTACCGCATGAAATGAAAGGCCTGGTAACCAGTGAAGTCATTCCCCGGCTGTTAAACGAATTCCGGATGCCGGCCATTGTTCACAAAACCGTTTTCACTGCAGGGCAGGGAGAATCTGTGATCGCTGAATTGCTAAAAGATTTTGAACCGGCCTTACCTGAACATATTAAACTGGCTTACCTGCCTAATTACGGAATGGTGAAACTGCGGCTGACGGCGAAAGGTAACAGCAAGGCAGAAGTAGAAACCGAAATGCAGCCTTATTTTGAAAAGCTGCAGGATTTAGTAAAAGAATACTTAGTTACAAATGAGGACGAAGGGCTGGAAATTGTAGTTGGAAAATTACTCAAAGCGAAAAATAAAACAATGGGCACTGCCGAAAGCTGTACCGGCGGTTATATCGCTCATCTTATCACCTCTGTTGCCGGCTCATCAGCCTATTACAAAGGTTCGGTAGTAAGCTATGATAATACGGTAAAAGAAAATTTGCTCGGAGTTCAACATGAAATATTGATGAGTGCGGGAGCAGTAAGTAAAGAGACTGTAATACAAATGGCAAATGGAGCAGTTCAAACATTAAAAGTAGATTATGCATTGGCAACCTCAGGAATCATGGGGCCGGGTGGTGGCAGCGAGGATAAACCTGTGGGAACTGTCTGGATCGCCGTTGCCAGCAAAGAAAAAACCGAAACCCTCAAACTTAACCTTCGGTTTGACCGCCAGAGAAATATTGCCATGACAGCTGCCAATGCCTTGAATTTTCTCCGCAAATTCATATTGTCAGATGCCTGATTCTCCTGCGGAAAGACAGGTATTGATGTTTTAAGGGATTAGCCGGAAAACTTTACCTTTGGCCCGAACGATGTAAGCCTGTTTTAAAGCCATGCTTAAACAGTCCTGTCAATCCAAAAAAAAATCTAAAATCGTTATATGGCTTTAGTTGATTTAGTAATGCCAAAGCTGGGTGAAAGTATCATGGAAGCTACTGTATTGAAATGGCACAAAAAGCCTGGTGATACCGTACAAATGGATGAAACTGTTTTAGAAATAGCAACAGATAAAGTGGACAGCGAAGTGCCAAGTACTGCAGCCGGAGTAATTGAAGAAATTCTATTCAATGTCAATGACGTAGTTCCGATCGGCACTACCATTGCCCGTATACGAACTGGTGCTGCTGAACCGGTTACTTCCCACTCTCCTGTCGTTCCAGCCCCTGCACAGGAAACAGCCCAGGTGCCTATGCAGGAAGCCGTGGTCGTAGAAACAGTTCCGACACATTCCAACCAAAAGCCTGCTACCGGTAATGGGTCCTCCAACCGCTTCTATTCTCCTCTTGTACTTAATATCGCTGCCAGCGAAGGTGTAAGTATGACTGAACTGGAAAACATACCCGGCACTGGAAATGAAGGTAGGGTGACTAAGAAAGATATTTTACAGTATGTGAGCGGAAGAAAGTCGGGAAGCCAGAAGCCAGAACTCAGAAATACAGTTTCGGAAATGGTTATTCCTGTTTCCAAAGTGGAAGGCGAAAGACAGGCAGCAAGTAATCAGCAACTAACTACTTACACAGGTAATGTAGAGATCATAGAGATGGACCGGATGCGTAAACTAATTGCTGACCATATGGTACGCAGCAAACAGACGAGTCCGCATGTTACCAGCTTTACCGAAGCAGATGTTACTAACCTGGTTATGTGGCGTGACAGAGTGAAGAAAGAATTTGAGAAAAGAGAAGGTACTAAGATCACATTCACCCCGCTATTCATCGAAGCGATAGTAAGGTGTATAAAGAAGTTTCCGTTGATCAACTGCTCACTTGACGGCAATAATATCATTGTGAAGAAAGATATCAATATAGGCATGGCCACTGCCCTGCCCAGCGGTAACCTGATTGTTCCGGTAATAAAAAATGCCGATCAGTTAAATATGGTAGGGTTGGCGAAGCAGGTAAACAACCTGGCAGATGCGGCAAGAAACGGAAAACTGAAAGCAGATGATACACAGGGAGGCACTTTCACCCTGACCAATGTGGGCACTTTCGGCAGCCTGATGGGAACACCAATCATTAATCAGCCACAGGTAGCCATTATGGCTGTTGGTGCTATCAAGAAAAGGCCTGTTGTAATAGAAACGCCGGCAGGTGACAGCATAGCTATCCGCCATATGATGTACTTAAGCATGAGCTATGACCACCGGATTGTAGACGGAAGTCTTGGTGCTACTTTCTTAACTGCTGTAGCAAAAGAACTGGAAAACTTCAATCCAGAAAGAGAATACTGATTCTTATTGATCAATTAGTTGCTGAAAAAGAAAGGGCTTCAAAAGGCACTTTCTTTTTTTATGCAAACTATTCTGATTTAGCACCATACTTATCGTTTTTGAACACATAACTATTCCCTTTACGTTTTATGATAAATAAATTATCATACTCGGAATCTTTCAAATCACCGGGAACGACTGTTGTGCCGCAAAGTTTATTAGCAAAGTCATCAATGGTATTTGAATGGCCAACCACCAATACATCACCCTTCCTGATCGTTTTAAGTTTTTCTATAAATGCATCTGTAGAATCCTTTTTGCTACTGTAAATTTCAATCTGGGTCGTACCTATGAGTTCATTCAAAGGTTGTGCTGTGGCTATGGTTCGCTTGGTATTTGTTGAAAATATATAACGGATACCCTCTCCTTTTAACCTGTCACGAAGTGCTATAGCCCTTACTTTACCCGCATCGGATAATGGCGGGTCACTGGTCATCATCTGGCTGGCACCAACTTCCACCGGGGCCTTCTCTGCATGCCGGACAATATAAATAGTATTCCCACATGAGAGAAGAAGCACAGAAATAATCAACAATAAAAAACGCATAACTGAAATTTTTAACAAGCTAAAATTAAACCCTGTTTTCATTCATTCCGTCTTTTTTGTAAATTAGGAATTAAAATCCGCAAAATATGAAGTCATTATCCGAAACCTGGTTCGCCGAAGGCCGTATTGATTTCGAGTTAAAAAAATACACTTTACTTGCATACCTGCAGGAAGTGAACAAATACTTCAATGAAAACAAATTATACCCGCAACTGGCAGATATTATTTTTCACTATAATAATATTGTTGCTTTCCGGGAAAACAAGAAATACCTGCAAGAGCATTTCCCTAAAAAGCTAACCGGTATCCAGATGGAAAAACTGCAGATACTGTATGAACAAATGATCGAAGACGATGAACTGATGCAGGAACTGGAAGATATCATTCACTACTCAGCCAGCCGGATCAAAAGAACCATTCATAACGGAACCGAGATCTATGAATTTGTGGAAGAGAAGATCAATATTACCCCGGTAGGCCTGATACCGCTGGATACAAAGGAAGGTTATTTCTTTCTCAGCAGCGGAAATATTAAAAGTACAAGGGTTTACCATTACAGGCTTTCGTTCTTCGAAAAGCATGATGAAAAATACAGAAGTATTAAAACAGCTTTTGTTGATAACTGGGTTCGAAGTATCAGCAGCACTTATGAACACATTAAAGCCGAATTGATAAAACAAAGAAAGGATTTACCCAACCCGGCTGTCTACTCCATAGAAACCGAACTGGCATTCCCGATAGACGAAACACTGTTGCCCATCGCCAAGCGAAGCCTCGTAAAATTTATCAGCGAAGCCGCATAATATTATTAGTTGAGTGGTTTGCCAAAGAAACCAAACCACTCAACTAATAATCTAATTAACCAATTCCAGCCCCCAATCCTTACCCTTCTTTATGGCAGGCACTCCTTCTACAATCCATTTAGGAGGCTTTTCACCTTTTAGCAACCAGTCAAAATATTGTTGTTCCCGAATGGAAATATCTTTCTGATTTTTTCTTTCCCGAAGGTTATGTGCTTCTCCGTTATAGTTTAGCATCCATACCTGTTTGCCCAAGCGGCGCATGGCTGTAAATAATTCAATACCCTGGTACCAGGGCACTGCACCATCTGCATCATTAGCCATAATTACCAGGGGTGTTTTCACTTTGGGCAAATGAAATAACGGCGAGTTCTCGATATAGAGATTAGGCTTTTCCCATAATGTAGCGCCGATACGGCTCTGTGTTTTCTCATATTGAAACTGCCGGTTCACCCCGCTTTCCCAGCGTATGCCGCCATAGGCGCTGGTCATGTTGGCAACCGGCGCACCGGCCCATGCCGCCTTGAACATATTTGTCATGGTAATAAGCTGTGCCACCTGTATGCCGCCCCAGCTTTGTCCCTGGATACCGATGTTTTTGGCATCAATCCACTTTTGTTTCGTCAGATCCTGTGCGGCACTTACCACATAGTCGTAAGCACTTTTTGCCGGGTACCCGATCTTATAACGGATATCAGGCGAGAATACCACATAACCCCTGCTGACAAAAAATGAAATGTTCAGCCTGCTGCCGGTAGGCGTTGGTGGTATATAATCATGCAGGTCGTTGGAATGTGTTTCATAGAAGTAAAGTATCAAAGGATATTTCTTAGCTGGATCAAAGTCTTCGGGCTTATACAAAACACCTTCCGACATTTTGCCATTAAAGGCTTTCCATTTATATAATTCAGCTGTGCCCCAGTTATACTCCTTCTGCTGAGGATTTATAGATGATAATTGAATCGCTTTTTCAATTGTGTTAGGAATAAGTTTATCGACAAATAAATCAGGGGCCTTTGTATAGGACTCTCTTGTATATAATAACACATCAGCATTTCTGGCTTTCTTTATTTGGCCGAAAGCAAATGCTCCACTTTCCACTTGCTCGAATGATAACCAGTCTTTAAAAGTGGATTCAATTAACTCTTCGGATTTAGTTTTCTCATCAAAAAGCCTGTAATAAATATTCTCTCCGGGCTTAAGATATCTGGCTTCATTGTCCATTTGCACAAACCTTATTCTTGTTTTTCCACTTCGACCAATCCTTGTAATATTCAACGGATCAAACGCTGATATCATGTTGCATTTCCAAACATCATACCTGTCGTACAGATATACAGATGAATCACCCTCATGCCACCCCATCACCCCATATGGAGCTGGATCATTGGGTGTATCATGCTCTTCATTCCAAAGTGGGAATTTTATTTTCTGTGAAATATTACGTATTCCTGCTCCATCCCATAAAAAATAGTTGCGGGCTTTGCTGTCGTACCACATTATGTATTTTCCAGTGGGCGAAATATACTGTGGGGTAATAAAGCCCAGCATATCCTTCTTCACCAACTGCCGGCTGCCATCATTTACATTAATAGTATAAATATCCTTTTTGGTGTTTCCCGCCCACTGGCTTTCGACTCGTTTGCCAAAATCCGTCACCCCCACAAACTGGTCGCCGTCACCTTCGTTGGTGGGATAAATCATTGGAATATCCACCGAACCAAGCTGATGTAACTCATTTCTGTCAAGATGATAAACAGCCAGGTAATTGGTTTGTAAATCTCTTTGTAAGCGGAATAATTGTACCGTTTGCAAATAATCATCGTTATAATGCCAGATATCCAGCTTTACCTGGTCCATTTCTATAAGTGAAGTATCCTTGGGAGGTTGTATTGGAGCAGTGCCAAAAAACAGGCGATTGCCTGATTTGCTAAAATTCAGGTTGCCATACTCACTGATGGTCATACCCAGTTTCATACCCACCGAATTTTTATCGGCCAGCAGTCGGGCACTGTCCATTCCTGATTTATGATACCATATCCTGTAAAATTTTTGTAGTTCTTTTGGCCGGGCATCCCGCTCTGCGAGATAAGCCAACTGGCTGCCATCGTCGGAAAAACTGAAATTTTTAAACTCATTTCCTCCCCTGCTCAATACAGTTATTTTGGATTGATTCAGATCGTACAAAACAACAGATAGTTTGCTAAGAGAATCTTTAGGATTCTTTGCCTGCTCCATCAGCACCTTGCCGCCCTTTTTGCTGAAATAATACTCAAGCACATTGTTAAATACTTTTTCCTGCCCGTTTGCCAGGTTTTTAATTACCAGGTCAGTACCTGCATCGGCAGTACCGCCGGCGGGCTCATCTCCTTCAGCGTCTTGTTCATCTTCTGCTGCAAAATCTGTTTCGTCTTCCGCACTATCTCTTTTCTTCTTTTTCTTCTCTGGCATAGTTTGTATCACCTGCTGCAGTGAATCAATAACCTTATTCAGGCTGTCAGCTATTTTCTTATCAGGGGACTCCGGTTTCTTTTTTTCCGGTTCTTTTTTCTCAAGAGATTTTTCCAGATGATAAGCTACCCAACCGGCTTCTTTTTCAGGAACCTTATACCCTTTCACTCTTGCTACTTTCCAAACACTGTCTTTTCCCAGTTCTACAATCGCAAAAGAATCTTTGGGCATATCGTCCGGTCTTTTCTTCTTTATCCTGGCCTCTCTTGTTTCTTTAAAAAAAGGTTTGATACGGAAAATAGCGAAGCGACTGTCCTCCGTAATCACTGCATTATAGCCTCTAGCAATCGTCTTTTTATTCTGTCCGTCCGACGACTGAATGACCAGTTCATTATCCCCTTCCTGCGGATCGATGGTATAGACTACCCATTGGCCATCATTGCTGATCATCCGCTCACCGATGCGTTGCCAGCCATCATAAACAGAGTGATCAAGTGGCTTTTTTTGACCAAAAACAAATACTACCGGAAGCAGGTAGATCAGGAATAACAGAGCCTTCTTTTTCATAAGCAATAAATAATCAGGGGCAACAAGTTAAAGCAAACAAATCAATTAGTTGGCTGTTATTTGAATAGATTTACTAATATGAAGAAAATATTTACTATTTGCCTGGGGATACTACTCTTTTTAACTGCTGATGCACAAAATTCCGGGTCTCTAACTGGTACTGTTACGGACAAAAACCTGCTGAACACATTGAGCGGAGTATCTGTAGAACTGGTCGGAGCCGGAAAAGCAACTATGACAGAAAGTTCCGGCAAGTTTCGTATCACAGGTATTACTCCTAAAAGTTATTCAATACGTTTTACTTCAGTTGGCTATAATGAGGTCTTATTGTACAATATCGTTGTTACTTCCGGAAATGAGATTAACCTTTCTGTACAGATGGAAGCAGCCATTACCAAACTGGAAGATGTTGTTATCAAAAGCTCCCGCCGCACAGCTGTAGCAGCCAGTCTTGAAACACCCCTTAGTGTACAACGGCTGACGACAGAAGAAATACGCAGCAATCCAGGTGGTAATTTTGATATATCAAGAGTAATTCAGGCTTTGCCGGGAGTAAGCGGTACAGCAGGCAGTGTGGGTGGCTATCGCAATGACATCATTATCCGTGGCGGGGCGCCCAATGAAAATGTTTATTACCTAGATGGTATTGAGATTCCGGTGATCAACCATTTTGCCACACAGGGAAGTGCCGGCGGGCCAACTGGCATTCTAAACGTAAGCTTCCTGGAAGATGTAAAGCTGAGTTCCTCCGCTTTTGATGCCCGTTTTGATAATGCCCTGTCTTCTGTATTTCAATTCAGACAGAGAAACGGTAATCCCAATACCTTACAGGGAAATATACGCCTAAGCGCCACAGAACTGGCTGGTACTTTTGAAGGCCCATTATCAAAAAATACTACTTTCCTTGCTTCGGCAAGAAGATCCTATTTGCAATTATTGTTTAAAGCAATCGATCTGCCGATAAGGCCCAATTATTGGGACTTCCAGTACAAAGTCACCCATAAACTGGATAAGAAAACCACACTTACCCTCATAGGTGTCGGGGCTATTGATGATTTCACTTTTGCAGCACCCAAAGATGCCACTCCGGAGAAACTATATATCCTGGATGCCACTGCCCCAATACACCAATGGAACTACACCGTAGGCGCCAGTTTAAGAAGACAAATAAAAAATGGGTTTTGGAACCTGGCGTTAAGCCGTAATATGTTTGATAATGAGATTGAAAAATTCGATGATAATGATGAGGGTAATGAGGTCAAAAGACGTCTCGGTATCTTCTCCCAAGAAATAGAAAATAAACTCCGCTTTGATGTAAACAAGACAGTAAAAGGCTGGAAAATTGCATATGGAGCGATGGCCCAATACGTAAAAAGTAATAACAATAACTATAAAAGGCTACGCAAAGAATTGACTGATCAGAATGGTAATGTAATTCAACCTGAATTGGTAGTCCGCTATAATTCTGATATTGATTTCTGGAGGTTTGGAGCTTTTGCACAAGTAAGTAAAAGATATTTTGACGACCGTTTAGGTATCAGTGCCGGGCTGCGCACCGACATGAACAGTTTCACTACTGATGGTATGAACCCAGTTCCTGCTATTTCACCCCGCATCAGTGCTTCCTATGTCTTGGCAGATAAATGGACACTGAATGCCTCAATCGGCAGTTACGCAAAAATACCCACCTATACCATTCTCAGCTTCCGTGATAACAACGGCGCATTTGTTAATGAGGATGCTGACTATACCCGTAGCATGCACTATGCGTTGGGTACAGAATTTTTACCCAACAATACTACCCGCTTCACATTGGAGGGTTTTTATAAACGATACAGCCGGGTAGCAATATCGGTAAGGGATGGAATTTCACTGGCAAATCTGGGTGGCGATTTTGGAGTCATCGGTAATGAAGATGTAGTTACAAATGGGGATGGAACAACTTACGGCTTCGAGTTTTTTGCTCAGCAAAAACTTACTAAACGCTTTTTTGGTACTTTCTCCTATACTTATTTCGTCAGCAAGTTCAGCGGTGTAAACGGTAAAGAAATCTCCAGTGCATGGGATAACAGGCATCTGCTATCTTTCATCTGGGGTTATAAATTCAATAAGAACTGGGAACTGGGTTTAAAATTCAGATACCAGGGCGGCGCCCCCTTTACGCCGTTTGATATGCCTGCATCCCAGCTAAACTACCTGACCATTGGTACAGGTATTTTAGATTACAGCAGGCTGAATACTGACAGGCTCGGCGCATTTCATGCCAGCGATATTAGAATCGATAAGAAATGGAATTTTCGAAAAATCACCCTTGATCTGTTTTTGGATATATCCAACTGGTACAATGCTAAAAGCCCGGCTTTTCCGCAATATACATTTAGAAGGAATGCAGATAACACAGCATTTGTAACCACTGATGGCCAGCCAATACAGCAAAATGGGTCTAACGCTATTCCGTTTATTCTTACAAATGATGATGCCAGTGTGATACCCACCATCGGCTTTATCATAGAGTTTTAATCTTAGGATAATTTTTGACCGGTAATTAAACCATATTGCCAAAGGCCTTTTTTCATGCCCTTGTACTGATATTTACAGGCAACAATATTTTTCTTTTGGAAATCAGTAGCAGGTCGGGAAAAATTTATTTTCTTCCAGAGTAAATAGAGGCTGGCCAGAAAATAAAATCGGTACAGTCTTCTTGATGAGTGGGATGCTTGTTTAGATATGTCCTGATAGGAAATATCTTTAAAACCAGCATCATTCATGAACTGCCTGAATCTTTCCGGTGTTTCCAGGTAATTCACCTGCCAGCCATCCAGCCATTTCCGGATGTCAGCGTTGTTATTATTTTCAAATGCTGAAACAAACCCATCAGCCACCACCATCCGTCCACCCGGTTTCAACAAACGGTAAGCTTCTTTGATGAATTGTTCTTTGTTATCGGCATAACAAATACTTTCGCAGCCCCAAACCACATTAAAACTCGCATCAGGAAAATCAGTGGCAGCATAATTCATAACGTTGAAATCAACCAGCCCGTTGATTCCTTTCTTCTTTGCATTTTCAGTAGCCTGGTTCACCTGTCTTTCACTTAACGTGATACCGGTAACCCGGCATCCAAGCATAGAGGCAAGAAAAATGCTACTACCTCCCACCCCGCAACCGGCATCCAGCACCCGGTCAGAAGGTTTTATATCGGCCGCCTTCATCATCACTTCATTCATTCGTATTAGTGATTCGGAAAATGACCTTACCTGCTCATCCCAATAACCATAATGAATGGCAAGGCTATTATTCAGATCCCAGGAATCTTTGTAAGCATTCTCTGTTTCACGGTAATAATCAATAATATTTTGGTGGTAATCACTCGGTAGCATTGTGTGTCAGTTTTCTTTCTACCCGAATTAATATAATCACATGGGCGATCAGCGCTGCTGCAATAACAACGAATCCTATATAAAATCCTTTTCCCAGATACTTGTTCTCATTGTACACAGCAAAAGCCAGCAAAATACCATAAACCGGCTCCAGGTTATAAGTAAGATTAACCGTAAAAGCTGATAACCGTTTCAATGCGTTCGCTGAAAGTTGAAAGGCAATAACAGAACAAAACCAGGCCAGTACCAACAACCAGCCTATATTTTCCCAATTGGGAAAAAAACTTTCCGTAGGAAATTTTTGAAGGTAAAAAGGCAACAACACAGATAAAACTAAAAAGCCACCTGTCTGCTGCCAGGTCAGCATAGTTTCCACATTGATACGTTTCAGAAATTCCCTGTTATAAATCGGGAACAAGGATGCCAAGACAGCTGAAATAATTCCTATAATGATCCCGGTCTTAAATTGAGTATCAAAATGAAAAATGATATAAATACCTGATAAAGTAACCAGGCCCAGCAGCAGTTCTACCCAATTGATTCTTTTCTTCAATATCAACGGCTCAAACAAGGCCGTAAAAAAACTGATAGCTGAAAAACAAACCAGCGCTACTGACACATTGGAATACTTGATAGAGCCATAAAAAGTAACCCAGTGCATCGCTGCAATAAAGCCCACTGCAGTTATTTTCAGAATATCGTTTACAGGGATCTTTTGAATTCTTTTCAGCCATCCAAATAACAACCACATGGTAATTGCAGTAAACAAAAGCCTGTACCAAACGATCATGCCTTCATTCAGGGTAATAAGACGACCCAATATACCCGTAAACCCGGCCAGGAAAACAGCAATATGTAATTGAAGAAAGGCCTTTTTCATCAGGCCTGCAAACTAAGTAAAACAAGGAATAAACAATGGGTTATTTGCTCTCTGCCAGCACCTCACCGGTTTTTTGTTCTTTGGCAACGGAAGCAAGTTGTTCTGAATTCTTTACTCTTTTGCGGTAGTTAGTAAAAAGGCTATGCCAGCGAAGTTTCAATACACCAAGGATTCCTTCCTTAACAATACCCTTATTCATTTTAGATGTTCCGTAGGTGCGATCCTGGAAAATGATGGGTACTTCTTTTATTTTAAAACCGAGTTTCCATGCCGCAAATTTCATTTCAATCTGGAAAGCATAGCCCACAAAACGGATCTCATCAAGGTTAATGGTCTCTAAGACTTCCTTTTTATAACATACAAAACCGGCAGTGGGGTCTTTTACCGGCATCCACGTTATCATCCGGGTATATAGTGAAGCCCCTTTTGATAAAGCAATCCTGTTTTTGGGCCAGTTTACGACCCCGCCCCCTTTGGTATAGCGGGAACCAATGGCCACATCTGCACTCTGATGCTTACAGGCATGATATAACCGTGGGAGGTCTTTGGGATTGTGAGAAAAATCAGCATCTATTTCGAATATGAACTTATACCCCCTGCTGATGGCCCACTTAAATCCATGGATATAGGCAGTGCCCAAGCCCAGTTTCCCGGTTCTTTCCTCAATAAACAACTGACCGGAAAATTTAGGCAGCAGGTCTTTTACAATTTGTGCAGTGCCGTCCGGTGAGCCGTCATCAATAACGAGTATATGAAATCCCTCATTCAGGTTGAAAATAGCATGAAGGATACTGGTAATGTTTTCCTTCTCATTGTAAGTAGGTATGATAACTAGCTTTTCCAAATCAGTATTAGAATGAGCAACTAATTTACGATAATCAAAAAAGATGGCATGTTAAAAAATGGTCAGTGGCAGAAAAACGCATTATCCCTTTTTCAACATTGTACGGGTATATATCTCGGTGAGCTTTTGCTTGGTGTGCTGGGGAAAATCACCTTTCATCATCCAGTCGTAGTATTGTGGCTCAGCCTTTAATACATCTGCCACCGGCCTGCCTTTGTATTTACCGAAATTAAACACTTCAGTTCCGTTTTCCAGTACAAAGCGACGGGCAAAATCAACGATCTGGTCTTCCCCGATTGTTTTGAGGATTGACTCAACCGTATTACCCAGGTCAGGATAACGGGAAACCTGTGCCTCCAGTATCTCATGCGTAGCTGATGCATCTATTTCTGCACTGTGGGCTCCATCCAGGTTTTTATTGCAATAAAACTTATATGCAGCGCCCAGTGTGCGGGGCTCCATTTTGTGAAAGATATTTTGAACATCAAGCAACTTCCTGTTCTTCATATCAAAATCAACCTGGGCCCTTAAAAATTCCTCCATCAACAGAGGAATATCGAATCGGTTTGAATTATATCCGGCAATATCGCAGCCATCCAATACCTGCTTAAGCTCCTGGGCAACCTGCCTGAATGTGGGTGCATCCTTCACCATTTCATCTGTAATACCATGTATTTCGCTGGCTCCTTTAGGAATGGGCATTTCGGGATTTACCAGTTTTCTCTTTACAATCCGGGTTCCGTCAGAGAGTATCTTAACGATTGCAATTTCCACGATTCTGTCGGTGCCAAGATTGATGCCAGTCGTTTCCAGGTCAATGAAGGCCAAAGGCTTTTTCAGTTGCAGCATTGGGTCAGTAGTTTCACTTATTTTTTAAAAATAACCGGCTGTAAAGGTAATGGATTGACAGGTATAAATAAGCCGGCATTTTAGGCGTTACTTTAAGGGTAAACTAAAAGATAACCAGTTTGTTACACTGGTAAAAATCCCCGTAGGTTTACCAGCCTTCTTTAATAATCACTTACTATCTTTGCACATATAAAATAATTGAAATCAATTTTCGTTATTCACCTATAACATCCACTATATATGAAAAATAAGATTTTAGCCGCCCTGATGTTACTGAGCCTAATCGTAGTCATCTCCTCTTGCGCATCACAGAAATACGGATGCCCCGGTAACCCACAGGCCAATACCAAATTCAGAGGATAATAAAGCTTACTGAAATATTTGATCCCCCCTTGCCAGCTTTTGCAAGTTGTCGCTACCTGCTTGTTTAATCCAAAAATATTACGGTTCCGACAGGGAAAATAATGCAGATACTTTCCGAATCTGTAAAATCCCTAACTTCGCTACTGACAATGAAATTTTGTACACATACACATCATCATTTCTTACTCTGCCAGGGTAGGCCGTGAAGTGTTATGTAATGAACATAGTTAAGGGCTTACTCAACAGTAAGCCCTTTTTATTTGTAATGCAACAAAGTTTTTATGCAGGAAACATTAAAAATTGCCGTTCAGAAGTCGGGACGCCTATATGATGGATCCATGAAGCTGCTGAAAGAATGTGGTATCGAGATCAGTAATGGAAACAATCAACTTAGAGTGATGGCCGCCAATTTTCCAATAGAAGTATTTTTTCTCCGGGATGACGATATTCCTGAATATGTTCAGGATGCCGTAGCCGATATAGGTTTTGTAGGTGAAAATGTAGTACAGGAAGCCGGTAAATCAGTTGATACAATAGAGAAACTAGGTTTTGGGAAATGCCGGCTTTCCATTGCTGCACCCAAAAACGGGTCAATAAGGTCCATCAATGACCTTACTGGCAAAAAAATTGCCACCAGCTACCCTTCAATTTTAGCTGACTATTTAAAGGAAAAAAATATTAGTGCCTCTATACATGAGATAAGTGGTTCTGTAGAAATTGCTCCAAGGATTGGCCTTGCAGATGCTATTTGTGACCTTGTCAGTTCGGGCAGCACTCTTTTCACCAACGAATTAAAGGAATTGGAAACAATTCTCTTTTCTGAAGCCGTTCTGATTAGCAACCGAAGTCTTTCCACTAACAAAAAGATTTTATTGGAAAGCCTGCTTTTCAGGATAAGATCCGTCAAGAAGGCAAAAAACAACAAGTATGTACTGCTAAATGCTCCTAACGAAAAATTAGAGACCATTTGCAGCCTGTTGCCGGGTATGAAAAGCCCAACAATCCTCCCACTGGCTGAGCCCGGCTGGAGCTCTGTTCATTCCGTTATCAGTGAGAGTGATTTTTGGAACGTCATTGAGAAGTTAAAAGTCAATGGTGCACAGGGCATTCTTATCATTCCAATAGAAAAGATGATTATATGATGAAGCTTTATAAATATCCACCCGCAAAAGAATGGCCGGTTATTGTACAACGTCCGCATGCAGATCTTTCAGCTATTGAAGAATCCGTTACAAGGATTCTTAAAAAGGTGAGAAAGAAAGGAGATAAAGCAGTCTTTAAATACACTAAAAAGTTTGATGGTGCAGAATTAACATCATTATTGGTTACCGATAATGAGATAAACCAGGCAGAGTCATTACTTGAAGAAGAGTTAAAGACAGCCATCTGGCAGGCAAAAAAAAATATTGAACTATTTCATTTCTGCCAAAAAGAGGAAGTGAAAAAGATAGATACAATGCCCGGTGTAACCTGCTGGCGCCGGTCTTTACCAATCGAAAAGGTTGGGCTTTACATCCCCGGGGGCTCTGCTCCCCTTTTCTCTACCGTTTTAATGCTGGCTGTTCCAGCCCGCATTGCAGGTTGCAGGGAAATTATTCTTTGCACTCCGCCTTCAAAAGACGGAAACATTAATCCTGCGATACTATTTGCAGCAAATCTTTGCGGAGTAACAAAAATATATAAAGTTGGCGGTGTACAGGCGATTGCTGCCATGACTTATGGTACAGCATCAATTCCAAAGGTTTTCAAAATTTACGGCCCCGGCAACCAGTATGTAACAGCTGCCAAGCAACTGGTACAACAACAGGGAGTCAGCATTGATATGCCGGCTGGCCCATCCGAAGTATTGGTAATCGCTGATGAAACAGCCGTTCCTGAGTTTATAGCAGCCGACCTGCTTTCACAGGCAGAACATGGCCCGGATTCACAAGTACTGCTGATTACTACAAGTGAAACATTGGCGGAAAAAGTAACCGAAGCCATCAATGATCAATTAAAAAGTTTGCCAAGAAATGAAATTGCCACTAAAGCATTGCAAAACAGTAAAACAGTGGTTACCAACAGCCTTGATGAGGCCATCGAACTATCTAATCTTTATGCACCGGAACACCTGATCTTAAGTTGTGAGAATGCAGAAGAAGTATCTGGTAAAATTACAAATGCCGGTTCTGTTTTTATTGGCAATTACTCACCGGAAAGCGCCGGGGATTATGCCAGCGGCACCAATCATACATTACCGACCAATGGTTTTGCAGCTATGTACAGCGGAGTTTCGCTGGATAGCTTTGTTAAAAAGATCACTTTTCAACAATTAACTAAAGATGGACTAAAAAATATTGGCAATACTGTAATGGCAATGGCTGCTGCTGAAGGCCTTGAGGCACATAAAAAAGCAGTTGCCATTCGACTAAATAATTAATAATGAAATTTGAACTGGATAAATTAGTCAGGGAGAATATTAAAAAAATGACGCCTTACTCTTCAGCCCGGCATGAATTTGCAGGAGAAGCTGCTATTTTCCTGGATGCTAATGAAAATTCGTTTGGATCTCCCTTGCAGGAAAATTATAACCGGTATCCTGACCCGCTTCAACAAAAGCTGAAAGAAAAGATCAGCAGTATAAAAGGCGTTCCGGTTCAGAATATTTTTTTAGGTAACGGCAGCGATGAGGCAATTGATTTACTTTTCAGGGTTTTCTGTGAACCCGGTAAAGATAATGCCATCGTTTGCCCCCCCACTTATGGCATGTACGAAGTATGTGCTGAGTTAAATGATGTTCAGGCAAGAAAGGTACCTTTATTACAAAGCTTTCAACTGGATCTCGATACGATCGAAAAAGTAATTGACAGTAATACGAAATTGATTTTTGTATGTTCGCCTAATAACCCAACGGGTAATAGCGTAAGCAGAAGTGATATCGAAGTATTACTGAATAATTTTGACGGACTTCTGGTTATAGATGAAGCTTATATCAATTATGCCCGTCAAAAAACGTTTATTCCTGAACTAACAGAGTATCCCAACCTGGTTATCCTTCAAACTTTATCAAAAGCCTGGGGATTAGCAGGTTTGCGGCTAGGTATGGCATTCGCTGGTCAGCGGGTAATTGATTACCTGAACAAAGTAAAATATCCGTACAACATCAATACGGCTACGCAGCAGCTGGCCATAGAAGCGTTGAATAATATTTCAAGTGTAAAAAACTGGACAAGAACTACGGTTGAACAAAGAGAGTGGCTAATTAGTCAACTTTCAAACCTGGGATTTGTGAATAAAATCTATCCTTCCGACGCCAATTTTATACTGGTGAAGATGCAGAACGCAAAAAGCTTCTATGATTATCTTACAGGTAAAGGGATAATCGTCAGAGACCGTTCAAAAGTAATTCTTTGTGATGAATGCCTAAGAATAACAATCGGCACGCCTGATGAAAATAAACAATTGATTGACGCCTTGAAAACATACAGCGTATGAGAAAATTACTTTTTATAGACAGGGATGGCACTTTAATAAAAGAAGCACCTCCCACCTACCAGATAGACACTTTTGAAAAATTAGTTTTTTACCCGGACATGTTCGTCTGGATAAAACGTATTGCCAATGAATTGGATTATGAACTGGTTATGGTAACCAACCAGGATGGGTTGGGAACTGCTACATACCCGGAAGAAATTTTCTGGCCTATCCAAAATTTCATATTGAAAACCCTGGAAAATGAAGGAGTCATTTTTAGTAATATTCATATAGACAAAACATATGCTTCAGAAAATGCACCTACCAGGAAGCCCGACACAGGAATGCTGATGCAGTACCTCAATAACCCTGAATATGACATAGAAGGTTCATTTGTAATTGGCGACCGGGTAACTGATGTTCAGTTGGCTAAAAATCTGGGTTGTAACGCTATTTGGATTAATAATGATGTCAGCCTGGGTGCTGCTGAGATCACTAATGATATTTCCAGCCTGCAATCATCCATTGCACTGGAAACAAATAATTGGAAATCAATCTACGAATTTTTAAAGCTCGGACAAAGAGTTATAAAGCATAAAAGAAACACAAATGAAACTAAAATTCAGGTAGTGCTAAATCTTGATGGGAATGGAAAAGCATTGATCAATACTGGTTTGAATTTCTTCAATCATATGTTGGAACAGTTAAGCCGTCACAGCGGCATTGATATTACCTTAAATACAGAGGGTGATCTTCATATTGACGAGCATCATACTATTGAAGACACGGCAATTGCCCTCGGTGAAGCATTTGCAATGGCATTGGGTAATAAAAAAGGAATCGAGCGATATGGCTTCACCCTGCCCATGGATGACTGCCTGGCACAGGTCGCTATTGATTTTGGAGGAAGAAACTGGTTGGTTTGGCATTCCGAATTTAAAAGAGAGAAAATTGGTGATATGCCAACTGAGATGTTTTATCATTTCTTCAAATCATTCTCTGATGCAGCAAAGTGCAACCTGTATATAAAAGCAGAAGGAGAAAACGAACATCACAAAATCGAATCCATTTTTAAAGCCCTGGCAAAAGCAATAAAAGCTGCTATTAGGAGAGACCCGGATAATCAGCAACTGCCAAGCACAAAAGGAATACTATAATGAAAGTAGCAGTTATTAAATATAACGCCGGTAATATACAGTCCGTTCTATTTGCGCTGGAAAGAATTGGCGTACAGGCAACAGTTTCAGACGATCCTGAACAAATTATCACTTCCGATAAAGTCATCTTCCCGGGAGTCGGAGAAGCCAGTACGGCAATGAAGTATCTGTCAGAAAGAAATCTTGACAAAGTCATAAGTGCACTTCATCAGCCTGTATTGGGCATTTGTCTTGGGATGCAATTAATGTGTGATCATTCAGAAGAAAATAATACAAACTGCCTGCGCATATTTGAAGATGTGAAAGTCAAGAAATTTGTTCTTACAGAAAACAACATAAAGATTCCTCAAATCGGATGGAACAATATCAACAACCTAAAAACAGCACTATTTAACAGTATTGAACCGAACAGCTTTTGCTATTATGTACACAGCTATTATGCTGAGCTGAGTAAATACACAATAGCAACAACAGAATATGGCAAATTGTACAGTGCTGCCCTGAATAAAGATAATTTCTTCGGAGTACAGTTTCACCCGGAAAAATCTGCAACTACCGGTGAGACAATACTTAAAAACTTCTTAGCCTTATGACAGAACATGTAAATACAATTCAAAAAAAAGAAACTAAGCCAAGCCTTGGCTTTATTATCCCGGCTATTGACATCATAGAAGGCAAATGTGTACGGTTAACTAAAGGTGATTATGATCAAAAAAAAATATATAATGAAGATCCGCTGGAAGTTGCCATGCAATTTGAAGATGCAGGGCTCAGGCGGTTGCATTTGGTAGATTTGGATGGAGCGAAGGAAGGTGAAGTAAAAAACTGGAAAGTGCTTGAAAGTATTGCGGGTAAAACAAACCTTGTTATTGATTTTAGCGGCGGTATCAGTTCACAGAAAAATGCAGAAATCACTTTCAACTCCGGTGCCGCATTTGCTTCTGTTGGAAGTATTGTTATAAAAGACGAAAGCGCCTTTGGTAGTTGGCTGCTGAAATTTGGTCCTGAAAAGTTTATAATTGGTGCAGATGTACTAGATGAAAAAATTGTTATCAGGGGTTGGACAGAGAAAACACCGGTAAACGTTTTTGAATTAATCGGCCAGTACAAAACTAAAGGGATAAAGCAGTTTTTCTGTACAGATGTAAGCAAAGATGGAATGCTGGGAGGCACAGCTATCCCGCTTTACAAAAAAATTTTGAACGAACACCCATCCATCGATTTAATTGCCAGTGGCGGGGTGAGTACGATAAAAGATATAGAAGAATTAAGAGAAGCAGGCTGTGAAGGTGTAATTATCGGTAAGGCGATTTATGAAAACAAAATTTCGTTGACCCATCTAAAACGATTTTGCTGATGCTGACCAAAAGAATAATCCCATGCCTTGATATAAAAGATAATAGAACCGTAAAAGGAACTAATTTTCTTCAACTGCGTGATGCCGGTGACCCGGTAGAATTGGCTGTAAGGTATTGTGAAGAAGGAGCTGACGAACTGGTTTTTTTAGACATTACAGCTACAACTGAGAAAAGGAAGACATTAGCAAAGTTGGTAAGGGAAATCTCAGTGAATATAAATATTCCCTTCACTGTAGGGGGTGGCATCAACAGTATTTCAGATGTGAGTGTATTGCTGGAAAACGGGGCAGACAAAGTATCAATAAACTCATCGGCTGTCAAAACCCCTTCGCTGATCAATGATTTGGCAAAAAACTTCGGCAGTCAATGTGTGGTTTTGGCTATTGATGCTAAGATTATCAATAATGACTGGAGGGTGGTTACCCACGGTGGAAGAAATCCTACAAATTTATTTGTACAGGCTTGGGCAAAAGAAAGTGCAGACAGAGGTGCCGGTGAAATTTTACTCACTTCCATGGAGAATGATGGAACCAAAAAAGGCTATGCAACAGAACTTACAAGGCAAATTGCAGAAGCTGCTCCTGTACCTGTTATTGCTTCGGGCGGTGCCGGTAAAATGGAAGACTTTGCGGTTGTTTTTGAAGCAGGAAAAGCTGATGCAGCCCTTGCTGCCAGTATTTTTCATTTCAAAGAGATCAGTATACCCCGATTGAAAAAATACTTAACTGACAAAAAAATACCTGTAAGAATATGAAGCCTGATTTTTCCAAAAATGCCGATGCGCTCCTACCAGTTATTATCCAGGATCAGTATTCAAACAAAGTGCTTATGCTTGGATTTATGAACGAAGAAGCCTGGAATAAAACAAACATCGAAAAAAAAGTAACTTTTTTTAGCAGGAGCAAGAACCGGCTATGGACCAAAGGCGAAACTTCCGGCAATTTTCTCATCGTTAAAGAAATACTACCAGATTGTGATAATGATACAGTACTTATAAAAGTAAAGCCTGCCGGCCCGGTCTGCCATACGGGCAATGACACCTGTTTTAATGAAATAAATACTCCTTTTACTTTAGAAAAGCTTGAAGAGATTATCAACGAACGGAAAAATAATCCATCTGAAAATTCTTACACCTCTTCATTATTTGGTAAGGGCATAAACAAAATAGCCCAGAAAGTCGGAGAAGAAGCTGTTGAACTGGTAATTGAAAGCAAAGACGATGATGAAGAAAAATTCCTGGGAGAAGCTGCAGATCTTCTTTTTCATTACCTCGTTTTGTTGCAGGCCAAAGGCTTCACATTAAAAGATGTTGAAAATATTTTGGCGAGCCGGCATAAATAATACCGCCCCGTTTCCGGGGCGGTCGCTCAGGGTTCGTATTAATCTACTAACTAATAATCATCTTTCAACCAATACCTGTCTTGTAAATAAAATATTACTATTTCTTAATTCAAGTACGTAAGTACCAGAAGCTGTTTGTGATGGCAATTGAATCACCGCATTTCCATTTAACTCAAAATTTACGTTACCCTGAAGAATCACCTGCCCTCCTGAATTAATTAGCCTGTAGCCAAACACACCTTGTTCTGTTGTTTTATTAAAAATTGTGATCGCATACCGTACCGGGTTAAGTACTACAAAATCAGAACTGATAATATCTTTTTCGCTCAGTGCAATTATTTTTGAATAGCTGAATGTGCCGTCATTATCTACACTACGAAGCCTGTAATAAACAATACCACGAAAAAAAACCGGATCTTCGAAGCTATATAACTCACTGTTACCACTATTCCTGGCTGTTCTATTACCAATGGTAGTGAAGGAAGATGCGTCATAACTTCTTTGAACTTCAAAGTGGCTTACATTGAATTCATTATCAGTAGTCCAATCAAGATAACTGGTTCCATTTCGCCTTAATCCCGAGAATGAGATAAGTTTTAAAGGGACAGGAAATGACTTATATCCCAATGTCATTTCACCAAATGTATTGATATTGTTAGAGGTAATACTACCAGTTGTTGAAACATCACCTGTAGCAGAACCACCCTTGCTCTCCCAATCATTGCCATTATATTCAGCAGATAAAATATCCGCCAGATCTATGTTATCCATTGGCACTTTCGTATTGTCCCAGTTAAGTGTAATCTGTGCAGTACCGCCGCTTATTTTATCAACCTGCCAGTATTCATTGGGCTTTACCTGTACAAGCGGTGACCAAAGTTCATAAATATTATTTGTAGTGTTATAGTAATGGCAATTAAACTCAGCGCTACCGGAAAGATTAGACATAGCAACCGGACGCAAATACGTACCATTTCCAACGGGAAATACAAAATCGGAGGTGCCGATCTTTTTCACCCACCCTGAAATATGCCGGGTGTCTGCACTACTATTATGAGTTGATCCTGCATCATAAATAAAATAATTGGGTGTTGCTGAGGTTGTAATAATCCCGTTGGTAAAAGTATGAGTACCGGAAACAGTCAAATTATTATTAAGTACTATTCCTGCGATATTATCAGTTACAAGGCCAGATGTTTTAAACAGCTCTGTCCCTGCAATAGTTTGGTTTGAAGTACCATTTAAATATAATGTACCAATCCCTGCCGACATTAAAGCCTGATGATTTGTCAAATTCCCTTTAAGGTATAATGAACCATTGTTGATTAAGTTAGCAGCTGAACTATTCTCCACATTACCAACAACGGTCATATTAGCACCGGCATGCAATTGCAAGTTACCTGAATTTCGAATGCCTGATTGTCCAAAACACAGACCGGAACCGAGTACCAATATAATTTCAATGTAAAGACATTTTCTCATACAAAAGAGTATTGATAATTAATTATTGGGTTGTAACCTGCCAGTTTAAGTCAAGTATTGTGATAATGTCACCGCTATTCGTTGAAGAACAATAAACTTCAAAGTAATCATTGGAAGAAATATCAGATATATATATAACGGTTGAAAACTGGGAAGCTGTTCCGGCAGAACTTGTTCTTAGTGTAGTTTCACCATATCGGGTTGATGTGACGCCATTTTTCACTAATGCAAACGAAATAGTCCTGCTTGAGTTATTCACTGATAAATTACCTGTAATCACAATTACACCATCCCTCTTATTCGTAGGTTGATAGGTAATTCGGTTGTGGGCAATTGTCCATTTTGTTGTAGAGGACGATGTATTTGTCCAGTTTGCCTTATACCATGAATTGGCTGAAGTAAGTGTTGTGGTTGTACCCCCGTTAAGTACATTGATGTAGCAGCTCGGTTTTTTATCTCCCATACCTGCATTACTTTCCAGGATAACATCCTTATCCCGTCCATCGTTGCGGGTAAAATCAAATCCCTCAATGTATTTTCCTATATTATTCCAGGAATTTCCTGTAATTGATATATTGGCTGGTAAAGTAAATGTAGCTGGCTGGTAATATATTGCAGTATCACCACTTAATGCATTGTAATATCCTCCAGAAGCCAGTTGGATGGTTGCCGCAGATCCTTGACTAAGGTTTATACCATAATTACAGCCAATAAAATCAGTTTCAGCTACTTTAACTTTTACACCGGGAACATTACTATGCACCAAAATACCGCTGCCTTGTGAATTTGAAATATCCGTCTCAAAAACCCATATCTCTGCATTGGTAGAGTCAAGTATAGTATTATAGAATCGATCAAAAGTACAGTCCTTTACTTCATTATAGGTACCATTTCCAACAAAACGAATAGCATCTTCACCGGCGTTGGTTCCATAACCGGATAATGCGGTAGCATCAAAATTCAACATTTTAAAATAGCATTCAGAAAAGCACCTGAATAAAGGCTTTCCGGCAATTCCAGTTGCAGGGCTAATGGTTGCAGTACCATAAGAAAGACCTTGTATTGTTAGTGCAAAGGGCAAATCAATATTTATCGTTGAAGCAATCTCATAAACTTCATCACTCAGGCGAATGACTGTAGGCGCTGCCATGTGCTCTTCCAAAAAATCTATTGCCTCTTGCAAAGTGGTCCAACTGCTTTTTGGATTAACATCCATTAAATGTTCATTAGCCGTTTTGAGTCCTTTTACCACCCAGTTGCCTCCATAGGCTGTAAATGTCTGCCCAATATTTCTTGTAAGATTCACCGAGTCTCCTTCATCTATCGTTATACCTGCTCCCCCCTTTACAATAACCAGGTCTGTATGGGAACCAATATTCTTGACTGCTATTTCAAGTCCGTTATCCGCATTAGTGATTACCGGAAGCGTTATAACAATGTCATTAGAAGCGAGAACAACTTTCTCTGTTTTACTTAATGTAGCATCAGCAGTTTTTAAAACAATATTTTTATACCCATTATCAACTTTTGTCCATTCACTGCCATTCCAATAATAAAATCCATCAGTCAGTGTTCCTCCTGTACTGTAAACCAGCATCCCTGCGGGCACAGTGCCTGTTAATGGGGATACTGAGGTGGAACTGCTCAGTTGTACACGAGGAGGCAAAAAGCCCTTGTTTGAACTTTCCATTTCGAATAATGAATTGGCATTAATGGTGTTTGGATTGTCCCCGATCTTTACCTGGCCAATGGTAATTACACTGCTTAGCAGCAAGAACGCCAGTAACAGTTTTTTCATAGTTTTCATTTTTAATATTGGATTGTTTGGATATATATTATGTTCTTACATCATCGCTTCTTTTTAATCTGAAACTCATAATTAATTCCCAGCAAGAACCATTTTCCTTTGTCAAAAGGATTAAAGAGGTACAGTGGAACAGTTACCCTGCCAGCAGAGAAACCGGCTACGAGACCCGGCTCAATAATACTGTCACCTTTTTGAAAGGTCGTCTGCATTGCCAGCCCGGCAAATCCTACCTCAAAAACACTTACTCCTGCTTCAGACCAGCTGAACATAAAACTGCCGTCAGCATTTTTAAGATCCTTGCTGTATTGAAACTCTGTACTGAAAAAAAATAATCCTTCTTCTGCCTCAGCTTTACACGCAGCGGAAATTCCAGTAAAAGTTCCGGTTGATATCCCAATCATTGGTATAATACTTATTTGCCTTTCTTTACCGGTATAAAATGTTTTACCGCTATAGAATGAAACTGTTTTTACATCTTCATAATTGTAACGTAATTCGGCATAATATCCTTTTTTAGCCTGGTAATGAGCCACCGGCATCCACGAATAAGCCTGCCCGCTACTCATATAATTATAATTCTCCAATCCGCTTTTAGCCTGAGAAAAAGCAGAAACACCGGCCATAATCATAATCCCTGCCAGGCTAAGACGCCTTTTTCTTGTCTTTTCCAATGATTTTGGTTTTTTCAAGGATTATTACTTCAGCGTTTGCAAGTCTTTCCAGTAAATGAATATCTTTCTTAAAAGGATTCCAGTAAAATATCAACCTGTCAATTGGTTTCCATAGAATGACCCAGCTAAAAACATCCAGAGTGTTGTGCAAAGCACCAGACATACGTTCATCCATTAATCCGCCTAGATAAGACAGAACTGCCTGGAATGATAATACAATGATCAGGCTGGCGGCAAGCAGCCTAAATGTTCTGCTCTTAAATTTTCTGAACTCTTCCTGCTTGAGAAATATTTTTAGATTGAAATGAGATCGTATAGCCTGGGTCACCGGTGCAATAAATCGCTTATCTGCATAATCAAGGCAAATGAACTGATATTTAAACACCGCATCCCGGCTGGAGGTGAGAAGTGAGTTATAAATATACTGCTCGAACTCATGCCCCAGCTGGCGTTTGTAAAGGGGAGCAGGGTCATGCTGATTAAAATAACTATGTACCGTCTGTTCATCTAAACGAACATAGATATTATATTCTTTTTCTTTTGACGGACCGGACATAATAGTTTTTTATAAGGATTGGATTCTTTATGCCATAGCATATATTCTATGCACAGGCATTATTATTCTACAACGCAATAGTATTATTATTAATTTATTTTTGAGACAGAAAAATTCCGAATTAAGAAGAAGCATAAATTTCCATAAGAAATACTACTTAATTATCAGATATAAAAGTAAGCTAAGCGGCAGGCTTTGGTAACTGTGCAACGCTAAACCAGAAGGACTCAATACTTTTAACGACACCTAAAAAACTGCCAAAATCTATTGGCTTAGTAATAAAACAGTTTGCCGACTTCTCATAACACTCACTAATGTCAGACTCTGAGGAAGATGTGGTAAGCATTACAACAGGTATTCGCTTAAGTTTTTCATCTTTCTTTATATAATCAAGAACCTCAATTCCATTTAACCGGGGCATATTTATATCCAGAAGAATCAGGTGAGGTAGTTTACTGCCTGCAAACTGACCCTCGCTTTTCAGAAATTCAATTGCTTCTGCTCCATCTCTCACCACTGCAACGCTGTTGTTTACTTTTAACTCTTTAAATGCTTCGAGGGTCAATAGAATATCTCCTTCGTTGTCTTCAACTAATAAAATTTGGATTTCATTCATAGTAATGGTTTTAGTAGTTAACAGGGGCTGAATAGTTATTTTATTTATTATACGCAACAAATGAAACATAAAAGGCCTCAATCTCATGCATCACCTTTGTGTATTTATCATAGTCTATAGGCTTGGTAATGTACCAATTCACCTGATTGTCATAACAATCGCTAATATCACTGTCATCCTCTGAGCAGGTAAGCATCACTACCGGTATATCTTTAAGCTCATCGTCCTTCTTTATCAACCCAAGAAGCTGTTTTCCATCTATACCAGGCAGGTTAATATCAAGTAATACCAGTTGCGGGGATGGCACACCTTCATACTGGCCCTGCTTTTTCAGGTATCGAAGTGCTTCTTCTCCATTTTTTACAACCGTTAGCCGGCTTTCCATTTCCATATCTTTGAAAGCCTCAGTGGTAAGAATAATGTCACCCTCATTATCCTCAACCAGTAAAATGTTAATTTCATTCATAACCTTAGATTTTGATTTTTATAGATATTAGATTTTTTCAGGTATAGAAACAACAAACATACTCCCTTTGCCAGCTTCGGAAAACACATCTAATCGACCATTATGCAGTTCTGCAATTTTCTTACAGACGGCAAGTCCTGTCCCGGTTCCTTTATATCCCGCTTCCTCGGGATGCAACTGTTTAAATATGCCGAATATTCTTTCGTGAAATGCCGGATCAATTCCAATTCCGTTGTCCGAAATACTAATTTGCCATTGCTGATTTTGCCGGACAGCATCAATATGAATCACAGGCCTGTCAGTACTTCGGAATTTGATCGCATTGTCCAGAAGATGAGTAAGCAATTGTACCATCATTTTTCTGTCAGCCCATACTTCAGGAAGTGTCCCAATTATCACATCAGCACCAGAAGTAGAAATGTCAACAGAAAGCTTATTAGTTACTTCTTCAAGTACTTCTCTCATATCCACTATGCCAAATTCATGCTTCACGGAACTAAGCCTTGAATACTCCAGCAAGTCAAAAATGAGACTCTTCATCCGATTAGCCCCTTTTACACTATATTCAATATATTGTTTTGCACCAGCATCTAATTTATCAGCATACCTCCTTTCCAATAATTCAAGGAAACCAGTTACCATACGTAGCGGGGCCTGCAGGTCATGTGTAATTATATAAGTAAACTGGTTTGTTTCCTTTACCAGGTTAGTCAACTGTTCTTGCAAGAGAGTTAACTCGTCTCCAGTATCTTTTAAAACCGTAGACGTATCAACTAAACCTGTATGCATAAATTGCCTGTTGCTCATATAGATTGTTTAAGCTCTCATTTTTGGAAGGGTAAAATGAAATGCCGTTCCTTTACCGAATTCAGATGTCATCCAGATTTTACCACCGTGTGTTTCAACTATCTTCTTACAGGTAACTAATCCAAGACCAGTTCCGGGGTAATCTTCTTTTCTGTGAAGTCGCTGAAAAGCCTGGAAGAGTTTTGGTTGGTCCTTCTCAGGTACACCTATTCCATTATCCTGCACCGTAAATTCCCAGCAATCAGTTTGTTCATTCAGAAGAATTGAAACCTGTGGCGATGTATCTTTTTTCCTGAACTTTATTCCATTACTAACCAAATTCAGAAATAGTCTGTATAGTGCACTATGTGTACCTTCTACCACTGGCATTTTTTCCGGAACATACAATCCTGCTGAAGTATCCTGCATCACAATACTCATATCCTTTTGAACAAGATCAATAACTGACTCAAGATTAACAGGTTCCTTTTTGGCCGCTTTATTTCCAGACCTTGAAAACTCCAAAAGATCCCGGATGAGTATGCTCATTCTGTCAGCGCCATCCTTTGCCCTGAATATGTACCCCTTACCCTGTTCATCCAAGGCTGCAGCATACTTTTTTTCAAGCAGACCAAGAAAACCACTTACCATTCTTATAGGCTCCTGCAGGTCATGAGCCGTGATATTAGCAAACTGTTCGAGACTCTTATTCAATTGTAAAATTTCTTCCTCTGCCCTTTTTCTCTCGGATATATCTTCCAGTATTCCTTCATAGAACTGGACTGTTCCATCATCATTTCTCAGTATTCGAATATTGGCACTAACCCAAATTCTGCTACCGTCTTTTTTTAGTACCTGCATTTCATAATTCTCAATATGCCCCTGTCGTGTAATCATTTCAGACATATTCTGCCGGTCTGCCGGATCCGCATATATCTGTATGCCTATATTCTGTACCTGATATATCATCTCTGCTGGCGATGCATATCCAAAAATACCGGCCATAGAAGGGTTCACCATTACAAATTTTCCATCAGGAGTACTCTGGTAAATTCCATCTGCTGAATTATCAATAATTGATCTATATTTTAGCTCTGCCTGCAGCAATTGTTTTTCATAATCCTTCCTTTCTGAAATATCCTGTGTGGTCCCGAACATACCGACAGGGTTATTATCCTTATCTAAAATGAGATTCCCTCTTTCCATTACAGTTAAAGAAGTACCGTCCCTTCTGCGGATATCATGTTCAATAATAAATTCGGTTTTCGCATCTATTGCATTATGCATTAGATCCATAATCTTCTGTTGCTCTTGTATAGGGAAATGAGTGAGATACCCTTTGTAGGTTAATTCAAACTCCCCTCTTGTCTCTCCAAAAATTCTAAACTGCTCCTGGCTCCACTTAAGCCTGTTGGTTTTAAAGTTCCATTCCCAGCTACCGATTTTGGCAATCCGTTGTGCTTCTTTAAACTTCAGGTGGTTCATGATCACCCGATGTTGAGCCCTCCTAAATGTTCTGGCGGCTATAAACATCAAAGAAATAAATACGAGTACCAGTACAAGCAGCCCAATTATATTTTGTTCACTCTTTTTATTTATTCCAGCAGTAGTAGATTGTAACGCTTCCTGAAATGAACTCTTTAAAGAGTGTAGCTGTAACGCTAATCTTTCCCGAATACTTCGCTTATTCGGATCCTGCATAAATATTATTGCAGCCTCTGCGCCATTTTTACGAAATACTGCAAGCCCAGAATCCATATTCGCCAGGCGTAGCTCCATCAGGCGGTCAACTTCGCTGATTATACTAATGGTGGCTTTGTCTGATACGTTGGATTTTAAGCGGTCAATACTTCCATTACATCCTGTCCTGATTACGTAAAAATTTTTCAAATAGCTTATATCTGATGTTATCTGGAAAGCCCTTTTATCAGATTCAACCTGAAGAAGATTAGTGATAATAGAATCAGTATGAGTAAGATTAGCCTGTATTACAAGTATCCTGTCCTGCAAACTGAGTTGCTTCCTAAAATTTAAAAAAAGTATAGTAAAGCTGCCCACTACGATCAGCAGTGAAACAATAAGGAATACTAATATTTTTCTTTTATAACTTTTCATCTACCACTGTTGTTTTTGGGGAATGGTAAAATAAAAAGTGCTGCCCTTACCCGGCATAGACTCAACCCAAATTGAGCCTCTGTGCAGCCTGATGATTTTTTCACAAATTGCCAGGCCAACACCCGTTCCTTCAAAAGCCTCGTTTTTGTGCAGGCGTTGAAAAAGGTCAAAGATTTTTTCTGAATAGCCGGGGTCGATACCGATTCCATTATCGCTTACAGAAAAAAGATAGTTATCTCCTTGTGCAATACAATCAATACTTATTTTTGGAGTTGATTCCCCACGATATTTTATGGAATTTGTCAGCAGGTTTTTGAATAACTGGTGCAGCAATGACGGATCGGCGTAAATAACAGGTAAAGGCTTCACATCTATAATGGCATGATGCTGTTTTAGTAGAGAATAAAGACTATGCTTCACATCCTCAATTACTTTACCTGCATCAAGCACTTTAAATCCATCCCGGTCAATGCTGAACTTTGAATATTCAAGCAAATCAAGAATCAGTTTCTTAATTCTCCGGGAACCATCTACCGCATAGTCTATGTATTCTGAAGCCTGCTCATCAAGCTGGCTGTCATATTTCTTTTTTAATAATTGAAGGAAACTTGTGATCAGTCGTAAAGGCTCCTGGAGGTCATGTGTTGCAACATAAACAAACCGCTCAAGATCTGCATTGGAGCAGGCAAGATCAAAAGCTCTTGATTCAAGGCTTTGATACAAAGAAGTAAGCTTATCCTCAACCGCTTTCCTCTGTGTTATATCACTGAAACTGCAGACTATTTCACTTACTTCGCCGGAGTCAGTTAAAATTGGTTCTGCATTCACAAGGAGCCATGCCCTGTCTCCGGTTAGTGGCCTGTTGATTCCAACGATCAGGTTGGTTACAGGCTCTTGTGTTTTTAGTGCAACTAAAACAGGGCTCATTTCACAGGAAAACGGAGAGCCATCCTCATAAACCACACTCCAATCCGGGTGATACGGACCTTTCATCCGGAGTTGTTTCTCCGAAAGACCGAGCATATCATGGGCAAACTTATTACTGAACAGAACTTCTTCCTGCGAGCTAAATACAAGTATACCTACATGCAGGCTGTTGATCAGCTTTCTGACCCTTCCTTCCGTATCAGAATAGGCATACTTGCTAATACTTTCCTGCAACATTTGATTGAGGTTTAATAAAATGTTGAAATACATTATCAGTCAGGACATATGACCTCGTTAATTGATCGTCTGTAAGAACATCAATCAAACTGAAAAAGGGAGTTGAAAAAAGCAGAGCTAATTTGCCGGTAATTGCTTGAATCATAATACAACTTCTCGGTGAATGAACTCCCGATAGATGCATTCCGGCAACAGGCACAAGCCAAGGTAAAGAGTTGGTCTTTTCCATGCGGTTTTAAGATATTGGATAAACTGAACTACAGGCAACTCAGTAAATTTCAAAATGATTACAGGCTACCGTACAGTTCTTACAGTATGAAATAACGGAGAAATATTTGCTAACACATAACAACCTTTAACTTATTTTGACAAATAGGTGTTATTGCTTAAAGCAAATTTGGTGTAGCCATTAAATTACTTATTCGTAACAAGGAATACTTATTACAAGTTTACAGCCATTACCCGGCGAGGAATTTATATCCATTTTACCGTTATAGAAACGGGTTCGTTCGTAAATGCTTGACAAACCAATTCCTTTTCTTGTTTTCTGAGGATCAAATCCAACACCATTGTCTATCACTGTAAGTTCAGCATATTTATCCCGGCACTGAAGAAGGATCTCCACTTGCGATGCCCCGCTGTATTTCAGAATGTTTTTGATTTGTTCCTGTAGTATACGGAATATAGTAACTTTTTTACCCGGACTTAATATATCATTTTCATGATCATGAGTAAACTTTATCTGAAGAGTACCCGACAACTCTATATCCTCTATAAGGTGCTTGATATTTCCAACAAGACTATTACCCTTTAATTGTGGAACCACAAGCTCCTTGGATAATTTTCTTATTTCTTCAATAGCGGTAAGTATATACTCAATACTCTTCGATTTGAACATTTTTTCATCTTCTGTAGCCGGATTGATCATATCAACAAACAACTTGGTAGTTGATAATAGCTGGTTCACATTATCATGCAGCTCATGCCCAATGCGGGTTCTTTCCTTTTCCTGTACCCGTACAATTGTTTCAGATAATTCCTTTTGCTGTTTTAGTTTTTCTTCAAAAAGCTCATCCTCCATTTTCTTGAGTTCGGTAATATCTTGTAATGAGCCGATCATCTTTACCGGCAACCCATTTTCATAAACGATATAGCCTCTGTCCCTCATGTGCTTATAGTTTCCATCCGCACACTTGAAACGGTATTCATCTTCCCATGACTGACTTCCGCTATCTGTACTTTGTTTTACCTTATCACTTACCCTGTTTCTGTCTTCCGGGTGAATGCTCCTGAACCACCAGGATAGCCCCTTGTGCTGGTCTGTCTGATACCCGATCATATCCATAAGGGCATCATTACGAAATACCTTCCCGGTTTGCATATCCCACTCCCATATTGCATCCGTTGTGGCCCTGGTTAGTAATAATAGGCGGTCGTTCGCCTCTTTTAGCTTTTTTGCAGATTCATATTTATCGGTAAGATTGATAGCTTCACCTCCAAGTATTTTCTTACCGGACAAACCCTCAATGAGAAAAATATTGATATAGAAAGTAAACTCAGTTCCGTTTGCCCATCTCACTTTCTCGGTAAACCCGGATGCTTTTCCTGTTTCAATTACCTGCATATGCTTTTCATACATAGCCTTTGAGACAGACTCAGGCACCAGCTCCAGGATATTCCTGTTAACCGTTTCACTTTCTTTTAAGCCGAAATAAGTGTAAAAAGTATTGTTTGCCTCAATAAGTGTGGCATCTTCATCTACTACCCATGCAAGATTAGGCGATTGCTTCATGAAGGCCCTGAAAACGGCTTTTCTGTTGACCAGTTCCTGGAAAGTTATTTTTTCTGCAGTAAGATCTATCACATTCGAAACCGCCGCATAGGCAACTGATGTTTGCTTATTAATTAATGGCTGAGAGGTGAAATGCATCCAACGCTTTTCGCCATTTGCAAGACTAACCACCAGTAACTGTGATTCCCTTTTTCCGCTTTTTAATGATCGCATGAAGGGGGTTTCATCAAATTTCACAATTTCTCCTGTTTCTGTAGTGACATGCCACATGTTGTCCCACAGGCTTCTGATATCTGTTAATTGATATAATCGCTCAAGTGTTGTAGAAAAAAGCTCGGCAGTTTTTTGATTAGAAGCGATTAGCTCACCATTAATATCATGAAAGATCACTGCTGCATTGAGACTTTCAATAAGAACTTGATAGTTTTCTTTTCCCAGTTGATTGAATAATTCAAGTCTGTCATTTGAAAGTAACTTCCTTCCCCCACACAAAAATGCTTTCTGGCCTTTTATCTCAATCGTATTAATGGCCCATTTCATTGGATGGAAAACACCGTTCTTAAGGTACAACTCTGTAGAAACGGATACACCCTTACTAGTTGATTCCAGTAACTTCCTGAACCCATCCTGATTAACAGGATGGACAAGATCCAGGAAATTAACTTCCGCATGAGACGGATCAGGCAAAGCAAACTCCTTTTTCATTCGGGAGTTGGCTTTAAAAATTTTACCGGTACTGCTCATGACTGACAGGTAGGGCTTCTCAGCCTCAAGAGAACTGATTAGTTGTTTAACCGCAAACCACTGGGTTTTCATACTTCACTTTTTATTTTTACTAATCTATATTAATGCTGCAGGGTAAGCTGGTTTACAATACCTGGCACCAGCCCAAAGTCTTCAGACTTATCAAGAAAATAATCCGCACCTAACTCCATACATTGCTGACGATAGTAAGCATCTGCATGATTGGTGAGCATCAGCACTGATGAAAATGTGTTTTCCGACCTGATCATTTTTAAAATCTCAAGCCCATTTTTACCAGGAAGATTTATGTCCAGCAAAACTATATCCGGGTTTACCTCCGCCAGTAATCTTCTGGCTTCATCATAATTATTGGCTGAATAAATCTGGCGGGGAGAATCAGTTTCTTCCAACAAACTGATCATACGGTCAACAAAGTTCATATTGTCGTCAACAATAAGTATGACAGTGTCTTTTTTCATGAGGATAGAAGCGTAATTTTCCACAAAATAGTGTGGAAAGCCCATCCTGTTTGTACGGGTATTGAGTAAAAGTATGTAGACGGATAACTACAAAAAAGAAGGGTTTGGGTTGAGCTAAATCAACCTGTTCTCCACCGCATACCTGGCTAATTCTGCATTGCTTTTCATTTGCATCTTTTCCAATATCCTGGACCTGTAGGTACTTACTGTTGTGGCACTTAAAGAAAGTTGTGTGGCAATATCAGTCACACTTTTCCCGGTGGCCAGTAGTTTAAACACATCGAACTCCCGGTCAGACAGCAATTCATGTGATTCTGATTTCTTAGCTGTATCGATTGCATCCGCCAGCTTCTCGGCAATGCTTGGAGTAATAAATCGCTTACCCTTTCTTACTGTTTCTATTGCATTGACAAGGTTATCATGTATAGTCTCTTTGCCAAGATAACCGGATGCCCCTGCTTTTATAACCCGAAGGGCATACTGGTCTTCGGGGTACATACTCATAATCAGAACTGGCAGAGCAGGATCTATTTGCTTAATCTGGTGCAAGGCATCCAAACCGCTGCGACCTGGCATATTCATATCAGTTATCACAATATCCCACCCGCCCTCGACTACTTTTGCTACCAGGGTTTCAGCATCACCTGCTTCAGCAATGTCGGCCGAGGGATATTGCTCCAGTAATATCTGCTTCATGCCCCTTCTTACTATAGCATGGTCATCAGCAATTAGTATCCTGATCATACATTACTTATTCGTTACTGCTAAATTACAAGTTGATGGGAACACTCACAACTATTGTGGTTCCTTTTCCGGGGGCAGTTGTGATGGAATAATTACCTCCCATCATAGAAGATCGTTCCTGCATGCCCAGAATCCCCAATGTCTTTTTTGATTTCACTTTAGCTACGTCAAAACCGGCACCATTATCCTCAATACTTAACACCAACATCTTGTCTTTAGCTTCTGCCCTGATAATGACTTTCGTAGCATTTGCATGACGGGCTACATTGGTCAATGATTCCTGGAAAATCCGGTATAAACCTGTTTTGATATTATCCGGAAGTTTTTCAGGTTCCTTGCCTGCCAACAAGGAGGTTTCCAATCCTGTCCTTTTACTAAAATCTTCCAGATGCCATTCCATTGCGGCAAACAAGCCCATATCATCCAACAGACTCGGCCTAAGCTCAGAGGAAATTCTCCGAACTGTCTTTACTGTTCCATCCAGCATCGATAAAAGTTCTTTCATTTTAATTTTAAGTGGACTTTCATCAGCCGCATCTATTTTTTTATTTAGCCAGGCAACATCCATTTTGAGCACCGTTAATTGCTGACCTAGCTCATCATGTATTTCCCTGGCTATATGGGCCCTTTCTTCCTCTCTGACTTTCTGAAGGTGATCGGTCAACGTACGAATAGCTTTATATGATTCCTTTAGTTCTTCCTCTGCTTTGATGCGGTCTGTTAAATCCCTTATCACTGACAGAAAGCGACCATCCGGTAACTGCTGGGAACGCACCTCTGTTTGTACAATTGTGCCGTCTTTTTTACGCATAGCCCTCTGCTTAACAGTTGACTTCCCTGTCTTCAGCACTTCATATTGAACGGGACGAACTGTAATCTCATCTTGCGTCAGAATATCTTTGAGTGACATCTGCTGCAATTCCTCTCTTGAATAGCCCAATAAGTTTATGGCACCTGTGTTAACATCCAATAGCTTACCATTCGCATCATATAAAGCGATCGCATCAATCGCCTGTTCTACCAGTGTCCGGTATTTTCTTTCATTGCTGATTAGCTCCTCTTCAGCTTTTCGCTTATCCGAAATATCTCTGGTTACAGCGAGCAGTGCGGTTATTTTGCCCGACCCATCCCTCATCGGAACAGCATGGGTTTCCATCCACCGCCGGGTTCCTTTTAAGCCGGTAATAGTAAATAATAGTTTTCCAGGATTTCCTTTGAAAACTTCCTCGCAAAGATTTGCAAACGCTGTGCGATCATCTTCACTTATTATTCCAAGAACAGATGTATTTTTTACCTGTTCTAATGAGTCGGCTTCGATCATCTTTAATCCGGCCGGGTTCATATCCAATAAAAGTCCCTTACTATCAAGTAATTTGATACATTCAGGTTCACTGTTATAAATTGTCCTTAAGCGGTTTTCACTTTCCTCTACTTCTTTTTGAGCTTTTAACACCTGTGTCATGTCCACCATAGAACCAATCATTCTAATGGCAATACCATTGCTGTTTCGGATAATGTAGCCCCTGTCATACATATTGAGATAGGTTCCGTCATTTTTACGATACCTGTATTCATCAGTCCAAAAATGCTGATTACTTCCAATGGCTCCAAGGAATTTCTTCTTCACCCTTTCATAATCTTCAGGATGAAGGCGCTGATACCATTCATCAATAGTGACGACAACAGGAGACCTGGGAACACCAATGCTGGAATAATAATTATCATTCCACCAGAAAGTATTTTCTGCCATGAACCAGTCCCAAACTATATCACTGGTGGCCTTTGAAACTATGTTAAACCTTTCTGTTGACTTCAATATCTCTTCTTCCGCTTTTTTCTGCTCTGTAATATCATCTCCGTAGCCATACTCAATATCATGCCCGTTTTCATCTGTTACTACATTCACTTTTGCGGCAATCCAGCGGATAGTATTATCTGGTCTTACTATCCTGTAGACAACACTTAGTTTTCGCTTTTTTGCAATGGTTGCATAGGCTTCAAACAACGATTGCTTATCATCCGGGTGCACAGAATTGATAAAATCTGCAGGATTATTATATAAATCATCACAAGACCTTCCCCATATCAGTTCGTAGGAAGGGCTTACATATAATGTCCGGCTATGAGTGACATCATTTACCCAATACACACCGGAAATATTCTCAACAAGGTTCCTGAACCGGGTCCTTGATTTTATCAACTCTTCTTCTGCTTTCTTACGTTCTGTAATATCCATCATGGAGCCCATGATCCTCATGGCCTTGCCAGAACCATCCCTGACAATATAGCTTCTGTCATAAATAGTTAGATACTGATCACCGGATAAAAATCTGTACTCGGTTATCCATGCAGTTGTATTGGGATCTGCTATGGCCTTTTTCAGATCACTAAGAACAGTCTCCCTTTCTTCTGGATGTATTCGTTTAACCCATTCGGTCTGATTTGGAACAGGATCTTTGGTCGTAAGCCCATACAAATTCTGGTGAGCATCACTACCCCATAAATGACCCGTCTCAAGATTCCATTCCCATATAGCATCATTTGTTGTTCTGGCAATCAGCTCAAATCTTTCATTTGAGCTTCGTATTGCCTTCTCTGCCTGCATCCTTTGGCTGATATCCCTGATAAAAGCGCAAAAGAACTCATTTGATCCTTGCCGGATATGAACGATGCTTAATTCTACCGGAAACTCTTTACCATTTTTATCGATTGCCGATATTTCTATAAGCTTGCCCAGCACTTTATGCTGGCCGGTTTTGAGATAATTATTCAGTCCATTCCTATGGGATGACCTGTGTTGAGCAGGTATGATAGTGTCTGAAAGTGACTGGCCAATAACTTCCTCAGCCTTCCAGCCAAATATCGTCTCGGCCTGAGGCGTCCAGATTGTAATAATACTTTCTGTATCAATACATACAATAGCATCCAACGCAGAGTTCATTATTAATCGTTGGGTCTCCTCATTGACTCTTATCGCCTCTTCTGCCCTGATTCTTTCAGTGATATCCATCATACTGCCCATCATTCTGATTGGCTTTCTTTGCTCATTACGGACTATGTAGCATCGGTCATATATATACCTATACTCATTATCAGCAAACCGAAACCTGTATTCAGTGATGAACACATTACTGTCAGATTTCAGGGATTCCGCCTGGCTTGCTTTCACTTTTTCTCTTTCATCCGGATGTATCCTTTCCAGCCATTCATTAATAGAAGGAACGGGATCATTCAACGTCAACCCATACATCCGCTGGTGATTTTCATTTGCCCACATCTTACCTGTCTCAAAGTTCCATTCCCATAAAGAATCGTTGGTAGCTTTGCCAATCAGGTTAAACCGTTCAAGTGACTCTCTCAACTGATTATCGGCCAGCTTCCGCTCTGTTATATCCCTGGTAATAACACATGCCCCTGTAATTTCGCCCTTTACACCCCTGACTGGTAAAAAATTTACCTGAACCCATTTTTGTTCTCCTTCTACCAGCAATTGAGTCACATACTCTGCCTCGTTGCCCTGAAATGCTCTGTCATAGCTATCTTTAATTGCATTGAGTCTGTCAGTAGGTATACATTCAAGGATATTATGACCGGTCTTTACCTGTTTACCCCAGGCCCGGGCAAGATTGACCTCTGATGGCTTACTGATTAATACAACTTCGTAATCTTTGTTGACCACATAGAACTCCCCTGCAGCACTGTTCAATACATGCTTTAACTTCTCCTCTTCCTTTCTTATTTCCTCTGTTTTCTCCTTAACTTTATCCGCCAGCTCCTTATTGAATTTCAGCAAAAGGTCAGAAGCTAGTTTTCTTTGGGTAACATCCCTGATTACACATACATAACCGGTAGGTTTTTCCTCTCTATCATATAAATGCTTTACCGATATCAGTGTTTTTATCTCTTTACCATCTTTAGCAGAAAAACTGATCTCTGTCTCGGAAGTACCCTTTAGGCGCAGTTCATTTTTCACTTCCTCAGCGATCGACTGCAAAAAATCTGTAGATGTAAACTCCCGGAAGTTAGCTCCAACCGCTTCTTTGGCTTGATAGCCAAATAGTTCTTCAGCTGCCGGATTCCATGTTAGAATAAACCCTTCCATATCCAATGAGATAATGGCATCTCCTGTTCTTTGTACAAGATTGGCCAGGTAGAGTATCTCTTTCTCATCCCTCTCTCTGCTCTTCAATTCCATACGAATCCGCCAATATAACAATACAAGCATCAATATGAAAACAACACCAATTACAAGAATTGCCAATACAAGATTATTGGCTGCTCTTTCCCTGCTATCGTTTGAATCATGTAATTTTTTGATATCCTGATCTTCAAAAGCATAAATAATCTCCCGGATATTGTCCATAGCTATCCTTCCCTGCCCTTCCTGCACCTGTCTGAAGGCGGCATCTTTATCATTATTCTTCATATAAGAAATGGATAATACCGCTAAACTGAGCTTTTTGTTTATTAGTAAAAGCAGGGAATCAAATCCGGGTTTTCTTGCTGGGTATAACCCAGAAAGTGATTTGATATCTAATGTATCGCTGGTAACTCTTTTTAGTGCAATGTGATAAGGTTCGAGGAATTCTTCATTTTCGGAAATAACATAGCCTCTTGTTGCAGTTTCAATATCCTGCATATCATCAAGAATAACCTCAAGTATGCGTAATGATTGTAACGACTCTTCTACAAGAGCAGTATCCTTCCTGGCCATTTTCATGTTCAGAAAACCCAACCACCCAAAAAAGATAATTACTACAAAAGAAGTAATAAGACCAATGGTGATATTTCTGATGGAATAGATACGCCGCATTTCATTCCTTTTCTTTTAGCAAGGATGAATGGTTAATTAATAGCTAAGAACCAAGTTTAAAGCCCTTGGGCATTAATAAAATTAACCAAAGCTGCGGTATTTTTCAGGTTAAGTTTTTTCAGGATATTGTATCGGTGTACTTCAACCGTTTTGAGTGAAATATCGAGTCTCAATGCAATCTCCCGGGAAGACAAACCTTCTTTTATCAGTTTAACTATATCCAGCTCACGGCGGGATAAAGCGTTTAGATCAGGCTTGCCTGTCTCTTCTTCCAGTTCTTGCTGGGCCAGGATATTTTTCACTTCCTCACAAATGTATTTTTTACCGCCATTAACTTCTACTATGGCATTCATCAATTCATCTTTGGATGAGTTTTTTGTTACATAACCCATAGCACCGATCTGCATCATTTTACGGGCATAGGCAGGCATACTGTGCATGGAGATTCCGATTACTTTGGAACCAGGTGAATACTGACGTACCAGTTTGGTGGCTTCAAATCCGTTGACCGGAGACATATTAATGTCCATTAAAACAATTCGGGGCTTTTTTTCTTTTGCTAATGAAACAAGTTCTTCTGCATCGCTTGTTTCACCTACAACCTTGAATCGATCATCGCTGTTCAGAATAAAAGACCATGAATCCCTGATAAGTTTATGGTCATCGACGAGGAGGATGGTGATTTTGTCCATAGGAATAATTATTGGTGAATTAATCTGGATAGGTTCGTATAGTAATTTACGAATAAATCCTTATCTGATAGCAAAGGAAAACAGCATTTTGCATACGGGTAAACTTAGAAAAGCCATATTAAGTACTTACCCTTAGGAAGAACCCTAAAAAGATACTTTTGATGACAACGGTTGTGATTATTCAACTACAATGTAAAAAAAAGCACAGCCATATTAAATGGCTGTGCTTGAGAAAAGTGGAGGCGAGGAGAATCGAACTCCTGTCCAAACATATTCTTCAAAAGCTTTCTACATGTTTATCCTGTTTTGTATTGTCGGGAAGCGACTGGAAACGGGCAACCGATTACCTCCTTAGCTGAATATTACTTGATCGGGTGGCACAGCCTGGACCCGCTGCATCTTGTTTTGTTTTGAGTCGGCGGCGGGGCATGGAAACAAGCGAACCGGCCCGGCGGCCCTAATGACTACATAATCACTGATTAGGCAGCCATGGCATACTGAGTATTGCCATTTATGGTTTTCGTATTCAGATTTAACTGCTAATTACGCAACGCAGTACATGCTTACACTTTCAAAGACCTACGCTGTCAAAACCAAACGCCCCCTTTTTCCAGTCCTGAGTAGTTAGACGTTAGTCCATACTCTGATTGTTCACTAGTTACTATTGCCTGCCAACTATTGACTTATTTTTACTTTCCCCATCCAAACCAATCGTTTCCGTTGGCATATAACATCAACCCAAGCAATAATACCATACCCACCAGTTGAGCATACTCCAGAAATTTCTCATTGGGTTTTCTGCGGGTTATCATTTCATATAAAGTGAACACTACATGGCCACCATCCAAGGCGGGAATCGGAAGCAGATTCATAAAGGCAAGAACAATAGATAAAAATGCCGTAATATTCCAGAAAGCTTCCCAACTCCATGACGTAGGAAATATTGATCCCATTGCCTTAAATCCACCTACACCTTTGTATGCGCCTGTCTTAGGATTTAATATTTTTTTGAACTGATCAATATAAAACTGCAACTTCTCACCTGCCTTTCTTATACCAGCGGGAAATGCTTCAAAAAATGCATACTTCCTTTTATTAATGGCATATACTCCCAACGCTGCGTATTGCGCATCTTCCAGGTAGGGTATTCCAATCTTTCCTTCTTCAGAAACCCTTGAATCAAGTTTTATTATTTGTCCATCCCGTTCAACAGAAAGCAAAACTTTTCCATTTTTATGTTGCTGCAATACTGCAGCAATTTCATCATAAAACTGAATAGGCGTACTGTCAATTGCTACAATCCTGTCCATTTCCTGCAAACCTGCTTTTTTGCCGAACGAAGTATCCTTTTTATCATATTTACCAACATAAGATGGAATTCTCGGCGATAACAGCATTCCTCTTTTCCTCTTACTCTCAATTAGCTTTTCGATAAGATTAACAGGAAGTTCAATGTCCTTCTTCACACCGTCTCGTTCGAGGCTGATAGTTCTTCCTAATAATATTTTAGCATTCAAATCTTCATAGTTCCTTACCGTGTCCCCATTAACCGCAATAATATTATCGCCATTTTGAAGACCTATTTCATTCATCAGGCTATCTGTTGTCCATACACCATATTTCAGCGAAGACATCGGCGTCTTCTTTTCTCCCCATACCATTAAGATCGCTGCATAAATAACAAAAGCTGTAAGTACATTCATAATCACACCTCCCAGCATTACAATCAGGCGTTGCCAGGCCGGCTTGCTTCTGAATTCCCAGGGCTGGGCAGGTTGTTTCATCGCTTCTTTGTCCATACTTTCATCGATCATACCCGATATCTTAACATAACCACCCAGCGGCAACCAGCCAATACCATATACCGTATCACCTACTTTCTTTTTTACCAGTGCAAACCAGGGATCAAAGAACAGGAAGAATTTTTCGACACGGCACTTGAACCAGCGGGCAGTTATATAATGTCCAAATTCATGCAGTATTACCAGCAATGACAAAGCCAGTAATAGCTGCCCTGCCTGCAAGCCAACATTCGACCAATTGATAGCGAGTAAATTCATATTTTCTCTATAAATAAAAAATCCTGAAGCTGTAAGCAGGTTCAGAATTCCGGTTTTACAATTTGATTATATCGGCTGCAAAGTTACGGGCCTCACCATCGCTGTCAAAATATTCCTCCAGCGTTGGGTGTTCAATAAAGGGCACCTGCTCCATGGTTTTTTCGATTACATTAGTCATATCCAGGAAGTTGATGCGGTTTCGCAGAAAGGCAAATACTGCTATTTCATTGGCAGCATTCATAATACAAGGAAGGTTCCCGCCTTTAAAAAGAGCATCTTGCGCCAAAGCAAGATTTCGGAATGTTTTAACATCGGGTTCCTCAAATGTGAGGGTACTTACTTTTTTAAAGTCATACCGGGGAAAATTATTGGGTATTCTTTTGGGAAATGCCAGTGCATATTGAATAGGCAGTTTCATATCGGGAAGTCCCATCTGTGCTTTTAAACTTCCGTCTTCAAACTGCACCATGCTGTGAATGATGCTTTGCGGATGAATGACCACCTGCACTTGCTCCGGTTTAAGATTGAACAACCATTTTGCTTCAATCATTTCAAGCCCCTTATTCATCAGGGTGGCTGAGTCAATAGTTATCTTGGCACCCATACTCCAGTTGGGATGCTGCAAAGCATGTTCCCTTTTTACATTCACCAGGTAGTTGGGTTTGCGGCCGATGAATGGACCGCCGGATGCTGTCAGTATGATTTTTTCAATCTTGTTTCTTGTTTCACCTACCAGGCATTGAAAAATAGCCGAATGTTCTGAATCCACAGGTATGATCGGCACCCGGTTCTCCACGGCCTTTTTCATGATGATATCACCGGCTACGACCAGGGTTTCTTTATTGGCCAATGCAATTGCTTTGCCATTTTCAATGGCCTTCAGGGTAGGCTTTAATCCGGCATAACCCACAATGGCGGCAAGCATCAGGTCATAGCAATCCATTGCTGCTACTTCTTCCAGTGCTTTTTCTCCGCCAAAAACTTTTACATCAGTAGCTGCCAATGCATCTTTAACCTTTGAATACTTCTTTTCATCCCCGATAACCACCACATTGGGATTAAATTTTAAGGCCTGCTCAATCAGTAATTCATCATTGTGATGCGCTGTCAGTACATCAGCCGAGAATTTATCAGGATTGGAAGCTATTACTTCCAGTGCCTGTGTTCCGATTGAACCGGTAGAACCAAATATGGCAATTCGTTTGATGGGGAGTTCAGTATTCATTGGTTTATGCTAAAACGCTGCTTTCACTGAATTGGGTCAGTTCATCAGCTATCTTTCTGTCGTTACTCAACCTGGGCACTTTATTTTGACCGCCTAATTTACCAATTGATTTCATGTAATCAATAAACCCGTTTTTTCGAACCGGGGTTATTTTTAACGGCTTAAGAATATTACCAGCAATTAGATCATCATAGTATACATTCTTTTCCCTCAGGAAATGATCCAGCTTGGTAGCAAAAACTTCCATATTAGCAGGCTGCTTTTCAAACTCTACAAACCATTCGTGGTAAGATTTTCCTTCATCGCTGCTTACAAAAGGCGCAACCGTAAACTCAGTTACCTGGACATTCTCTTCTTCAACTGTCTTTAGCATACTGTATTCCACTTCTTCACCAATCACATGTTCGCCGAATGCAGAAATAAAATGTTTGGTTCTGCCCGTAACCACCAGCCTGTATGGATTCGTTGAAACGAATTTCACTGTATCTCCTATATTATATCCCCAAAGACCGGCATTATTATTAATGATCAATGCATAATTCTCCCCCACCTTCACATCTTTGAGAGATAACCGGGTCGGATGCGCATTGAATATTTCACCGGCCGGCACAAATTCAAAAAAGATGCCGCTATTAGTATTTAGTAAAAGACCTTCTGCCTCTTGCGAATCCTGGAAGGCAAAAAAACCTTCACTGGCCGGAAAGAGTTCAATCGTATCAATCTTTCTGCCAATGCTTTCAAACAATTTAGCTCTATAAGGTTCAAAATTTACTCCGCCCTGCACCATTACACTGAAGTTGGGGAACAAGTCACCTACTTTCTTACCGCTTCTTTTTATTAGCTCATCAAAATACATCTGCATCCACGGCGGAATCCCGCTGATGAGTGTCATATTCTGCTGGATGGTCTCATCTACAATTTTAGCAAGCTTGTTTTCCCAGTCTTCTATACAATTGGTCTCATAAGAAGGCATTTGGTTGGTACGCAGGTATTTCGGGACATGGTGGTTAACAATTCCGCTTAACCGGCCAGTAGGAATGCCCCCCACCCTTTCCAGCTCAGGGGAGCCGGATAAAAAGATCAGTTTCCCGTCAGCAAACTTTGTGTTTCCCGTTTCCGCCATGTAACATAATAAGGCATTGCGGGCTGTATTAATATGGTTGGGGATAGAATCTTTTGTAATCGGAATATACTTGGTGCCACTCGTTGTTCCTGAAGTCTTGGCAAAATATATAGGCTTACCCTTCCAAAGCACATTATGCTTACCTTCTTTAATTCGCTCAATCCATGGCTTAAACTGTTCATAATCACGGATAGGAACTGCTTGCTTAAAACCTTCGTAATCAGTCACTTTTTCGAGCCCTGTTTCCTTTCCAAAGTCAGTATTACGGCCTATTTTAAGCATATGGCGCAGAATATTTTCCTGGTCGGCCACAGCTGTAGCCATACCTTTTCGGATACCTTTATATATGTAGGAAGCGAATGGCCGGGCTAAAAAGGACTTGATTTTCATACGTTATGCGCTGTGAACGTTCAAAGGTCAGCAAATTTAACGGTAGGCAAGACAAAAAAGAGGCATTTAATTGTTCATAAATCTTTGATTTCCCGCTTGCCGCTTCAATTTTTCCCCTTACCTTTGCCGTCCTAATTTTTATAGTATGATAGCCGTTGTAAAAGTAGCCGGACAGCAATTCAAAGTAGAAAAAGATCAGACTTTGTATGTACCTCATGTAGCAGGTAATGCCGGCGATAAACTGGACCTTGAAGTATTGCTTGTTGATGCCGATGGTAAATTATCTGTTGGATCTTCCGTGAATACAAAAGTTCAGGCCGAGATCGTTGACCAGGTAAAGGGTGATACCGTAATTGCTTACAAGCAGAAAAGAAGAAAAGGTTTTCACAAAAAGAAAGGTCATCGTACAGCTTACACCAAAATCAAAGTAACAAACATTGCATAAGCAATAAGCTAACTAAGTATTAATTAAAAAAACTTCGAGATATGGCACATAAGAAAGGTGAAGGTAGTGTAAAGAACGGCCGTGATTCGCAAAGCAAACGCCTTGGAGTAAAAATCTTCGGTGGTCAGCCTGCTGTGTCCGGTAACATTATCGTTCGTCAACGTGGTACTGTTTATCATCCCGGCAAAAATGTTGGTGTTGGTAGAGACTATTCATTATTTGCATTAGCAGATGGTGTTGTTGAATTCCGCAAAGGAAGAAACAACAGAACGTATGTTTCTGTAGCTACTGCAGAAGCATAGTTCAAACAGCCTTTCAGAATTTTGTGGAAAAAAAATTTGGGTAGAAAGAAATAATTGTTATTTTTACTATCGTTAACCCATTTTTACTAACATTAAATTCTAACAAAATGGCTACTAAGAAAAAAGCTGCTAAAAAAGCTGCTCCTAAGAAGAAAGCTGCTAAGAAAGCTGCTAAGAAAAAGAAATAAGTTCGATTGTTTCTTAAAAGAAATAGAAAGTCCTCCGAAATTCGGGGGACTTTTTTTATTCCTCCCTTCTTATAAAAAGTAATTTGCACCAATGGAAAATGCAGCCATAGCAGATAATTTCTCCCTTCTCTCCAAACTGATGGACATACATGGCGAGAACTCCTTTAAATCGAAAACCTATAGTATAGCTGCGTTCAACATAGAAAAAATGCCGGTACAGCTAAAAGAAACTCCAAGGGAAAAGCTTTTTAGTATAAAGGGGATCGGTGACAGCATTGGCCGAAAAGTAATAGAAATGCTGGATACAGGCCGGCTACAGGTGCTTGATGAAATCATAGCCAATACTCCCCCCGGCGTAATAGAGATGATGAATATTAAAGGAATTGGCCCAAAAAAGATCCATACCATCTGGAAAGAAATGGGCATTGAGTCAATCGGAGAACTGCTATATGCTTGTAATGAGAACCGGCTTACCCTTTACAAGGGGTTTGGCGAAAAGACACAACAGAATGTACAAGAGTCTATCGAGTTTTATTTTCAGAACCAGGGGCATTTTTTATATGCCCAGTTGAATGAAATATTTCCCCAAATCAATAACTACCTGAAGAAAATATTTTCTCCTGACAAAGTGGAAGTAACTGGTCGCTACCGGAGACAAGAACTTACGATAGAAGAGCTGGAATTTGTTGTACTGGAAACAAATGAAACAGTAAAGCCCAAATTTCAAACTGCACAACCACCTGATTTATTGGAAGAAAATGAAAGAAGTCTTCTGTTTAAATTGAAGAATGGATTAAAGCTTCGTCTATATACGGGAGGCAGTTCTATGGCTGCTGAACTGTTCACCACAACCGGAAGTGATGAGTTTCTTCAAGCTTTCAACAGCTCATTTCCTGACCTGCATTATAATCAGCAGGAACTTAACAATGATACCTCTGTTTTTGAAAAGGCCGGCATTCCCTATATCCTGCCTTGCCTTCGGGAAACTTCCGTTATCCTGGAAAGAGCCAAACAAAACAGGCTTCCAGAATTAATTCAAACCAACGATATCCGGGCCATAATACACAGCCACAGCAACTGGAGCGATGGAACCAACTCATTGGAAGAGATGGCGCAGGAATGTATTAACAGAGGATATGAATACCTGGTAATTTCCGACCACTCTCAAACAGCTGCTTATGCAAATGGATTGAAAGAAGACAGGATTCTGGCCCAGCACAAACAAATTGATGAACTAAATCAGCAATTAACTCCCTTTAAAATTTTTAAGAGTATAGAAAGCGACATCCTGAACGATGGCAGTCTTGACTATCCTGAGACAGTACTCAAAACATTTGATCTTGTAATCGCTTCAGTACATAGTAACCTGAAGATGACCGAAGAAAAAGCCATGAGCAGGCTATTAAAAGCTATAGAGAATCCATTTACAACCATTCTTGGCCACATGACAGGGAGGCTGTTACTAAGCCGGAATGGTTACCCCGTTGATCACAAAAAGATTATAGATGCCTGTTCAGCCAACCAGGTGGTGATAGAAATAAATGCACACCCCCGGCGCCTGGATATTGACTGGAGGTGGATTGACTATGCAATGGAAAGAGGAGTTTTATTATCCATTAACCCGGATGCCCATTTTCCTGAGGGGTTTAATGATGTGAAGTTTGGTGTACTGGCAGCTCAAAAAGGCGGTCTAATAAAAGAGAATAACCTGAGCAGTTTCTCACTGGCTGAGTTTGAAACATGGCTGAGAAACCGGAAAAAGGTCAGATTCTAAAAAAATGACCCCCCGAAGAATCGGGAGGTCTTAAAGTATAGCCATGAAAAACAAAACTCCCTGCTTTCGCAAAGAGCTCTGCACAAGTTAATATTATTCTGCCTTTTTTGCGTATTTCTTCTTGAATTTGTCGATACGGCCAGCAGTATCAACCAATACGTTCTTACCGGTAAAGAAAGGATGAGAAGTATTAGATATCTCCAGTTTTACCAGGGGATATTCGTTACCATCTTCCCACTTAATGGTCTCTTTAGAAGAGGCGGTAGAGCGGCTCAGAAAAGTGTGGCCATTACTCATGTCTTTGAAAACTACTAAACGGTAGCTTTCGGGATGGATTCCTTTTTTCATAACGCTATGATTTTTAAAGGCTGTACGGATTTTGCCGTACAGATGAAAAGATAAATTTTGGGCGGCAAAGATAGGCGGGATAGGTCTTTTGACCAAATGTGATTTACCGCAAAAATGGCTTAAAAGATGAAAGCGCCAAGTGAGCTTTTGTCCGGCTTTCGCCTTTCATTTACTTACCCGACGCTTTCTGGAGTAACTTCCACCTTTTGAGGGGTTTCTGGTTTCTCCTTCGGATCCAACTTTCACCTTTTAAGGGGTTTCCATTTTCTCCGGCACTTCCTTTTATTGCTAAAATTCCGTGCAGTTGTATATCAAATATACTTTCTGCTATCCCCTTTTTCCAAATTTTTGGCCATCTTGATTTACACCTGTTATGCACCCTGTTATCCACCAAAAAATACCTAATACCGGCACTTATAAACAGAATAACTGCAAATCAGTCCCGCATATTCACATATTGTAAGGGTATGCCCAGGTTTGACGTTTTGCAAAGTTGAATAACAGACTGTAAATCGTCAATTTTTTTTCCGGTTACTCTCACCAGGTCATCATTGATTGAGGCCTGCACCTTCATTCCTGAATCTTTTATCAGCTTTACAATCTTTTTCGCATCTTCTTGTACCAGGCCGTTTCTCACTTTTACTTCCTTCTTCCACACTTTACCGCTTTGAGCTCCTTGTTTTGACGTATCAAAAGCTTCGGGAGCAATGCCCTGCTTATGGGCTCGGCTGATCAATACATCAATCAACTGCCGCATTTTCATATCATCGTCTGTTTCAAGTTTGATGTTGAATTCCTTTTTATCCAAATCTATCACTATATGTGATCCTTTGAAATCAAAGCGGTTGGTAATCTCTTTGGTGGTTACATTCACAGCATTATCCAATGCCTGTGCATCTACTTTGCTGACAATGTCAAATGAAGGCATAGCAGTTTGTTTTGGTTGAATGACAAATATAGAAAAGTCCCTCTTAGAAAAGAGAGACTTTCATTATCACATACTGAGAAAACTAATGACAAATTGCTGATTACTGACCTCCCTGCCCTACCCTGTTTTGCTCATCCTGTGAAGCGCTGTTCCGGCGGCGGGGTGGCGGATTTTGCTGGCCATTCTTGCCGAATCGATAAGTGAAAGTGGCCGTAATCTGCCTGTTATCCCAGCGGCTCTGCACCCGGGAATCAACTATATCATACTGTGTTTTGCCCTTATACTTTTGTAACCAGAAGGGATCCCGCAGGTTAAGACGAACAGTGCCTTTTCCCTTTAAAACCTGCTTTTGACCACCAAAGCTCAAAACATACATCGGCTCGTTTATATTCAGCTGATCTACACCCCTGGCCCTGTAAAATCCTGACATCTCCAGCGTAAAGCCTTGTTTGAGTGTAAATGTCTGTGTCATATTAACCATAAATGAGGTATAGGATAAATCAAGCGGTTTATTTTCATACATCCCTTCGTAATGATTATTAAATACGTTAACGAAGAAATTAGAATTCCACCACTTGGTTACCGGGATTGGTGCTGTAATCGCAATACCGATGTTCCGGAATTTTGCCACATTATCAGAAGTCAGGTACAACAAGTCTCCGTCAGGCTTTACAAGCTGCGAAATAACATTAGTCGTATTATTATAATTCAGTGTAGTAATGAGCTTTCCCTTAAAAGAATGGCTCAGCTCGATGTTGTGAGTAAACTGTGGCAACAGGAAAGGATTTCCCTTTCTGTACGACAAAGAATCAAGAAAATAGATAAATGGATTCAGATCCTGGTAATTGGGCCTTGTTATTCTTCTGCTATATGAAACCGTCAGTTGACTACTCTTATCAACTGCATAACTAATAAAGGCACTTGGGAACAGGTTGGTGAAATTTCTTTTAAAAGTTGAATCATTAGTTACCTGGTAACCTCTTGCCATAGTATTTTCCAGCCTCAAACCTCCCTGGAAAGACCATTTTTTGATCTGCTTATTCGCATTAAGGTAAACGGCATTGATATTCTCGTCATAAATAAAATGGTTGGACCGGCCATCAGCAATCCATTTACTATTATCCCATCTTTCATAATTAACAAGGTTATCATTTTTTACAAAACTGCTTTTAATTCCTGCCTCAATTCTACCACCCTTTTTTAAAGGATGTACATAATCAGACTTTACAGAGTAAATATTAATTGAAGACGGCAGATGCCCTTTTAGTAATAGAACATCACCGATTGGCTGGCCTGAGCCACCATAAAAATCGGTGGTTAGTGTCATCCTTGATGTGTTATCATAGGCAATGAAATCGAAATCAGCCGTAAGGTCCCTGCCAGCCGAATCAAACTGGTGCCGGTAATTAAAATTGGAAGTGAAATTTCTGAAACGTAGCCGGTTATCTGTCTGCGACACCATTTGGGACAACAACTTATAGTCTGCATCATGAGTACTGGTAACTGTTCTCGGTGAAGGATGACCAGAAAAAGTAAAGCCACTTACAACTATACCAAAAGTGTTTTTCTTATTTGGCGAATAATCCAGTCCCAGCTTCAGTGTATGATTATTATTGCCAAACTTGAATTGTGTCAATACATCATTATAACCCAGTATGGTTTTATTCTCATCAATTTTCCTCCTGGATATCTCCAGTGTACTTCTGCCCCGCAAAATATTGGGGTTATAGTTGCCAAAAAAATTGATCTTATTCTTGCGGTAATTAAAATTGATACTGTTTTGTGATTTGGGCATCACATACAGTGTATTGTTTGTTTCGAAAAAGCTGGTCGTTATCCCTGCCATGATGGAACCATTGAACCCTGCTGCCCTTCCCTTCTTCGTTTTAATATTAATAACTCCTGAATTGCCTGCAGCATCATATTTTGCTGATGGATTCGTCATGATCTCAATCTGGTCAATAGCAGATGCCGGCATGTTCTTCAATAAATTTGCCAGGTCGGCTGGTGAAAGAAAGGTTGGCTTTCCATCCATCATAACGATTACACCTGCTTTACCCCGAAGACTGATAGCTCCATCATTGTTGACCATTATGCCGGGAGATTTTTCCAGCACTTCCAAAGCAGTAGCCCCGGCACTTGTGGGAGATGCATCAACATTCACTACTGTTTTGTCAATTTTGGTCTCAATAAATGGCTTTTTAGCCATAATGGTTACTCCTGCCAGATCTTTAATGGCTTCTGTGAGTACTATTGGCTGAACGTTTAGTTCATTGTTCGCTCCACTTAGTTTCAGCACATCACTCATCTTTCTTTCATAACCAGCAGATGAGAGAGATAGCAAATAGTCTCCTTCTGTAAGATTCAGAAATTCAAACTTTCCGTCTTTGCCGGTAATATCAGTTTTTATCAGCGATGTATCAGCCAGTCGCATTAATGACACCGATACTGAAGGCAGAGGCTTCCCATTTACATCCTGGGCTAACCCGGATAATTTCCCGTTCTTGTTTTGTGCTAATAATTGTATTGACACTATAAAAAGTGACAGGCACAGTGAAAGGTAATGTTTTATACTCATGGCTATATTGGTTAATGGTTCTAACGAAAATTAAAGTTGGAATAATTAAGACAGCTTATGAAGTGAATTATGACAAGATTCATTCAAGCACTGACAAGGGGCAACTATTATTTACCAATACACAAACGGTAAAAATGAAAGCGTTTTTATCACTGATGTTAAAAACCAATTAACATATATAAAAAATCAGTCACACTGATATGCAGTGTGACTGATGAATGGATAGGTTTAATGATTAATGGAGATAATTAGTTGTCACCCCCTGTTTTTACCCTGTTCTGCTCCTCACTGGCGCCACCTGTTTTTCTTTTTTGCGCATTTACTTTCCCTTTATTAAACCGGTAAGTAAATCCAACAGCTACCTGTCTTGAATCCCTGCGTTGCTGGAAAGAAGCATCAATATTACTATAGCGGATATCGCCCCTGATCTTTTGGGTATACAGCATATCACGGACATTTAAACGAATTGTACCTTTACCTTTTAGTACCTGTTTGCTGATTCCCATATTCAACATGCCAAAATCCCTGATCCTGAAAACTCCATCAGCACCACCTGTAGTATAAAAACCACCCAACTCAGCACTCCAGGTCTTCGCAAATTTGAACTGGTTTGATACATTGAACTGTGCCGCTGTTGCACCAATCTCTACATTATCGCCGTTTACAACACCCTTAAATAAATTATTGAAAACATTCGCATAGACATTACCTGTCCACCATTTGGTAACCTGGCCACCTGCACTTACTGAAATACCATACTGACGCTGGCGGGCAATATTTTGTTTTCTGATCACCGTCTCATTCTTATTGGCATCCTGCTCTAATACGTCATTAATAATATCTGTTGTATTGGTATAATTAAGTGTTGTATTTAAAAATCCTTTGAAAGTATGCGTCAGCTCCACATTATGTGCAAACTGAGGTTTCAGGTTAGGATTTCCTTGCTGAAAAGTATACCTGTCAAGGAAAAGAATAAATGGATTCAGGTCTTCGTAATCAGGACGTTCAATCCGGCGTCCGTAATTCAGTCCCAAAGTGTGCTTTTCATTTATCTTGTACTGAACGAATGCTGTTGGAAATAACTGGGTATAGTTACGTTCAAATTGCTGATTCGTGGTAATTTGCTTGCCCTTTGTATTCGTATTTTCCACCCTTAGGCCCAGTTGTCCAAATATCTTCTTACTGATCGGGCGGCTGAAATTCGCATAGGCAGCATTTACATTCTCTTCATAGATAAAATGATTGCTTCTGCCTATATCCCTGACTCTTACACCATAATTTATGCTATCGTACACCGCATTATTATCTGTTTTTACAAAGCTGGTTTTTACACCTGCTTCAAATTTTGCTCCCTTCTTTAGCGGATGCAGGTAATCCATTTTAGCTGAATAGATATTAATATCCTGCGGAAGATTGCCTAATAATGTATCTGCTTTGATAGTAGGAATACCGTTTGCATTATAGTATGCATTTACCAGGTCTTGTCTATTTGTACTGCTGTAAGTGATATAGTCAAGATCAGCTGTTAATTCCCTGCCAGATGAATCAAATACATGACGGAAGTTCAGGTTACCACTCAAATTCTTCCATTTCCTTTCATTATTGGCACTTGCCAAAGTCTGGCTTAATAAAACTCTGTTAGGATCAGATATCAAAACATCACTACGGTTACCAAATGTACCAGGGTTATAAAAACCAGTTACTACTGCACCGAAGGTTGTTTTCTTCGTTGCATAAAAATCAAGTCCTAGTTTACCATTGAAAGACTCTCCATTATCTCTCATTTTGGAAACCTGGTCATAATGGGAAATTATTTCCTTAGTAGAAGACTCCAAAAATTTACGCTGTATGTTCAGCTCCTGGAAGTTTTTTCTGTTATTATAACCAAGTGTTGTAAAGAAATTGATCTTATTCTTTCTGTAATTGAAATTGAATGATTCATTGAATTTAGCATACTTGCCCTGGCTATAGGTTGAAGAGATGCTACCAGAATATCCAAACTGTTTTGTTTTTTTTGTTTTGATATTAATGATGCCACTATTACCCGCTGCATCATATTTTGCAGGAGGATTGGTCATAATCTCAATCTGATCAAGCTGACTGCTACTAAGGCTGCGCAGGTAATTGGCCAGGTCAGTACCTGAAAGATAACTGGGTCGGCCATCAATATATACCTGCACTCCCTGCTTTCCTTTCAAACTGATATTACCATCTTTATCGACTGATACTCCCGGAGATTTTTCCAGCACTTCCATGGCAGATGTGCCTACATTGGTTGCGGAAGCATCCACATTCAATACGGTCCTGTCAACTTTTTGCTCAATAAGGGGTTTCCTGGCTGTAACTGTCACTCCCCCCAAACTTTTAGCTAAGGGTACTAACTCAATTGTCTTCAATGTTACATTAAGATTTGACGGGGAAATTTCAAAACCCTCTGAAAAGCCTTTGCTATGGCCAATCGCACTGATTGAAACCACATAGCTGCCTTCTGTCACATTTTCAAAACTGAACTGGCCATTCTTGTTGGCAACAGCAATTTTGGCAACACTTGAGTCCTTTACCCGCAAAAGCGATATAGTCGCAGACTCGATGATTTTGGCGCTACCGTCAACTACGGTACCGTTTACTTTACCATTGGCCATTTGAGCCCGGCTGGAAAAAGACAAGGTAATTAAGGTAATAATGGTTAATAGTTTTCTCATTTTCGATCGCTTTATTTATTTAGTACTTGTTTTTATTAATTACAGTTCAAAATTCAGTACTTTGTTTTACATAGTACATTGTTTTAAATTAAACGGCCTATTTTAGTGATGTACGGCCGTTTTGAAAGACAGGGGTATGACGCAGTAAGGCAAATTGGGTTACAGAAATTGACCTGACATGGTATAAAAGGCGGATTTTGTGGTTAAAAGGCTGTTTAAGCCTACTTAGTAATGTTTTGGCATAATTTCAGGGCAATTATCGTAACTAATTTCCCGGATCATGATTATACAGCTCATTTCCACTGACTTAGGCCCGGTATTAGTATCTTGCAGAAAACTTTGATGATGATAATTGATTTCAGATCGGATACAGTTACAAAGCCGACTCAGGGTATGCTGGAGGCAATGTTCAAGGCAAAAGTGGGTGATGACGTTTTTGGCGAAGACGCTTCCATCAACGAGCTGGAAGCAATCGCAGCGGATATGTTTGGTATGGAAGCAGCGATATTTTGCCCTTCCGGCACCATGACAAACCAAATTGCCATAAAATGCCACACCCAGCCCGGCGATGAGGTGATTTGCGATGAAAGTTCTCATATTTATCAATATGAAGGGGGCGGCATAGCTTTTAATTCCGGAGCCTCTGTAAAATTATTGGCCGGAGACCGGGGAAGAATCACTGCTGCACAGGTATCCGCTGCTATTCAACCTGATGATCCTCATAGGGCACATACAAGTTTGGTTTCCCTTGAAAATACATCCAACAGGGGTGGTGGAAGTTGCTATGACTTTGATGAGATAAAGAAAATCGGTTCTCTCTGCAAAGAAAAAGGCTTAGCATTTCACCTGGACGGTGCCAGGCTATGGAATGCAATGATTGCCAAAAAAGAATCAGCTAAACAATATGGAGAAGTCTTTGACAGTATATCAATTTGTTTGAGTAAGAGCCTTGGATGCCCGGTCGGAAGTTTATTATTGGGCAAAAAGGATTTTATAAAAAAAGCGAGGCGGGTAAGAAAAGTGTTTGGCGGTGGCATGCGGCAGGCAGGTTTCCTCGCAGCTGCTGGTATTTATGCACTGCAAAACAATATCGATCGTTTGGCAGAAGATCATCAGCATGCCGCTCAAATAGCTGATGTGATTACCGGAAAACAGTTTGTAAAATTTATATTACCGGTCGAAACAAATATTATCATTTTCGAGTTGGACGATAGTATTACAGCTCCTGCTCTCGTTACCAGGTTAAAAGAACACAATATTCTAGGTTATGCTATTTCTCCAAACCGTGTAAGACTTGTACTTCATCTTGACATAAACGCTGAGATGGTAAAAAGAACAATTGAAGTATTTAATCAACTTTAGTACATAGTTATGTTACCCAAAATAAATCCTGCTTCAACTACTGCATGGCAATTACTGCACCACCATGCCAACGAACTTCGGAATAAACATATGAAAGATATGTTTCGTGAAGATCCGGACAGATACATAAAATTCGCATTATGCCTGGATGAAATGGTTTTTGATTACTCCAAGAATATTATTACAGAAAAAACCATTAAACTTTTGGTACAGTTAGCCGAAGAATGCAGGCTGCCCGAGGCAATGAAAGCCATGTACCAGGGAGATAAGATAAACGAAACAGAAAAAAGATCTGTACTTCATATTGCATTAAGAAACTCATCAAACTACCCCATTTATGCAGAAGGCTCAGATGTAATGCCTTTGGTGAATGCTGTACTGCAAAAAATGAGTTCATTCTGCCATGCCGTTCATAAAGGCAAGTTCAGGGGTTATACTGGTAAAAGGATTAAATACATTGTCAATATAGGTATTGGAGGCAGTGACTTAGGCCCGTTGATGGTTACAGAAGCTTTAAAACCTTTTCAGATCGATGGTATTGAGACCTATTTTGTCTCAAATGTTGACGGCACACACATTGCTGAAACACTGAAAAAAGTTAAGCCTGAAAGAACCCTATTTCTTATTGCATCCAAGACGTTTACTACCCAGGAAACCATGACTAATGCCCATACGGCCAGGCAATGGTTCCTGAAAAAAGCAAAGGACGAAAAAAATATCGCCAAACACTTTGTAGCCCTCTCAACCAATGAAAAGGAAGTAGTTAAGTTTGGAATTGATAAAGAAAATATGTTCGAATTCTGGGATTGGGTCGGCGGACGCTACTCTTTATGGAGTGCCATTGGCTTATCCATTGCTTTGTCCATTGGATATGAAAATTTTGAACAACTACTCAAAGGAGCTCATACTATCGATAATCACTTTTTTAATACTTCATTAGACAAGAACATCCCGGTGCTGATGGCTTTACTAAGTACCTGGTATATTAACTTCTTTGGCGCACAAACGGAAGCAATCCTCCCCTATGATCAGTACCTGCACCGGTTTGCCGCTTACTTCCAGCAAGGAAATATGGAAAGCAACGGCAAAAGTGTAAGCCGTACCGGCGAAAGGATTGAATATGCAACCGGCCCCGTAATATGGGGTGAGCCCGGAACAAACGGCCAACATGCTTTTTATCAATTGATACACCAGGGCACCCTGCTTATCCCCTGCGATTTTATTGCACCAGCGCAAAGTCATAATCCTGTTGGTGACCATCACCCAAAACTTTTAAGCAACTTCTTTGCACAAACAGAAGCCCTGATGAACGGAAAAGCTGAAGAAGAAGCCAGGGCAGAACTGGAAAAGCAAGGGTTGAACACAGAAGAGATTTCAAAATTGCTTCCCTTCAAAGTCTTTGCAGGCAATAAACCAACCAACTCATTTCTGATTAAGAAAATCACACCTTACTCACTGGGTGAGCTTATAGCGTTATATGAACATAAAATATTTGTCCAGGGAATCATCTGGAATATTTTCAGTTTTGACCAATGGGGTGTTGAATTAGGCAAGCAACTGGCAAACAGGATTTTACCCGAATTGGAAAATGACACTCCCGTTCATAACCACGATTCTTCCACCAACGGATTAATCAATGCCTGGAAAGAAATGAGGAAGTAATTTCTACCTTTAATATGCAATATAGAATTGTATGAGAAAGATTTTCCTCATTTTAGGCTTAGCAGGATTTACTTCTGTTTACGGACAGCAAAAAGAAGTGCTGGATATTAATAAATACCTGGAAAAGAAATTGGGGCGAAAGTCTGTCAATAATCAAACGCCAACTTTAGTATACAAAGCCAGCCCTTACCAGTTATTGTTAAAACAGGTACTTCCTAACGGCGACAAAGTATTGGCATCTCCTATATACAATATGCCAGTTATAAAACCCGGCAACAACTTTATTTACAATATACCAACCGGGTTTATACCCGGATATAAGGATTCCTTACTAACCCGGTCAGACCAAATACCAAATCCTGCAATTAAGAAATTGGCGATCATTCGTTAAATCATAGTGAGGATAATAGTATACCACACTTACAAAACAGCATTAACTAAAAACGCCCCGCAAATCTGCGGGGCGTTTGTTTTATCTGTTGTTTATCTTTTGGTTATTGCTTGATCACCAAACCTGATACAATCTTACCAGAGTACTTGTGTACCACTTTCACCACATACACTCCACGGGCCTGCTTGCTCAGATCGAAGTCCATCTGCAGGTATTCCGGTGTCTCCGTTACCAGGTTGAACTCCTTGGTCATAATGATCTGGCCTAACTGGTCGTAGATATGTACGGCCCTCTTCTCTGCCACATCACTGCCATAGTACAATCTTACCTGGAACGCACCTGTCGTCGGATTTGGATAGATCCACAGACGATCTGATGATTCTGAACCAATTACCAATGTATTAGATGAATTAGTACAGCCGTTCACATCTGTTACAGTAGCACGGTAGCTGCCCACACGGTCAATGTTGATTCCACTTATCGTATTGGTATTGCTTGCCGGTGTCGTTACCAGCGGTGAACCGTTGTAAGTCCATGACCAGCTTGTCGCATTCAGCGGTGCCGGTGTGCTTGTACCAGTGATACTTGTCGTACGGCCTGGTACCAGCTGCGTTACAGGTGATGTGATCGATACAGTCGGCAGCGCCAGCACTGTCAATACTGATGGTGTTGATGTATACGTACCGCATACGTTACCCGTAGTCGTTACACGGTAAC
>JBGARY010000019.1:0-73506 GCA_044229985.1 Chitinophagaceae bacterium
GGTGAAGGGGTGCAAGGCCTGTCTTCTTCTTTTTTGGTAGCTGGCGCCAATTCCCTGGTTGTTTCGTTGTGGAGTGTGGCCGATAAAAGTACCAGTCTTTTTATGCAGGAAGTCTATAAGCTGGTAAACAAAGAAAAAATATCATTTAAAGATGCCGTTCAAAAAGTAAAACAATCTTTCCTGGCCGGAAAGATGGGTGAAGAATACCGAAAGCCTTACTATTGGGCGCCTTTTATTTATATTGGTAACTAATTTTCCTTCTATGGCCACATCTATTGCCGACAAACTGCGAGTTAAACCCGGGTACACACTGCTCACACTGCATGCACCGGCAGATTTTAAAAAAGGATTAGGTGCTTTGCCTGCCGGGGTAAAAATTACCGATGCCGGAAAAACCTATGACCAGGTGCATTGGTTTGTGCTTAATAAAGCACAGTTAGAAAAAGAAATGAGCAAGGTGATGAAACTGGTCAAACCGGAAGTAACCATTTGGGTGTATTACCCGAAAGTAAGTTCGAAAATACAAACAGACCTGACAAGGGATAAGGGCTGGGAATGTTTATTGGCTGAAAGCGACAAACTCACCTGGATCAACCTGATTTCTTTTAATGATACCTGGAGTGTGTTTGGTTTTCGGGCCAAAACCGAAGCGGATAAAAAGAAAGAAGCCAAAGGCAAACCGGAACGGGAAATCTTTAAATGGGTGAACCCGAAAACCAAAGAAGTGAAACTGCCGGATGATATGGCAGCTGCATTGAAAAAAAATAAAAAGGAAGCGGCTTATTTTGAAACACTTTCTTTTACCAACAAGAAAGAATATATCGAGTGGATTGTAACGGCGAAAAGAGAGGAAACCAGGGCAGAGAGAGTGAAGGGGACAATAGAGCGGTTGGGAAAGCAGTGGAAGAACCCGAGGAATTTGTGAGAGTATAAAGTTTAAAGCCTGCCTGCCGGCTGAGGCAGGTTTAAGGTTTTATGTTAACGTTGAAAAGGACAGACAGTAACGACAAAGATTTTCATTGGCTGGTGGAGCAGCTGAACCGCTACCTCGATGAGCAATACGGAAGGTTGCAGGATTACTACAGCCAGTTCAATAAGATTGACAATATTCCGAATGTCGTTGTCGCATATCTCGACAATGAACCGGCAGGCTGTGGTTGTTTTAAAAAATTTGATGAGCAATCTGCTGAAGTTAAAAGAATGTTTGCCCGGGAAAATTCAAGAGGCAAAGGTGTTGGCGCAGCTGTATTGACGGAACTGGAAAAATGGGCGGCTGAACTGGGTTATACCTCTATGGTACTGGAACATGGAAACAAACAGCCGGAAGCTTCGAAGCTTTATCAAAGACAGGGCTACACAGTTATCCCGAATTACGGGCAGTATATCGGTATGGAGGAAACGAGTATCTGCAGGAAGAAATCAATAGGCTAAGAGTATAATGGAGTAAAATAAAGTAATCTAAAACTGTATTACTCTTTATCTCGTTTTTCTCCTTTATCCTCTTAGCTTAAACCTTCACAATTCCTTTTCCTTTCTTTGGCTATTTTTGAACGTCAATTCACCGAATGAACCGAAAAGGAATTATTGTTTTATCCTGTTTGCTCTGTGCCCTTATCTCCTACTCACAGAAAATAAACCCGGCCAACCCTGATCTGTCGCCGGGCAATTTTAAGCTGGACTCCTTACCTACTTCTGAAATTAATATACCCATACAAGTAAACCTGAAGCCGCTTTATGCCTTGGCGGAGAAAAGTGTGGACACTTTGTTCACCTCTCCCGGTTACCCGGACGGCTGGGTGCAAGAAGGTTGCGATATCCGTTACAAGTATTCCTTTCGCCGCAGCCCGTTACGGATTAACGGATCAGGCAACAGTATGTCGTTGGGTTTTACCGGCTACTATAAAATTGTGGGCTCCACGAGGGTTTGTGTTAACGGCACAGTGATCTCTCCCTGGACACCAGCCTGTAAATGCGGTTTCAGTGAACCGGAGCGAAGGGTGAACGTATCTTTTACCAATACGGTGAATGTACAACCGGATTTTAAGATCAAACTGGCGGTAAAGCGAAATGAACCAGAAGCATTGGATAAATGCGAGGTTTGTTTTTGGGGGCAGGATATAACCAAGCAGGTGTTAAAAGGATTGACTGCAGAACTGGATGCGGCAAAAAAAGACCTGGACAAGAATTATGGAACAGTTGACCTGAAATCCCGTTTTCAGCAGGTATGGAATGAACTGAACAAAGTGTACAGCCTGTATGGTTTGGGCTGGCTACAAATGAATCCGCAAAAATTGCGCATCAATAACCTTTTTGTCAATAAGGACTCGTTGAACATCTATCTCGGTCTTACTGCCAAACCGGTGATCGGTTTTGAAAAACCGGCAGAGAAAACATCATCTATTCCCAATATGTCAGGCTTTGGAAAGCAGGGCGGTTTCTCCATTTTCCTGGATGCAAAGCTGAATTATGATTCACTCAGTATGATCATGAACCAGAACCTGGCCGGCAAACAGTTTGATTTTAAAAAGGCATTTATCAAAAAACATTTTGTTATCGACAGCTGCAAAGTATATGGCGGAGGTTTTGAGAAAATGGTGATCAAAGTGAATTTCTCCGGCACCAATACCGGGGTGATCTACTTAACGGGAAAACCGGTTTATGATAAAGAGAAAAGAGTGATTGAGGTTGTAGACATTGATTTTGATATCAAGTCCAAAAATATCTTGCTAGGTTCTGCCGACTGGCTGTTTGATAAAAAGATCACCAAAGAAATTGCGAAGAATACCCGGTTTGAACTCGGCGGTTATATTGATACTGCCAAAGTTACTCTCAATGAACAACTAAACCGGGAACTGGTCAGCGGGGTGCGCAGCTATGGAAATATCAAAGACATTAAACTGATCGGCGTTTATCCCATGCAGGAACATTTGGTCATCCGCAGCAATTGCACCGGTGAGTTATCCGTAAGAGTAGAGTCGATCAATTTCAGCCTGTAGTTTCCTCTTCATTCGCATCAATACGAAAAGAAAAATTCCGCTGCGCCATGTAGCTGAAAACAATTACAATGGTTATTGTAATAATTTGTGCAATTACCGGGTAAATACGGAATCTTTCTACCATTATTTTCAGCAAAATGTAGTTCAGCGCCAGGTTGAACAGGCAGACCATCAGGTAACGAAATAACTGCACCCGGCCCCGCATATTTGAATCACTGAACACCACATATTTGGCCATAAAGAAACCAACCGGAAAAGTTACAAGGAAGGAGGCAATCAGTGCAGCGATATGCCCTTTGAACGCATAGAAGCTAAAGTCAAACTCTTTTTCAAAGAAGATGAATTTGTAGCTGATATAATAGACCATCAATCCTAATACCGTGTTGCCCCCGCCGGAGGCCAGGTAACGAAAAGTCTGGAGGTTCATCAGCCTTTTAAAGGGCGGATAAAAGAAATCAATGATGGGCAGCATGAAATCCCGGGCACTATGTATGTGTCGTCGCATGGAGGCAGCAAAGGTAAATGGGAATTGGTTAATCTGCCTGCCGCCAGACAAGTTAGGGATTGGGGCGTTGGTTTCGTAAATTTGCCGGCTAAACAAGGAAAGGATGAGTATTGTAACGGAAATAAAAGCGAAAGTGGCTATTGTGCTGAAGGAATTATACGGTTATGAAGTAACCCAAACAGAACTGACTATCAACTCTACCAAACCGGAGTTTGAAGGTGATTATACATTGGTCTTATTCTCCTTTGTCAAACAATTAAAGAAATCTCCTGAGCAGTTGGGCAATGAGATCGGCGAGGCATTAATAAAAGCCAATCCTCTATTGTTCACCGGGTACAATGTGATCAAAGGTTTTTTAAACCTCACCGTTGCGGACAGCTACTGGATCAGTTTTCTTCAATCGAATTATAACCAGCCCCGGTTTGGTTCTAAACCTGCCAACGGGCAGAAAGTGATGGTGGAATACTCCTCTCCCAACACCAACAAACCTTTGCACCTGGGCCACCTGCGGAATAATTTCCTGGGCTGGAGTGTGGCACAGATCCTGAAAGAAAACGGTTATGAGATCATCAAGAGTTGTATTGTAAACGACAGGGGTATTCATATCTGCAAGAGCATGATCGCCTGGCAAAAATTTGCCAATGGCGCCACCCCTCAAAGTACCGGTGTAAAAGGGGATCATTTTGTAGGTGAGTATTATGTGAAATTCAATGATGCATACAAAGCCGAGGTGGATCAGCTGATCAGTGAAGGGATGGATAAGGCGACTGCAGAAAAAGAAGCCCCCCTAATGAAAGAAACGCAGCAGATGCTGCAGGACTGGGAAGCAGGAAAACCGGAAGTGATCGAACTCTGGAAAATGATGAATAGCTGGGTGTACAAGGGATTTGATGTGACCTACAAACGCATTGGCAGTGATTTCCAGAAGATGTATTATGAAAGTGATACATACCTGCTGGGTAAACAATTTGTGGAGGAAGGTTTGCAAAAAGCTGTTTTCAATAAAAAAGAAGACGGCAGTGTATGGATTGACCTGACTGCCGATGGACTGGATGAAAAGCTGGTGTTGCGAAAAGATGGTACTTCTGTTTACATAACACAGGATATTGGGCTGGCACAACAGAAATATGATGAATTCAAATATGACCAGAGCATTTATGTGATAGCGGACGAACAGAATTACCACATGAAAGTGCTGAAACTGATCCTGCAGAAATTAGGAAAGCCTTATGCCGAGGGTGTATATCACTTAAGCTATGGCATGGTGGAACTGCCTACCGGAAGAATGAAGAGCCGGGAGGGAACGGTAGTGGATGCAGATGATATGGTAGATGAAATGGTTAATGTGGCGAAGCAAAAGACAGAAGAACTGGGTAAGGTAAAAGACTTTACGGATGCAGAACTGAAAGAGCTCTATGATACCATAGCATTGGGCGCCTTGAAGTTCTTCCTGCTGAGGGTCGACCCCAAAAAGAAAATGATCTTCAACCCGGAAGAGTCTATCGACTTTCACGGTTTCACCGGGCCGTTTGTACAGTATACCCATGCGAGGATTAAGTCTGTACTTAGAAAAGCACAAGGCATAAGTGGCCAGGTACAGGCAAACAGCCTGCTGAAGCTGGAAAAAGACCTCATCATCATGCTAGAGCAATATCCCACTATACTTGAGCAGGCGGTTGCTGAGCATAATCCTTCCGTTATTGCTATTTATGTCTTCAACCTGGCAAAAGCTTTCAATACTTTCTATACGGAACATTCTGTAATGAATGCTGAATCGGATGAGAAGAAGCAACTGCGGCTTCAACTTTCTGAAATGACAGCGAATGTAATCGCTTCAGGCATGAGTTTATTAGGGATCAGGGTACCGGAGAGGATGTGAGGCCATAGTCAGTCGGTAGTCGTGAATCACTAGTCAGGAGTGATTTATATGCACTTTGTTATAAAAGAAAAAGAGCTTTCAAATGATGAAAGCTCTTTTTCTTTTATTTACATCTTACTATTGACTACCGACTCCGTACTCCATTACATGCCCATCATCATTTTCTTCTGTTTCAGGCTGGCCAGTGCAGGGTCCATTTCAATGGCTTTATCGCAAAGGCGGACACCTTTCTCTGTATTCTCTTTTCCTCCTTTTTTCTGGTAAGCCATTCCGATCATATAAAGTGAGGAGGCGCTGGTGTTATCGTATTCCAATACTTTGTCCCAGTACTCAATCGCCTGGTCAAACCTTCCTTTGTAATAATAAGCTTCTGCCACCATGTTTAGAATATTGAGATCGCTGGGCTTTCTTTTGAGGATCTCGTTCAGCATAGCTACTCCCTGGTCAAGGTTGCCGATATTCAGGTAGGCAATACCAAGATTTTCAAAATAATCATTGTCTTTTTTATAGCCTTTATCACCAGCCATCAGGATGTATTTGAGGGCATTCTTATCATCATGCATGGCATAACAGATAAGCCCAAGCTCATACATCCAGTAATTTTTTGTAGAATCCAGTTCGATGGCTTTCTGGAAATGCGGAACGGCTAATTTGTAATTAGTCATGTCTGCATAGCTGTGGCCGATCATGTAGGGTATCTCTGCTTTCTCCGGATTTTCTTTGGCCGCCATATTCAGGTATTTTATAGCATCGCCATAATTATCCATATCATAATGAGCCTTACCGACATAATACAGTACTTTTTCTGAAGGATCAGCCGCCTTCAGTTTGTCTGCGTAGTGCAGCACATCTTCATTTTGTTTTAACTGGAAAGAAAGCTGCAAAAGCTGTTTGTAATTGGCAGCAGACTGATCACCCAGTTCTACCAGTTTTTTGTACATATCCCTTGCCTGGCCATAGCGGCGCAAGTCAAAGTAAGCAGAAGCCAACTCTGCTACAATGGCCTTACTGCTGCCATCGTACTTGGCTGCTTTCTCAAAATTTTTAAGGGATTCGAGTCGTCTGCCGTTTTGCTTCTCCGTCAACCCTTTTTGAAGAAAAAAGTCAGCGCTGTCTACACTGATCAGGTTGATGGAAGTAACGGAAGTTTGTGACCATGCAGTGGCCATAGCCAGCATGCAAAAGATGGTGAAGATTGGACGTATCATAGGGCTTTTTTTGGGATTGGATTTAAATACGCTACTCATGCAAGGTAATTTTTGCCTGTGATAAATCAAAGCAGAACCGGGTCATAATCAGCCAAAACCATTCCAAATTAGTATTATTTCAGAATGATTCCCGCCAGGGCTGGTAAATTTACGGTAACCCTGTACTTTTTTTGATTCTTGTCAATAAGCTCACACCTCACATCAGGGTTATAAACGTCGCCTGTGCCCCAATATTTTGTTTGGTCACTGTTGAAAATTTCAGCTTTATAAGGCTTTCCGCTTACCTCGATCTGCCAGTCATTGCGCACTACCGGGGTCATATTGAGAATGACCAGCAGGTCATCTCCTTTTTTCTTTCCTTTCCGTTTGTACACAATAACCGATTCTGCCCGGTGATTCAGGTCCACCCATTCAAATCCATTCATTTTAAACTGGTTGAAATGCATGGCAGGTTCTGACTTCAGAATTTCGTTCAGATCGGCTACACACTGTTTTAGTAGCCTGTGGCAATCATATTGTAACAATTCCCACTGAAGTTCAGATTTGTAGTTCCATTCTTTGGTTTGCCCGAACTCATTACCCATGAAAAGAAGTTTGGCGCCGGGATGTGTCCACATATAAGTATAGAGCAAACGTAGGTTGGCAAATTTCTGCCATTCATCACCCGGCACTTTGTAGATCATCGGACTTTTGCCATGCACCACTTCGTCGTGACTGAGCGGCAGCATGAAGTTTTCATCATAGAAATACATCATGCTGAATGAAAACTTGTCCTGGTGAAACTGTCTCGCCAATGGATCTAATTTAAAATAATCCAGAGTATCATGCATCCAGCCCATCATCCATTTCATACCGAAACCAAGTCCATCCTGCCAGGTAGGTTTGGAGACTCCCGGCCAGTCGGTAGCTTCTTCTGCAATAGTCTGTACATCAGGAAAGTCACGGAAAATAGTTTCGTTGAGGTCTTTGATAAAGGCGATTGCTTCCAGGTTACCATTGCCACCAAATTCATTGGGCTCCCACTCTCCTTCTTCTCTTGAATAATCCAGTTTCAGCATAGAACTCACTGCATCTACTCTTATACCATCAATATGAAAAAGATCAAACCAGTAGCGGGCACTGCTGATCAGGAATGATTTTACTTCTCCCCTTTTGTAATTGAATATATAGCTGTTCCAGTCGGGATGAAACCCTTTTCGCATATCGGCATATTCATAAGTGTGTGTACCGTCAAACATGAATAAGCCATGGGCATCATACGGATAATGCGAAGGCACCCAGTCAAGAATAACACCAATACCTTCCTGGTGAAATGCATCAATCAATCGCATCAACCCCTGGGGGTCACCAAACCTTGAAGTAGCAGCAAAAAAACCGGTACACTGATAGCCCCAGCTTCCATCGAAAGGATGCTCCATCACCGGCATAAATTCCACATGAGTGAATCCCGTTTCTTTTACATAAGGCACCAGTCGTTCCCTCAGATCATCATAAGTATTATAGCTCTCTTCGTCATTTTTATCAGGCCTTTGCCAACTGGCCAGGTGCACTTCATACACACTCCAGGGAGCATCCAGTGAGTTGTATTTCTTCCTGTTCTTCATCCACTGTTCATCTTTCCAATCATAATACAAGTCCCAGGTAATACTTGCGGTTTGCGGTCTTTTTTCCCAAAAGTTGGCAAAAGGATCGCCTTTATCCAATTTTCGTTTGGCATAACCGACAATATGGTACTTATAAGCCTCGCCCAATTTGAAGTGTGGAATAAATCCTTCCCATATACCACTTTTATCCCAGCGGGGATACAGCTCAAATTCATGGTTTTTCCACTTATTAAAATGACCTTTTACAGAAACGGAAGTAGCATTGGGTGCCCATACGCAGAAATACATTCCCCACACATCATTTACTTGTATGGAGTGGGAACCAAATTTTTTGTAAAGCTGGTAATTAGTACCAGCCTGGTAGTTGGCCACATCTTCATCTGACAGTAACGAATAATTCCAGACAGGTTTTGATGTATCAATGAAGTGAGACTCTTCATATTTTTTAGTCACCTGATCATTTTCAGGCTGCTGCACCTTGCTATTTGTGGATTTATTCTTTTTTATTGCCATATTTCCTTTAACGTTAAATTATATAAACGGTTCGGTATTTATGGTTAACTAAAAATAGCTTCGCAGCTGCTGCGCAAGCTTGCCAGGCAACCAACATCAAAACCATAAACCGGCTATGAAAAAAGCCCTGCTTTATTTAACCCTGTCTCTCACTTCATTTTTTGCATTTTCCCAGTCTTCTATTAAAGGTACAGTTACCGATTCAGTAGAAAAAAAGAATCCACAGAATGCTGTCGTTTCTTTAATGCGACAGACGGATTCGGTACTGGTAAAATTTACCCGAGCTGACAAGGAAGGCCATTTTTTACTGACTGATCTGAAAGAAGGAAAGTATATTCTGATGGTAACTCATCCTTATATGGGTGATTATTTTGATCAGTTAGATGTAAAATCAGGACTGAACGAATTAGGCAACCTGTATGTGACACCTAAAAGCAAATTACTGGCTGAAGTGATCATTAAAACCGGTTCTCCCATTCGCATTAAAGGCGATACCACGGTTTATACTGCTGACAGTTTTAAAGTAAGGCCGGGTGCCAATGTAGAAGAGCTGCTGAGAAGGCTTCCGGGAATACAGGTAGACAAAGACGGCAAAATAACGGCAATGGGTGAACGGGTAACCAAGGTACTGGTAGATGGCGAGGAATTCTTCGGCAGTGATCCCGGTATTGCTACGAAAAATCTGCGGGCAGATGCCGTGAAGGAAGTAGAAGTTTTTGATAAAAAAAGTGACCAGGCTGAATTTACCGGTATCGATGATGGCATAAAAGACAAGACCATCAACCTGAAAATGAAACAGAAGAAAGGTTACTTCGGAAAAATTGAAGCTGGCGGTGGCCTGAAGGATAAATATAACAATGCTGCCATGATCAATTCGTTTAAGAATAAAAGAAAACTGGCAGCTTATGGCATCATGAGTAATACAGGACAAACGAATCTTGACTGGCAGGATGCCCAGAATTACGGTGGCGGCTCTGATAATATGACATCAGGTATTTCCGAAGATGGAGGCATGTGGGTAAGTGTTACCAATGATGGTGATGACAATTATTGGGGAGGACGAAACGGCATTCCTCAAAACTGGAGCGGCGGACTGCACTACAGCAACAAGTTTGGAAAGGATGACAAGCAAAGCTTTAATTCCGGCTATAAATTCAATAAAGTAAATGCCCCGATGGAAAACTCTACTTTTTCACGGACATTTTTACCAGACAGCAGTTGGTTTTCCAATAGTATCAGCCGGAATTTCAATTCATCTGTGAAGCATGCTTTCAACCTGACGATGGATTTTAATCTTGATTCTGCCAACTCTATTAAATGGACAACCCGTGCCAATAAAAGAGATACCCGAAATACGGCAGATTTCTATTCGGAAGCTTTATCAGAAAGTTTAGACTCTATCAATAACAGCAGCCGGATCAGTAATAATAAAACCGAGAACAGCAGCCTGACCTCCAGTGTGCTCTGGAAACATAAATTCAAAAAACTATCCAGAACTATTTCCATCAATGCTGATTTCTCCTGGAACCAAACAAACAGTGACGGGTTACTGTATGCCCTCAACCGTTACTACGATAAAGGTTTACTGAGTTTTATAGACACTACCGACCAGCAGAACCTGCGTAACAGTGAAGGAAAGAGTATCAACACCAAGATTGCTTATACCGAACCGCTGGCCAAAGATTTTTACCTGGAGCTGAGTTATTCGCTGGCCTACAACCATAACAACAATGACCGTATTACCAATCGTAAAAGCAACAACGGTAAATATGAAGATGTGATAGACAGCCTGAGCAATGCCTTTGTATTTGACAGGCTGGTAAATACACCGGGACTTAATTTCAGAGTAAATAAGAAAAAATATAATTACTCTTTCGGGGCTGCGGTAGGTTTCAGCAATTTCATACAAAAAAACCTGACAGAAGATATCAATACCAACTATAAGTTTACAAACTTCTTTCCAAGGGTCTCTTACCTTTATAAGTTTAAGCCCAGCCAAAACTTCAGGTTCAATTATAACGGCTCAACAAATGCCCCCACACTTGAGCAGTTGCAACCCATCCGTGTAAACACAGACCCGCTGAATATTTATATTGGCAACCCCAACCTGAAACAATCTTTTCAGCATAGTTTCAACACCGGCTACAGTTCATATAATATTCTAAAGGAAAAAAGCCTGTGGACGACCCTGATCTTCAATTTTACACAAAATGCTTTTGTACAATCCAGTTCTGTTGACAGTGTTGGTAAAAGAACCTTTCAGACGGTGAATACCAACGGAGTTTATTATTTAAGTCTCTTTAGTGATTACGGTTTCAAAATTACCAAGAGTAAACTCCGTGTAGGATTTGGCCCTACCGCCAATGCTTACCGGAATATTGAATTCATCAATAATGTAAAAAATATCACCACTACTACCAATTATGGTATCAGGCTAAACATCAATAAGTATGTAGAAAATAAGTTTGATTTTCAAATCAGCCCATCTTTTACACTTAATAAATCGAAGGCCAGTGTAAATGCAGCTGCCAATGCCAGCTACTGGCAGATTGACGGCTGGGCCAATGCCCGGGTAATGCTACCCAAAAAATTTGAGATCAGCACCAATGCCAATACGCAAATCAGGCAGAAAGATCCACGGTTTACTCAAAACAACAATTTTACCACATGGAATGCCAGCCTGACCAAACGATTCTTTAAAGAAAATGCGTTTGAAATGTCCTTGGGCCTATTTGATATACTGAATCAGAACAGGGGATATCAGCGAAACTTCAACAGTTTCAGTTTTACAGAAAATTATTATACCACATTGCGAAGATTCTGGCTGCTGACCCTTACCTGGAATATTTCTAAAAACGGTAAACCTGCAACAGGGTTTTAAAATATATGATCATGAGAAAGACACTATTCATTCTGTTAGTAATAATTACTGTCAATGCAGGTGCACAGCAGTTTATCAGTTCTGGTTTGATCGAATTTGAAGTAAGGACTAATAACCACAAGACATTTGGCGACGGCATATGGGCTGAAATGTTCAAGGATAAGCTTCCACAGTTTTCAACCAAGTATTATTCTTTTACTTTTAGCAACAACAAAGCCCTTTACAAATACGAAAGGCAGGATGAAAAAAACAAAATTCCATTTGGGGGCGGCAACGAGGAGGAAAATATATGGTTCAGTGATTATGCCTCAGGAACCTTTACAGACCAGAAGTTTGTTTTTGATGATACCTACCTGCTAAGTGATTCTTTGATGAAGATTGACTGGAAATTGTCACCTAACGAAACAAGAGAGATTGCTGGTTTTAATTGCCGCAAGGCCACCGGAAAAATTTTTGACAGTGTTTATGTATTTGCCTTTTATACAGATGAAATAACCGTTAATGGTGGCCCGATGAGCATTCATGGTTTGCCGGGAATGATACTGGGTATCACCATACCCCGTATGTACACAAGCTGGATAGCTACCAAATTGCAGATAAACGGCGTCAATACCAGCATCATCAAAGCCCCGCAAAAGGGAAAGAAAAAGAAAGCTACGGAGCTTCAGGAGAATCTAAAGAAAGCTACCAGCGACTGGGGCAACTGGGGTCAACAGGCTATCTGGAATATTTTTCTATAACTATTTTATTAATTCCAGTACAAGACTCTCACCAGCATCTATTTCAAAACCATTCAGGGATTGGCTCTTGTTGGTGATCACATTTCTTGCTTGCGTAAAACCATTCATCTGTTCACTAAATGGCTTCCAGTCGGGTTTTACTGCTTTATCGCCGGTATTGGTAATCACCATTACCGTTTGCTTGTTATCATATCGAAAATAAACGTAGAGATTGTCTTTAGGAACAAACTGCATCGTTTTACCGGTAGTCAGCGCTGACGATGATTTCCTGTAATTAGCGAGGGTACTGATATAATTATAAGCCTCATTCTGTTTCTCGCTCCTGCCCTCTTGGGTAAACCGGTTATCTTTTGGTTTGTCATCCGGCCAACCTCCCGGAAAATCTTCCCGCACCGGTGCATCTGATCCTTCCTTTTTGTTTTTCATCAACACCTCTGTTCCATAATATAACTGCGGGATACCTCTGATTGTCAACAGCCAGTTGATACCCATTTTTAATTTTTTCCAATCCTCATTTACGGTTGAATATACCCTGTCCATATCGTGGTTGTCAAGGAATGTGCAATTATTCATTGGGTTTTTATACAAAACATCATGCGTCAATGTGGTATAAATCTTTGCTGTACCATTCTGCCAGCCGAAAGGCTCATTCATACCGGCCAGCATAGCGAAGCAGGTTTGAAAATCCAGCATACCCCTTGCATTGTGTTTAAAAGGAGCAGTAATATTGTTTTGTGTAAAATAGGCGTTGGCAACAGTGGTATTTACCCATGACTCACCAAATACTGTAACTGTTGGAAACTCTCTCTCTAATGCCGCATTCACATTATTCATAAACTGTTCATCACAATACTTGTAGGTATCTACCCGCCAGCCGTCAATACCATATTCCTCGGTAGTCCAAATAGCATGTTGAATCAAAAAAATGGCGACATAAGGATTTCGCTGATTAAGGTCAGGCAGGTGCGGCACAAACCAGCCTTCCAGCATTTGTGTTTTATCATGACCTGAGGCGTAAGGATCATAAAAAACCTCTTCCCGGTGATTCGGTCCTTTATCTCCCTGGGAGGTATTGAACCAGCTTTTCATAGGAGGGTCAAGGGCAAACCAGTGATGATTGCCCACATGATTATATACAGCATCCTGTATCACTTTCATCCCTCTTGCATGAAGCGTATTACAGAAATTCTTATATCCTTCATTGCCACCAAAGCGTTTGTCTATAGCATAGTGATCGGTGAACCAATAGCCATGATAGCCGGCCACATTATTGCCCCACTCCTGCATTTTAGGCATATCGTTTTCGATAACCGGTGTCAGCCACAATGTGGTAACGCCTAACTGATCAAGGTAACCCAGTTTATCTTCAATTCCCTTTAAGTCGCCTCCGTGACGGGAGAACTTGTCTTTGCGGTCACAAACTTTATCCCGGTATTCATCAATTACATCATTACGGGTATCACCATTGGCAAAGCGGTCGGGCATCAGCAGGTAAATAAAATCCTTTGCATTAACTCCTTTTATCCTTGTCTTTCCGTTGTCCCTGCTGCGGGGCTTTAATTCGTATTCCACTATTTTATACGAAACGGATTCCGGGCTTTGCAGGTTATCGATCCTGAACTTGATCTTACCGGGTTTAGCGGAAGCACTTATTTGTAAATCGATAAAAAGATAATTTGGGTTCTCCACCTTCGATTGCTTTACCAGCTTCACACCTGCATAAGGCAACATGGTAATCTTTTCCATAGCTACCCTGTCACGATGGATCATCAACTGCAGGTTAGGATTTTTCATACCGGTGAACCAATGGGTGGGATATATGTCAGCAGCATAAGAACTGGCAAACACTGAAAGGCTCAGAAAAAGAAATAATCTTTTCATAGAAAACTATTTATCTTTTATACGCAACGTAAGAACAGCGGCCAATATCATTGAACAACCGCCAAGCACAATGGTCATAATCGCATTACCATTAAATATATGTTTAGTAAAGATACCCAACAGTGTTGCTGCCAAAATCTGAGGGATCACTATAAAGAAATTAAAGATTCCCATGTAAATACCCATCTTGTTTGCCGGAAGAGCTTTGGTGAGCATGGAATAAGGCATAGCTAAAATGCTGCACCAGGCAAGGCCTACACCCGCCATACTTATAATAAGCAGATTTTCATCTTTAAAAAGATAAAAAGAAATAAGCCCTGCCCCTCCGGCGATCAATGCAATCATATGTGCACCGGGTCTGGAAAATTTCTTTGCCAGAACCGGAAGCAAAAAAGCGAATAGGGCGGCGAAACCATTGTACCATGCAAAAAGAACTCCTACCCAGTTACCCATATCATTATAGGCTTTTGACGTTGTGTCAGTAGTACCTGCAATGTGCTGAGCTAAGGCCGGTGTGGTGTAAATCCACATGGCAAAAAGGGCAAACCAGGAAAAGAACTGAACCACGGCCAGTTTCTTCATTGTATCTGGTAAAAAATTAAGATCATCCATTACTTCAACAAATCCGTTACTTATGCTCTTCTTTTGCAATAACCAAGCAAGCAATTGGAATAATCCAAATGCTGTGATACCCCCGGTAAGAACATACAGCTCTTTTTCCAGTTTGTTTTCAGCTGTCGTATTATAAAAATACAAGGCTGCAGTAAGTAGAGCACCGATAATGAACCAGAGCATGCCCTTTTTTGAGAATGAAGCAGCAGGTGTTTTTATTTTTACAATGTGACTGGTATCTTCAATTTCACCAAAAGATTTTAGCTCCTCCGGCGAATATTCCTTTGTCGTAAAAACGGTATAAGAGATTGCCAGCATATAAATAACGGCCCCAATAATAAATGAGATTCTTACAGAGTCAGGAATTACTCCAGGGGCTGCTTCATTTGCTACACCCAGTTCGGTCAGCAAAAAAGGTAACAGGGAGGAAATGACCGCACCGATACCAATAAAAAAACTTTGCATGGCGAAACCTGTTGTCCGCTGCGAATCAGGTAACATGTCGCCTACGAAAGCACGGAAAGGCTCCATGGAAATATTAATAGAAGCATCCAGCAGCCACAACATGACTGCCGCCATCCATAAAGCAGTTACACTTGGAAAAACAAATAATGCCAGTGAAGCGAAAATAGCCCCCGCCATGAAATAAGGCCTTCTCCTGCCTAATTTTCCCAGCCATGTTTTATCGCTCATATGCCCGATAATCGGTTGGATGATCAAACCGGTAAGAGGTGCAGCAATCCATAAAATGGGAATCTCTTCTATTTTGGCACCCAGGGTCTGAAATATGCGGCTGACATTTGCGTTTTGCAAGCCGAATGCAAACTGAATTCCAAAAAAACCCACACTCATATTTATTATCTGGAAAAGTGTAAGCCGGGGTTTAGTGCTCTTAAGGGCAACTGACATAAGCAATCTTTATTTTTTAATCAGAGTATACTGAAAGATAGGTATAAAATGAAAAAAGTACACAATATGTGTACTTTAAAAATAGAGTAAAAAGGTAATTAGATCAGAGTACAAAACCATTGGGTATAATCGCTCCTTTTTTCACAACTACAATTCCGTCTTTTACTGTGTACAAAGGATGATCCGTATTTTCAAGGTGAGTGCCGCCGTTAATACGAACGTCATTGCCAATCCTTACATTTTTATCCAGTATGGCATTCTTTATATAACACCTGTCGCCGACACCTAACAAAGGAATTCCTTTTGCTGTATCTCCTGCAATATCATCAAGAGTTTCATAAAAATCACTACCCATAATATAGGTGCTTACAATAGTGCTTCCATGGCCTACCCTACTACGGATACCAATCACAGAATGTTCAACCCGGGAAGCATTGATGATGGAACCTTCGGCGATCAATGTTTTTTCCAAAGTTGTACCGCTGATCTTTGCTGGTGGCAACATCCTTGGCCTTGTGTAAATAGTCCGGTCGTTATCAAACATATTAAAGTCAGGGATATCTTTTGTAAGGTCAAGATTGGCCTCAAAGAAAGAATAGATATTTCCAATATCTGTCCAGTAACCTGAGTATTGATAACTGGCCACTTTGTATTTGCTGATAGACTGTGGGATAATTTCTTTTCCAAAATCAGTGGCATCTTTGAACTCTGTTTTAAGCAGATCAAATAATAACTGACGGTTGAAAATGTAAATACCCATCGAGGCGAGGTATATCCTGCCGTTTTGCTGCATTTCTTCTCCTGTATCACTTACCCAATCACCGAGCACTTCTTTTTTAGGTTTTTCGATAAAGGAAGTGATCAATCCGCCTTCACTTTTTAAGATGCCGAATTCAGGAGCCTCTCGTTGTGCCACTGGTATGGTAGCAACGGAAATATCTGCCCCTAAGGCTTTATGATTATCCAGCATTTCGGCAAAATCCATCTGGTATAACTGATCGCCGGAAAGTATAAGTATATATTCACTTTCAAAAGGCTCGATATGCCGTAAACCCTGGCGTACCGCATCTGCTGTGCCCTGGTACCAGGTAGGGTTATCAGGAGTTTGTTCCGCAGCCAGAATATCCACAAAGGCCTTGCTGAAGGCGCTGAAATGATAGGTGTTCTTGATATGCCGGTTGAGTGAAGCAGAATTGAACTGTGTTAAGACAAACATTCTTCCAATACCGTTATTCAGGCAATTGGAAATAGGAATATCTACCAGCCTGTATTTGCCGGCAATAGGGACTGCAGGTTTGGAACGGCTGGCTGTTAACGGATATAATCTTGAGCCGGCTCCGCCGCCCAATATCACGGATAAAATTTCTTTCGAATGAGTAATAGTTCTGATTGCCATAAATGGTCCTTTTTTATTTCAAAGATTTATAAAGGTCAATGTATTGTTGTGCGGATGAATCCCAGGAATGATCTATCGTCATCATTTGGCTGCGCATCCAGTTATAAAGGTCATGCTTATTATTGTAAAGATCAATAGCCCTGCCCACAGAATAAGTAATATCCCAGACAGAAGGCTGATCAAACCGGATGCCCACACCCTGCCAATCGCCCATATCCGTTACCGTGTCTCTCAGTCCACCCACATTTCTCACCATTGGCACTGTACCGTATCGTAACGCATACATTTGATTTAACCCGCAAGGCTCCACACGGCTGGGCATTAGCAAAAAATCTGAACCTGCATAGATCAGGTGACTGAGCGGTTCACTATAACCAATATAAGAATTATAATAACCATTAAATTGGTGTTTCAGTTGATCAAGCTTATCCTCCAGTTCAGGATCACCAGAACCCAATACGAGGAAATTCACATTGCCATGATGCTGGTAAATGGATTGGGTGATAGCTTCCGGTAACAGGTCTGCGGCCTTTTCTCCTACCAGTCTTCCGATGAAAGAGATAAGCGGCTTATCCGGATCCAAACCAAACTGACCGGCCAGTTCTTTTTTATTCTTTTTCTTTCCCTTCTCCACCAGCTCTTTACTGTAATTCTTGATGATCATGCTGTCTGTTTCCGGATCCCATACATGGGTATCTATACCATTCAAGATACCGCTGCTTTTTCCCACTTCATATTGAAAAAGGTTTTCCAGGCCATTGGCTGATTCTTTTAGTTCATCCAGGTAACTATGGCTAACAGTAGTTACTTTCCAGGCACATTTGACAGCGGAGGCCATGGGGTTGATAGTATTATTCCAGTCAAGCATTCCCCATTTCCAGGAATCAAAAGAAGGCAACAAATAATATTTATCCCAGCCAATCCAGCCCTGGTATTGCCCGTTGTGAACAGTAAAAACAGTAGGAACATCAGCCAGCTTCTGCCTGAATTCAAAACAGTACTTCACCATAAAAGGTATAAGACCTGTGTGATGATCGTGACAGTGAATGACATCCGGTTTGTGAATCCATTTGTTGATCCAGTCAACAACCGCAACCTGGAAGGCAAGAAATCGCTCCGTATCATCATCGTAACCATAAATTTTCTCCCTGTCAAGGAGGCCATTTATGTCAATAAGGTAAAGATCAAACCCAAGCTTATTCGATTTTTCCTTGATAACAGCATAATTGAAATAATGCGGTCCAATATGCTGGTTACCTTCATGCACCAGTTCCCATTCATTATTGTAAAGAAATTTGGTGCGATACATCGGCATTACCACTTTGGCGACATGTCCCAGCTCTGCCTGATATTTAGGCAAGGCCCCTACCACATCTCCCAGCCCGCCGGCCTTTGCCACGGGATAACATTCAGCAGCAACATGAATTATTTCCATTATTAATAGCCAGAATTTGAACGGTAATTTAGGGGATTATTTTCATAGGTAGTATGATAAACAGATCAAAAGAAAGTGATTTTTCAGGCATATTCAATTTACCCCTAAAATGAATCCGTTTTTTTTTATACATGCTGTCAACAGCACTAACAGTTGTTTTTTTACGGGCAATGAAAAATGTTATACTTTCAGCACTATTTATCAAATATTCGATTGCTATGAGTCAACCCAAACAACCAACCAATTACGGCGCTTTAGGAACCCTTGTAACCGTGTTTTTCTTTTGGGGCTTTATTGCTGCCGGCAACAGTGTCTTTATCCCTTTCTGTAAACATTATTTTCATCTTGACCAATTTCAAAGCCAGCTTATAGACTTTGCCTTTTACACCGCTTATTATATCGGTGCATTAATACTTTTTGCTTATGGAGCATATGGAGGAAAAGACCTGGTTGGAAAATGGGGCTACAAGAACAGTATTGTTTACGGGTTGCTTTTCTCCGCTTTAGGAGCTGCAGCCATGATACTGGCAGTAAATGGAAACAGTTTTGCAGGCATGCTGATGGGTTTATTTATAGTGGCATTGGGTTTCTCACTTCAGCAAACAGCTGCACAGCCTTTTGCCATTTCTTTGGGTGACCCCGCAACAGGCACCAGCCGGGTAAACCTTGGAGGCGGTGTAAACTCTTTTGGAACTTCCATAGGTCCATTAGTAGTTGCCTTAGCCCTTTTTGGTTCTACAGCCGCTATCACCGATGAAAAAATCGCTTCCCTAAGCCTTTCTAAAGTTATTCTTCTCTACACATTTGTCGGAATACTTTTCGTTGCTGCTGCAGCAATGTTTTTCTTTTCTAAGAAAGTACCATCAGGCAAAATGGTAGAAACCACCGAGAAAGCCAGCAAGGCCCTTTATACGCTTTTAATCATGACAGGGTTATTGATTGTAATGTTTGTACCTGTTTTCAACAGCTATAAAACAGATCTGACCAATGCACCAGAAGCCGAAAGACATGCAATGGAAGCATATCGATTGAAATGGCTGCTCGGGGCACTTCTCATAGTGGTAATAGGGCTTATCGTTGCCAATATAAGTGCAAAGAAAAAAGCAGATAACTGGGGTCCCATGCAATACCCGCAGCTCATTCTCGGTATGCTTGCAATATTCGTTTACGTAGGTGTAGAAGTTGCTATCGGCAGCAACCTTGGAGAATTACTAAAACAAGAAAGTTTTGGATCACATGCTGCCTCAGAGGCCACTCCATATATTATTATGTATTGGGGAAGCCTGATGATCGGCCGGTGGACAGGTGCTATCAGTGCTTTCAAACTTTCCGATAGCACAAAGAATATTCTTCGTTTTGTAGTTCCGCTGGTAGCATTTGGAATACTGATTGGTATTAATACAGCAGCGCAATATGATATGAAGCCGCTTTATTTTTATGTAATATGTGTACTGATACAAATTGCTGCTTTCTATATCAGCAAGGATAAACCTGCCAGGACTTTGTTACTTTTCAGTGTGCTTGGAATTGCAGCAATGGTGATTGGCTTAATGACGACTGGTACTGTAGCTATCTATGCATTTCTAAGTGGTGGACTTGTTTGTTCCATTATGTGGCCAAGTATTTTCAGTTTGTCAATAGCAGGATTAGGCAAATACACTTCTGAAGGTTCAGCTTTTCTTATTATGATGATATTGGGCGGAGGCATTATTCCGCCTATCCAGGGGAAATTGGCTGATATTATTGGTATCCATCAGTCTTATATTGTAGCGGCTGTTTGTTTTGCCTACCTCGCCTTCTTTGCTTTTGCTGTAAAAGGTATTTTGAAAAAACAAGGTATTGATTACGATGCGGAAGTAAGTGCAGGCGGTCATTAATAAAAACTACAGAACTATGTCTCAGTTTGCAATAGGAATAGATATCGGCGGCACTAATACAAAATTTGGTGTGGTTGACCGTAACGGCCATATCCTTGTACAAGACAGGATGCTGACCAATGAACATGAAACCGTACAGGAGTTCATTGAAGACCTGCACCAAAAATTGGATCCGATGATCAAAGATGCAGGTGGCACTGACAAATTTGTAGGAATTGGTATGGGTGCCCCTAACGGCAATTTTTACACCGGTTCCATTGAATATGCACCCAACCTGAAATGGAAGGGAATCATACCGCTGGCCAGTATGATTAAAGAGAGATTCGGTCTGCCTGCACAATTAACCAACGATGCAAATGCAGCTGCAGTCGGCGAAATGATGTATGGCTGTGCTAAAGGCATGAAGCATTTTATCGTAATAACACTGGGAACCGGTGTGGGAAGCGGTATTGTAATTGATGGAAAGATTGTACTCGGACATGATGGCTTTGCCGGTGAATTGGGGCATACTATCATCCGTCCGGGTGGCAGGTTACACAAAGGAACAGGTATAAAAGGCACCCTGGAGTCTTATGCTTCGGCAACAGGTGTACGGGAAACAGCCCTTGAAATGCTAACAGACAAACCGGGTATAGAAAGCTTATTGCGGGATTACAGCATTAACGACATTACCAGCCAGACCGTTTATGAATGTGCCATCAAGGGCGATAAAATTGCAAACGAAATATTTGAGTTTACCGGTGAGATATTAGGTGAGGCTTTGGCAAATTTTGTCATGTTTTCTTCTCCCGAAGCTATCATTCTTTTCGGAGGCCTTACCAAAGCCGGCGATCTTATCATGAACCCCACACGGCAGGCAATGGAAGCTAACCTGATCCAGGTTTTCAAAAACAAAGTGAAGCTTAAGTTCAGTGATCTGAAAGAAGCCGATGCAGCCATACTTGGCGCCAGTGCACTGGTATGGGATATATAAAAGAAAAGGTTCGGAAAATCCGAAACTTTTCTTTTATCGTACAGCCAATATTTATTTTATATCCTCGTAAGGAAATTTTTTCGATGCCTTTCGCATCATTGTATTGATAATTGTATTGATATCACTGCCCAGGCTGCGGGATAACGTCTTTTCATATTTCCATAATAATTCACCTTCTTTTGCCTCATGTACATTAATAGTGCACTTTCCTGAATTGGTTGGCCCCCAAAAACCAAAAGCTACCCCCAGGGCAATTGAAGCGCCTTCAGACATGGGCTTATCAGTATTCAATGTGCCAGAGATCAACCCGTCAACACCCAATAAAATACAAATCTCTTCTTTTGTTTTGGTTCTGAGTGAATCGATTGTCCAGCCATTTTTTAGCAGCAATGCATTGGTTTTGCTGATATCCTGGAAATTAACTTTAAAATCTTCTTTCTCCTTTTTCTTTAGAAAATAGGTTTGTATAGCGCTTTGCACTGCTTCTCCTTCCTTCTTTTGAATTTGTTCCAGCTCTCCCGGCTTCAGCTTCTCTTTTTCTTTTGGACGCAGGTTGATCAGCACATCAAAGGGCAATATGGCCAATTGCTTATGATTGTATGCAATAGAATCAAACTTTGGATGTGTGTAAATCTCTTTCGTTTGTGCGCCAGCATTGAAAGCGACTATCAACATAGTTAATAACATAATTCTTTTTACTCTTGGCATGGTTAAATGTTTTGACAAAACTATTGAGGCCATCTTAAGATCAACTAACATATATATGTGAAAAAAGCCCCCGAAGGAGCTTTTAACAAATTTGAAATACTTTCCTTTTAGAATGCTTTTTTTACCGGTTCTGTCGTTTCTTTTGATTTTACCAGGTTTTGCTGGCTGATCATATCACTCATTACTTTCAGCGCCTGATCGAGATAAATATCCGTCTGCAGATTTTTTAAACACTGGTTAAAGCGTTCTTGTTTGTTCTTATCATCGGCCCACCTGTTGACTTCATTAGGAAGCGCTGCAACATTCAGCTCTGCATTTAATTTGAGCAAAGATTCTAATTGCTTTTGTGTAGTACGGATCGTTTTCAGTTCTGCCCTGTACTTATCCAGCTTCAGTGAATATTGTTTGTCATTTTGTTTGGACAACCACTCACTACTTTCTTTAATAAGTTTGAAGGTGTTATCATTTTCCAGCCGTTGATTACTAAATTCCTGAATGGCTTTCAGGTCATAACCAGGTTTCCAGGTGTTGTACGGCGCTTTGCTTATCTCGTCCCAGGGTAATGCGTCCTGATCATCCTTTTCTCGTACTTTAAGATACTCAAGATTATCAGGAAGAACGATATCTGGTGTCACCCCTTTTAATTGTGTGGAACCTCCGTTGATCCTATAGAACTTCTGCAAAGTGAGTTTGATCGTTCCCAGGTCGGAGTTAGACATGGAGAAACCATTTTCCGGATCAAGACCTATATTACGCTGAACGGTTCCTTTTCCGTAGGTAGATGTACTGCCAATAATGATACCACGGTTATAATCCTGTATAGCTGCCGCAAAAATTTCGGATGCAGAAGCACTGAATTCATTTACCATAACGGCCAGCGGGCCGGTATACAAAACGTTTCTATCCTTATCTTTTAATACACTTGGTTTATTCTCCCTGTCTTTTACCTGAACGATTGGGCCTTCATCAATGAACAGCCCTGCCATTTGCACTACATCGTATAAGGAGCCGCCACCGTTATTCCTGAGATCTATTACAATACCGTCTACTTTTTCTTCTTTCAGCTTTTTTACTTCATTGGCAACATCCGTAAAACTTCGATTTCCATTGGGACGGTCAAAATCAGCATAAAACTCGGGAAGAAAGATATACCCGATCTTGGAGCCATTATTATTGACTATTGCACTGCGGGCAAATGTTTCATCCTGTACTATCTCATCACGGATCAATGATACTACTTTTAAGGAGCCGTCTGTTTTTTTCAAGGTCAGCTTTACTTCAGTGCCTTTTTTGCCCCTGATCAATTTTACCGCATCGGTTACAACGAAACCAGTCAATTCAACAGGCTCTTCTTTTCCCTGTGCCACTTTCACAATGATATCTCCGGCTTGTATTTCTCCCGATTTCCATGCGGGGCTGCCGGTAAGTACACTGGCTACTTTAATATTACCATCATCATACTGAAGGGATGCTCCGATACCATAGAACCTTCCGCTCATTTCTTCATCAAAATATCTTTTATCAACCGGCGGGAAAAACTCCGTATGCGGGTCCATGGTAGTGGTGATCGCATTTACATACAGGTTGAATTTGTCATCATCCGAAAATTTAAAACGGTATCTCTCAAAAGTCCTGTCCATGATCCGCTTCACTTTTTCCCTGGCTTCTTTTTCCAATTCTTCATCTGTCTTAACAACAAAGCCCTCTTTGCCTTTGTTTTTATCCCTGGTATCCAACAGGTCGGCATACCTTTCAAGGGTCATATATTTTAGCTTTTTCCTCCATCGTTCTTTTATATCTTTCTCATTGGCCGGATACTCCAGTTTATCTGCATCCAGCAATACCTCTTCATCTGCGGTAAAATCGAATGGCTTTGCCAATAATTCATTTACAACAGCTGATGCCTGCTCCATACGGCTAGTAAACGTTTTGCCCGCAGCCAGGAAAAACTCAACAGGGGCTCCCTTAATTTCATCATCCACCCGGGTTTCAAATTTTTTCAATGCATCAAGGTCAGACTTTAGAAAGAAGTTCTTTTCTATATCAAGTTCCTTTAAGTATTTAGCAAACACCTTTTTCGAAAATGCATCATTGATATCTTGCGGGCTGTAATGGCCCTGAGATAACATTTCACCCACCAGTTTCATGATCTGTTCGTATTTAGAAGGTGGGTTCACAGGGGTTTTTGCACCGGCTTTGATGGATTTAAAAGCGAGGAACATACCTGCCACCAGCACCAGCACAAGGATCGGGAGTCTTTTCATATTCAAAAGATATTTAAGTGTATTGGACATAATCCAAAAATAACGCAAAAAGCCTGTTTTTCTTGCCCTTACAAGCTTTTAACAAGTGTTTTTGATGAATGGTTTGAAAGCATTTATTGGGCCATCTTCTCAATTTCAACATATTACTGCATGAAACTTCTTTTATTTTTACCGAAAACCCATTTTGCCTATTTTTGCTGCCCGAAAAACATGGTGGCTATAGCTCAGTTGGTTAGAGCATCAGATTGTGGTTCTGAGGGTCGCCGGTTCGAGCCCGGTTAGCCACCCCAACTGACCCCGTTTCAAAAGAAGCGGGGTTTCATTTTATATCGTTTACATGAACTATTGGTTATTTATTATTCCTGTTATTTCTGCGTTCATCGGCTGGATTACCAACTGGGTGGCTATCAAAATGCTTTTTCATCCCCGTGAACCCCGGAAGTTCCTTGGCATCACTTTCCAGGGCATTTTTCCAAAAAGACAACAGCAGTTTGCCGAAAAGCTGGGCAAACTTGTAAGCAATGAGTTTTTGTCTTTCACTGATATAGAAGAAAAGATCAGCAGTCCCGAAAACCTGAAAAAAGTAATGCCGCTTATCGAACAGCATATTGATGAATTTTTGCGGCATAAGCTCAGCGATGAAATGCCAGTTATCAGTATGTTCATTGGTGATAAAACCATCAACAAAATGAAAGGGGCTTTTATGAAAGAACTAGAGCTGATTTTCCCACAGTTGATGAAACAATTTGCCGGCAATTTGAAAACAGAACTGGACCTGGAACACATCGTTATAAATAAAGTGTCTAATTTCTCATCCGATAAGCTGGAAGAATTACTTTACCAGATCATGTCAAAAGAGTTTCGGTTCGTAGAGATCATCGGCGCTGTGATAGGCTTTATTATTGGTATTGTACAGATAATCATCACACAGCTAACGGCTTAAGTTATCAACAGGACTGTACAAATCAAACTTTTCCCCTTCATGATTGTCATTAGCCTTTCATCAAGTTGTCATCCTTTTGTCAGCAAGTAAAACCCCCTTTGACCGTCTAACCTTTACAATTCGAAATAATGAAACAGTTTTTTGCATTTTTAGCCTCATTTCTAATAAGTTATACAGTTTTTGCTCAACAGCCCGGAAGTGCTGGAAATCGACCCGGGGCCAATGGAAGGTCACAAATGACCGGTACTTTTTATGGTAAGCTGATTGAAGCAAAATCGCTTAAACCAATAGAATACGCCTCAGTTCAGTTGTTGCAGAATAAAATGGATTCTGCCACTAAAAAAAGGAAGGATATTGTAATTGCAGGCATGCTTACCAAATCAAATGGTGAATTTCGGCTGGAAAATGTTCCGGCTTTCGGACAGTTTAAATTACAAGTATCTGTTATTGGTTTCAAACCATATGTACAAAATGTATCCTTTGATCTCAAACCCAATGGCGATATGAGTGCTATGATGAGTGCACTTGACAAAGACCTTGGTAATATTAAAGTTGACATTGAAGATAAGGTACTGGATAATGTAACTGTTGTTGCTACAAATCCGGGATTGAGACTTGGTATAGACAGAAAAGTTTTTAATGTTGATAAGAACCTTGTTTCTGCCGGTGGTACTGCAGTAGATGTAATGCGCAATGTTCCTTCGGTAAACGTGGATATAGATGGAAACGTAACCATGCGAAACAATGCGCCGCAGATTTTTGTGGATGGTCGTCCTACAAACCTTGAGCTTGACCAAATTCCCGCTGATGCCATAGAAAGTGTTGAGATCATTACAAACCCATCTGCAAAATTTGATGCTTCGGGAGGTACAGCGGGTATATTGAACAAAAATCAATTTTTTTCTGAATGCAAATTATAATCAACGTAAATCAATCAGTAACGGTACTACAGACCGTACCACTTTTATCGGAAATCCCAATACATTCTTACAGCAGACTGATAAAAGTGTGCAGGAGGGCTACCATGGATTTCTTCGCACCGGGTTTGACTATTTTATTGATAACAGAAATACATTATCCGTAACAGGTAATTTTTCTGAGGGACGTTTTAAACCTTACTCTAACAGTGATATATTAATCGATTCACTTTATAATACAGTAACACAATCTTTCAGTCAGCGGTTATCAAACTCCAACAGTAAGTTTAATAACCTGGGAACTATGATCAGTTATAAACATCTTTTCCCAAAACAGGGTGAAGAGCTTACCGCTGATATCACTTACAATAAGAGCCGGAATTCAAGCACTAACCTGATTTCTACCGATTATTTCAAGGTGCCAGGTTACACTTTGCAAAGTGCATTTAAACAACAGCAGGATGGTAAGGGTGAAAATGAGAATATCGTTATTCAATCCGATTATGTAAAACCTATTAATGACAAATCAAAAGTAGAGCTGGGCGTAAGGGCGCAGATCCGTAAAGTAGACAGCCGCAATGACTTTTTCTTCTTTGATAACAATGGGGTGGCCATTTACAATCCCGACCTCTCTGTAAATTATACCAGCACTGATAATGTGTATGCGGCATATACCACTTATACTAACCAGATAAAAGATTTTGGTTACCAACTTGGCTTAAGATTAGAAAGCTCTGATTATAACGGAAAACTTCCCGATAAGAACCAGGAGTTTAACATCAAATTCCCTGTCAGCCTTTTCCCCAGTGTATTCCTTAGCCAGAAATTGAAGAATAACCAGGAAATGCAGCTGAATTATACACGGAAGATCAACAGGCCTAACTTTTTCCAGTTATTCCCTTTCACTGATTATTCAGATTCACTCAACATCAGCAGGGGAAATCCGAACCTGAGCCCGGAATTTACCAACTCATTGGAGCTAACCTATCAGAAAACCTTTAAGAACAGGGATAACTTCATTGCATCGCTATATTATAAAAACACCACTGACCTGATCAGCCGTTTCCAGGCACAGGAGCAGGACCCCGTAAATGGCAAAGACATTTTGGTAAATACGTATATCAATGCCAATTCAAGCTATATAACAGGTCTTGAATTAACTTCTACCAATAAGATCACTAAATGGTGGGAACTGACCAGCAATATGAACTTGTTCAATTCACGGATCAAGATTGGTATTGAGGGCCAGCCTGAACAGGATCCTCTCACCAGTTGGTTTGGCAAACTGAACAACAACTTCAAGCTGGCTAAAACACTGACCCTGCAGGTTTCTGGAGAGTACCAGTCAAAAACTATCCTGCCTCCCAGTAGTGGACGTGGCGGTGGCCGTGGCGGTGGAATGTTTGGTGGTGGAGGCATGTGGGGCATGACAACCACTTCACAAGGCTATATCAAATCAAACTATTTTATAGATGCAGGCCTGCGCTTTGAATTCCTGAAAAACAAACAGGCTTCCATTTCTCTTAATGTCAATGATATTTTCAGAACCCGTCGTCAGAATATAATATCTGAATCTCCCTTGTTTTACCAGGAAGTGTTCCGCCGCAGGGATCCGCAGATTTTGCGTCTGAACTTCAACTGGAGATTCGGAAAATTTGATGCTAACCTGTTTAAACGCAAAAATAACCGCGATAATATGGGTGATGGTACAGAGGGAATGGGTATGAGGCCTTAAAAACAATCTGATTATCGTATAAGGTTTTGCATATTTGCAAAACCTTATTTTTTTACCGGTATTGAAAAAGATTGTTTTTACTGTAACAAACGACCTGACCTACGATCAGCGGATGCACCGCATCTGTACAACGCTGTCCGAAAACGGGTATATGGTAACATTGGTAGGGAGAAAACTACCATCTTCTCTCCCATTGTCGCACAAAGAATTCAACCAAAAAAGGATTAACTGCTGGTTTAAAAAAGGCAAATGGTTTTATGCCGAATATAATGCCCGGTTGTTTTTTTACCTGTTATACAGCCGTATGGATGCCATTTGCGCCATTGATCTTGACACTATCCTTCCTTGCCTGTATATTTCAAAATGGAAAAAAGTAAAAAGAATTTATGATGCCCATGAACTTTTTACGGAACTGAAAGAAGTGGTAAGCCGCCCTGCTGTGTTTAAGAAATGGAAAAGCATCGAGGAAAAAGCTATGCCACAGTTCAAATGGGGCTACACAGTAAGCCAAAGCATTGCTGATGAGTTCAAAAAACGATATGATGCAGCATATAAAACGATCAGGAATGTACCAGTACTGAGAAAAGAAGAACCGGTTGACTACAAAAAAGATAAATTTATTTTATACCAGGGCGCCGTAAATGAAGCAAGAGCCTTTGAATGGTTGATACCAGCTATGAAGGAGATCAATAGCAAACTGGTAATCTGTGGTGATGGTAATTTTATGCCGAAACTAAAAGAGCTTATTAAAGCTAATAAGGTGCAGGATAAGGTCGAATTAAAAGGAATGCTTCACCCCGATGAACTCTGGAGAATTGCACAGCAAGCATATATCGGTATAGCCCTTGCTGAAAATACCGGTCTGAACCAATACCTGGCCCTTCCCAATAAATTTTTTGATTATGTGCATGCCGGCCTGCCCCAGTTAACAATGAATTATCCTGAGTATGTGCAACTAAACCGGGAATATGAAGTAGCTGTACTCACAGGTGATCTTTCACCGGAAGGAATTGCTCAAACCATAAACAATTTACTGGCGGATGATGTTTTAATAACAAAACTCAGAAATAACTGCCTGGCAGCCCGCCGTGAATGGTGCTGGCAAAACGAAGAAAAAAAATTGCTGGCATTTTATCAAGCTGTATTTAATTCATGAACCGTCATCTGCATATTGTCTGCCTTGATGTGCCCTGGCCTGCTGATTATGGCGGGGCTATCGATATGATGTGCCGCATAAAAGCGTTGCACAAAGAAGGCATTAAAATTCACCTTCATTATTTCTCGTACAACGAAAGAGGAAACCCAAACGAACTCAACCAGTTTTGCGAATCAATACATATTTATCAAAGAAAAAAAGTCCAAAAAGGATTTTCCTTCAGGCTGCCTTATATCGTCTCTTCAAGAATTAATCCAGCATTAATCGAAAGCCTGAACAAGGATAATCATCCCATACTATTGGAGGGGTTACATTGTACCGGTCTGCTATCCTCGCTGAATGCCGAAAAAAGGAAAATCGTAATCAGGCTCCATAATGACGAAAGTGAATATTACAGGCAATTGGCCAGTTCGGAAAAATCCTGGTTCAAAAAACTATACTTCTTAAACGAGAGCCGGCTGCTGAAAAAGTACCAGTATTCCTTACCAAAGACTATACCTTATGCCTGCATCACAAAAGCAGATGCGATGCTCTTTAAAGAAAAGTATGGATTAAAAAAAGTATTCTTTCTTCCGGCCTTCACTCCTTATGAGCAAGTAAAGGGTATTGAAGGACAGGGCTCATTTTGTCTTTATCATGGAAATCTTTCTGTTCCGGAAAACGAAAAAGCGGCTACCTGGTTGCTGGAAAAGGTATTTTCGAAAATAAAAGTACCGTTCGTTGTAGCTGGAAAAAATCCATCCAAACGGCTTGAAACACTGGCACACTTATACATGCATACCTGCATAGTGTCTAACCCTTCTGATACAGAGATCAATGACCTTGTTCAAAAAGCACACATAAACATTCTTCCTTCGTTCAGCAATACCGGTATTAAAATAAAATTATTACATGCTTTATTTGAAGGACGACATTGTGTGGCAAACGAAGCAATGGTTCACAACACAGGACTGGAAACGGCCTGCCATATTGGTGCGAATGCAGAAGCATTTGCAGCTATCATAACACAGCTCCATCATCACCCCTATGCAGAAGAAGAAACAAGGTTGAGAAAAAAATTACTGAGAGACCAGTACAATACGGAAACAAATGCCCGGCAACTTATTCAATACTTATACTAGCATTGTCAACAACCCTTCCTCTTTCAGTCCGTATCATCCTTGCCGGAAATTTCTGCACAACGATATAATCATGCGTTGCCATTACAATAGCAGTGTTATAATCTTTGGAAATGCTGAACAGCAGGCTCATGATCTCGTCGGATGTTTCAGGATCAAGGTTACCAGTTGGCTCATCAGCCAGTATCAGTTTGGGTGAATTCAATAAAGCCCGGGCAATATCAATACGTTGTTGTTCGCCGCCACTTAATTCAAAAGGCATTTTAAATCCTTTTGCCTTTAATCCCACTTTATCCAGCACATCCATGATCTTTTCGTCCATCAGCTTTTCATCTGTCCAGCCGGTAGCCTTCAATACAAATTTCATATTGTCGTTCACATTCCGGTCGGTCAGCAGCTGAAAATCCTGGAATACCACGCCAAGATTACGGCGCAGGTAAGGCACTTTTTTCCAGTCAAGTCCCCGAAGACTGAACCCTGCCACCGTACCTTCACCTTCAGTCAGCGAAAGTTCGCCGTATAATGTTTTCAATAAACTCGATTTACCGGTTCCGGTCTTACCAACGAGATATACAAACTCTCCTTTATTAACAGTCAGGTTCACATCCTGCAACACCAGGTTACTACCCTGGTATATGTTTACATTTTTTAATTCTATGATCGCTTCAGCCATTGATTGCCAGTTTGCTGCAAAGTAAAGAAAAGAATAGCAAGGCAAGATCAAAAAAAACATTAACACTTGTATCTTAGCAATACCATTAAACCAAGAAATACCAGATGAAAAAACTTTTAATCCTTAGTGCGGCATTCTTCTTCTGCTCCCACCTAAAAGCACAGCGTACTACAGATAATGATGGCGACTGGAGCCAGCAATTTGTTGTTTTAAAAAACACGGCGGAAGCTGACCTGATGATCAGGGTAGGCGATATTGATAACCTCGGCTTTGGGTTTGAAGAAGAATTCAATCCCTTCTCCGGCCGCTCCACCTGGTCGCATGGCTATCCCTGGGAAGTAAAAAAGGAAGATGCTAAAGGCACCGACAGGATCATGGTTCCATCGAGCTATAAATACGGTACATGGGTATCGCAGGATGGCTATACAAGTTCTACCATGCGACCGGCAAATCAGCCGATGACCATCGCTATACCTTTGGCAGAACTAAAAGGAGTAAAAATTGATTCCGCATCGCTACAGTTATTCATTGATGATTTCCAGGCACCAGCGCTGAATTCAAAATTCCAGGTAAAGATCAACGGCCTTCGTTTTACGGAAGCAGAAAAACTGATTAACCGTATTAACCAAACCGGCCCCATTGGCAAACTCATCACTATCCGCTTTACACCAGAATTGCTGGAGAAATTAAAAGCAGATTCACTGGTTATTGCTATTGACGATCCTGTATCCAAACAAGGCGATGGCTATGCCATTGATTTTGTAAAACTGCTGATCAATCCCAAAGTCATTTACCAGGGAAAAGTACAGGGACGCATCATTGACGCAGCCACCAAAGAACCGATTGCAGGAGCCACTGCAAAAATTGAAGATTATGGGACAGTCGTTTCTGATAATGAAGGAAATTTTGTGATTGAAAACGTTCCGGCAGGCTTATCCATCGTAAAAGGAAGTGCTGCGGGCTACTCATCGGAAACCAAACAGGTTGATGTAATTGCCGATGAATCCAGCGAAACGGTAGAGCTGGAACTGAAACGTTCAGGCAAAGTCACTTTCAATAATAAAGCCTTACAGGAAGGCGATAATCTTGTCCTCAATAATATTCAGTTCGAAGTCAATAGTGCCACCCTGCTGGCTGCCGGAAAAGCAGAATTGGATAAACTTGCAACATTTATGAAACAGAATGAAGGCATTGAGATATTATTGTCCGGCCATACTTCTTCCGAAGGTGGTGCAGCGCTTAACCGTGAGCTTTCGCTGAAAAGAGTAAGAACTTGCAAGAACTACCTTGTCGGCAAAGGCATTGATGACGGCCGAATTACTATAAAAGGTTACGGACCAGATATGCCAGTTGCTCCAAACGATACCGAAATAAACAGGGCTAAAAACCGAAGAGTAGAAATGAAAATTACCCGGATTCAGTAAGGCCATGATCTATAATCGGGAATAATTTTATCAAAATAAATATTTAAATATCATTTTCAAGTAGCTGCCAATCAACAGATGGAGATTTTTTAGTAAAATATTTACCCGGATAAAAACTACAAGATTCTGGAATTATCTACATTTGACTGCTACTGATTAACCTATCGGGTTCAGGAGGATGCAAACTGCTGATGAAGAGAGTTTAGTTTAATTGTGAAACTGAAAAAAAGTTCCCCTTATGTACACTTATGATCTGTTGGAAACCGGATGTTTCTACCTGGTAAAGCAAAAAGAGGACTCCCCCATTACGTTGATAAAAGTGGCGGTTGAATCCGACCATTGCCTGTTCATTCAGCATTATGACGACCCGATGGAAACGGCCTGGAAGCTCAAAAAGGATTCTCTTTTTGACATCATCGAATGCCTAAGCGATGAAACGGTGAAGGCATGGGAAGCCCATTTCATGAATGGACAGGACGCTTTCTTCAGGGATGATGAAGGAGAATGATCTCTTTCACCACTCCTGTAATTATTATTCCCCGCTAACTTTAATAAGGTATTTTAGTTACCAAATATGAATGTATGAGTACTTTTCACCGTATGGCATTTGCCTTATTGCTTCTTTTCGTCAATGCTTCGGCCCTTTTTGGCCAGCCTATGGCTAAAGAAGATGATTTACCCAAAGATTATCTCACGGCAGATTTTCATGCCGGCCGCAGAGCCGCCCTCCGCAGCACCATGCCTGATAATTCAGTAATGGTGATCTTCGCTTACCCAACCCGTACTTATTCCAACGATGTGGAATACCTGTACCATGCTAACCCGGACATGTATTATTTCAGTGGGTATAAAGAACCTCATTCGCTGTTAATAGTATTTAAAGAGGAACAAACAGACACTGAAGGAAATAAATACAGTGAACTCCTTTTTGTTCAAAAAAGGAATGCCCAGGCAGAGCAATGGACAGGTAAAAGACTGGGGGTGGAAGGAGCCAAGCAAAAGCTGGGTATAAAAATGGCTTTTAATGGTACCGACTTCAAAAAAATCAATATCAACTTTTCTTCTTTCAGTAAGATCATTTTTGATAAGATTCCGGTGGATATACCCAATGGGTGGGATAATGCTGATCTCTTTGACCTTATTCAGCAGTTTAAAGAGAAAGCCGCTATACCTGAAAAAATCAACGATGACAAACGGTTTGACAACCTGCTTTACAGGGAACTGACAGCACAACTCAGGGAAATAAAAACACCTGAGGAGCTGGATCTGCTCCGCAAAGCCGTAGAAATATCCTGCCAGGGCCAGAATGAAGTAATGAAGGCCGTTAACCCCAATATGTCGGAATTGGAGATACAGGGTTTGCATGAATATGTTCATAAAAAGTATGGGGCAGAAAGTGTGGGTTATGGTTCTATAATTGGTGCCGGCGAGAATGGTTGTATTCTGCACTACATGGAAAATACCAAGACTAAAGTTGGCACCAGCATGCTGCTGATGGATGTAGGCGCCGAGTATCATGGTTATACTGCTGATGTAACCCGTACCATTCCTGTGGATGGCAAATTTTCGAATGAAGAAAGACAGATATACCAGCTTGTTTATGATGCGCAGGAAGCTGCTTTTAAAACATTGAAAGATGGTTCCAAATGGGCCGATGCAACTGAAGCTGCCCAACAGGTAATTGCAGATGGGTTACTGACCTTAGGCATCATAAAAAATAAAAATGAAGTACGGAAATACTATCCGCATGGTCTTGGCCACCATATTGGCATGGATGTGCATGACAGGGGAACTTATGATAAGCTAAGAAAAGACATGGTGATTACGATCGAGCCGGGTATTTATATACCAGAAGGCAGCAACTGCGATAAAAAATGGTGGAGTATTGCCGTACGGATTGAAGACGATCTACTGATCACCGAAAACGGGTACGAACTCCTCTCCCATTTTGCACCCCGCAAAATAGAAGAAATCGAAAAGAAAATTGCCGAGAAAAGCGCTGTGGATGATTTCAAACTTCCCCCACTGGAGTCAGGAAAGAAAAAAGGATTCTGATAGAAATCATCTCAATAAAAAAGGCTGCCAAGCGGTAGCCTTTTTTATGTTTTAGAATATTTGGTGTCTTCGTAATCGCTGAACAAATGACGGAGTTGGACTTGTTCCGGGAGCATCGAATAATTCAATTCTTATCAGGCCTATACCTCTTGCATAATAATATTTGGCATAACCAAAGAATGATGTAGCATCTACCCAGGCAGGCCCAACTTGCAGCTGTATACGTTCTACCACTACTATTACATTCTGGTAGTTAACAGTGCCAAGCGATGTAGTTTGCGGAACAGCCACATCCTTTTGTTCAATACTATCTTTAAAACGGAAGGTAAATGGCGTACCGCCTAAGGCGTTGGTCCAGCCGGTAGATGTCCAGGAATTGCCGGCTGCTACATTATCCTTCAGGAAAGTATATTCAACCCATTGTGGGTTATCAAGGCCAATGGCACTAAGATCAAAATACTCAAAATAATCACCGCCGCTTTTTCTGTAATAGCCGGATGAATCAAGTGCAGGCAACGGAACAGTGCCATCATTTTCCATAAATATGTTGAATGTACCAAAGGCTGTAGGATTAGTGGCTGAGATTGCAACCCTGTATAAAGAATCTGTCGGATCATTATCCCACTCATAACTCCAGTTACTGTTGGTTGTTCTTGGGAAATAATCATTCGGCAGTACATTCACCGTAAACGTACAGGTACTTGTTCCAAAAGTTACAGTAAAGGTCTGCGGACCGGCAGTAGTGGGTGTTCCGCTTGCTACCAGGTTGATATTCTGGTTAGGGCCAACAGCTATTGTTCCCGTACCAGAAAATGTAATACCGGTAACTGTGTTTGTTGAAATATTATAAGAACCTGCAGTTGTAATACTCACCTGTATCTGCACATTATTTCCAGGACCGGAAAGAGGCGAACCCACCACGTATATTCCGCTGACAATAGACGGAGTACAGGCTCCGGGTGCGCCACCCAAAGTTCCCTCACAAGGCCCTGTAACAGTAACTGTAAAATTACAAGATGTAAAAGGCGCAGCAAATGTGACGGTGTTTGCACCCGTTGTAGTAGGCGTTCCTGAGCCTGTTAAGGTCACAGTTTGATTACCTAATGCTATAAAGGCACCTGTACCGGTAAAAGTCATTCCACCACCCGTTGCACTTATATTATACGTTCCGATAGCCGTTACATTCACCGTAATATCTACAGTATTGGTAGCAGTCAGGGCAACGTCCTTTGTATAGGTCCCGTTCACCACCGCACTGGCGCAATTGGCCGGTGTTCCGCCGTTCACTAATGTAAACGTGGCAGGACCCCCTGCCCCGGCAGGCAATACTGTTACCTGTATATCGCAAACGGTGCTGTCAAAAGTGATTACAAAATTATTTACGCCGGCAGCAAAAGGGGTTCCGTTACCCCTGAGTGTTACCGTATTGACACCGGGTGTAGTGAAAATACCGGTTGCCCTAAAAAAGTAACCATTTACTGTATCAGAGCTTATAACATATGAACCTGTCTTTACCACATTCACTGAAACTGAAATCGTATTGGTATCTGCCACCAATGGCTTTGCTGCCACATAAACCCCGTTCACTGACTTGGGCAGACAATCGCCATTAATATCACTTTGCAGGCTGCCCTCTGCAGGAGTACTGTCACCCTCAAAGCTCAGCTCTTTCTGGCAACCTATAATCACAACCAGACCGATAGCCAGCAAGTAAAGAAGTTGTTTTTTCATAAAAGGGGAATTACTGTTTAATCGATAAAAATAAGATTATTTTCCTTACCAGTTAGATAGCCGGGGATAAAAGCAACGAAGCCCGGTCTGTCTAACTAATGGAAAACAAAACACTACATTTGAAACTTATTTGTACCAGAAAAATGATCAAATGAAAAACGTTTTGGTTCTTGCTTTATTATTCATTTTCTCCAGTTGTCAGTCTCAATCGGGTCCCAACAGCAAAGTCAATGCCGAAGAATTTGAAAAAGGCTTATCCGCACCCGATGTGCAAATCCTTGATGTCCGCACCGCTGCAGAATTTAGCTCTGGCCATATCAAAAATGCCCTGCAGGCCAATTGGGTAAACCAGCAGGAGTTTACTGAAAGAGTAAGATACATTGACAAAGACAAGCCTGTCTATATATACTGCCTTGTGGGCAGCCGAAGCACTGGTGCTGCCAACTGGCTCCGGGAAAATGGTTACGGCCATGTAGTAGAATTGCAGGGTGGTATCAATGCATGGAAAAGGGCTAATAAACCAGTTGAAGGAGGCAGCAACCAGCAGCAAATGAGTATTGCGGATTACCGGGCTATGATTCCGGCCGATAAAATAGTTCTGGTCGATTTTGGCGCTGCCTGGTGTCCGCCTTGTGTAAAAATGAACCCGGTACTCGATGACTTACAAAAAGATGCATCCCTTCAATTTCAACTGATCAAAGTAGATGCCGGCATACACACCGATGTAATGAAAGCCCTGAACATCGAACCGATACCTTTCTTTATCATTTATAAGAACGGAAAAGAAGTGTGGAGAAAACAAGGGATCGTCAGCAAAGAAGAATTCATCGCACAATTGAAATAGTTATGAAACGGAAAGCCTTTTTGCAAAATACCGCTGCTGTCATTGGCGGGTCAATGCTTCCCTCCTTTGCAAGAGCAGCGGAAGAAAAGAAAAAATGGATCCGGTTTGCACATCTTTCCGATATACATGTAAAACCCGGCCTGGTGCCGGAAGCCGGTATGGCCAAGGCCCTGCAGCATGTACAACAACTAAATAGAAAAGTTGATTTCATTGTCAATGGCGGCGATGCCATCATGGATGCACTGGAAGCAGACAAATCAAAAACACAAACACAGTGGGATCTTTTCAGAAGCATTTTACAAAAGGAAAACAGCCTGCCGGTTTATCATACAATCGGCAACCATGATGTATGGGGCTGGTTTATTAAAAACAATAAACCCGATAATGACCGGCTCTACGGTAAAGTCTGGGTGGTGGAAACGCTGGAGATGCCTAAACGCTTTTACAGCTTCACAAAAGTAAATTGGAAATTCATTGTGCTGGACAGCACTCAGCTCAACCCGGCTGGTGGCTATATAGGAAAATTAGATGAAGAGCAATTGATCTGGTTAAAAGAAGAATTGAAAAACACCGCAAGTACGCAGTTCATCTGTATCATCTCACATATTCCCATCTTATCCATCTGTGCAGGATTGTTTTTTAATAAAACAGAAGCCAATGGCGACTTGATGATTAAACGCAACCTGATGCACTGCGATTTTCTTACTCTAAAACCCATCTTCCGCCAATACCCGAATATTAAAGTTTGCATCAGCGGCCATATCCACCTGCAGGATGAAGTGGATTATCTCGGCATTAAATACTATTGCAATGGCGCTGTATCCGGCAACTGGTGGAATGGTTCTTTCCAGGAATTTGCCCCTGCCTATGCCGTAATGGAACTGGGCCACGAAGGACAAGTCAGTAGAACCATGACTCCCTATCAATAATCCTACAAGCAAAACACATGACCAGGAAAAATATTCTTTGCTTTTTTTTAGTAACAGCAATGCAGTTGTACCAGGCATCTCTCTTTGCCCAGGGAGCTACTGTGGAAGTGCTGACTTCCGGTACCAATACCAGCATCCGTGGCTTGAGTGTTGTAAACGACAATGTCATCTGGGTAAGCGGCAGCAATGGCACAGTAGGCCGTTCATCCAATGGCGGCAAAACCTGGAAATGGATGATCGTAAAAGGTTTTGAGAACAAAGAGTTCAGGGATATTGAAGCGTTTGATGCATCCACTGCTATCATAATGGTAGTAAGTGAACCGGCTTATATATTAAAAACGATTGATGGCGGTGAAAGCTGGAAAGTAGTATATGAGAACAAAGAGAAAGGCATGTTTCTCGATGCCATGGAATTCTGGAATGAAAAAGCCGGCATTGTGATCGGCGATCCTATCAATGGTCGTTTTTTCATCAGCCGCACCTTTGACGGCGGCAATAGCTGGCAGGATATTCCTTTTGACAAACGTCCTGTTGCCGACAGCGGTGAAGCCTGCTTTGCTGCCAGCGGTACCAATATCAGGGTGCTTGACAGAGATGAAGCCGTTTTTGTAAGCGGTGGTGTGAAGTCAAAATTATTTGTGAGAGATAAATCAACTAAACTTCCCATCATACAAGGACAGGAAACAACAGGCGCCAACTCCATAGCCGTATGGGATAAATTAAAGATGAAAGGCGGCAAGCGAATGATCGTAGTAGGCGGTGATTTTAAAGCCGATTCATCCCGTTTTCAAAACTGCTGCTATACCAATGATGGCGGGCAAACCTGGGAAACACCACACTCCCCCCCGCATGGGTATCGCAGTTGCGTGGAATATTTCTCAAAGTCAGATGTATTTGCCTGCGGGCTGAACGGGGTTGATTATTCAAATGATGGCGGCAGAAACTGGAAATGGATCAGCAAAGAAAGTTTTCATGTAGTTAGAACTTCCAAACTTGGCGCTGCCATTTACCTCGCCGGCGAAAAAGGTAAAATCGGTAAGATCGTCTGGCGCTGATTGCTACAAATTATTCAACAAGTCTTTTACCCAAGGCCTCTTCTTATAATCCGTTTCAAAAAAACGGTAAGTAACTGTTGATTCGCCATCGATAATATACACTGCAGGAACTGGCAGGTATTTTCCATTGGCACCATTGTTCTTTTCGATATCTATATTGGCATTGCGGTAACGGGTAATGGTATTCTCCGGTACTTCAAACTCCACATCATAGGCTTTCATGATCTTCAGGCCTTCATCATACAGAACCGGGTACTCAGCTTTAGTTTTCTCTACAGTAGCAGTTATACTTTCCTGCTTTTCAGGTGAAACAGCTACCACCATTGCACCTTTATCTTTTATCAGTTGAATAGAATCCTGAATGCGGGACAATTCCCTGTTGCAGTAAGGGCACCACTGACCACGATAAAACACCAGCACCACTTTGCCTTTCTTCAACAGGTCTTTTAATCGTACTTCATTTCCGTTCTGGTCTTTTGCTTTAAAATCCGGCGCTTTGGAGCCGATAAACAAGCCTTCCGGCGCTTCCTGTGCGGAAGCAATTTGCAACATAAATACAGATAAAAAAGCTGCAATGATTTTTTTCATACACTTACAGTTTATATTACAAAAATACTTGTTGTAACAGTAGTAGCTCAGTGCTGTTAAGTGATTAACAGAAGATTATTTTTTTCCTATTTTTGCCAGCCTTTGCTGACGGTATTCCGTCCCATAAAAACTAAATACTAGTCATGTCCAATTCTCACAGTGATAAATACGTTACCAACCTCCTGCTCGGTTTCTCTTTTGTGATCGGCAGTGTTTTCCTGCTTCTGTTCCCTGTTTTTGAAAAAGAACAGAAAAATGACTGGTATATATGGGCTATCGTTGCATCCATCACCCTCTGTATCGGCCTGTATTTTCTTGTAAGCGCCGCAGTGCATAAAGTAAAGTCAGACCTCATCAAAAGACAACGGTCAAGGGAACAACATCAGCATCGTGCAACAAAAGCCGAAGCCAACTAAACCGGCTGTTTGCTGAACATGAAGTACACCGCTCCCATCAACAGGACAAAACTGATGACATAGCGCCATTGGAAAGGTTCCTTCATGATCCAAACGGCAAAAGCGCAAAAAACGATTAAGGTAATGGCTTCCTGTATCATCTTCAACTGAAATAAATTGAACCCATCGACCTTACCGATTCGATTGGCAGGTACCATCAGGCAATATTCAAATAAAGCAATCCCCCAGCTGATCAATATCGCCTTCCACAATGGCCAGCCCTGGTGTTTTAAATGATAATACCAGGCAAAGGTCATAAACACATTTGAAGCAAAAAGCAGGATGATTGTTCGCATAAATATTTATCTTGTTTCTGATTATAGAGTATATAAAATATGATAGTCTTGTTTGGAAAAAAGAAGGTCATTGCCGGAAGTTTTGAAGTATTTATGTACGAATGTCCCTTTTGTGATAAAATAAATACTACAACAATAATAATTTATACCTGGTACACACATGTTTTTTTGGTCCCTTTTTTCCCATTCCGAAAAGAAGCCTATGCAATTTGTACAGATTGTAAAACCAAAAGAAATGAATTAAAGTTTGGCCCAAAACTTTTGGAAGAATTAAAAAATTCAAAAATAAAGATCAGGCATCCTTGGTGGACATGGGGATGGACAATTGTCTTTCTGATTTTGGTTTTATCAATAGTCATACTAGCTCCAAAATAAAGTCCGGCATAACCGGACTCAATACTATTGACTATTAACTCTCGACTATCGACTAGTTTTGATTCTGTTGCAAATTCCGGAAATCCACCGGCACCAGTTTGCTTACACCCGGTTCCTGCATCGTTACACCATAAATCACATCCACCGTACTCATCGTCATCTTATTGTGGGTAACAATGATGAACTGCGAGTTATCACTAAACTGGCGGATCATATTAGTGAACTTGCCCACATTCGCATCATCCAGCGGGGCATCCACCTCATCAAGTATACAGAAAGGCGCAGGCTTGATAAGGTAAATAGCAAACAATAAAGCAGTAGCCGTTAATGTTCTTTCTCCACCGCTCAACTGTGTTAAAGATGATGGACGTTTACCTTTTGGCTTGGCCACTACATCAATACCTGTTTCCGCAATATTCTCCGGATTTTCCAACACAAGGTCAGCCTGGTCATCTTCGGTAAAAAGTGTTTTAAACACTTTCTGGAAATTATCTCTCACCAGGTGGAAGGTATCTAAGAACTTCTGGTTTGCCGTTGCTTCTACCTCTTCAATAGTCTTCAGCAGGCTGTCTTTCGCATTCACCAGGTCGGTCTTTTGTTCTACGATGAAGTCATAACGTTTCTTCATTTCCGTAAAGGCCTCAATCGCAGTAGGATTTACTTCGCCCAGGTTCTCTAATCTTTTCTTCATCCGGTCTGCCTTCTCCTGCAGCTCTTCTACCGGCACCTCTCCTGTTCTTGCTTCGCCGAGGATGGATTCAAGGTCAATGCGGAATTCTACATTCATCCTTTCCTTCATTCCGGCCAGCTGTAGCTTCAGCTCATTCAGTTTGTCTTTGATCGCCGCCAGCATATGCTCCACTTGTTCTTTGTCCTTCACCTTGTGGCGTATCTCGCTTTCTTTTTCACTAAGCTGGTTGCGGAAATTATAATAAGCCTGGTCAGCTTCATTCAGTTTCAGTTCTTCTTCTTCCTTGCTCTTCATCAGTTGCACCAGGGCCTCTTCTATATCTTTTAATGACTGGGAAGACTGTTCAATGTTGCTGCTTGTTTCAACCAGTTGCGCTGTATTGTTTTCTATCTGCTGGCGCAGGTCATACAGCTGGTTGGTCTTGAAATCCAGTTCCTGCTTCAGCGCTGCAATTTTGCTTTGCTGTTTGGTCACCTGCAGGTTAAAGTCATTGTACTGTTGAGTGGCTTCATTGTAAGCAGCCTCTGTTACTTTAAAGGCTTCATCTGCTTCTGCCAGTTTAGCCGCATTGGCCTGTAGTAGTTCGTTGTATTCTCCCAACTGGTTCCTTACTCCTTCTACAGAGCTGAGGGCCTGCTGCACCTGCAGGTTCAGTTCTTCCAGGCGGTGCTGGCTGTTGGTTTGCAGGGAGTGCAGGTTTTCTAATTTATTATGCAGCGAGAATACTTCATTGGTCAGTTGCTGTATCTCTCTTTCTGTTTCTCTTACAGCGTTCTCCCGGAGGTCTTCGTTGAAGGCAATCACTTCATTATGTCTCGCCTGTATTTCTGAACGCAATGCTTCTACCACGATATCCTGTGCAGCGATCTCTTCTTCGAGTTTTTCCAGGTTCTTCACCCGGCCTATCTTCTTTCCTTCTATCAGGCCTACACTGCCGCCGGTTAGGGAGTATTTTCCTTTTACATACTTGCCGTGCTTCTCTATCACTACAAAACCATTACTGTTTTGCAACGCATCTTCATTGTCGGCAATGAATACATTGCCTAAAAGGTGTTCTGCTAACTTTCTGTATTTCTCGTCCACTTCTACCACACTCAGCGCCGGTATAGCACCTTCCAGTTGATGAGCCGATACACCGGAGGCGCCGTCATTCACTTTGTCTAATAAAAAGAAATTCGCTTTTCCTTTTTTATTCTCATCGAGCAGGTGTACGGCCTGCAAACCTTCCTGCAAGTTGTTAACCACATAATAACTCAGGTAAGGCTCGAGCACATTTTCCAGTGCAGTTCTGTATTCTTCTTTTACATATAAGACATCCGATAGTATAGGTGAATGATGGCTCCAGTTGCTGTTGTTGTGTAAGAACTTCACGGAATCAGGATAGCCTTCCATCGAATCAATCATGCTTTTCAGCAGTTCATGTTCATTCTTCTTCGCATCCAGTTTCCTTGTTTCGTCTGCCAGGTTATTGCGCAGGCCATCCAGTAAAGATTGTGTCTGCAGTATTTGCTCTTTAGTATTTTCCTGGTGTTGTTGTAATTGTTCCAGGTCCACTTTTTTAATGCCCAGTTCTTTTTCCTTCAATATTCTTTCCTGGTCCAGGTGGTGGCGTTGGTCTTCCCGGTGTTTTCGCTCCTCTTCTATTTGCCCGATGAGCCGCTGCAGGTTTTGTACCGAGCTGTCAGCCACGGCCACTTTCTTTTCCGCATCAAACTGGTTGCGCTGTATATGCTGATATTCGCTGCGCAGTTCATCTAAATGTCGGCGCTTCTCATCCAGCACATTGCGTTTTGCATCTGATTCATGGCGCAATTGTTCTAACTGTTCGTTAAGGCCGGTCAAGGCTTTCTCTTCATCTTCTACCTGCAGGTTGGTAAAACCAATACTTTCATCAATACCCTTTAGCTGGCCTCCTGCTTTTTGTAAAAAGCCGCTCAGGCTACTTTCTTTTTCCCTTAAATGTTCCAATCGCTGCGCCGAGAGGTTCTTTTCATTCTCTTTCGTTCTTACCTGCTGCACCATTTCGTTGAAAGCATGCTGCATGGCCTGTAATTGTCTTTCTCTCTCCACAAAGGCCAGTTTCTCCTGCTCCAGCGCCGCTTCATCTGTGGCTATCTCGGCTTCGAGTTTTACTTTCTTATCCGTTTCTATCTCCTGCTGTTCGTTCAGTTCTTTGTACGAAAGATTGAAACCTTCCAATGCCGCTTTAGCCAGTTCAATGCTTACTTCCCGGTATTCTTTTTTTATCTCGTGGTATTTTTCAGCCTTTTTGGCCTGACTCTCCAATGCTTTTAACTGGTTGTTGATCTCAAACAGCAGGTCTTCGATACGGGCCAGGTCCTGCTCTGTAGCTTCTAGTTTTTGTTTCGCTTCTTTCTTACGGGTTTTATAAATCGAGATACCGGCGGCCTGCTCCAGCATACGGCGGCGACTGTTGTCTTTGTCTTTGATCAGGTCGTCCACCATGTCGAGGGCGATGATGGCATAACTGTCTGTACTTACGCCGGTATCCATAAACAGGTTCTGGATATCCTTAAGGCGGCACTGCACATCATTCAGTCGGTATTCACTCTCACCGCTCTTGTAGAATTTGCGGGTAATGGTCACTGTGCTGAATTCTGTCGGCAGCAGGTTCTTGGTGTTTTCAAATGTCAGGCTTACTTCAGCAAGGCCGGAAGCGCTACGGGTCTTGGAGCCGTTGAATACCAGGCTGTCAAGATTCTCGCTTCGCAAGTGGCTGATCTTTTGTTCACCGATCACCCAGCGGATGCTGTCAACGATATTGGATTTACCACAACCGTTGGGCCCTACGATGCCCGTTATATTGTCGTCAAAGTTGACGATAGTTTTATCTGCAAAACTTTTGAATCCTTTGATTTCTAAGCTCTTTAATCTCACTGTTTTCAGTTTTAAGTCAGGCGGCGAATATAAGGTAAAGGTGAAGAAAATTGCCGTTGGCTAACCGGGCAGTTATTCACAGATGAGTGGAGAAATTGGGGAGAATTTTTGAGTTAAGTTGCAGTTTGCTTGCAGCCGCTTTTTGTCAGCCGTTGATTACACAATTAAACCAAAATTTGGATTGTTGTAATAATTGGAAATAGATACTTTGTTCGTGAAGAGAAGAAATGAACCATATTGCAGACTCATCTGCATTGTTGCCTAAACCAGCCTTTGCTGAGATTGCCAGATTGCCCTAGTGTAACACTGTGCCTAAGTTGGAATCCACATATGAAGCTTTCCGCTAATTCTCATACTCCCCGCCAAAGAATCCCGTATCGGCAAGGATGATGGCCGGTTCGGTATAGTTGAACAGGGTTTCTTTCAGGCTTTGGCGCAGTTCATTTCGGGTTTGGCGAAAAGTTGGCTTGAGCAATGAAAGCTTATAAGAATTGATCTTGAAAAATGCGAGGCGTGCCGTTTGCTCGTAAAAATCTTCATCTAAATGGAAACCCTCGGCAATATATGCCTGGTCGTTGTAGAATGGCTGTGTCATGAGACGGATATTGGTTTTAAAAGGATTTGGATATATCTGAAACGTACAACAGATCTGAAAATTGCACCTTTGTTCCCCTTTGGCAAAGCCATTGTCGAAAAAATGTAACTTACCGTATCATTACCTGCTACTTATGAGCGACGGCAGCAACGAACTTTTTTATACCCGCCTGCCCGTAAACCAGCTCACACTAGGTGAACTGCTTACGGAGGAACACTTATTTTACCGCATTCCGGCCAACTGGCATGTTGTGATAACAGATGTAAAAGGCTCTACCCTGGCGGTAACGGAAGGAAGGCATGAAACTGTAAACATGGTAGCTACGGCAAGCATGGTTGCCGTCCTAAACATTGCGTATAAACAAAACATCACTATCCCTTTCTTCTTCGGTGGTGATGGGGCTACCTTTTTGTTGCCTCCCATAATACTGAAGTCGGCCCTTAAAGCACTTCTGCAGCACCAGGAAAATACAGCTGGTAGTTTTGGCCTGCAACTACGGGTGGGCAATGTAGCCGTGGAGGATATTTATAACAAGGGTTGCCAGCTGCTGATCAGTAAACTGAAGACCAGCGACCTGTTTTCCATTCCGGTTGTTTTGGGCAACGGGCTGGCCCATGCTGAAAAAATTATTAAGGGTGACGATTATTTGCTTGCTCCCCTTTCTGCCGAAGAAGGCCTGCTTGACATGAGTGGTTTTGAATGCAGCTGGGACCGGATAAAACCGCCTGAACAATATGATGAAGTGGTGAGCCTGCTGGTACTGGCAAGAGATTCTGCCAAACAAGCTGTCACATTTAAACAAGTGGCAGATATTATTGATAAAGTGTACGGCGATCCGGAAAAAAGAAAGCCAATCACCGAATCACAACTGAAGCTGAAAAGAACGTTGCAAAAGATAAGCAACGAGATGCGGGGAAAATTTGGCCGCTTCAACCTGCTATACCTCGCCGGCACCTGGCTTAAACTGCTGATGGGCCCCCTATACTTTAAAACCAAAGCTGGCAAAACCTACCTGAACCAATTAGTACAACTTTCCGACACCTTGGTGATTGATGGCCGTATCAGCACTGTTATCTCCGGTACTGCAGCACAAAGAAGAGAACTGGAAATAGAACTGGACAGTCTGGAAACAGAGGGTTCCATCTTATATGGTCTCTATGTGAGCAGAGAATCGGTTCTCTCCTGTTATGTGCGGAACCGGAATGAAAAGCATGTACACTTTGTTGATGGTGCAGATGGTGGTTATACCCGTGCGGCTATGATGCTGAAGCAAAAACTGGCAAAGCCATAAAGCATTGAAGGCCAGCGGTTAATTTTCATTTTCCCCATCCCGTCAATAACTGGTTAGCAGCAGGCAGGTTACTTTCTATACATTTGCGTACTAACGGGCAATTGCTGCCCTCAGGAAATCTCCTGACGATTGACTTCCCCGTATGGAAAGTGTGAACTAAAAATTGTTAACCTATAACAAAGATTATGGTACAGAAGACTTATTACAAAACGAAGGACTATTGCAAAGTAAAATTTTCTTTTACAGTAGAAAATGCTGAAACCGTTGAAATTCTCGGCCTGAACAGCGACTGGGAAAACTCAGTGATCATGAGCCGCAAAAAAGACGGCAGCTTCAGTGCAGATGTGAACCTGCCAAAAGACAGCACTCATGAATTTAAATATCTGGTGAATGAAACGGAGTGGTTGAATGAGCCGGAAGCTGACAAAGAAGTACCGAATGTGTACGGTGGCAGCAACAGTGTGATCACCCTGTAATACAGCTTACATTTTATTGACTTTCTCCTGCAACCCGGCGGCATGCCTGGATGACAATCCTTTCAGTTCATCCACCATCCGCTGGGCATTGCTTTTTTCACCAAGGCTGATATATACCAGGCAGGCATAGTAGCGACCATTCTCATTGTTGGGATTCAGGCTAATGGCTTTATTCAAATTGGCAAGTGCATCTTTGTAATAATTGATCTTGTAATAGCTGTAGCCAAGCTCGACATAGGCTGCCACATAATCTTTTTGATTTTCGATGGCTTTTTTCAAGTAGTCAATAGCATCGGCAAATTTGCCTGTTGCGTTAAGGCAATAACCCATACCGAAATTTCCTTTCCGTTCATTGGGGTTCAGCGCTAATGTTTTTTGGTACCATACCATCGCTTCTGCAAAATCCTTTTTGTTGTCCCTGTACACTTCACCAATTCCATTGTAAGGAATATGGCTGTTCGGATCTGTTTCTATTGCCTTTTTATAGTAACCAATGGCCATGTCATCTTCCTTCAGCCGGGAACAGGCAAACCCCAATTCGAGATAAGTGTTCAGGTAATCCTTTTTATACTCCAATGATTTGAATAAGGCGGTTTTGGCATTGCTGTACTCTTTGTTACCGTTGTAACAAAAACCCTTCCGGTACCAGTACAGGTAATCGGTGATGGGTGATTTGGCAGCGGCTTCATATTTGGCAAAATGTTCCAGTGCTGTTTTAGCATCATCTGCCTGGTAAGCCATTACTCCCAATTGCTTCCATGCCAGTGAGTATTCATTGTTGATGGCAAGGCATCTTTTATAAGAAGCCGTAGCTGAGTCGTTCTGGGAAGACTTTTCAAAGGCATAACCCAGTTCGAAATGCACTTTGGCAACAGCACTCCACTCCTGTCTTACTTTTCTTAAAGATTGAATTGCCCCGGAATAATCTTTTGTTTCATTCTGGCACCAGCCCATTTCATAGTACGCATCGGTGTAATCGGGCTTAAGTGCAACAGCCCTTTTAAACCGTTCAACGGCTTCTTTGGATTTGCCATCTTTGCGCAATTGCACTCCTTCTTCGTAGAGTTCTTTTGCGGTTTGTGCAAAAGATGAGGATGTAATTGTAAGTAAAAAAGATACAAGAAGGACTCTATAGTTCATAATTCGGTTTTTTGCGAAACTAAAAGCAGAAAGATTAAAGTCTATACCGTCTGCAGGGTATTAACGGGGATAAGACTACCTGATCTCCCAAATCGTTGCAGATCTGGCAGGCAGTGTAATTTCTTCCTGCAAAGAAACCTGTTCACCTGTCAGCACATTCACTGCCTGCTGATTTCCTTTCAATATCTCATTAAAGCGGCTGGTAGGTAGCTTCACTTGATTGCTGTTTTTGTTCAGCACCACCATTACTTTTTCCTGCCCGTTGTAACGGAAGTATACATAAGTGCCATTAGAAGGTGCAAAGTGCAGGGTATTACCTTCATGTATCACTTTTTTATTTTTTCGCCAGCTCAATAATTTTTTCAGAAAAGATTGTATACGCAGCTGATCTGCTGTCAACCCTGTGCCGTTGAATGCATTGGCTTTATCGTTTTCCCATCCCCCGGGAAAATCAGTGCGGATCAAACCATGATCGCCGGGCTTGGCCGAGTTTTCCAATAATACTTCCGTACCATAATATACCTGCGGTATGCCGCGAATAGTCAGGATGTAAGTCATGGCTATTTGCAACAAGTCTACATCGTTGTTTAAAAAAGTTAGGATACGATTCATATCATGATTGTCTCCAAAAACAAGCAGGTCTTTGGGATTTGCATATACAAAATCATTAGCGAGGGCTTCATATAGTTTTACGATGCCTTTGTCCCATGTTTCCGGCTCGGTCAGTGATTGCCATAAAGCCTGCTGCAATGGAAAATCCATAGTGCTCTTCATACAACCGTTATAGCCGGTGGTATTGGCTTTGCCTTTCTGCCAGTAAGCGGTAATAAGCGGATTGGTACTCCACTCCTCGCCTACAATACTGAACTGCGGATATTCATTCATGATACGGCAAGTCCATTGCTCCAGGAAATTCTTTTGCGAATACGGATAAGTATCCTGGCGGATGCCGCCGAGGCCCAGTGTTTCAGCCCACCAGATGGAATTCTGGATCAAAAACTCAGCAAGGAAAGGATTAGACTGATTGAGGTCGGGCATTGACTCTACAAACCAGCCTTTTACCATTAGTTCTTTGTCCGATTCTGCAGCATAAATATCCTGGTTTACTGTTCGGCGATGGTTGGTGATGCGATGAGAGTCGGGATAGTTGATCCAGTTTTTAAACGGCAGGTCTTTCATCCACCAGTATTGTGAGCCGCTATGATTTACCACTCCATCGAAGACCAGTTTCAATCCTTTTTGCCGGCATTTATCTGCCAGTTCTTTGTACTCATCCATGGTACCGAATCGGGGATCCACTTTATAATAATCCGTTATGGCATAGCCGTGATAGGAAGATTGCCTCATATCATTTTCCAGCAAGGGTGTTGGCCAAATGGCAGTAAAGCCCATATCGGCTATATAATCCAGGCTATTGATAATACCCCGGATATCGCCGCCATGACGGCCGTAATCATTTTTGCGATCAATTTTTGTTTCCCGCATGGAGCTGATCACATCGTTGGTTACATCGCCATTGGCAAAACGATCAGGAGTTATAAGATAAATTACATCAGCAGGCGTAAATCCCTTTAACTGGCTGGCATTGAGTTTTCGTTGCTTTAACTCGTAATCATAAGTATAAACTGATTTGCCGTTTTTTTTAAACTGAATGGTAAAACGACCGGATCTGGTATTCTTTGCTACGACAAGATCAATGAACAGATAATTTTTGCTATCGGCTTTGTGTATTTTCTTAATGATCACACCGGGATAGCTTACAAAAGGAACTGTTTCTCCCACATCCGCAGCATGTACCATCAGCTGCAGCGAAGGATTCTTCATTCCCACCCACCAGTTCATGGGTTCTACCCTTACAGATTGTGCCGATGCAACTATTGCAATTGATACCAAACAAAAGAGGAGACCCCTTTTAAAAATAGCATGAGGCAAGACCGATACAGCCATGGTAAATAATTGAGCCGCTAAGTTATTCAAAACGGCTTACTAATCTGTTAAAGATAAAATCGTACTGTTTACAGATTTTCAACTGACGCAGGTCATACCGCTATTGTTTTTCATCATCTCACCTGCTGATTTCCGTTCAATGTGATAAGAGTTACAGATACCCTCCCTGTTTCAAAAATAGCTTTACATGTTTTCTGCATTAGCAGGAATTAATCAAAACATACTTATATGAAAAAGCTATTATCAATTATTGCTTTAGGTTTATTTCCTTTAATCATAGCTGCACAAGCAGGACACATTATGCAAGGCATCGGCGCCAACAATATGTCAATGGGCGGCGCTGCTACCGGTCAGCCCTTGGATATTAACGGCGCACTGCACTGGAACCCTGCGGGCATTTCTGCTTTTGATTCAAAAATATTTTCCGCTAATGCAGGCCTGTTTTTCTCCGCACCAGAATTATCATCTACTGTTCCTACACCCGGCGGCCCTATGAGCGGAGTTACTAAAGATGACCGGGGTGTTTCTGTGATGCCTGCCCTTGCCATGGTATGGGGCAAAAAGAACAGCAAAAGCACTTTCGGTATTTCCGCTTTTGGTATCAGCGGCTTTGGTGTTACTTTCCCTGAAAGTAACAGTAACCCTATCAATATGCCGCAAAGTATGGGAGGCTTTGGAAAAATTGAATCCGACTACCAATTATTGCAAGTGGGGCTCACTTATGCTTATAAACTCTCTGATAATTTCTCTATCGGAGTGGCTCCCACCTTTAACTATTCTTCACTGGAATTATCACCCAACCCGCTGGCTTCACCAGATCCTGCAAAAGGATATCCCGTAAGCGACAAAGCCACCGCATTAGGTATAGGCGGTCAGTTTGGTATATTCTATAAGTCAGGAATGGGCTTCAAATTTGGTCTTTCTTATAAAACAGAACAATCTTTTGGCGAGTTTGAATTTGACAGCAAGTATCTCGATGGTTCAACAGCCCCCAGTGTAACATTCAAGATGAATTATCCTGCTGTCTTCTCGGCCGGCGTGGGATATTCACAAAAAGATTTTGACCTGGCACTGGATTACCGGCTGGTGAACTACGCCAAAACAGAAGGATTTGAAGCAAAAGGATGGACATCTACTGCATCTGTAAAGGGTTTTGGATGGGAAAATATTTCTGTGTTATCAGCAGGTGTACAATACAAAGGAGTGAAGAAACTTCCTTTAAGAGTTGGTTATACTTACAGCGCCAACCCGATCAATGAAGATCTGGCAATGTTCTCCGTACCTGCTACCGCCGTGATCAAAAATGCATTCCAGTTGGGTTTGGGTTATGAATTCAGCAAGAGCTTTACCCTGAATGCGGTTTATCACCACGGCACCAGCAGCGGCAACACTACCGGCCCGATGCTGAGCCCGATGATGGTGAGCCATTCCAATCCTTATGGTTCTGTTCCTAACAGCAGCGTATCTTATAATATGACCACCGACCTGATCATGTTTGGCATTAACTATAGTTTCTAGTTAAATCACTCCTTAACAAGAAAAGGGCTGATGATTAATCAGCCCTTTTCTTTAGTATAATTAAACTTTTTTAGTCTTTTTTTGCAGGTAATGGCAGCAGTTTGAAGTACGTTACTTTGAAACGATTATTCACCACTTCACCCTGTACATCTGCTTTACGGATGGTTTCGCAAAACCCATCATGCGAATGCGGGTCTCCATGATCATCAATAGAAGTGCCGTCCACAAAATAAGCTTTGCCATCCATACGAACTGCAAGGCTGCAGCCTTTGTCCTTTAATCCAAAGTTGCACTGACCGCAGGAGGCGTCAACCGTCATCACTTTCTTAGTAGAGTCAATCTTGCCGGTTTTTGACTGGGCATTTACTACTGTACCGATCAGTGTAATAAGTAAGAAAGAAAAAAAGAATTTCATATACCTGGTTTATTAATGTTAATTGAAACAAAGATAACCGTCACTACCAATTTAATCACAGATTTTTCTTTTTCCTGATTTGCTGTTTGACCCATTTTTCAGCTTCCACAGCATGAAATACGATGGCAGAAGCGCCGATACAGATCATGAGCTCTTTAAAGGACAACGGTTGTGTTTTAAAAAGATCATTGGCAAAAGGCAAATAAATAACAGCCAACTGCAACAGTAAGGTGAGTACTACAGCACCCAGCAACATCGGATTGCTGAATAAACCCTGCTTATACAGAAACTGCCTGTCACTCCGGATAGCCAGTACATGCCCCAGTTGCGAAATGGAAAGCACAGTAAACACCATTGTTTGCCAGTGTACATTTTCGTTATTGATAGCCCATGCCTGCATGCCTAAGGTAACACCTGCCATTAATAAACCTACCCATAGGATATGGTAAGCGATACCTTCTGCAAAAAGACTTTCATCTGTTTTCCTCGGTGGCCGTTGCATAATATCTTTTTCCGCTTTCTCCCCTGCCAGTGCCAGCCCGGGCAAACCATCGGTAACAAGATTGATCCATAAAATGTGAATGGGCAGCAACGGTATGGGCAGGCCTACCAGCGGGGCTAAAAAGAGAGTCCAAATTTCTGCCCCGTTGCATGTCATGATGTATTTTACAAACTTGCGGATATTATCATAGATCCTTCTGCCCTCTTTCACTGCTTTTACAATGGTGGCAAAATTGTCATCGAGCAAAATCATATGTGCTGCTTCTTTGCTTACATCGGTACCGTTAATACCCATTGCCACACCGATATTGGCTGATTTGAGTGAGGGGGCATCATTCACTCCGTCACCCGTCATGGAAACAAAATGACCTTTTCGCTGAAGCGATTTAATGATTCCCAATTTTTGTTCTGGCGATACCCTTGCATAAACCCTTACTTGTTCCACTTTGCTTTCAAACTCATCTGCATCCATTTGCTTCATTTCTCTTCCTGTAAGCACCAGTTCTTTGCCGGTGAGGATGCCGATCTGTTTAGCTATCGCTGCAGCAGTGGCCGGGTGGTCGCCTGTGATCATAACAGGGCGGATGCCGGCGGTTTTACATTCTGCAATCGCCTGTTTGGCTTCTTCCCTTGGCGGATCTATCATTCCCACCAGCCCTGCAAATAAAAGATCGGTCTCTACCACCTCGTAACTAAACGGCTCGGGAAGTTTATCCACCCATTTGTAAGCAAATGCGATGACCCGGATACCATTTGCTGCCCAGTTCTCGGCTTTTTCCAGCAATTGCTTTGCCGCATTTCTGTCTGTCAGTTTTTCTGCAATGGATTCGGCAGCGCCTTTGGACACAACGAGCAAACGATCTTTCTGCTGGTGAACAGTGGTCATACATTTCCGATCAGAATCAAAAGGCAATTCGGCCACTCTTGGAAAATGTTCTTTTATATGTATCATCCATTCGTCCGGGTAATTGGCTGAAAAGTATTCTACCATGGCGATCTCAGTGGGATCACCCTGCCATCCTTTGTCATTTGTCTTTTTTACATCATGATTCAGGGCCAGCAGCCCATCCAGCATTTTGATGTTTTCGTGTAAAAAGAAATTCTCTTCCGGCGAAAACCAGTCCGTGACTTCCATTTTATTCTGGGTCAATGTTCCTGTTTTATCAGAACAAATGAACGTAACAGAACCCAGCGTTTCCACTGCAGGTAGCTTCCTGACCAGTGCATTTTTCTTTACTAATCTTTTTGCACCTCTTGCCAGTGCGATAGTGATCAATGCCGGCAGCGCTTCGGGAATTGCGGCCACCGCCAGTGAAATAGAGATCAGCAGCATATTCAATGGCTGCTCACCCCGTAATAATCCTACTGCAAACAACAGCACACAGATGAGCAAAATGATGTAGGAAAGTTTTTTACCAAAGTCGCTCATCCTTTTTTGCAGAGGCGTAACGGATTCTTCCTGTTGCAGCATGCGGGCAATCATACCGATCTCAGTTTGCATACCGGTAGCTATCACCACCCCTTTTCCTCTACCGTTAGTGATCAATGTAGTTTTAAAGGCCATATTGATACGATCGCCAACAGGCATTTCAGGGTCATCCAGTTGCTGGGTGTTTTTTTCTACCGGAACGGATTCACCGGTCAAAGCTGCTTCTTCAACCAGCAGGCTATGACTTTCTATCAGGCGGAGATCGGCCGGTACTATATTGCCTGCTTCCAGGAGTACAATATCACCCGGCACCAGTTCTGCAGCATCGATAGCCTGAATATGATTGTTCCGGATGACTTTTGCCTGCAGTGCGGCAATCTTCTTGAGTGCATCCATGGCTTTTTCCGCCTTGTATTCCTGGATAAAACCCACCACAGCATTCAGCAATACAATTACGACAATGATGATTGTGTCGGTAAGATCGCCTACTATACCTGCAATAACTGCAGCAGCCAGCAGGATCAGGATCATAAAGTCGGTAAACTGGCCCAGAAAAAGTAACCATGCCGGTTTTTTCTTTTTTTCTTCCAGTAAATTAAATCCGAATTCAAATCTTTTTTGTAAAACCAATTCGTCTGTCAGACCCGAATTATCAGACCCGAGTGTCTTTAAGACTTCTTCAATTTTCTTACAATGCCAATTCATAATATTCAACTTGAAAGCCTGATTAAAATAATAAGATTAAGAATATATATCAAAAAAATAACCAACGCATCCCATGCCATCCAAAATCGTTTGCCCTTTGCCCGGTAACTTAATCCTATAATTACTATGGCAGACATCATTATCGAGCTGAGTACAGAATACATATGCAAAATGGATGCATCTTTGAATAATATTCCCTTGCTGTAAAAAATATCGCTTAATGCCAGAATAAGTATATTAAAAATATTGCTGCCCAATAAATTTCCAATCGCCATATCAATTGATTGCATTCTTATGGCTGCCACTGAAACAGCTATCTCTGGCAACGAAGAAGAAATTGCGAGGAGAAAAGTTCCGATGAATGTTTTTCCCAACCCGGTTTGCTCAGCAATATGATCTGCGAAATAAGGCAGGGCCAGGGCAGAAAGAATAATGATTATTGCATAGATGGAATAATTTGTAATAATACTTCTCAAAGATAATAACCTGGTTTCCGAATTTGACCTATCAGGCTTAGCAGAACTTTCCAACTGATCTGTTTTTTCCTTCTGATAGATTATTCTGATGGCGACCAGGTAAACAATAAAAAAAATAACCGTAATTAAACTTTCCCATGGGGCAATATCAAACCCATCTGGGGTGAAAAATGAAAAACCAACTAATGTCATCATAACAATACCGAGACCCGCACTTAGCATATGTGAAGGTGATGCTAATCCCAACAACGTTTTTCGTTTGGGGACAAATGCATCCAACATTGCCAGTATACCTAAATTAAATGCACAGCTGCCCAAAATATTTCCTACAGCAAGATCTGCTGACTCAACGAAGGCAACTGAGCTTATGTTTACCATTAGTTCTGGTAAAGAAGTAACAGATGCCATCAGTATCAAGCCTATCCAGCCTTTACTTAGACCAGTTTTTTCCGCCAGCAAATCTCCATAGTAGGACAGCTTTTTACCAGCAAAGAAGATTATGACAGCACAAACAATAAACCCGATTGAATACAGCATAACAGTTTCTTTCTGTTTTCAAATTAAATGGAGCATCTTTTTCACTAACTGACCTGTGTAAGTCGCCAGCATGATTCGAATAGATCGCCAATTCATTGTTTTATGTTTTTTTTGATTATTTCTGCACCTGCCAGAGGAAAATTGTTTTTCCTTTTAAAACCATTTAATATGATTAAATTAGGCAGTAAAGATCACACAACAATGACTAACTGCCAGATACCGAAATCATATAAAATTGCGGGATATATAATATTTACCCTGGTCATTTTTCTATCCATTACCTCTTTCGCTCAAAAATCAAAAGTCGATAGCCTTTCCCGTTTGTTGTCAACAGCCAAAGACGATACCAGCAGGGTAAAATATATGTGGCAACTTGCCAGGGACATTGGTGTTTATAATCCAGACTCTGCCCTCCGGCTTTCTCAAAAGGCTTTATACCTTGCCCGAAAAATTGACTACATCGAAGGCGAATCCCGTTCGTTGGGCATTTTGGCCAATACATTCGTTAAGATCGGAAACTATCCCCGGGCCCTTGAACTGAATCTTGAAAAACTAAAACTTGAAGAGAACCGGAATAATCCCCGCAATATGGCCAGTGTGCTGATGAATATTGGTGTGGTATATGTTCTGCAGGAAGATTACAGAAATGCTCTTAGTTACTATTCAAAGGCAGATTCAATTATTCAGCGAAACAAAGTAGAAGACCTGCGCTATTATGCTGCATTGAATATTGGCGATGCCTACAACCGGCTGGACATTTCAGATTCCGCTTTCAGCTATTTCAACCGTTCGCTGGAACTGGCAAAAGAACTCGATGATATTGACCTGATAGGTACTTCCATGACTGGGCTTGGACACAGCTACCTGAAAATGGGGAACAATGAGCAATCCTTATACAATTATAAAAAAGCGATTGGCTACCTGACCGAAGCCAATGATGATGAAATTTTATGCGAGGCCATGCTTGGACTTGCCAATCTTTACGAGAAAACGAAAAAATATGATTCAGCCGCCTGGTATGCCGGTTATTCGTTAACCATTGCAAGGGCAGACGGATTTTTATCGAAGGAGCTGGAGGCTGCAGAATTTCTGACTGAGCATTACCGTAAGGTCAATAGTATTGACAGCGCCTTTACCTATGTCAGTTATGTGAAAAACCTGAATGATTCTGTGAACAGCAAAAGTAAGATCAGGGAGATGCAGGTAATATCCAGTAACGAACAGTTTCGACAGCTTGAACTGGAAGAAAACAGGAGAATTGCACAGGCAGAAAGGATGCAGCAATTGCAAATGTTGCTGATTGCCATTTTTATACCAGGTTTCTTTCTGTTAACACTTTTTCTTAGCCGCATCAATGTATCAGTAAAGCTTATACGTTTGCTGGGTATTTTATCGTTGCTTTTCCTGTTTGAATACCTCACTCTCTTATTACACCCTACTGTTGCAAGACTTACGCATCATACTCCTGTTTACGAGATCATCATTTTTGTAGGTATTGCTGCCATACTGATACCGCTGCATCACAAGCTGGAACATTGGTTCGTTCATAAATTACTCCATCACCGGCATGGAAAACAACATCCTAAACCGGCAGTGGAAGCAAAAAAAATCGTTCCGGCTGAAAATCCGGTTAAGCCGGAAAAGCCGAAACGATAACAACATTTTTCTGCAACAAAGCCTTAATCCGGAGTCTTTACCGGTTTTGTATCTGCAGTATCAGGTACATTGGTTGTGTCAGACGGAGTAGGTGCAGGAGTTGGTGCCGGTGCAGTGGTGGTGTCTTTTGCCGGTTCATCTTTTTTCTCTTCGTCTTTTTTGTTATTACAGGCTGTAACAATTACTGTCAGCATTAATACTGACATCATGAACTGCAGTGCAGATTTGGTGACTTTGGAGTACATAGTAGTTTTGATTTTAGTATATAAGTGTACGACAAGTATGTAAGAATTCCAAAAAAAGATAACAAATGGTTAATTATCTTGCCCACTATGCATCCTCATATCCGGAAATTGCTGAAATGTATAGAACTGGAAGAAAAAGAAGAATCCAACCGCTATAAACTGGATCAGCAACATAGCCTGAAACAACTGAAGAAAGAAGGTCTTGCCCTGCACCCTATTATTGTTACCCGTAAATGTTTTGGGTATGCCGATTACCCGGAAATAAGTTTTAAACTTCCATTTCCCCCTGAAGCCAGTTTATTCAGGGACGGAGTTGCTATCGAATGCTTTATTGCCGGAGAAGAACCTGTAAAAGGCCTTTTACTTAGCCTGGACGGAAAAAATGGCGAATTCAGGCTGTTTGCTCCTGATTTTCCGGACTGGATAGAAGATGATGCTGTGGGCATAAAACTGGCACCGGATACCCGGACAAATAGTATCATGAAAAAAGTGGTGACTGAAATTGAAAATAATAAACCTTTGTTCAGGTTGTTTGAACAACTGCATGATGGAAAAGAAACGGGTATAAATGAAAGATCAAAACAAATATTTGAAGATGCTTTTGATCTGAGTACTACAAAACTAAATTTAAGCCAGCAGCAGGCGGTTGCAGCAATACTGAAAACTCATCCATTCACAATTGTACATGGCCCCCCGGGAACCGGAAAAACAACCACACTTGCCGAAGGCATTTCTCAACTGGTGAGAAGGGGTGAGAAAGTACTGGTAGCCGCACCCAGCAATACAGCTGTAGACAATATCTCAAAAGCGCTGCTGAAGAAAGGAATAAAATTATTGCGGGTGGGTAATACCAGTAAAGTAGACCCAGAAATTTTCCCCCATACCCCGGAAGGAAAAATGTCAAAAGGAAATGTGCAAAAAGAAATTAAGCAATTGAAAATACGGGCAGAAGAATTTCGCCGCATGGCCCTGAAATACAAACGAAGTTTTGGCAAATCAGAAAGAGAGCAAAGAAACCTGTTGTTCAAAGAAGTAAAGAATATAAGGGCGGAGATAAAGAAAATACAGGCATACAATGAGGAGAAACTAGAAAGTGAAGCAGAAGTTATTGCGGGTACACCTATCGGCATTTATGATGCCGGTTTAAATAAACAGCAATTTCATACCCTGTTTATTGATGAGGCCGGGCAATGTATAGAGCCGCTGGCCTGGTGCATTTTTCCCTTTGCTGAAAGAATTGTGCTGGCGGGTGATCACTGGCAACTGCCCCCAACGGTTTTAAGTAATGAAGCCGCCGTATTGGGCCTGAATAATTCCATACTGGAAGTGGCCATTAACCATGTACAGGAAATTTATTTATTAAACACACAATACAGGATGCGGAAAACGATTGCCGGATTCAGCAGCCAGTATTTTTATAATAACCTATTGCATACCGCTGAGCATTTGCATGACACCGGCACACATATCACTTTTATTGATTCAGCCGGTTCAGGTTATAATGAAAAACATGGGCCGGATGGAATTAGTTTGCAAAATGAAGGAGAACTCAATATAACGAGGCAAGTGCTTGAACAAAACAATTTCAATACTGCTTCCACTGCATTTATATCCCCCTATTCAGGGCAGGTTGCAGCAGCAAAAGATATTTTACCCGCAGGGCTTCGCAGCAGTACCATTGATAGTTTCCAGGGACAGGAGCAGGAAAATATTATTGTTTCATTGGTCAGAAGCAACGATGATGGCGATATTGGCTTTTTGAAAGACTACCGGCGAATGAATGTGGCCATCACAAGAGCCAAAGAACAACTCATCGTTATTGGCGACAGTGCAACGATCGGGGCCGATAAGTTCTACAGCGAGTTCCTCTCCTATGTAGAAGAAAATGGTACTTACAGAACGGTTTGGGAATTTGAGCTATAAGAAATCAGCTAAACAATCCGATTCATGCTGACATCTGTCATAAAGATGTCAAATAGGACATTGGTGTTCCTTTTATTTTTTCAGAAATATGTATACTGAAAAATAATATAAACAATTCAGTTTTAATGACAGTAATCATTGTATTCGGGTATGCACTGGTTGTAACTTAGAAAGCATTCAATTCGGTAACCACTCAAGTAATCAACATGAAAAAGATAATCGTATTGCTGGGTGTGGTTGCATTTATTACAACTACCCTTTCATTCCGCAGCGTTATTGTTCAGGAAGATCCCTGGAAAGTTCCTGAGAAGTATGAAAAGTTAAAGAATCCTGTACCTGCCGATGAAGCTTCAATTGCTTCGGGAAAAGAATTGTATAATTATTTCTGCATGTCCTGTCACGGGACAGACGGAAAAGGTTCTGGTAAAAGGGCTTTGAAACTTGATCATTCACCTACAGACTTTACAACGGACGCCTTTCAGAAACAATCTGATGGCGCTTTGTTATTCAAGATTTATTCAGGCCATAAAGAAATGCCTGCTTTTAAGAAAAGAATGCCTGGCAACCAGGATGCGATGGAAGGCAGCTTTGGTAAAACAAGGATACCCGGTGATATAGTAAACTATGTCAGGACATTTGGTAAAAAGACAGCACATACTTTGCATCCTTGATCGAAACTGTCTATCATATTAATATCTTGTAACAAGGATAAAGTCTAAAGATAAGGTACTGCCTCAGCGTAAATAATCTTTATTTGCTGATTATAGCACCTTATTTATAAAGGGGATAATCCCGATATGGATGATCTCGATATAGTTAAACTTCCATCAAGGCAGCAACCCAGGCATAAAACTTTGATTATATCGTAATCACCACATTGCCTTTCTTATGCCCTTTTTCAACGTAAGCATGAGCTTCTGCAATTTGTTCCAGGGAATATATTCTATCAGTGACCGGTTTAAACTTATTCTTTTCAATAAGATCTTTTAGAAAAACAATGTCTTCAGTAGTATGCCTGATTAAACCAGTCAATACCTTTTTCTTGCTAGTCGAAGAAAACCATAATCCCTGAAACATTTTCCACATTCCGGCAGCGCTTAGCACCAATAGACCTTCCTTGCTTAGTGATTTTAATGTACGGGTTACAGACACTGCATTGACGGCATCAAAAATCAAATCATAAACTTCCCCGTTATGGGAAAAATCCTCCTTTGTATAATCAATTACCTTATTTGCACCGATAGATTTTACCATCTCAATATTGGCAGTGCTGCAAACTCCTGTAACATCAGCTCCACATGACCTGGCCAATTGAACAGCAGCACTTCCCACAGCACCGGAAGCACCAACCACAAGTACTTTTTGCCCCGGTTTTATCATTGCCTTTTTTATAAAATGTAATGCTGTAACAGCGCCAAATGGAATAGCCGCTGCTTCGTTATGTGAAATATTTGCAGGTTTTAAGGCAAGAGAGCCTGTTTCCGGAACAGCAATATATTCTGCATTTGCACCAAAATGCATATCTGTATGGCCAAAGACCTTATCTCTGATACTAAATCGTTTAACTTGTTTACCTACATTTTCCACTTCCCCTGAAAAAACACTCCCAAGGATATTAATTTTAGGTTTTGTCAATCCAAATACAAATCTTACAGCAAACGGATCAGCTTTTCGTAACCGGCAATCACCTGAATTTACTGCGGTAGCCTTAATCCTTATTAGTATCTCATTTTTTTTAGGAACTGGTTTCTCTACTTCTTTAATATAGAGAACCTCCGGCGGGCCATATTTACTATAATATGCTGCTTTCATTTTATTCTCTTTATTTGAATACTTACTCCCTGTCTTTAAATTATAAACTGGCTTAATTGCCCGATACATAAGCCGGTTTTCTTTTACCGCTTTTATTGGTCTTTAAGATCCTCTGCAATTGCCTGGCGGTTTTAAACCCACATTTCGATGCGATATATTCAATAGTAAAATCAGGATTATTAAGCATTGTTTTTGCCAGCTCCAGCCGCAACTGTGTCAGGTATTCCAGGATGGTTGTTCCTGTCTTTTCCTTAAAAATCCTGCTCAGGTTTCTCGGACTCATGGAGACCAATGATGCCAAATCTTCAATTGAATTTTCATCTGACAGATGTTCGATCATGTGATCCTGAACAATGTGTATGGCCGGATTGATATGATTCCTGTAATCAAGATAAATACTTTGTTGTGTATGTCTTTCACTCCTTCTGTGATATACTACCAACCCCCGGGCAACCTTATGTGTAAACAGCGGGCCCTTTAACTCTTCGAGTATGGCAAGTGCAAGATCAATTCCGGCACTGATTCCCGCACTGGTGTACACATTGTTACTTTTTTTGAAAAGTATATCTGTAATTACTTTAGCCGTTGGGAATTCCTGCTGCATTTCCTCTATTCTTCTCCAATGGGTAGTACATTCTGTATCTTTTAGTAAACCTGCATGGCCCAATGCAAATGCCCCATTGCATACCGAGCAAACAAAAACTTTTTTATCTGAACACTCTTTGAGCCATTTAAAGAAATCCTTCTCCGTTTTAAAAGCCATACTGCTCACATATTCATTATGCATACCGGGCATAAATACAAAATCCCCTTCCTTCAAATCGGCTTCCTTGTAGTTTTTGATATTATTAAAGGGAAGTCCTGATGTACTGATGATCTCATCTTTGTATGAATAAAATTCCAGGGATAATTCATAGCCATAAAATTTGGCTTCTGTAAATACCTGGAGCGGTCCTGCCAGGTCTAAAAGTTCAACTGTTGGCGGGATGATAAAGGCAAATTTTTTCATTTTAATTATTTAAGTTCTAATTAGCAGCTTTCAGCACTTGCCTGCTAAAAAGCATTAAACAAAGTATACTCAAGGCGTACAAAGAAGCCATTCGGGGCAGTTCTCAGGAGTGTTGAACTTAATTCCTTTCTGTAACCCATATCCAGACGGCCCTGGCTGTTAAATATAAACTGCACCGATGGGGCAATATCCACATAATATTTTCCCGACCCGGTATTCAGCTGGGTTAAGAACTCCGCCATCAGGTTCAGATTTGTTTGCCGGTAATCTTTATACTGTCGTGGCAACATCAATTTACCTATAGAAAATGAATAATTGATGGCTTTACTTTTATCCGAACCATATACGAACTTATTGTTATTCCCGTTATCTGTCGCATTTAAATAAGAAATAGAAGATGACATGGCCACTTTACGCAGCAGCCCGGTAGCAACAATTCCTGCTTCCACTCCCGTATTATGACCATTCATATTAATTTCTTCCTGGTGAATATCACTGTTATTATAACCGGCTCTGCCAAATAATGCCATACGAAAGTGCTTTTGCACCGCATCCTTACTTAAAAACCTATACTTCGCATAAACACTTCCGCCTTCGAAGCTAAACTTTTCATTACGGTTGCTGAAGAACAGGTTTCCGCTCAGCATTAGCCTTTTTGAAATCCCAAACATAATTTCCGGGATCATGTGATAGTTGACTTTTGCTGAGGATAAATCATCCATCATCGTATTATCCAGCCTGAATGTAATACTACGGGCTGCTTTATTACTTGCCGGTTCTGTTACAGAAAACAATTCCTGTGACCAGCCCGAAACAGATAAGAGCAATAGACTGATAGTTATACAGCGTTTCATGATAATTTAATTAGGCGATTATAAAATTTTATTAAAGGGATACATGGTAGGTTCCGGACCCGGTTAAAGAAGGAGCTATAGCATTGCTTTTATACTCCTTTGAGCTAACAAAACCCTTGTCCAGCAACTTTACTCTTGTCTCACCGTTCAACAACCTGGTAGCACTATTGACAAATACTAAAGTAGTAGCACCTGCCTTTACAGATTGTCCGCTGCTGATTTGCAGGTTGTTAAAACTAATAGTGGCAAAAAAGGCAGAAACGAAAAACCCGGCATCTTCTACTTTTCTTCTCATCCTTTCAAAGTCAATATTGTCAGGCAATTTGAAGGATACTTCAAAACTGTAATCCTTAAAGTTTGCCGTTACTTTATCAACAAAATCCAGTGATTTCAGGGATTTGTTGATAGCATTGCTGCACATGCTGCAGGTAAGGCCACTGGCCTGAAAATATACTTTTGTAATTTGCGCATGGGTTGTCATTGTAATCAGAATGACAGCCAGTAAAAGAAGATTTTTCATTGTATTATGTTTATTGTTTTGATAATGTAAAAGTAGATTTAGGCTTTCCCTTCAGAAAGACGTTGAGATGTCGAAAACAGACAATTTTCATTATTTCCGGAAAGCCAGGGATAGCTATTAAACCGGCATATTGCACAATTCCTGAATTATCGGCCTGAAAAAGAGGTAGTAGAAACCGCAGAATAAATGCGACCACAACTACTTTTATATTCTAGTGTTTAAAGTCAATTTGCAAAATAAAAAGCCACCCTTTACAGGGCAGCTTTCTAATGAAATGATAACTGATTATTTACATCCTTTGCAGGTACAATTGCTGCCGCAATTACAGTTGGTGCAGGTACAATCAGGATTACCACATTTTTGTCCGTCCTTTTGAGTGCTGTTACTCAATTTGATTTCAGGTTTCATACTTTTTGTTTTTTGGGTTTTTAAATGTCCCGTTAATGATCGGGTTTGTTAAACCAAAAGTAGAACTGCAAGGAGCAGTTGTTGTTACATTAATTTGGGAAAAGCTTACAGAATTTTGGGATTAAATTTTATCCAGAAGCTTTCGCCTGACGGATCCGACTTTTTTAAAATGAGAAGGAGTAAGTCCGGTAACTTGTTTAAACTGGCTGGAAAGATGTGCCACACTGCTATAGTCCATTTCAACGGAAATATCCAGCAATGTCATTTCATTATACACCAGCAATTCTTTTACTTTTTCGACCCGTTGTTCAATAAAATAATTTTCAATGGTCCGGCCTTCAATAGATGAGAAAAGGCTACTGAGGTAAGTATATTCATGATATAATTTTCCTGATAAATAGACCGAGAGTTTCATTTTCTTTTCTTCTTCAGTCACCTCGTTCCGGCCTTTTTGTATCACCAGCTGTTTAATTTTTTCAATGATACCCCCTTTTTTATTGTCAATCAGTTCAAGACCAATTTGGGCCAACCCGGAGTTTAAAAATGTATATTGATCAGCAGTAATTGTATCGGCCAGGTGAATCTCTCCTATCATCACTTTTTGAAATTTAATGGCCAGGTTATTCAGCATATTTTCAACAGCCATCATACAACGCTGACAAACCATGTTCTTGACCAACAGTATACTTTCTGACATAACACTAATTTATCAATGTATAATTAATTAAGCCCACCGGTTGCAACATAAGCATCCGGGTTGTTATTAAAAATATCCAGACAAGTACGGGAACAAAAATAAGAGTGCTTTATTTCCTGATGCTGTATTCCAGATGCCTTGTCCTGAATCAGCATTCTGCAAACAGGGTCAATAACAAGTTTTCGATTTTGCGCATTTAATACTTCAGCTACTTCCATCTCTTCACTAAGATTTTTAAACCTGTGCTTTTGTTTTGAATGAAACTTAATTGTTGTCTTGTCAGCAAGAGCATTAATAAAATCGCCGGAACACAAAAAAGTACCAGGGCTGGCCTTTGCAGCTATTCTTGCTGTAATGTTAATAGCAGACCCAAAATAGCTGTTATTTCTAATCAATACCTGCCCATAATGAAGGCCGCCATGAACCTGCAAAAAATACTCCTGCCTGGTTGTATTTTTCATTATCATATCAGCTGTTGCAAGCAGTAAGTCGGGAGATGAAGAAACTATCATTACCTCATCACCGGTGCGTTCTTTAAGCTGACTATCACCCACAAGGCATTTTTCTACAATTTCTACATATTTATCTACCAGGTCCGCTGCGGATGAGGCGCCATGTATTTCTGTAAGGGCGGTATATCCTGACAGGTCGGCCATTAATATTGCAATTTTCTGCTCCATATACTAACTATTATTAATAAGGTATTCCTGTTTATTAGTAGATAATAATTCAACTCTTTTTTTCTTCGTTATTTCGTCACTTCTTATCAAAGCTTTCGGTCATCTTTTGGCTTTTGAAAATCACCAAAAAGTAAATCCCGTCTATAATGTCAATAACAAAACAATATAATGGCCAGTATCCGGGCACATTCGTTGTTACAATAAAAGAATTATGATGAAGTATATCCCAAATTCCATGCAGCATAATCCCATATGCCAATAATGAATTATTTTTTGTGTAACCAATAATAGCAAGGATATAAAGCAGTAAGGCAAATCCGCATTCAAGGACAATAAAACTTACCTGGTTTTCTTTGAGTGAGAATCCTACATAAATAAAAGCTATTGCCACCAATATTGTTGCAGCAAATAACTTTTGAGTCAGATACAGGGGTTTAAACCTAGAAATAAGAATTATTATAACTGCGGTAATAATTCCGAATATTGTTTCTGTCATGCTGGTTTTTTTAAAAGTGAAGTGTAAGCCGGGTCAGTATCGTATTCAGAGCACAAAGATGCCCCCGGAGCAAGGAATACTATAGACAAGAAACTGTCAGAAACGGACAAACTAGCTTAAATAAAGCATTAATAATCAATGTTGGCTATGGATGAGAATCTTTTACAAAGAACAAGAATATTATTCAATACTTCAGGGCAATGAGTCTTTTACACTAACCCAGGTTTGTTTTAAACCTACCGTTTTAACCAGTGCATTAAATACTTTAGCATTGTCTGGGTGAAGGCGGATGCATCCATGCGATGCTCTGTTTCCCAGTTTAGCAAAATTGCCGGGAGTAGTGCCATGAATGGCATATCCATTACTTATAAATACTGCGTAAGGCATATTTCCCAATCCCATGTAGTTTCCGCCCGGAAATTTTTTGGAGGTATATTTTGTAAGTACAGGTCCTTCCGGATGCCGGCTCATTTCGGGTGTTTCATATTTCTTTCCTTTACCAGTGGATACTTTAAAGGTATCCTTCAATTCACCCATAATATACAGGTAAAGCACCTGTTTTGATTTGTCTATCTCGGCATAGACCATACATTCTTTGTCCCGGCAATAAACTTTATCAGCTGAGTCTCTTGCCAGCAGAAATGAGTCAACCATCCTTATGTTTTCCTGAATAATTTTTTTTTCTTCTTCGGAATAGCCGGGTCCTTGCTTCAGTCCCCGTTTCATTGTATCAAGTCTTGCCAGCAGGGCTGCCTGCCTTTTCCACATAGTGTCGATTCTTTCAAGCAATAAATTGACAGAATCTTTGCCGGGTGTAAAAGAAGGGGCGTCGAATATATTGGTGGCATCAGGAACGGTATCCTTACTGCTTTTTAATACAGAATCTTTGAACTGTTCATATTTAAACTGAGCCGGTGCCGGAGTCGTTTCACTATTTGTACAAGACACGGAAATTACTACCATGATCCACTGAAGAAGTACGGCTGTAATTCTAAATACTAACATTTCACACCTCCAGTAACAAAATTAGCAGCAGTATTTTGCCAGAACAATGATATTAGTTGGCTAATAAGTATACACTCACCTGACCAAAAGCTGCCCCTTACATGCCGAAAATCATCCTGCCTGAATAAGACAACTTCTATTTTGTGCCACCAACCCAACAACTATGTCCTTTTTGTCAAGGGAAAAAACGATTGCCCCTGCCGGCTATAACCGCTGGAAGGTTCCCATTGCCGCACTATCCATCCATCTATGTATTGGACAGATTTATGCATTCAGTGTATTCAACCAGCCTCTCACCAAAGTAATAGGCATAAAGGAATCTACCCCTGAAGACTGGGAACTGACTACATTGGGCTGGATATTTAGTATTGCTCTTTTTTTTCTCGGAGCGTCTGCCGCTACTTTTGGGAAGTGGATGGAAAGGGTCGGCCCCAGGATGGCCATGTTTGCCTCGGCCATTTGTTTTTCCAGCGGATTCCTGATTTCTTCATTGGGTGTACAATTACACCAAATTTGGTTACTATACCTTGGGTCAGGTGTTATTGGAGGTATCGGACTTGGTTTAGGTTATATTTCTCCTGTATCCACACTGATAAAATGGTTTCCTGACAGGCCGGGCATGGCAACGGGTATGGCCATTATGGGGTTTGGCGGCGGTGGTATGATCGCTTCTCCCCTTTCCGTTTACCTGATGAAACAATTCAGGAGCGAAACTTCAACAGGTGTGGCACAAACCTTCCTTGTAATGGGTATTATTTATTTTTTAGTAATGATGATTGGTGCCATCATCGTAAGGGTACCACCTGAAAACTGGAAGCCTAAAAATTTTGATCCGGCAAAGCAGAAGGTAAAAAAGTTGGTGACCCATGCACATGTATTAGCCGATAATGCCATTAAAACGCCGCAATTTTATTTCTTGTTTTTTGTTCTGATGCTGAATGTAACCGCGGGCATTGGTGTACTGGGCCAGGCATCCGTAATGATACAGGAACTCTTTTCTGTTGAATCGGTAGGTCCCGCAAAAGCTATTGATGCTTCAGAAGCAGCAAAGTTTGTAATGCTACTTAGTTTGTTCAATATGCTTGGCCGTTTCTTCTGGTCGTCGCTTTCCGATACGATTGGCAGAAAAAACACTTATATCATCTTTTTCTCACTGGGCATAATCCTTTATTCTGCCATTCCATCTATTGGTGCCTCCGGTTCTGTGGTGTTGTTTATTGCTGCGTTTGCCATTATAATGAGCATGTACGGAGGAGGTTTTGCCACAGTTCCGGCTTACCTGAGGGATTTGTTCGGCACCAAACAGGTTGGCGCTATTCACGGCAGGTTATTATTGGCCTGGAGCATGGCTGCCATACTGGGTCCCGTTCTCATTAATTACATGCGGCAATACCAGATTGAAGTCAATAAACTACCTAAGGCACAGGTTTACTCTATGACCATGTATGTGATGGCAGGATTACTGGCAATTGGGCTTATCTGCAATTTATCCATCAGGTCTGTACACCATAAACATCATCATAAAGAGAATAAAAACTAACAATGTCAGGATTTATGTTTGTACTATAAATAAACCTGCAGTTGCAGCAAGAATTCTCCTTTTGTTCCATGCTTAAGCCTTTGGCCGTTGCGTAAATAATAGATAGGCCGGGTACTATATTGTGCAGTGATCTTGGCATTGTGCCCGTCAATAAAAAAATTACTGCCTGCGTCAAAATAGCTGCCGCCCTCATCCAGAAAATCAAATTTTTTATAAGTATAAGCAGCAAAAGGCTGAACCCGCATTTTATTAGTCTTTCGTTTGGGCAATAAAAAACCGGCCTGGGTATAGAAAATATTTCCTGTTCCAACGAACATCCGGGCATCACCAAAACCGTTAATAGTGCGGTCAGCAACAGGCATAGCAGGATCAAAGCCTGTAGACGTATTCATTATACCAAGGGTGCGCCAATAATTGGGGCCGAAATTGTAATTATAAAAAACACTATAGGCAGTAACGGCCATATTTTTTGATTTGTTCCCAACTGACAGATCGGCAAAAGCATCGACACCCAGTAAAGTAATGTCGTGTTTTTGAATGTTTGCTGAAGCATCAACGCTTTTGGTAGCATCACTGTTATGATAAAAACCTGCACCAATATTGAAAATCTTTTTAGTTCCTGCATAAGTACCTACCCGAAAGGGTAATACGTTGGCTTCCTGCTCCAAAAACTGGTAATCAAAATATCCCTGCAAGGAAGCCTTAGCGTCTCCGTTGTTATCAGTAGCCACTCTTCCTTTCCAGGTATCATAGGCCGGTGTGTTGCTAGTTGCAAACGGTTTGTTGATTGCGGCTGAATAATTGAGCTTTCCCAGCTTACCTTTTGCATAAAAACCAAACTGACGCATAAACTGGTCACTGACTTCGATAAGTGGCCAATTAAAAATAGGCGCATCTATGGCAAGGAAATTCAGGGTGCTGGCACTTGTCATACGACTGATGCCGAGCCAATAATGAAGCCCTCCTCCTATATAGAGATTATACTTATTACTTTTCCCGGTCTTTGCATCTTTAGCAGGGATAATGGCGTACTCATTCCAAACATCATGAAAAAAAAGTTGCGGCTTCTTACCGGCACCAGATGGTCCTGTACCTGAAGAACTGAATCCGCCTCCTGTGGCAAAGGTTTGATTATTGATACCTACATGCGCCAATATAAGATAGCGGGGTGAAATCTGTGCATAGGTAATGACCCGTAACCTTCTTGCACCGATGTCCCATGTTTTATTTCTGACCTCCCCGTTGATTACTGAACCCGGATTATTTTGCTGACTGCGCAACCAAATCTGCCCCCAGTTGATGAACCGAATGAAACGGGTACCTTCCTGGTTGAGGTTGATCTTAATGCCACTTCCATATTCTGGCGAACCTTGTGAAAAAGAGGCGAAAGAAGCAGAGACAAATACTATAATAAAGGCTGTGTAATACCGGAAAGTATCCGATAAAAATGCTTTTCCACCAGCTCTGTTAGGCATAATTCTATGAGTTTAAATAAAAATAGAAAAAGCGGAATAGCTGCCAGCTGATTTTCTGCATATGCTGGTATGATTTTCTTTAGTACATAAAAATGTCCATTTTTTACCACTAAGCAGTAGCGCTGCTTGTTGAATTTTACAGCACAAATTCCAACAATATGCAACGTAAAGACTTTTTACTTACTTCCTTGCTGGCAGCGCCGGCATTGGCTTTTTCTAACAATATCAGCAACAGAGAAAAAAAGCTTTCCAATACCGAACCATTTATTGTAGATGCGGGCAAATCCCGTTTCGGTGAAGTTGTAAAATTTTTGGGGGTGCACCCAAATGACCTGAAGATATCCTCAAAGGATACAGATGGCCAATTATCTATGTTCGAATATACAGGACTTGGCAAAACAGGTCCCATGCTGCATGTTCATCTTTACCAGGATGAAATATTTACGGTGGTTGAAGGCGAATACCGGTTTGTAGTGGGAAAAGACACCCATCACCTTAAAGCAGGTCAAACTATCTTTCTGCCCCGTGGCATTCCTCATACCTGGATTCAATTGAGTGACATGGGCAAATTGATTTACATGCTTCAGCCAGCAGGTAAAATGGAAGAATTCTTTTCTTATATGAATACCCTGAAAGAAAAACCTTCGGCGGAAGAAATGGACAAAATTCATGCAGCACACGGAATGAAAGTAGTTGGGCCACCGCTAACATTGTGATAATTACCTTAATTTGACTTTCCAAAAACATCATAGCAATGCTGCTAAAAGATTTCATACCAGCAACTGATGTACAGGAGTTTGTACAATTTTACCGGATCGTTCACCTGCATTTTAAAAACAACGATCCGGTCCCTTTGAAGGCTTATCCCCCCAGGCCTGAGCAATGTCTTGCCTTTTATCCTTACGATACAGAAACGGTAGAATATAAAAACAACGGCAAGCGGGTAAAAAATATTCCTGTTGTGTTATATGGTCAATTTAGTGAAGTGACCCACCGTTTGATTGGTCATAATTTTTTGGTATTTCAGATCATATTTAAACCTGGCGCTATTTACAGACTTACCGGTATACCTTCCTCATTACTTACCAATGAGTATATTGATGCGGAAAATGTTTTTTCTACCGCACTCAGAGAGGTTAATGAAAAATTATACTATGCCACTAGCTATTCCGCTATGCTGGAAATTGCAAACATCTTTATCCGTAAGCTTATCAGCAGCCAAAAGAAGCCTCATTTGTTAATTGACAATGCTTGTTTACTATTACTAAACAGCGATCAGGGTATGACACTCAGCCAGCTTAGCAAAGAGGCTTGTCTTAGTGCCAAACAACTGGAAAGAAAGTTTAAAGAACGAACAGGCGTCAACCCTAAATTATATCAGCGCATAATTCGGTTTGACAAAGCTTTCCGGCTGAAAAATTCACATCCGGAATTTGACTGGCTGCGTATTGCAGTGGACTGTGGCTATCACGATTACCAGCACCTTGTAAAAGAATATAAAGACTTTACAGGCATGTCTCCTATAGCCTTTCATGAAGTTGAAAACAATGCCCCGGAAAGAAAATTTGGATTAAGTGAGGGGTACTATAGTTAAATGCTATTGCAGGATATATGTAACCCCTCCAATATTTTGTCTAAAGGCGCCATTTTTTAATGCTCCCCCATAACCTATCTTGTCAACGGAAGTGTACCACTGGTATTGCTGTGTACCGATGCTCTTCACTTTTCCTCTAATCAGCCTGTCATCAAAAGAAGAATAATAAGTGATGGCGGTACTGCCAATAGTTTTTGGTTTCCCCCTTATTGATTCGTTATCAAAGGAAGGATAGTAATCAATCAGGCTATTGCCAATTGATTTAATTCTTCCTCGCAGCATCTTGTCATAGAAATTATTGTAGTAATCGAAAAACTGTGACCCGATTGACCTGATCTTCCCCCTTCTCTCTTCTGATTCATAATAATCATAGTAGGTAATAACAGCTGAGCCGATACTCTTCACTTTACCTCTTGATAAGGAATCGGCATCCCTCGTATAATACTCCACCCTGCCCGGATAAGGTTGTAGTTTAGGCGAATAGTAGTTGCTGTTCCGGAAGGAAGATTCTTCTGTGCCCCATTCCAGCACAGTGCCATTATCTGAGATTCTTATCAACACAGTGCGATCCGTAATCAGTGAGAAGTAGGAAAAGTTGCTTCCGCCGGAAAATGTTACCTGTGCCAGTTCCTGGCTATTTGATATAAACTGAGTCAGCGAGAAAGAAATGAATAGAGTTATTTTTTTCATACGGAGTTATTGAAACCAAATTACGTAAAATATCTGGTTGATCTCCTGATGTCAATTTACTCATGGCCAGTCATCACCTCTTTGCCCGGTAAATCTTGTCAAACCAATTTTAAATCCACTTTGCCTGGGGATACCGGCCCCATAGGTCTGAACGAAATCAATCCTTATCTGCTTGAATATATTATCAATACCGGCAAATAATTCAACGTAGGTAGTTTGAGTTTTGTTCAGGTAAAACCCATTGGCCCCAGCTACCAGGTACAAATTTAATTTCCGAATGCCCGGAATCTTATTGGTCAAAAAACCTTTAAAATTATGCTCCAGGTGTGCCAGTGCATAAAACTTTGATGTGTTGCTGAACTGGTATATAGGCAGCAACTGAAAACTGTTGAGGTATTCTGTGGCAAAACTGGAAATATTACCATTGAAATGGTTGTAATCAGGCAACTCCACTTTATCATTATCTAAAAATCCTCCCATACCTAAACGGTAGCGGAACAGTCCCATTAATTTCATATTGATATCGTCCCTTACTGTCAATTTCCATTTACTGAAATCAGCATCACTTCCAAACAAATTGCTGTAGTTGCGGATATAAGTAAATGAGAAAACAGGGTGTTTAGAACCGATATTTATCTTCCGGTCAGGCAGTTCAATGTATTTTGCACCGGGTTGCCAGGTTAATCCGATTAGGGTTACAAAAACCTGGTGTCTTTTGATATTCTCATTAACAATTTCGAAGGGATAATTAGGCGTGTAGGCCCGGTCTGCTTTATCCCGCCAGGTGTAATCAGTCCGGTTATCCAACGGCAACCTGTCCTGGTACTGGAAGCCAACAGTCCAGGTAAAGCCATCGCCAATACCTTTGCGGTAGCTTCCCCTAACATAAATTGCTTCATAACTCTTGATCCTGTTTTCTTCACTTTGAAGGCAACTGAGTGTATTACCTCTTTCGCCTATCGGGCTGCTATTATTAAACTGGAAAACCCGTTTTCCACCAGAAAAGCTTACCGATGAAGCATATTTCTTTCCAAAAGAATAATTCAGCGTCAAATGAGCATTAAAATGTTTATTGGCAAAACCATACCGGAAATTCGGAGCTACTGATATTCTTTTACGGCCGGCACCTGCCGAATCCAAACGCTTTGACCAGGTAAACCCGGTATTGATCACCCATCCTTCGGCAGGATTAAAGTTAACCTGGCTTAGCAGCGGTTCGAAACTCAAAGAAGTTCTCTTTTTTTCTTTGGTGAATGATTGCCCGATTAATACAAGAGAAGGTACTGTTACCCTGTTCCGTTTTCTTTCCAGCGAATCGAGGTACCTGGGGTCTTTGCGGGCCAGCTGCAGGCTGTCTTTTTTCAGGTAATCCTTTTGCTCTTCCGCCATTAATGGTATTGGGCGGTTTCTCTCCCAATAGTCAATTGTCCGCTTATTGGAGCTATCTGCATATTTTAAAATGGTATTGGTAAATGTCTTCTTTGTAAACACAGGTTCTGTTTCGAGTTCTGAATAAATATTAACAAAACTGCCAAAAGCATCGAACCCCAGAATTTTTACAGCCGGGTATACCACCTGGCTGCTGATAAACCAGGTGTCCTTATCATA
>JBGARY010000001.1:0-174767 GCA_044229985.1 Chitinophagaceae bacterium
AAAAGCCTGAACCAGTATTCAATCTACTCTTCTGCCGCAGGCAGGTACTGCTGTGGTATTCCTTCCCAGCCGAGTCTCTTGCAAGGGACTCGGCGTAAAGCTTCTACTAATTTAATATTTATAACAAAACACCAGTTTATTTCCTTTCTCACATTGCTCTTTGATTTTTGCAATAAATTTTTCGTGGTCGGGCAGCTTCAGCCGGTTCAGTATCAGCAGGCAGTTGTCAAACCTGCTCTGTAAGACTTGCAGTCTCGAATAATTAGCTATTGCCTTTGGCGATTCCTGATGCGTTTATTTCCCTGCCTTAAACCAGTTATTATACAAAATCATTTTCTCGCCCATGTCTTGCTCTGTCTGTCTGATATAAGACAACCGAAATTGAACAATGGGTGCGGAGCAGGGTTCAATACCCCGTTCTCCTCCGCTTGCTTAGAAGCGAGGATCGTAATAGCCTGATCCGCCGCATTTCATGCAGTTGGAGATGGTTGTACTTGTGTAGGTTATTTTCTTGCCGAGTGTATACTGGTAATCGTTGGTATGGCTGAAGGTGCTTTTTACAACACCATTACCGTTGCATGCCTTGCATTGAGTTACATTAAGCCGGGCCGGACGGAAACCAAAAATGGCTTTATTATTTACCAGTTCATTGAACGTAGCCTTTTTTTTATTACCGTACTGGCAGGTGAGTATTATATCATCTTTACTTGTATAACTGACGACCTTGCAGATGGTGCAATCAAACTGCGAAGCGGCAGTGTAATAATAATATTCTCCCACCAGGTTCTTAAGCCTGGTTTCGACAGGCAAATCTGCATCGGCGGTTTTATTCTTGCTGGCGGCTGCAATGGTTTTTTCCTTTACCGCCTTCAATTCATACACTGTGTACCATGCCTGGTCATCGGGTGAAATATTCTTACCTTCTTTTTTGTACTGGCTGATGATCCGGTATCGTTCTTCCTCAGAAAGATGGTATTGCATAGAAACGGGTGTGGCCACATCATCAGTACTCAGGTATTTGCCCCATCCGTAACCGGGGTAGGGCAATCCCGCAGGCCAGTTTTTTGGTCGGTTCAATTGCTCTGTTTGTCCCGAGGTTTGGTTGTATACGGTTAGCTGTGCAGCCTCTACGGTATATTTCATGTATTCGGTCAGTGCTTTCCATTGCAGTTCGGTAGCGGTACTTCTGAAAACAGATATAAACAACAAGGGCTTGGCATTGTCCTTTTCTTTCGATACCAGCAGGAAGTATTCGTATAAACTGTAAAAATCGGTTTGGATGTACTGCTCTATTTTTTGCCGTAGTAATATTTTCTTCTGATCTGTTGTAAGGGAGCTGGCGAACAACGCATCGTTATATTGTTTGAATATTCCGGTTCGCTCTTTTGAGCCTTTGGCCGCTTTCAACGCTTGTTGATACTTGGTTTCATGGGGTTCGAAGGGGATGAGGATGCTGTCTTTCCCCGAATCCAGGATCACGGTATCGGCGACTGCAGTCTTTGATGTCGTTTTTGTTTTTTGTGCAGCGGTGCCAAAGCCTGTAAACAACATCAGGATAACAAAGATCACCCGGTGATTTTTCATCTTTTTATTATAAAAATAAGGTATGTGGTTTCTTTTAAAATACCCAGTAACAGGTATTTCTCAGCAGTTGTTGGTGTTCCGAAAAAGTAGTATACAACTGTCATGCCTCCGCCAGATAAATTCTGTCTTCCGTGTGGCTATACAGCTCAACTTTCAAGCCTTGTCTCCCGAAAGCTTGCCTGCCATAAGCAAAGAACTGTTTAATGCCAGTATATCAACTACTAACCCTCGCATCTCCACATGTTAAATCAATATCGGAACAAGCAAAACTCATCTACGCCAATGCAAAACTGGTAGCGGTTCTTGTCAGCTTCATATCCGCCGGTGTAAGAATGGCCTCCGCCGATGTAAAACCGGTGTCCGCCCTTGTAAAATTCATCTCCGTCAATGTAAGAACGGCCTCCGCCAATATAAAATCAACATCCGCCTTTATAAAATTGATCTCCGCCCATGTAAAACGGATATCCGCTCTGCGTTTACTTTTTTAAAATATTACTACCTTACTGAAAATAACACCCATGAAAAGAGTTGCCCTCCTCGTAATCGCTGCCGGTTATTCGCTTTTTGCCACTGCACAAAAACCAGAACCCTTCCAGGATGAAAAAACCGGCAAATACGGCTACAAAGATGAAAGCGGAAAAATTATTGTCAAGCCTGTTTATGATATTGCCTATGAGTTTACAGATGGTAAATACGCCGAGGTGAATATTGGCGCTGATTATGCAAAAAACAAAGGAGGCAAATGGGGTATTATTGATACAAAAGGTAAATTGATTCACCCGGTTAAGTATGACAATGCGAAATGCCTGGGTTATAATTTGTTTGCCCTCAACATCGGCCATAAATTCTCCAATATGGATGCCAGCCCCTCAGGCAAGTTTGCCATATTCAATGCAGCGGGCAAAGTGCTGACACCATTTGCTTACAGTGGTTTTTTAATTGCCGTCAGATTTGAAGAAGGCTTTGCACCCCTTGAAACATGGGACGGTAAGAAACAACGTTACGGCCTGTTGGATTCCACTGGCAAAGTGGCGGTACCGGTCAAATATGACGAAGTAGGAGGCTTCAGGGAGGGTCTTTGTAAACTGGTATTGAACGGTAAAACAGGATTCATTGATAAAACCACCAAAATGGTGATACCGATGAAGTATGATGATGCTATTAATTTTTCTGAAGGCCTTGCCGCTGTAAAATTAAATGGCAAATGGGGTTTTATTGATACAAAGGGCAAAGAGGTAATTGCCCTGCAATATGAAGATGCTAAATATTTTCAAGAAAATTATGTAGGAGTAAAGCAAAATGGCAAGTGGGGCGTAATTAACAAAGAGAACAATGTCATTGTCGGTTTTTTGTACGATGATATTGTTTGGATAAAGAACGATGCAAACGATATCCGGGTGAAACAAGGAAACAAATACATAAATGTAGACAGGCAGGGAAATTTACTAAAGAACTAATTTTACACACCTGCATATCCCCGGGCATCGTTCCTGTTACGCATTGCGCCTTATATTGGTAACATCATGTGAAGACCAGTAATGTATAATTGTTCAATTGCTGGTTTTTGTACCATTCCAGGCGTTGGATGGATTATTGTCATTATATCCCCATTTACCGGTAAAAGCAGTGAAATTGTTGTTGAAATTAAAAATGAATTTGCCTTTGCCATTAGATTGGTACCACCAGCCGGTAAGCACAGTACCATTCAGGGTACCTTCAATTCTGCCATCATTCCATTTATAAGTACCTGTTACTTTATTTCCGGTAATACTCAGTGACATCTGGTTAAAATTAGTATTATAAATTCCGTTAATGCCGGTACTGTTGGAAGGCAAATTTTGCTTGATCGTTGGTATCCACTTATAGATGATTGTTCTTTCCACCCATCTAAACTCATTTCCGCCGGATAACCCAAATTTTACATAGAGATAAGGTATAAGTTTGCCATTTCTGTCAATACCTGGTTTAGGAATAATAGCTGTGCCGGCCATTTTAATTGTACTGTTTGGGCTGGCATAACCAGGATACCCTGCTTCAGGTTTCATAAAGCCGGCAGCACCCATATTAACATAAGCAGATACAGAACCGGATTCGCCTGTAAGATTTGAAACAATGCCTTTAACCGTTAACTTATCACCCGGGTTCATTGTGTTGGGATTGCTCCATTCCCATGCTACATGTCCCCTGTAAGTATGGTTCTTTCTGTCAATAGTCGAATAGTATATATATTCAAAATTCATCCCCATATCTCCTGTTTTCCCAGAAAATTTATGGTGAGCCGGGTTAAAATTTTTGTATGTATTTTTTATCAGTTTCTGAATATCGGTCATTTCTTCCTTTACATCGCTGCGCTGCCAGTAACCGTCCTGGGCCGTGGCAGTCATCACAAAATGACAATACAGGAGAAAGAACAAAGTTTTCCTGAGTTGCCGCATACTATTTTTCATAACCTGTTTTTGTTAAGTTACTTTAGACAGTATGCCAGAACATATGACAGAAGTCAACAATAGCTTTGATTCTTCTTATCCGGTGATCTTTTGATTCCTTATTTTACAGAAATATCCGCCTTTTCATAAGGCCCTTTAAAAGAATCTGTATCAACGGGGAAATGCCGGGTGTAGATATTATTTTGCTCAAATACTCTTTTTAACCAGGCAGCCGTTTCCTTGAATCCTTTGGCATCTTTGGTATCAAAATCATTCAGCTCAAGACCGTTAGCTTCTTTCATCATTGCCTGCGGGTCATCGAGATAATAATACAATACTGCCAGGTTGTAATAACAACCATATCGCAGCTTCCGGTCATGCCGGTTTGAGGAAGAATAAAGTTTTTTTATCTTTTCGAAATAGTTAATAGCTGGTTGCACCTGCTGCAGGGCATCAGTAGCAGGAGTGGAGGCACTGAGAGAAAACAATACATCATTGATCTGCCGGATAGCATTGCGCCATTCATCATACTCCGGATGTTTGCGGCTGTCGATCACCCACATCATATCATTTACCGTTACAGGTTCATAACCAAAATTTCGGTTGAGCCGCTCAGTCAGCCGGTGCATAGAGCTAGTCACTGATTCACGGAACAATTCTTTGGTAACAGCCAAAGAATTGGCGAGGAAATAGCCTGCTGCAATCACCCTGTTGGTAAACTCTGGGCTTCGGTACACTTTTTTGTAAGTTCTGCTGGCCAGTTGCTCATCCATTATATGCATTCCTTTATAATCGGTGATCACAGCTTCTGCCTCAAAAGTATAAGCAACTTCCTGGTAGTAATAGATTTTAGTGCCGGTAATAACACCGTTTCCATTCTTGTTAGTCACCACCCGTTCTTTTACGGCTACATCACCCGGTATCAGGTCGCCCAGTTTTACTGTGACAGTTATATGTCCTCCCTGCATTAATTTTTTCCATCCTTCCAGTCGTACAGAGTTTTCCGGCTGCATTTCAGAAAGCAAAGGGCTCGTCAGCCTGGTAGCTTCCACCTGCACATCATAAGTTCTGTAAGTGGAGTCGATGCGTACAGCGGGCAACGAACGGAATTGTACAGAGAAACGGTACTTATCAAGATCAACTGATTTTTGTGCAAAAAGGCTGAGGGGTAAAAGCAGCTGCAGAAGATGAAGTTTTTTCACAGTCAGGATTTTATACGTTGTAAACGAAACAGCGAACAGAAATATTTTTTGTAAGCTGGCAATTTGGTCACAAAAATAGCAAGCACAAAGGTGGCGGGAGCAGTAGATATACCAAGATAATTTACAATTACTTCACCATTCCGTCGATCTTATACACAGCAAACAAAACAAAGAGGAAAACAAGGATACAAAAGATCAGCATAACGATATAACCCCGGCCGGTGTCTGTAATAGTATACCTGGCCGGATTGTTGGGCAGGTAGGCAACTCCCATCGTATCACTCCATTTGTATTTACCTGCTTTTGAACTGGCTTTTCCAGTATAGGTGCGGCCAGTAGCCCTGTCCTTGTATTCAATGCTGATAATATCGGTAAGGCTCGATTTTAGTCGCACCGTCCTTATAGAAGTAATATTTCCGCTGGTATGAATACCTGTTTTCCTGATATACGCATCACGCCGGATTCTCCAGATAGTAAGCCCCAGAGGAAATGCCGACAGCAGAATAAGGAGGATGTAAAAAATGATCATATGCTAACCACGAAATAGTGAATAGTTAAATCCACCTTTCTTTTGAAAAAAAATCATTCGAAAATTACCGCCACTTTATTAAAAACAAAATTGCCGATGCGGGTATCATCATTACAATTATCATCAGTACTTACATCATCACCCATAGTATCACCTATTACTTCACAATAGCGGAGAAACTCGCCGGGATAGAGATTAAAGGACTCTTCATTCAGGCTATGGCTTACCTGGTTATGCCATACCGGGTTGCTGACAATGCTTTTGATCTTCGTACCCAAAGGAGCTTCGTATACTTTTTCTGTCCAGCTCAGTTCAGTGGTAGTGTAGTCGCCCTTGGGTTCTTCCGCTCTGAACTTCACTGACATCATAATAGCATTACGCTGGGCATTAAGGGTCAGTTCAATTCTAAGGTCTATGACTATCCGGCCTCCAAATTCCCTGTCGCCTTTCAGCAACACTTTAGGGCAGCGAAAAAGGCTGATATTTTTTAACGTAACAAATGAAACGGGGTTATTGGGTATAATTCGGAACCTCGAATTATCATAACTAATAGGATAACCCCCTGATAAAAGCTGGGTCCTGATTTTTAAATCGGGGCTCCGGTGCTGGAATACGAGGTCGAAACTAAAAGTGCTCATCTGGCAAAGACCTGAGTACACAAAATTTTTAAGACTTACCAACTCAGTACGTCCCATAAATGGGGCCGGATAAATTGATTTATAATACCCGTTTTCATTGAATATATCCTGCAGGTTGGCAAACTTCCATTTTTGCGTACTGCTGATATCTTCAACGCCTTTTGTTTTTAATGGAGTAAGTACAACCCGGTAACCGGATTGCCGCAGATTTGAAGCAGTAACCGTTTCTTCATAACCAAGCACTGTCAGGTATTCACCTGTTGACTTACTGCGGATGGTATAATAACCTCCCACTGTACTGCAGGTAGCCGGGGTAAATTCCACGATCCAAACCTGGTTATTATCTGCAAAGTTCAAGGGCTGGAGGTATACTGAATCAAAGTTGTTAATCGAGCTAGAAGTTGGCTTACCTGCTATCCCAGTATTGCCGGCTGGTTTCTGTGTTCCTGGGTTTTTATAAACGGTCATAGCCAGGTTATAGTCATTTACAAAACGGTATTCTTTATAAGAAGTTAGCAATTGGGCATGACTGGTTCCTGTAATAAGAAACAGGAAAAAGAGAATGCGTAAAGACATAATGATTGGTTTAATGCAATCCAAACTTAATGATAAAATCACTTTAAAGCACTTCTGATTAAGCTCAACTTACATAGACCTTCCCAATCAGTTGCATTTTATTCAGATAAAGCTATCAGTCTTGTCAGGCTTCAGCATAGTCGGACATTTTACTCCTTTGTCTTGTCAAATAAAGAAAGCCGGGAATTAATCCCGGCTTTCTTACTAAGCGATCGTCACCTCTTTATCGAGGTAAACATCCTGAATGGCATTCAAAATTTCTACACCTTCCTTCATTGGTCGTTGAAAGGCTTTACGGCCACTGATCAGTCCCATACCACCGGCCCTTTTGTTCACTACGGCTGTAGTTACTGCTTCGGCCATATCGCTGGCACCGGAAGAAGCGCCGCCTGAATTGATCAAACCGGCACGGCCCATATAGCAGTTGGCTACCTGGTAGCGGCATAGATCTATAGGGTGATCGGTAGTGAGTTCTTCATAAATGCGTTTATCATTTTTGCCGTAGGCAGATTCCTTGGTATTCAAAGCAAGGTAACCGCCATTGTTTTCCGGCAATTTTTGTTTGATGATATCTGCTTCGATGGTAACACCGAGATGATTGGCCTGACCAGTAAGATCGGCCGATACATGGTAATCTTTTTCCTTTGTTTTGAAAGCCGGGTTGCGCAGGTAACACCAGAGAATGGTGGCCATACCGAGTTCATGCGCCATTTCAAAGGCCTTGCTTACTTCCTGTATCTGGCGGGTGGCTTCATCACTGCCAAAATAGATAGTGGCGCCAACAGCAGCGGCACCAAGATCCCAACTTGCTTTAATGGAAGCAAACATTACCTGGTCGAATTTATTGGGATAAGTAAGGAATTCGTTGTGATTGATTTTAACAATGAAAGGAATCTTGTGTGCATATTTGCGAGACAAAAACCCAAGGCCTCCATATGTAGTGGCCACGGCATTACATCCACCTTCAATGGCGAGTTTGACAATGTTCTCCGGATCAAAGTAGATGGGATTCTTGGCAAAAGAAGCGCCACCGCTATGTTCTATTCCCTGGTCAACGGGTAGGATAGACAGATAACCGGTGTTGGCAAGGCGACCAGTGCTATACATCGCTTGCAGGTTGCGCAGCACTTGCGGGTTGCGGTCGCTGGCAGCAAAGATGCGGTCTACAAAATCAGCACCGGGAAGGTGCAGCTGGTCTTTTGAAATGGTTTTGGACTGGTGTTTGAGCAAATACTCGGCTTTATCGCCAAGCAGGTCAGCAATTTTTTTAGCAGGCATAGCAATGTTGGGTTGATTAGTGAATTAGTTACTAACAGATGTTAGGCAAAGTTAGGGAGGGGAAAGGAAAGTCAGGAGACTTGGGTTTGGAGTTGGGAGTTCTGAGTCGGGAGGAGAGAAATAACCACAGAGTACGCAGATTTATCACAGAAAACATTCTGTATTCCGTGAAAGAGTATCTGAGTAATCTGTGGTAAAAAACTTAACTGTTCCGGTTAATGCAATTCAGGTCTTCAAAAGCCACTTCAAGGCGCTGGATAAAAGACTCTTCGCCTTTACGCAGCCATACCCTCGGATCGTAATACTTTTTATTGGGCTTGTCTTCTCCTTCAGGATTACCGAGCTGGCCCTGCAGGTAGCCTTCATGCTTTTTGTAATTATTCAGCACACCTTCCCAAAAAGCCCATTGCAGGTCGGTATCAATATTCATTTTGATAGCGCCATAGCCAATTGCTTCCCTGATCTGGTGTTGTGGTGAACCACTGCCTCCATGGAATACAAAGTACACCGGCTTTTCACCTGTGTTGAATTCCTTTTGAATATGCACCTGGCTGTTATGCAGAATAACAGGGCGCAATTCAACATTACCCGGTTTGTATACCCCATGCACATTACCAAAGGCCGCTGCCACGGTGAACAGCTTTCCAACCTTGCTTAATTCTCTGTAGGCATAAGCCACATCTTCCGGCTGTGTATAGAGTTTGGAATTTTCCACATCGCTGTTATCCACTCCATCTTCCTCACCACCGGTAACACCGAGTTCGATCTCGATGCTCATGCCGAGCGGTGACATTCTTTTATAAAATTCAACTGAAGTGTGAATATTTTCTTCAATCGGCTCTTCACTCAGGTCAAGCATATGTGAACTGAAAAGAGGCTGGCCTTTTTCTTTATAAAACTGTTCTCCGGCATCAATCAAACCACTTATCCAGGGCAACCATTTTTTAGCTGCATGGTCGGTATGCAATACCACCGGCACGCCATAGTATTTTGCCACATTGTGGATATGCAATGCACCGGAGATACCCCCGGCAATATTTCCCTGCAGGTTCTCATTGGGCATTCCTTTACCGGCGATGAACTGTGCACCACCGTTTGAGAACTGAATAATGACAGGGGAGTTGACCTTTGCCGCTGTTTCCAGCGTTGCATTGATCGTGTTGGTACCAATGGTGTTAACCGCTGGCAGGGCAAACTGGTTTTCTTTGGCATCGTTGTAAAGTGCTTCCAGTTCGTCGCCGAACAGCACACCGGCTCTGTACTTTTTCATGCATTAAATTTTAAAGTGCTAAAAAATGCTTTTCAGCAGGCAGGCAATCGCTAAAGGGCTGCTAATATAGACTTTTTATTGAATTAGGCAGTTTGAGTTTGCTCACAAAAGTGAACGTTGGCTTTTGCCCAAATTCTTCTGCACCAGCAGCAGGTTCTTGCGAAGCGTTTCTTTGAGGTGGGTTTTTACAATTTGTCCCATGGACTGGCATTTTTCATAGGAGTTAGTTTGCATGTATTCGCATAATTCTGTTTTCAGCTGGCTTACTTTTTCGGGAGTGGAAATCTGGTCCTGCGTCATTATATCCAACAAGTCCTTAATGCGATAGCGGGAACTTACCAACCGGAAAGTAATCATGGTTCTTTCTTCGGCCTGGTATTGCTCGATTGACTCTTTGTTGAGATGGGTTAAGCACAATTGAACAAAAGCATAATTTTCTTTGAAAAACTGTGGCAGGTACAAATTTTTTCTTCCCTCATAAGATTGCTGGTCGAAATCAATACAGCGGATGCGGTACTGGTAATCTTCAATATCAGGAGTAATGCCTACCACAAAATTATAGCTGCGCATATCTCCCAGCAGTCTCACAAAGCATCGTTCATTGAACTTTACAAACTCTTTGGCCAGCCTGATCTTATTCGTTTCAGGCGATTCCATCATTTGCTGCACAAATACATCGCCGGGAATGCCGGGAATATGTTCTTCTACCAGTGTATTATCACAGGTGTAAAAGGTGATGCGGTTGGGAGAGAGGATGTGCTCCAGCTCAAGGCCATATATCCTGGAAGCATCTGCAATCTTGATATAATAGTGGTCGTAGTTATCGTTGAACTTATTGACGATACGGATGCGGAATGGATTAGAGTTGCCAAAGGCGCAGTAATCAATCCTTGCCACATCCAGGTGGCTGGTATATCTAAAATCTCCTTCTGTTTTTAGTATGGCATAAATTTTTACGAGTCCTTCCCTGATAAAATCCCACTCACGGCTATCGTAAGAGGTTTTTTCCCAATAGGTGTCTTTGCCATGCTTGTCTTTTAAAGGCGTTGACCAGGTAAAGTTGAGCAGGTTGTTATAGGTGACAGGCAGTTTCACTTCACGGCCACGGTTCTTCAGGTAGCCCCTTAGTTTTTCATTGACGGGGTACATTGGTTTTTTGCGGGAAGGTTTGTCGCCTTCCTTAGTTTCCCTGCCATTCTGGTTATCGATGAATCTCATTGTGAATAGTGAATTGTCAAATATGAATACAGGTCTAAGGTCGTATTATTTTAGCGTACCATGAAGATGATGAAAATAACCCGGAGCTTTTAATAAACGGCTGCCATACCAGCTGAACATTTCTCCATCCACCAGCATTATTTTGGTTTTGGGTAATTGTTGTTGTAATTCATCTATATGTTGTTGTTTGAAAGGGAAAGGCTCGGAGGAGAGAAGCAGCAGTTCGCAACCTGATTGTTTCAAATCTTCAATTTTAATGACAGGGTATCTTTTTCTTTCGCTGAATACATTTTCAAAACCTGCCGCTTCCAGCATACTATGAATAAATGTATCGCTGCCAACGGTCATGTATGGATCTTTCCAGATGAGGTAACAAGTCCTTAGCTTATAGCCGGGAGTTGTTAGTGCTGCAAAACCTTCAGCTATCTGTTCTGTAATTTTTTGTGCTGCAATTTGCTTTCCGGTCATAAGGCCTGTCTCACGGATCATCACCAACGCATCATCCAGGTTGTTGATGTCGCTTATCCAGACGGGATACTTTTCGGCCAGTGCCTCGATCTGCTCCTTTACATTTTCTTCTTTGTTGGCAATAATGAGGTCTGGCTGTAGCTGATGAACAATGTCTATGTTCACCTGCTTGGTGCCGCCAACCCTTGTTTTACTGCGAAACCAGTGCTCCGGGTGAATGCAAAATTTGGTGATGCCGACAACTTCTTTATCAAGGCCAAGATCAGCCAGTAATTCTGTTTGAGAGGGGACAAGGGAAATGATACGGCCCGGTTTATCAGGAAGCGTTACAGTGTGGCCGGTTTGGTCAATAAAAGACAATATGCAACAATTTGCTGCAAAATACTGAATCAATAAAGTTTGAGAAAAAGGAGAGGAGGGCTGAGGTTCACCGCGCCTCCTGCTAAATGTGATTTAGCAGGAGGGTTCCGGACGTTTTAATTTCTTTCATTGGATTTGGACACGGTGACACTTTGGGTCGTTCTTCAAGGATCTTGGATGGATCGGTTTTTCGATCTGGATTTTGGATTTTACTCGGTTTTTCTAAGGACTTGGTTTCGGTTTTTTCTGGATTGGATATTGAATTAATCTGACACAAAAATATATCCGCATACCTTGCTGCACAAGAGCAAAACTGCCCGATTTTTAATCGTAAACTGACTGTACTTTTTGGGGGCAATACCGCTGCCTTTAATCGTAATATTACGAATAATAAAAAAGCCATTGCTGGTTTAGCAATGGCTTTCAGTGATTTACAAGGCTTGCTTTTTATTTGCCCAGCGACTGTATTACGTCGTACTTGGTGATAATGTGGAAACTGCCCGCTTCATCTTTTGCCAGCACCGCTCCATTTTCTTTGTTGATGAGGTGGCTTAACTTTTCAACAGGTGTATCAAAGGCTACAATGGGGAACGATGGCTCCAGCACTTCTTCCACTTTGGCATGTTTTAGCTCTGGGTTATCAAAAATTTTCTGGAATAAACCACCTTCACTGATGGCACCTACAGGACCTGTACCATTCATAACAGGAATATGTTCGATATCATATTTCTTCATCAGTTCAACGGCTTCAGCTACTGTTTGTGCAGGTTCAATAGTGATCAGTCGTTTAATACCTCTTGCACTCACTACATCACGGAAAGTTTTTACATCAATAAACCCTCTTTCTATCATCCACTGATCATTATATATCTTACCAACATAACGGCTACCATGATCATGGAAGATGGCAACAACCAGGTCATCTTTTTTCAACCGCTCTTTTAATTGCAATAAACCCTGAATGCAGCTCCCGGCACTGTAACCGCAGAACAAACCTTCTTCTTTCGCCAGTTTTCTGGCCATTACTGCGCCGTCCTTATCCGTTACCTGCTCAAAGTGATCAATGACACTCATGTCATAATTCTTCGGTACAAAATCTTCTCCGAAGCCTTCACTGATATAGGGATGTACTTCGTTCATATCAATCTCACCAGTGCGGAAATATTTTGTCAGTAATGATCCATACACATCAATAGCCCATACCTGTATGTTGGGATTCTTTTCTTTCAGGTACATGGCTGTGCCAGTTATCGTTCCTCCTGTACCTGCTGTACAAACGAAGTGAGTGATCTTTCCATCGGTTTGCTTCCAGATTTCCGGCCCCGTTGTTTCATAATGTGCCAAACGATTTGCCAGGTTATCATACTGGTTCATATGATAAGAGTTGGGAATCTCTTTGGCCAGTCTTGCGGCCACACTATAATAGCTTCTGGGATCTTCGGGCATCACATTCGTTGGACAAACGATCACTTCAGCGCCAACAGCTTTCAGTATATCTGCTTTTTCTTTTGATTGTTTATCAGTGGTAACGAAGATGCACTTATAACCTTTTACCACAGCAGCCAGCGCCAAACCCATACCTGTATTGCCACTGGTTCCTTCAATGATAGTGCCACCGGGTTTTAATTTACCTTCTTGTTCTGCTACCTCCACCATCTTCAGCGCCATGCGGTCTTTTACCGAGTTACCGGGATTGAAATAATCCACTTTGGCCAGTACAGGGCAGGGCACATCTTTGGTCACTTTATTCAGCATGATCAAAGGAGTGTTGCCAATCGTTTCCAGTATATTCTTCTTTATATCCATATTTTTATTTGTGCTGCAAATGTACAAAATGCGGTTGTCTTGATTTTTTAGTCAGGCCAGTCTATGCCACCTTTCTCTTTATCAATAGCCTTGAATTCTGCCCTGATAATGGCGGACCGTGCAGCAATTCGCTTTAAAAAATTTGGATCCGGTTTAAAAATTTTGAGAGTTTTCAAAATACCCTCATCAAAAAGCAGCTGAATTCCCTTTTTGTAGTACACATATTCTTCATAACCCGGGTAGGGTGTATTGATATATGTATCACCAAAATATTGCACACATTTTTCCTGTTCGTCATTAAACCGGAGGGTTTTATTAACGAGTACTCTTTTTACCAGCAGACTGTCATCGAGGTATGATGTGACAATCATACAATTGACCCTGTCATTCAATAAAAATATCTTAAACACCGACCAGTGTTTGTTGAGACTATCACTCAGTTCAAGGCATTTGTCAAAACCCAAGACAAACTGTGTGATGCTGTCCATCCGGATTGTCCGGTTGTGATACCAAAAGGCCGTCATTTCTTCTTTGTATGTTTTTGCCTGCAGATCATTACCCAATAAGGCCCGGATCTGTTTTTCAGACATGCCGATTTTAAGCTCTCCGCAGTTGCTACCGGCTGTCACAGGTATATCCTGTTGCGCTGAAAGGGTAATGGCAAATGCAATTACAAATAAAAGTGTGGTAATATGTCGCATAAATTATAGCTAAGCAGCGGCGAAGATAACCTAACCCGGATTATAGTTTGGTTAATGTATAATAAAAAGCCCCTTCAAAAAATGAAGGGGCTAACCGGACTTAATGATAGTGTTATCATCAAGCTTCTTTCCTGTATTGTTTACGTTTATTGCCTAAATAATTATCCAGCAGGAATAATCCCAGGATCACATTCACCAGCATCAGGCCGTTTACCCATGAGTTATTAAAGAATTTACTGAAATCAACTTTACTCACAGTTTTAGAAATTTCAGATTCTTCTCCTGTGGGTGCAAAGGCCATTTGCCCAAAGCCATAAATAAGAAAACCAACCAGCATGGCAATGAAAAAGAAACCGATACCCCAGATGATCTTTTTGTTGATATATGTTTTGGTGGCAGGAGCGATATGCAGCCGGGCAATTTCTTCCATTACATTTTTTGTAAACCGGAGAGAGGGCTCATCCAGCTCAGAAGAATGCAGCATTTCATTCACCTCGAGTAATTCACGGTATTTTGCTTTCCACGCTGCATCTGTTTCCAGCAATTTTTCAATTACTGATTTTTCGGATGCCTCTGCAGTTCCATCAATAAAACTCCAGAGCCTTTCCTCTATGTTTTGTTGTGTTTGCATACAACTTGGTTTAAATCAGTTTAAATTCTTTACTTCTTCCGCAAAATAGGTTTCCATTTTTTCCTTCAGCCTGGTCCTTGCCCTGTAAAGACGGACTTTGGCCGCATTTATTTCTATCCCCAGTATTTGCGCTGTTTCATCTAATGATTGCTCTGCTTTGTAAAACAGGGTGATGATCTGCGCATCATCCGGGTTTAACATCGAAATTGCCTGGTTGACCATTGCCATCTTCGATTTTTGTTCAATCATATTGGCGCCCATTCCTGACTCTTTACTATCGGCCACTTCAAATACTTTCTCATTATCCAGGGAATGAATTTCCACCTTTTTCTTTCTCAAAAAGCTGATGGCGGTATTATTAACAATCGTATACAGCCAGGTACTGAATTTGGAAGCCCCTTTGAAATCTGCCAGGTATTTGTAAGCCTTAATAAATGAATCCTGCGCTACCTCTTCAGCGTCCTCCCGGCTTTTCACCATTCTGAGTGCCAGGGTGAAAACGTAGCTTTGGTACCGGCTTACCAACCCGGCATAAGCCTGTTGGTCTCCACTCAGCACTCTGCTAATGAGCTCATTATCATTCAGTCCGGTTGACATCTGTTTATAAGACTACGTTTTAGTAATTCAGGTTACAGTACAAAGTACGGTTATTTGGCAGCGGGTTTCAATGCCATATATATGTGAAAGAAGGTGCTTAAAGTTTTTTGGCACTGCCTGTAACCACATTTCTATGTGGGTAGTCATAGATGATGTAACCGATTTTGAAAAAAAGTTCTTGAAAGGCTGTAACCTGGTTGAAAGACTTGTAGTCAGAAAGAACAAACACGATCAATTTTAAAAAACTATAAAACGCACAATTATGCAAGCCGCAGAAGCTTTAGTACCAATCACAATGTTTGCCGGTGGATTTGCCATGGTGTTTGGCATCGCATACCTTAAAACCCGTGAAAACATGGCCATGATCGAGAAAGGAATGAACCCGAAGGATAAAACCAACCGTCCTGCACCATTCAAAAGCCTGAAAGCAGGATTGTTATTCCTCGGCGCCGGTCTTGGTTTGTTAACCGCTTTTTTCCTGGATATGTATGTGATCCCGCATGAATTTGAGCCTGTTGGCCTTTATTTCGCCCTTATTGCCATCGGCGGTGGGTTGGGATTAATTGGTTCTTATTCCGTGGAAAGGAAACACTGGTACGATAAGGAAAATAAATAGATACACTAAAACATATATAAACCTTGTCCGGTAAGCAATGGCGAAAGCTGTTGCTTTTTTATTTACTGATAGTTTCCATAGCCTTGCGGATGGCCATATCGTCCGTGTTCAATACCTGGTAAAAGCCGGTATTGCGCCATTTGAAACGGGCCAATAATGCTTTTAAACGGAGCTGCAACATTTCTTTTTTACGGCCATTAATGGTTGACAGGTTCACAGAATCAGCTGTCGCTGCTTTTAGCCATCCTTCCCACATTTCTGTAACAGCAGTAAAACCTTTGGTATACTCATCTGATGATTTGTACTGGTCTATCTGCTGTTTGTGCTGCAGGTAATAATTATAAACATAGTTGTTCATGCTATTACCCGTAAGCAATGCGTTCAGTTCACGGTGGTATAACGTTGTGTCCAAAGGAATGAATACAGTAGGGGTGATGCCATCGCCGGCATATAAGGTATCCTTACAGGAGGTGAGGAATTTTTTACCTCCATTATGGCTTTTAATGGAATCATAGGAAACCATTTCTCCGCTGTTGAAGCGTTCCCACAGGTCATCCATATAAACTTTCTTTCCTTTTTCATAAGACCGTTGGATACTGCGGCCAAGCGGTGTATAATACCTGGCTACCGTTAGCCTGATGGCAGCACCGTCACTTAAATCATATTGTTGTTGCACCAGGCCTTTTCCAAAGGTTCTGCGGCCAATGATGGTTGCCCTGCACCAATCCTGCAGGCACCCGGCAATTACTTCACTGGCACTGGCAGAAAGTTCATCTACCAGCAAAACAAGCTTACCTGTTTCAAACTGACCGGGCCTTTTACAGCGGTACTCTATCTTTTTACTGTTTACTCCTTGGGTATAAACGATCAGTTTGTCGCCATCCAAAAATTCATCGGCAATATCCACGGCTTCATTCATAAAACCACCGCCATTGCCCCGCAGATCAAACACAAGCCCTTTCAGTCCTTGTTTTTTCAGGTTCTCCAAAGCTTGCATAAACTCCTCGTAGCTGTTCTCTGTAAAACGGTTTAGTTTGATATAACCGGTTGTTTTATCCAGCATGTAAGTAGCATCGACAGATGAAACAGGGATGGTGCCCCTGGTTACGCTTAACATTTTTATTGCGCCAGCTCTTACGATTTGCAGATTGGCTTTTGATCCCCTGGGCCCACGAATGTATTTTTTAATATCATCTACCTGCAGTTTGCGACCTGCAATGGAAGAATCGTTTACCTTAAGAATTTTGTCACCGATCAATAATCCGGCTTTATCACTTGGCCCGCCGGGAATGACATATACTACATTCACTGTATCACTGAAAATATTGAACTCTACGCCTATACCCTGGAAATTACCAGCCAGGTCTTCGTTGGCCTCCTTTAGGTCAACAGGGGGCAGGTAAACCGAATGGGGATCCAGCTCATTCATCATTTCCTGTATAGCTTTGCCTTCCAGGGAATCTATACGAACAGAATCCACATATTTCAACTTGATGAGATCAAGGGCTTCCTGCAGAGAGCTACGTTTATTAGATGAAAAGAATTTGCTTTTGCCGCCGCCCTGGCTGCCCAGTTTGTACCCAAGCATCATTCCGGCTATCATTACCAAAGAAAAAATCAACGGAAGCCAAACCTGTAATTTTTTATTCCCCATCATAACCCTTTATTGTGTAATTTGACGCAAAATAGATAAAAGTTGCTGGTTTCAGGTTTTACCCTGTTATGAATGATGACCGGCAATAATAAAATATTATGGCTTCCATAAAACTGATAGCTGACAGTGGCGCTACCAAAGCTGAATGGTGCCTGGTAAACGGCGGAAAGATCAAGACCATCTTTACACAGGGTATCAGCCCTTACTTCCTCAATACGGTGCAAATAACCGACCTGCTGATAAAAGAACTCAAACCAAAACTCAAAAATGTTTCTATTGATGAGGTCTTTTATTACGGTACCGGCTGTGCCAACCCGGAGAATGCCAAATCTGTAAAAAAGGCGATTACAAAAGTTTTGCCCGGTTCAAAAGTGGCGGTAACCCACGACCTGATGGCTGCGGCAAGGGCGTTGTGCGGACGAAAGAAAGGAATTGCCTGTATCCTTGGTACAGGTTCCAACTCCTGTTATTTTGATGGAAAGAAGATTGTCAAAAATAGTCCCGGTTTGGGATACGTACTAGGCGATGAAGGCAGCGGCGCTTATTTGGGTAAAAAAGTAATTCAGTATTACCTGTACGGAACATTTGATGATGAGTTGATGGGTCGTTTTGATGTTACGTATACTACAAACAAATCAGAAATACTGGAGAATGTATACAAAAAGCCATTGCCCAACCGCTACCTTGCAGGCTTTGCCCGTTTCCTGGCAGATAACCGGGGGCATTATATGATCGAGAATATAATTGAAGACGGGTTAAACGACTTTTTCTTTAATCATCTCTGTAAATACCGGGAAACATGGACATTGCCAGTAAGTTTTGCAGGCAGTGTGGCATTTGGTTTTAAGGATGTGTTGCAGGACCTTTGCAACAGTTATGAATTTGATTTAGGGAGGGTAATGAAGAACCCGATGGAAGGATTATTGGAATATCACAGTTAAAGACCGGCAGTATGTCATTTCAAAAAATTACCGAACAACCCAGCCATTACCGCCACCTCGAAAAAATGACAGTTGGCGAATTGCTTATCAATATTAATAAAGAGGACCAGACCGTTCCCGAAGCTGTTGCAAAAGCAATACCCCAGATTGAAAAACTGGCAGAAGTCGCTTCAGACAAAATGCTGATGGGTGGCCGCATGTTTTACATTGGCGCAGGCACCAGTGGCAGGTTAGGGATTGTAGATGCAAGCGAATGTCCTCCGACATATGGCGTGCCTTACGGACTAGTGATCGGCATCATAGCCGGAGGAGAAAAGGCAATCACAACCGCTGTAGAATTTGCAGAGGATGATAAAGAAAAGGGCTGGAAAGACTTGCTGGAGCATAATGTGAACGAAAAGGATGTGGTAATTGGAATTGCTGCCAGCGGTACCACCCCGTATGTAATAGGTGCATTGGAAGAGTGCCGTAAAAGAGGGATCGTGACAGGGAGTATTTCCTGTAATCCCGGATCACCGGTAAGTGACGCCGCAGATTTTCCCATTGAAGTAGTAGTGGGCCCTGAATTTGTAACCGGCAGTACCCGGATGAAAAGCGGAACAGCTCAAAAATTGGTATTGAATATGATCTCAACATCAGTAATGATTCAGTTAGGAAGAGTAGAGGATAATAAGATGGTGAATATGCAACTAACGAACGATAAGTTGGTTGACCGGGGTACTAAAATGCTGATGGAAAGAATTAAAATGGATGACTACGAAAAAGCGAAAGAATTGCTGCTAACCCATGGGAGTGTAAAAAAAGCTGCTGATTCTTTCAGCGGATAAATTTTGTTTTTCGGATTACCTGCGTATATTGTGCCTATCCTGATCAACGTGGTAAATAACATTACATATATCATTTCTGCCGTGGTTTGTTTCACTACAACCACAACTACCACAACTCCGCTTTAGCGGAGTATATTATCATATCAACACATGGGCATTTTGCTGTAACAGTTTGAAAAACTGTGAGCTATTTAAATCATTTTATTTAATCAACAGTCATGCAGGTTTTAAAATTTGGAGGCACTTCGGTTGCCAATGCGGAGAATATCAAAAAGGTAGTTACGATTGTAAAAGAATCTGCCAAAAAAGAAAAAACAGTAGTAGTGGTGTCAGCGTTAGGAGGTGTTACTGATCTTTTACTCGGTGCAGCATCCCTAGCAGCAGATGGAAAAGAAAGTTATAAGGACAAATTGGCTGTTGTAGAGCAGCGCCACCTGGATGCGGTAAAAGAACTGATACCCGTTGCAACACAGAGTCATTTATTAAGTCTTGTAAAAAAGAGTTGCAACGAGATCGAAGAAATCTGTAACGGTATTTTTTTGCTAGGGGAATTAACGTACCGCTCCAAAGACAGAGTGGCCAGTTATGGTGAGTGGCTCTCTTCAAAAATTATATCGGCCCGTTTTAATTGTGAAAATGTAAAAGCAGCATGGAAAGATGCCAAAGAACTGATTCAAACAAATTCTTCTTTTACTGCAGCAGAAGTTGATTTTGCTATAACCAACAAGAAAGTGTTGGATTATTTTTCTTCGGATCCTGTTGATCTTTTTATTGTGCCGGGCTTCATTGCTTCGGATAATAATGGTATCACCACTACATTGGGCAGAGGAGGCTCTGATTATACTGCAGCGATTATTGCAGCTGCTTTGCATGCTTCCGTACTGGAAATATGGACAGATGTCAGCGGTATGATGACTGCCGATCCACGGTTGACCAGTAATGCGAAAATTATTCCGCATATTTCTTACCAAGAGGCAATGGAATTATCTCATTTTGGCGCTAAGGTCATTTACCCGCCAACTATTCAACCGGTGATGGGTAAGGGAATACCTGTTTGGATCAAGAATACTTTTTCACCAGAAGATGAGGGCACCCTAATCGAGACCACTGCTACCGGTGATGCTGATATAGTAAGAGGCATTTCCAGTATCAATAATATTGCTTTGATTAGCCTGGAGGGTAGTGGTATGATCGGTATTCCCGGTTTTTCCAAACGTCTTTTTGAAGCGCTGAGTAATGAAAAGATCAATGTTATACTTATTACACAAAGTTCATCGGAGCACTCTATTACCGTAGGAATTGATGCGGCATATGCTGGCAGGGCCAAACAAGCCACAGATGCAGCTTTTGCCAACGAAATCGCCTTAAATAAAGTGGAGCCCCTTAGAGTGGAGAATGAACTTTCGATAGTAGCCCTTGTAGGGGAGAATATGAAGAATCATACCGGTGTAAGCGGACGGATGTTTGGCGCCATGGGAAGAAACGGTGTCAATATTCTGGCCATAGCGCAAGGGTCTTCAGAAAAAAATATCTCTGCAGTGATAGCAACTAAAGATGTGAAGAAAGCTATCAATGTATTGCACGAAGAATTTTTTGAAACAACTTACAAGCAGGTCAATCTTTTTATATCCGGTGCCGGCAATGTAGGTTCAAAGCTTTTACAGCAATTGCAACAGCAGGCTGTTTTTTTGCAACAACATCTCCGGCTTCAGGTTAAAGTGACTGGCCTGTGTAACAGCCGTAAAATGATCATTGATGAAGAAGGAATCGATCTGTCAAACTGGAAAGAAAGACTTGACAATGGACAACCGGCTTTGTTGCAGCAATTTACAGACGAGATAATTTCCCGCAATCTGCGCAACTCTGTTTTTGTAGATGTGACAGCCAATGCCGATGTGGCTGATATATATCCGCAACTACTGGAGAAAAGTATTTCTGTGGTAGCCTGCAATAAAGCAGCTGCATCATCTGGATTCAACAATTACAAAAAACTGAAAGACCTGGCAAGGGAGTACAACAGCCAGTTTCTGTTTGAAACAAATGTGGGTGCAGGGTTACCTATTATCGCCACACTAAATGACCTGGTGCATAGCGGTGACCGGGTGCATAAGATACAGGCAGTGCTCAGTGGCACACTTAATTTTGTTTTCAATAATTATGATGGAAAACAAAAATTTGCAGAAGTGGTAAGGCAGGCGCAACAAGAAGGTTATACGGAACCTGATCCAAGGCTTGATTTAGGCGGAACTGATGTTATGCGAAAAATACTGATACTTGCCCGGGAAGCCGGATACCAGATGGATATGGAGCAGGTGGCTAACCAATCTTTTATGCCGAAAAGGTGCATGCAGGGGTCGGTAGATGATTTTTACCAATCTATGCTGGAAGAAGAAGAGCATTTTAAAAAGTTATTACAGAAAGCAAATGAGGCAGGTTGTAAATTAAAGTTTGTTGCTTCGCTGGAAAACGGACAGGCTTCTGTTGGATTACAACATATAAATCCTGAGCATGATCTTTATCATTTGTATGGCAAAGACAATGTTGTTTTATTTTACACCGACAGGTATAAAGATCAGCCGCTGGTTATTAAGGGTGCAGGCGCAGGTGCAGCCGTAACGGCCAGTGGTGTTTTTGCAGATATTATCCGGGCCGGCAGATAAACAAAGTTCAAATGGAAACAATTAAGATTAAATCACCAGGAACCGTTGCCAATTTGGTTTGCGGCTTTGACATACTGGGACTGGCGCTGAATGAGCCTGCAGATAAGATGGAACTCTCTTTACTGGATAAACCGGAGGTAATAATTTATAACAGGGATAATTATAATTTACCTACTGATCCGGTAAAGAATGTTGCCGGGGTTGTTTTGCTGTCTATAATGGAAAAGACCGGAGGGAATATTGGTTTCAGCCTGACAATTGAGAAACATATAATGCCCGGCAGCGGCATTGGATCCAGTGCAGCCAGTGCTGCAGGTGCGGCGGTGGCGGCCAATCATTTACTCGGGAATATTTTTTCCAATGATGAATTGGTGCAGTTTGCTATGAATGGCGAGAAATTAGCCTCCGGTGTCAAGCATGCAGATAATATTGCTCCTTGTATTTATGGAGGAGTTACCCTGATCCGATCTATTCATCCGCTGGATATTGTTTCCATTCCGGCGCCTGATATGTTTGTAACTGTGGTGCATCCGCAAATTGAAGTTAGAACGGCTGATGCCCGGCAAATATTAAAGCAGCAGGTACTGCTGAAGGATGCGATCAAACAATGGGGAAACATTGCTGGCCTCGTTACCGGTTTAATGAAGGAGGATTATGAATTGATAGGGCGGTCATTAGAGGATGTTATCATCGAACCGGTCCGCAGTATTCTTATACCCGGTTTTGATGAGTTAAAAAGCAAATGCAAAGAGGCGGGTGCGTTGGGAGGCGGAATTTCAGGTTCAGGGCCATCGGTTTTCATGCTCAGTAAAAATGAGACAATAGCCAGAGCTGTAGAATCGGTCATGAAGGATGTCTATAACCGGATAGGGGTTCAGTACAATACTTACGTAACAACCATTAATAATAAAGGCGTTGAAATATTATAGCACCAATAAACAATCTCCTTTCGTTGATTTCAAAGAAGCGACCATAAAGGGGCAGGCTCCTGATAAAGGGTTGTATTTTCCTGAGACCATTCCTTCTGTCAGTCAAGAATGGTTAGACAATATCGATGGCATTTCCAATGAAGAGATTGCTTACCGGGTAATAAGACCATATACCGGGAATACAATTCCTGAAGAAAAATTATATGAGATTGTAAAAGAAACAGTCAATTTTCCGATTCCCCTTGTTCAGGTTGATAATGCTATTTATTCGCTGGAGCTTTTTCATGGGCCCACTTTGGCTTTTAAGGATGTGGGAGCCCGTTTTATGAGCCGCTGTCTTGGATATTTTGTTAAGGATAAATCAACAAAGGTTACAGTGCTGGTGGCTACTTCCGGTGACACCGGTGGTGCAGTGGCCAATGGATTTTATGGCGTAGATGGGGTAGAGGTAGTGATTCTTTATCCGTCTGGCAAAGTAAGCCCGGTGCAGGAGAAGCAACTGACTACATTGGGAAAGAATATTCATGCCCTGGAAGTGCAGGGAACTTTTGATGATTGCCAGGCAATGGTGAAAACCGCTTTTGCCGATACAGATGTGACGGATAAGCTCTTTCTTACTTCTGCCAACTCAATTAATGTAGCCCGTTGGTTGCCACAACAGTTCTACTATTTTTTTGCATGGAAACAATGGAATGATAAAGATAAACCGCCGGTAATATCAGTGCCGAGCGGCAATTTTGGAAATATCTGTGCCGGTATCCTTGCCATGCAGTCTGGTCTTCCTGTAAAGCACTTTATTGCCGCTAGCAATATAAATGATATCGTTAGCGATTACCTGCAAACACAATTACTGAAACCTAAGGCCGCTTTACCTACACTCAGTAATGCCATGGATGTTGGGAACCCCAGCAATTTCGTGAGGATATTGGAAATTTTTAATAACCAGTTTCCAGAATTGAAGAAACGATTGTCTTCTTTTACAATCACCGATCAAGAAACAAGGGAAACGATCAGGCGGGTTTATACTGATTACAATTATTTGCTTGATCCGCATGGGGCAGTAGGTTATCTTTCGTTAAAACGATATCTCGCCGATCATCTCTCAGATCAAGGGATATTCCTGGAAACGGCACATCCTGTCAAGTTTCCTGATGCTGTTGAAAAAGAAACCGGGCATTCCATTACATTACCAGAATCAGTTAGGAGCATCATGGACGCCGAAAAGAAAAGCACTGTTATAAAACCCAGCTACAATTCATTAAAAGAATTTCTTTTGAATTAGGTTTTCACAACGGTTTGTTTCAACTATTCTGCCATGGCTTAAATTTGCAGGGAAGTTTTGAATTATGCAGGATATTGAACCCTTTTATAACTGGCGTCACATCTATGTAAGTGAAGAAGATCAGCGGTCACCTTTTTTTGGCCGAACTTATTCTGAGTTTGAGTTTTCCCAAACTGTTTACAATTACTATATCCACCCGCAGTGGGATGATTTTGGCAGCCGTACACTTTACCTGAAGGTTTTGCTGGCTGATTATGAAGAAAAATATGCGGTCATCGAAATGATCGGCGAATGGAATGATGCTATAGAAAATGACATCATGGAATTGAAAAGAGAGGTGCTGGAAAAATTTATGTATGAAGGAATTTACAAATTCATCCTGGTAGGAGAGAATGTGCTGAATTTCCATAGTGACGGCAAAGATTACTATGAAGAATTATTTGAAGAAGTTACAGATGAAAACGGCTGGGTTGTTTGTTTAAATATGCCAGAGCAGACACAATATGACTTTAAACATGCCCACCTGAACCGGTATATCGAACTCATACATTTGGATAACTGGCGAACCTACAAGCCTTTTCACTTGTATAAAAAGATAGATTCTGAGCTGACAGCAAGGCTTGGATTTTGATTAATTAAGCAACTATAATAATTGACTATCTAAATCTTTTGTTCAATTTTGACCGCATCACAGTATTTTTGCGGCAAATTTGATTTACTCCTCTAAGTACGAATCATATGAAATGGTCCCAACTCTTCACTTCTTCTGTCGGTAAAAAATGGGTAATGGCGCTGACAGGTATTTTCCTTATTCTCTTTCTCATTGTTCATGTGGCGCTAAATGCTACCATATGGGCTAATGATGGTGGTAAAATGTTTGAAGCAGGGGCTCATTTTATGGGTTCTAATATTGTGCCCCGCATCCTTGAGGTTGGCCTTATTGCCGGTTTTTTATTGCACATCGTCCAGGGAATAATGCTTGAACTGCAAAACCGTAGTAAAAGAAAGAGAGGTTATGCTGCAAACCTGGGCAACAGGGGTAGTAAATGGTACAGCCGTAGTATGGGCCTCCTTGGCACACTAATCCTGATCTTCCTTATTATTCACATGGCGCATTTCTGGGTTCCTAACCGAAGCAACCAGGGCTGGCTGCTTGGGCCTGAAATCAGCCTTTACGAAGAGATGAAAGAAGTCTTTCAGCAAGAATGGGTGGTTATCGTTTATGTGCTCGGTTGTTTTTCGCTTGCCTGGCATTTAATGCATGGCTTCCAGAGTGCATTTCGTACACTGGGTGTCAGCAACAAAAAATACTTGTCGTTATTACATGCTTTAGGCGTTGGGTTTTCCATACTCGTACCGCTTGTTTTTGCGCTGATGCCAGTAAGTTTTTATTTCGGCTGGATAAATTAATAGCTAACTAAAAGTAACCTGAGTTTATGTTGGATTCAAAAATTCCTGCAGGACCGCTAGAAAATAAATGGACAGATTATAAAGGCCATTGTAAGCTGGTAAACCCGGCCAATAAACGCAAACTGGAAGTTATCGTTGTGGGTACAGGCCTTGCCGGCGCTTCTGCTGCAGCTGCTTTAGGTGAACTGGGCTATAAGGTAAAAGCCTTTTGCTTCCAGGATTCACCCCGGAGGGCACATTCTATTGCAGCACAGGGTGGCATCAATGCCGCTAAAAATTACCAGAATGATGGCGACTCTGTTTTCCGCCTGTTTTACGATACAGTAAAAGGTGGTGATTATCGTGCCAGGGAGGCTAACGTACACCGTTTGGCAGAAGTAAGTGTTAATATTATTGATCAGTGTGTAGCACAGGGTGTGCCTTTTGCAAGAGAGTATGGCGGCTTACTGAATAACCGCTCTTTTGGCGGTACACAGGTAAAAAGAACTTTTTATGCAGCTGGCCAAACGGGTCAGCAATTATTGATAGGCGCTTACCAGGCTTTGGAAAGACAAGTGGCTTTAGGTAATGTAGAAATGTACAGCCGCCATGAAATGCTGGATGTGGTATTAATAGATGGAAAAGCAAGAGGTATTATTTGCCGTAACCTGGTATCGGGACAATTAGAAAGGTTCTTTGGTCATGCCGTATTGCTTTGTACCGGAGGATACGGAAACGTATTCTATCTTTCTACCAATGCGATGGGCAGCAATGTAACAGCTGCATGGAAAGCACATAAGAAAGGAGCATTTTTTGGAAATCCCTGCTTTACACAAATTCATCCAACCTGTATCCCCGTTTCCGGCGATCATCAGTCGAAACTGACCTTGATGTCCGAATCATTGAGAAATGACGGACGTATATGGGTGCCTAAGCAAAAAGGAGATAAGCGTAAACCCAACGATATACCTGAAGAAGAAAGAGATTATTATCTCGAAAGAAGATATCCTGCTTTTGGCAACCTGGTTCCCCGTGACGTTGCATCCAGAGCTGCCAAAGAAAGATGCGATGCTGGTTATGGTGTGGGAACAACAGGACAGGCTGTCTATCTCGATTTCAAATTCAACCTGATCAATAAATACGGAAGAGCAGAAGCCAATAAGAGAGGTATTCATAATCCTGACGAGGCAACCCTGGTGACATTAGGAAAAGAAGTAGTGAAAGAAGAATATGGTAATCTTTTCGACATGTATGAGAAGATCACCGGTGAAAATCCTTACGAAGTGCCGATGAGAATTTATCCGGCTGTGCATTACACCATGGGCGGACTTTGGGTAGATTATGAACTGATGACGAACGTGAAAGGATTGTATGCATTGGGAGAAGCTAATTTCAGTGATCATGGTGCTAACCGTCTCGGCGCTTCTGCATTGATGCAGGGTCTTGCAGACGGATATTTTGTCATTCCTTACACTATCGGTAATTATTTGGCCGATGAAATTGCTGTGAAGCCGATTCCAACGGATCATCCGGCTTTTGTGGAAACTGAAAAAGCAGTAGCCGACAGGATCAATACACTGATGAATATTAAGGGATCACAAACTGTGGAGAGCTTTCATAAGCGTTTAGGAAAGATCATGTGGGAAAAATGTGGTATGGCCCGAAATGAAAAAGGCTTGAAAGAAGCTGTTGCCGAAATACAGCAATTGAAAAAAGAATTCTGGAGCGATGTACGTATTCCCGGAGCTATTACTGAGATGAATCCAGAACTGGATAAAGCCGGAAGGGTAGCAGATTTTATTGAGTTAGGAGAACTGATGTGTTTGGATGCACTGGACAGAAATGAAAGCTGTGGCGGTCACTTCAGGGAAGAAAGTCAAACAGAAGAAGGAGAGGCAAAAAGGGATGATGCTAATTATGCTTACGTAGCAGCCTGGGAATATAAAGGTGAAAGCCAGTGGCAGTTGCATAAGGAACAATTGACTTTTGAAATTGCAAAACCTTCACAACGGAGTTATAAGTAAAATGAAGGTCAGCGGGTTTACGATCATTAAGAATGCATTAAAGTATGATTACCCGGTGGTAGAGTCGATACAATCCATCCTCCCGCTGGTAGACGAAATGATAGTTTGTACGGGGGATTCTGAAGATGGCACTAACAAGCTCATTGAATCAATAGGCAGTGAAAAGATAAGAATCGTTCACTCGGTTTGGCAGAAATACACAGAAGGCGGCGCTGCATTAGCTGTAGAAACAAACAAAGCAATGGATGCGGTGGCTGCTGATTCGGACTGGCTCTTTTATATTCAGGCGGATGAAGTGTTGCATGAGGATTATCTGCCTGTTGTAAAGGCTGCTATGGAAAAGTACAAAAATGACAAGAGTGTAGATGGTTTGTTATTTCATTATCATCATTTCTACGGCAGCTACCGGTATATTGGCGACAGCCGGAAATGGTATTCCAAAGAGATCAGGGTAATACGGAATGATAAAACCATCCGTTCTTACCGGGATGCGCAGGGATTCAGAAAAGTAAATGATGAAAAGCTGCGGGTGAAACTTATTGAAGCATGGATACATCATTACGGATGGGTACGAAACCCCGTTTTTATGCAGCGGAAGGACAGGGATTTCGGCCAGTTCTGGAATGATGAGAAAAGCCAGACTGCGTGGGCAGAGTATATTGACCGGAAAGGGCAGGAGTACGATTATTCAGTCATTGATTCACTGGAAATGTACAAAGGCACCCATCCGGCTTTAATGAAAAAAAGGGTGGAAAGTGAGAACTGGGATTTTCGGTTTGACATAAAAAAGAAAAATTTCAAAAGTCTTAAGCATCGCCTGTTGTATTATTTTGAAAAATGGACAGGGATAAGGCCGTTTGAGTATAGTAATTATAAAAGAATTTAAACCCTGATAAATAGTTGAACATGGAACATGCAAGTATGAACCTGACACTGAAAGTCTGGAGGCAAAGAAATAGCCAGGATACCGGAAACTTTGAGACCTATGAGGTGAAAGATGTTTCGGAGGAAATGAGCTTCCTTGAAATGTTTGACGTACTGAACGAAAGGTTGATCCGTGAAGGGAAGGACCCGATAGCTTTTGACCACGACTGCCGTGAAGGTATCTGTGGTATGTGTTCAATGGTTATCGACGGTAAGCCGCATGGACCGTGGAAGGCCAACACCGTTTGTCAGTTACACATGAGGGCATTTAAGGATGGCGATACAATTGTAGTAGAACCCTGGAGGGCCAATGCATTCCCTGTTATCAAGGATTTGATGGTAGACAGGGGTTCATTTGACCGCATCATTCAGGCCGGAGGTTATATTTCAGTTAATACCGGTAATGCAGTAGATGCCAACGCTATACCTATAGAAAAAGATAAAGCAGATGCATCTTTTGCTGCGGCAGCTTGTATTGGTTGTGGTGCCTGTGTAGCAGCCTGCAAAAACTCTTCTGCCATGCTGTTTGTATCGGCAAAGGTTTCTCACCTTGCCTTATTGCCTCAAGGATCACCGGAAAGAAAATCAAGGGCTTTGAATATGGTAGCGCAAATGGACAAAGAAGGTTTTGGATCCTGCACAAACACTGGTGCCTGTGAAGCCGTTTGTCCAAAAGAAATATCGATAGAGAATATTGCCCGCCTGAACAGGGAATACATGATGGCAGGTGCGGCTTCAGAATAAAGTAAAAAAAATTAGTGTTTTTAGAAGCCCTTTTATCAAAGGGCTTTTTTCTTTAAAATGCAAGGGACGCTTTTAGTGAGAATGCTATCAGCGGATCAGCAACAGTCATTTCTTTCATTAATATGATTCCGGGGGTGATGGCCAGTTTCTCATTGACATAATAACTGCCATCTAGTTTGGTGGTTAGATTAAATTGAGTGTTTCCGTTGTAGATGCCGATGGCCGGTCCGGCAGTAATTTTAAACCCCGATTTAGAGCCTGGTTTGTAGATAACACCGGCAGTTGTTTTTATAAAAATATATACTGGGTATTTATAAGGATAGAGGCTGGCAGTCTCTTTTCTGCCAATATAAATAGCAGCGCCCCCGCCATAAACAAAAGCAATTTTTTTGATATCAGCTGCAGAGAAGATTCCAAACCTGTTCTTACTTCTTGAATATTCAATGCCAATACCGGGTAAATGAGTATTTGAAAAATCGCCAATGGGAATTTCAGTACCAAAGGATCCAAGGTTGCTTTTTCCCATAAATGCTTTTTTCTCCGATGCCGGTTGGGCTATTATTTCCAGGCATACCAGCAGTAAAAAAAGAAGTGGGAAGATCTTCATCAGGGATAAATTACTGGCTACAAGTTAGCGGATAAGTACAAAACTTCCTTTTCTCTCAATGATTTTTCCATCAGTGTCGCTTGCTTTCAGCAGCCAGACGTAAACTCCAGCGTCTTGCAGGCTTCCCTTATATTTTCCATCCCAGCCAATGCCCCGCTGCCTTGTTGTAAATACTAATGTTCCCCACCGGTTGAAAATGCTGAATTCCTTCAACTCATATTTGACGCCGAAATGCGGACGTAAAATATCGTTTCTTCCATTATTATCAGGAGTAAAAGCTGTGGGAATGTAGATGTCGTTGTACTGAATCACTTTTATGACTACAGAGTCTTCACCGATACATCCTTCAGTATTCGATGCCCGGAGGCGGTATACAATATCATTTAATGGAGTGGCCACCGGACTACGGGTGGCAGAATCGCTAAGCCATTTTCCGGGAGACCATTGATAGGCATCTGCCGGCTCATCAGTTGAGAGAAAGACAGGCTGACCAATGATAATGGTTTGTGCCGCGGGAGTAACATTCACACTAAAACTTTTTACATCTACCTGTAATGCCATTGAATCATCAAGGCAATTGGTGCCGGTAATAAGCTTCAGCTTGACATTATATAAGCCTTCCGTTGCATAAGTATGAATCGGATTAATTGTTGAAGATGTATTTCCATCGCCAAAATCCCATAAACAAGTAGCTTCATTTGGGGCAAACACACTTTTATTGATAAAACGAACATAGCCGGAATCACATCTTATTACAAATTCAAAATCAGCATTTACAATAGAACCTCCGGGCTTAATGCTTCTTTTACTTCTGATAGTACCACAATGCGATAATGAAGTTATTTTTAGCTTCACATCATATGCCTGGTTCGGCGGATTAAAAGTATGAACCGGGTTCTGAACAGTTGATGTGTTTCCATCACCAAAATCCCATTCCCAGGCCAAAGGGCCTGGAAGAGCAGTTAGCCCGTTGAACTCAACAGTGCCGGCACAACTGTCAATTATTCTAAAACTGAATCCATTATTGGGATCATACGCAACATCATTCATACAGGTTGGAGACCCGTATCTCGAAAACCAGGGAGCAATACTTGCCTGCTCATGAACATATCCGCAGCCAATACCTTTTTGGTTGGGATAATTTATTGTCCCTAAAATATCATCAGGCTTAAATGCATAAATTTTTTCATCCGGGCCCAATTGTAAAGAAAATAAGGGGCTAGAGGTGCTTATGGTAACGGTTGAAGCGGCAATGGCGCCTGCAGCAGGGAGTTTAGCTTCCAACTGATCAAGTTTGTTTTCATAGGTCCTGGCCAGGTATAGCATCCTTGAATCAGGTGAATACTCGCAGGAAACATACATTGCATCGCCAAAGGCAATTGTTCGGGCATTACTGATCTGGCCGTTGCTATTGTCAAAATCAAACAGCTGTATGAAATTTGGATGCACTTCATCCGGATCATATAGTGGTAAATGTGTCTGGCAAAGCTGTGCACCATCAGGACTCACTTTCATGTAGCCTGTATTGGTAACGAGATGCTGGTTCAAAACCACTCCGGCCTGCGAAACTACAGGGGCAGATTGAAGGCCATCACAGGTTAGCAACCATGCTCTGAAGATATCAGAATCGTTATCGTTGGTAATGATCCAGACGTCAACACCGTTGGCATGCCGTGCCGCTGCTAATCTTTCCGTACAGGATGCCCATATTGGAGTATTCTTCTCAATTATTTCTCCATTGCCATTGTCACGGCTAATATCCACGACAGAATAATTATAGCCCCGCTGAAAAAAATTTTCAATTGCATCAGTGGTGAAGATATAATACAAGCTGTCACTGCCTGGCTTGGGTATTATCAGGGCACCCTGGCAGGCCGATTCATTACCCTTCAGGTTATTTCCATTTAGCATTACCTGGTGAAGCCTGTTATAGACAGTGACACCATTTGTATAAAAAAGTAATCTGCCGGCTGAGTCGGAAATAGCTGCGCTGCTTTCATCCGACAGCATCACTCCGTCTGTAAGGGAAAAGGGCAGTGATTGATTAGGAAGATTATTGAAGCTCAAACCAGCTTTTGCGCCAAAATACCAGTTATTATTCTGCTGTGCTAATAGCACCGTGTGTTGGCAAAGCAGCAAAAGAATTATAATTGGAATCTTTCTCAATATTATCCGGGCTTCTGTTATTTTCTAGGATGAAGGGGATTTCAAAATTGCTGCTTTTTGAGCGGAATTAACAGCATGGGATAACTTTACTGCAATAAAAGGACGAATTTTACGATTTTGAGCTAAACCTGCTGCTATTGAAGTGGTTATGCGGAATATCCTGCCTTATTTTACTAACCTTGTCCTGTCTAAAAATCCGGGCACAAATTCCCGTTCCCAATACGGCCACTTCCAATCTTAGGATAAAGTCCTTTAAAGTAACAGCAGACAGCCTTGTTCTTGATACTATTAGTATCGTTCCCAGTTCATTTAAAGTTGCCGGAATTAGTCCTGATGACTACCGGCTAGATTTTGTTACTGCTGTTCTTTACTGGAATAAAAGACCTTCACAGGATAGTGTTCGCATATCATATAGAGTTTTTCCCTTTCAACTAAACTCGGTGACACAACGAATGAAGTATGACAGTGTGATGAACAATTTCTATGTAAAGCCTTATGAGTTTAATAACGGTTTGACCAATGCACAACGAGGTGCCTTTGATTTTGGAACATTGAAGGCGGAGGGAAGTTTTGGCAGGCAAATAGGGTTTGGCAACAGCCAGGATGCAGTTTTAAATTCTACATTAAACCTGCAACTAAGCGGAATGCTTGGTGACAGCATAGAATTACAGGCTGCCATTACTGATAACAATATCCCGATTCAACCGGATGGAAACACACAACAATTAAATGAATTTGACCAGGTATATCTACAATTCAGGAAAAAAGGCTGGCAGCTTAACCTGGGTGATATTGACCTTCGGCAAAACCAGTCTTATTTTTTGAATTTTTATAAACGATTGCAGGGTATTTCTTTTCAGACAACCAATAAAATCTCGAAAACCGCTGAATCCAAAACACTGGTCAGTGGTTCTGTTGCCAAAGGAAAATTTACCCGCAACATATTGGAGCCCTTAGAAGGAAATCAGGGACCTTATCGGCTAAGAGGGGCTAATAACGAATTTTTCTTCATTATTCTTGCCAATACGGAAAGAGTGTTTTATGACGGACAATTGTTGCAAAGGGGCGAAGACCAGGACTATGTCATCAATTACAATACAGCAGAAATTACATTCACCCCAAAGAGAATGATCACCAAGGACAGTCGTATACAGGTGGAATTTGAGTATGCTGACCGGAATTACCTGAATGCAAATCTTTACCTGGCACAGGAGTTTGACCTGAATAAAAAAGTAAAAGTCCGGATAGGGGCTTTTAATAACAACGATGCCAGAAATTCACAAATCAACCAGATACTTGACCCTAAGCAAAAACAATTCCTGGCTGATTTGGGTGATAGTGTGCAAAGAGCCTTTTATCCATCCGCTATCATTGATACATTTGCCGCCGGAAAGATCTTATATGAAAAGGTCTATATAGGGCTTGATTCCTTCTATCGTTATTCAACCGACCCGCAGCTAGCCAAATACAATCTTTCTTTTGCCGAAGTAAAGCAGGGAAACGGAAATTATGTTCCTGACTTTAACGGTGCCAATGGAAAAGTGTACAGATATGTTCCGCCAATTGGTAATGTGAAACAAGGCCAATATGAACCGGTGCAGATTTTGGTAGCTCCCCGTCTGCAGCAGATCGTTAACCTGGGAGTGGATTACATTGTTGACAAAAACACCCTGGTAAAAGCAGAAGTGGCAACCTCAAACAACGATGTAAATACATTTTCGTCAAAAGATAATGGTGACGACAGGGGATGGGCGGCCAAATTTCAGCTCAGTAATGAAAAGATCCTCCGGCAATCAAAACAACTGCAACTGATCACAGGACTTGATTATGAATATGTGCAACAAAAATTTCGTCCCTTAGAAAGGTTGCGTACTGTTGAATTTACCCGTGACTGGGGACTTAATATCCTGGCAGTACCGGTGCCAGTTGATGAAAACATTCTCAGGGCTAAAATCGGCCTGAGAGATAAATCAGCACATAGTTTCTCCTACCAGTTTACCAACTACCACCGTAGCGATGACTACAACGGATTTCAAAATATGCTTCAGCATAATGCGAACTGGAAAGGCTGGCAGTTCAATAACCAGTTTACCCTTACCAGTTTTAATGCATTAAATGATAAAGGGACATTCCTGCGACCAACTATTGACATTAGCAAGCAATTAAAAAAACTGGACAACTGGCGGGTAGGCTTTAATTATTCACTGGAGCAGAACAACAACAGGCATAAAGCATCAGATACACTCAATCCGCTGGCCTTCAATTTTGATATTTATTCAGCTTACCTCAAATCAGATGAATCCAAACAAAATCGTTACCGGATCACTTTCTTTACAAGGTCTGATAAATATGCGATGGGTAAGGATTTTGTAAGAGGAGACCGAAGCCTTAACCTGAACCTGCAGACTGAGTTACTCAAGAACCAAAACCGGCAATTATACATCAATACAACCTTTCGAAAATTAAAAGTGTACAATGCCACTGTTTCAAAACAGAAAGAAGATGAAACGATTTTGGGCCGTGCGGAATATGTAATGAATGAATGGAAAGGGTTGTTAAGCGGAAATGTTTTGTATGAAGTGGGGGCAGGGCAGGAGCAACGGCGTGATTTTGCTTATCTCGAAGTTCCTGCCGGAACAGGTCAATATGCATGGATCGATTACAACAGTGATGGAGTGCAGCAATTAAACGAATTTGAAATCGCAGCATTCCCTGACCAGGCCAAATTCATCCGCATTTTTACCCCAACTAATGAGTTCATTAAAGCCAATTATATCACCTTTAATTATAGCCTGAACATCAATCCGAGATCGGTGCTCACTGCATCAGACCTGAAAGGCTTTAAAAAACTGCTTTCTAAAATCATTGTGATCACCTCCTTGCAGACAAACAAAAAATCAATCGCCAAAGGTGTTTTTGAATTTAATCCCTTTAAATATGGTATAACAGACACAGCGCTGGTTACTCTCTCCACTACCATATTAAATACAATTTCTTTCAATCGCTTCAGCAGTAAATGGGGAGTGGATATCACTAACCTGAGAAATAACGGGAAGTCGCTCCTGACCTATGGTTATGAAACCCGAAGGCTTAATGACTGGCAAAGCCGTTGGCGCTGGAACATAAGCCGTTCCCTGCAGTTCACTCTTAATGCCAAGAAAGGGGTCAATGCCCTTTACACCCCGCAGTTCGCCAACCGTAATTTTGAATTATCAATTTATAATGCAGAACCCAACCTGGTTTTCATCAGCGGGACTACTTTCCGGGTTTCAGGAGGATATAAGTTTGAACAGAAGAAAAATCTGCCCGTATATGGTGGAGAAAAATCTGTTTCAAATGCTGTGAATATTGAATCAAAATATAATATTCTTCAAAGCAGTTCGATTACCGGTAAGTTTACGCTTAATAGTATTAACTATGATTTTCCGGCCAATACAACGGTAAGTTATATTATGCTGGATGGTTTATTGCCCGGGAAAAACTATTTATGGTCGCTGGGGCTTAATAAAAGGCTGGCCAATAATCTGGAGATCAGCCTTCAGTATGACGGTAGAAAAGCAGGAACTTCCCGTACAGTACATTTGGGAAGGGCTGCTATTACCGCACTATTTTAAACATTGAAGCGGAAATGCATTACATCGCCGTCTTTCACGTTGTATTCCTTTCCTTCAATCCGCAATTTACCAACCTCACGACAAGCTGCTTCTGACCCGTATTGCACAAAGTCATCATAAGCAATCACTTCAGCTTTGATAAAGCCCTTTTCAAAATCGGTATGAATGACACCAGCGGCCTGTGGCGCTTTCCAGCCTTCATGAATGGTCCATGCTCTTACTTCCTGTACACCGGCGGTGAAATAAGTATACAGATTAAGTAATTTATAAGCAGAGTGAATAAGCCTGTCCAGTGCAGGTTCTTCCATCTTGTATTCCTCCATGAATAACAGCTTGTCTTCCTGGCTGTCCATTGCTGCAATCTGTTCTTCAATATTATTGTTCATAATGATAAGCTGCGCATTCTCGTTTTTGATAGCCTCTTTCAGCGCATCTGAGAATTTATTACCTGTATGCATCGAAGGCTCATCTACATTGGCAACGTACAACACCGGTTTATCTGTAAGCAGGAAAAGATCTGCAATGGCATTTTTTTCTTCTTTGTCAAGTTCAAGTTCCCGGATATTCTTTCCCTTTTCAAGATGGTCTTTACACCGGCTTAATATCTCTAGTTCGGTTTTATACTTCGGATCTAATTTTATCTGCTTTTCAGTTTTCTGCATCTTCTTCTCCACACTTTCCAGGTCTTTTAGTTGCAGTTCTGTATCAATGATCTCCTTATCACTTACAGGATTGATAGCGCCTTCTTCCCGGAGGATATTCTCATCTTCAAAACAGCGGATGACATGAATGATGGCATCTACTTCACGGATATTACCCAGGAATTTGTTGCCTAAACCTTCGCCTTTGCTGGCACCACGAACAAGCCCGGCAATATCCACAATTTCAATTTGGGTAGGAACGATACGCTGAGGCTGAACCAGTTCAGCCAGCTTGTTCAGCCTTGGATCCGGTACATCTACCAATCCTACGTTAGGATCAATAGTACAGAAACGATAGTTGCTGGCCTGTGCCTTGGCGCTGTTACTTACTGCATTAAACAACGTTGATTTTCCTACGTTCGGTAATCCCACAATTCCTGCTTGTAAAGCCATGGTATTATCTTAGATTTTATATTTAATATTTTCGATTCACCTTTTAACTCAAAGGCTGAATTTTCAGAGGCGCAAAGGTAAGTTTTATCGGGCTAAAATCTGATGTGAAAAGAAGGTTTTGGCCGTTCAGTAAAAATCTTCAATCTTTCAAGAATAATCAGCAATCTAAAATCGTCAATAGCGTATGGCTTTAAGCAGGATATGGACGGCATTCATCATTGTAGCACTACTGGTTGCTGCAGGAAAATTTGCATTTCAGCCGGGCCAACAACAACTTTTCAGTCACCTTGTTACCGGAAAAAATTCAGATACTACAGCTGCCAGAACACTTGATTCAGCAGCCTTACCGCTGGCTGTTCATACGCAGTTGGCCAACCAGAAAACGGCAGTATGGGGCAAGGAGAAGGTATATAAAACAGGTGAGAAGGAATACAGAGCTTACCGGCTTTTACCGGCCAATGGTATTTTTGAAACCACAAAAGATGCGGTTACACTATGTATCGGGCTTATTGGCATCATGGCCTTATTCATGGGCTTTATGAGCATTGCTGAAAAAGCCGGCGGTATCCGGTTTCTTTCCCGCATTATTGGGCCTTTCTTTTCAAAAATATTTCCTGAGGTTCCTAAAAATCACCCATCAATGGGGCATATGGTAATGAATTTTTCGGCTAACCTGATGGGTTTGGATAATGCAGCCACGCCTTTTGGCATAAAGGCGATGGAGAGTTTACAAGAGATCAACCCGGATAAAACCAGGGCTTCCAATGCACAGCTCATGTTTCTCTGCCTGCATGCATCCGGCCTTACGCTGATACCTACTATTATTATTGCTGACAGGGTAGCCCTGAAATCAGCGCATCCAACTGATATTTTCATACCCTGTATGATTGCCACATTTGTAGCCACCATTGCAGCTATGACGATCGTTGCCATTCGCCAGCGTATCAATTTAATTCAACCGGTGATTCTTTTTTGGGTACTGGGTATCAGTACCGTTATTGCTGCGCTGATTTACTACATCAAATCACTGGATGCCCAGGGTGTTCAGTTGTTCTCTACCAGCCTTAGTAATGGCATTATTTTACTCATTTTTTTGTTGATCGTTTTAGGGGGAGTTTATAAGAAGATAAACATATTTGATGCGTTTATTGAAGGGGCCAAAGGCGGGTTTGAAACTGCCGTAAGGATTATTCCTTATCTGGTCGGCTTGCTGGTAGCTATCAGCTTGTTGCGAAACAGCGGCGCTTTTGAATTTATCCTGGATGGAATTAAGCACCTGTTTGCTCTTCTAAATGGAGATGCCCGTATAGTAGATGCGTTACCTACAGCTTTATTAAAACCACTGAGTGGCAGCGGGGCAAGGGCCATTATGATAGACACTTTGAATGCCCACGGAGCTGATTCATTTGCCGGCAATCTTGCATCGGTATTCAGGGGATCATCCGATACTACTTTTTATATCATTGCCGTCTATTTTGGAGCAGTGGGCATTAAAAACACCCGGTATGCTGTTACTACCATGTTACTGGCAGACCTGGCTGGTATTATAACAGCTATTGCCATGGCATATATCTTCTTTGCATAAACTATCAGGACTTCTAAAAAGAAAGAAGCCGCTCAAAATTGAGCGGCTTTCTTTTATTCGATTGCAAAGTAATTACCTGTTTACAAATACAGATAAAGACCTTACAGTTGCATTTGTGCTCGTCGTTGCTCTATAACCACCTCTGAAGATCAAAGTGTAGCTCCTTTTAATCGTTGGTGTCAGAACCGCCTGGATATTTGACCAGGCACCGGGAGCGGGGGTTGGAGTAAAGTTTTGCAGATTTGTTCCTGTTCCGGCGGGACGGATATAGAAGGTATCTGTTACTCCTGAAGCAATCGGAATGAATCCGGTCACTTCGGTCAAAGCTACATTAGTGAAAATATTCGCATTCCTTTTGACAGAAAAAATATCCACGGCAGGAACTTCGGTTGGGCTATAAGGAAAATGTGCAAAACGTATCCTTGCAGTTGTGTCAGTAGGTACTTCAATATTTGTCGCAACCGTTTTCTGCTTTGGCGATGTAATGGTGTCATACATGAATAAAGTGTATGTTTTACCGGCCTGCAGATTCTCAGCAAAAGAATAAGGAACCTGGGTACTTGTTGTCAAAGTATCCCGCACCAGGAAATTACGCAGACCTCCGCCAACATTGAACCCATACCCGGTGGTGGGAAATACACTTCCGGTAGTAAGAGAAGCGCCATTTATCCGGTTGGCATCCACCCAAATAAAGTTCCGGCTGGCATTTACAGTAGCCACATACACCTGCATAATGCTGGAGTTGGTAAAATCCTGCTGCTGCAGTTGTTTTTCATCAAACGATTTGGTACAGGATACCATTACACTGCCTGAAAAGAGCAGGATGGCCATTCCCGGTATATATGTTTTTATAAATTTCATGATCGTAGTTTTATGAGTTAATAACTTTTAGGGTTGAGAGAACCACTGCTCTTTTGTATGATAATCTAAAGACAAACCGCCTACACTGGACAAAGCAGCCACATTATACAGGTATTCTGAATTGTATCTCGGCCTCGCCCTGTATACCCATTTACCGGCATTATTAGTAAACAGATCAGTACCGGTAGGAGGAGCAAAATCCGCATATACCTGCTGGCCGGTTACTGGGTCAAGGTCTGTATAGTGGTATCTTCTCAAGTCCACCCAGGTTTCTACTACACCATAACCATACATCGCTATGTACTTCTGCAGCATGATGTGAGACCTTGTCAGGCTACCCACAGCTGGTACTACAGTTGGATTAGCGAGGTAAGCAGCTTTTACACCGGGAGTAATTTGCATAGCACCTGGAACTGAATTATGATAGTCCGCAGTACCGGTAAGCATGTCAAAGCTGGCGTTGATACCATCAATATAGGATTGTCTTGCCTGGGCTGCGAAAGCCGGACCTTTTCTCAGGTAGGCTTCCGCTTTCATGAAATGAACTTCTGCAGCAGTAATGATCGGGAAAGGTGATCCATTCCTGAAAATATACCGGCAATCAACATCTGTACCTGGAGCAGCAGTAGATGTGAATATTCCACCCCAGAAGTTACGGGGTTGATCATTTGTAGCCAATGCATCCGTTCCTTTATTAGGCCTTACACCTCTGTAAGTACCGTTTGTATTCTCACGGATCAGGTAAGGTGCTCTTGGATCGTTTACAGAAATGAAAGTAGGATTTAAACCTGTCATCAGGTTAGCCATAAAACGGGACTGACGAAGGGCGCCTACGTTTCCGCGGAAAGGACCAAAGAAATTATAAGTACCGGAAAGACCAGTCGCAGCAAATTTTGCCGAAGCATTATCAGCATTATCTAATATGCCCAGATTAGCATAATAGATCACTGAATCAGGATTGTAGCTGGCTTTGTTTGTAAGGTGGTTGAATGACCTGGCCAAAACCGAATAGCAAAACTTCTTCCACTTGTTTACATCGCCGTTGTAGAAAAACGCATCACCTAAAGCCAGGTTTGCCTGGCTTACACCGTCACCTGTTTTGCTCAGGAATTCAATGGCTGTATGACACATACGTCTTGTTTCTGCATAGATATCTTCCTGGCTGTCGTAATCAAATACAAGACGGTTGGGATCAAATGCCTGGCGCAGAATGGCTTCACCATACATGTTAGTTAATGTAAGCCAACCCCATGCACGGATAGCATAGCCCACACCTACGTAATCCCATTTCTTTTCCTCTGTACCCCACTCAATCATTTTGGACAGATTGGCGCCATGCCCATAGTAATGCATAGCCCATATAGATCCAAGAACATCACTTGCACCTGTAGCACCTCCCATCTGATCATATTGGTTCGCAGTGGTATTAGTTGCCCAAAACTGAACGTAACGACCGGTATACAATCCATCATTAGCTATACCATAAGCACTACCTTGTGCAGAGGAGCTTCCAACGAAGTTTCCGATGATACCCGGCAACAATGTTTCAATAGGTACCCGGGTAGTGGCATTAGGGTTGGTATAAGCCTCATCTATTTTTTTGCTGCATGAAAACAACCCGGTAACCGTAATCAGGGTCAGCGGAATTGCTATTATTTTATTTTTAAGTTTCATATTTCTAAATTTTTAAAATTATCAGAAGGATGCTTTGATACCGAAGTTGACCTGAATAGGTGAGGGCAATGTTCCATAGTCGAAACCGAAGCCACCCACACCAGAACTGCCTGCAGTATTTCCATTTACAGCCGGGTCAGCGCCGCTGTAGTTGGTCAACAGGATCAAATCATTCGCAGTTACAAACAAACTGAGTGATTTGAAAGATCTGATAAAGTTCTTAGAAAATGTATAATTAATAGTAAGATCTCTCAGCCTGAACCAGTTTACATCTTTTTCAATGAACTCCTCTTCAGGCATAGTGGTATAATACTGATCGTTGTAGGCAGGGATCACCACGATGGTATTCTGGGTAGGCGTAGCGCTGTTTTGTAAACCATCATTCAGCACACCCTGGATAACACGGGGAACATACCTGTCTTCTGTACGTTTGCTCTTACCTGTACGGGTCAGGAACATATTTGTACCGTTAAAGATATCGCCGCCTACTTTCAGATCCCACAGCATAGAGAATCTCCAGTTTTTCCAGCGTACAGTATTGTTCCATCCTAAAGTGAAATCAGGATTTCTGTCACCTTGTACAGTGAATACACCGTTACCAACCGGTAAACCATTAGCAGGGTTGATCAGTATCTGGCCCTGGTTATTTCTTGCATAACCAAAAGCGGTAATAGATGTAGTAGGACCATTGAGTACCAAACCGCCTCTTGCATTACCGTACAGCCATGTGTCAGCTATATAGTATTCAGCAACGTTGCGGGGCATGTCCACCACCTTATTATACATCTTGTTGAAGTTGAAACGCATGTTCCAGTTAAGATCTGACTTTTTCAAAAGATCATAATCCATGGCGATCTCAATACCCTTATTACGGGTGCTGGCTGCATTTTGTGTATTCAGAACGTAACCTGTACCATAGCTCAGGCGGAAGTTCTGAATGATCTGTCCTTTATTAAGTGTATTATAATAAGTGAAGTCAAGGTTCAACCTGCTCTTGAACAGTCTGAATTCAGTACCCAGTTCATAAGTACTTTGTCTTTCAGGCCTGAGGTCAGGGCTGTTGTTAAAGAAGCCGTAAGAGAAACCACCACCACTGGCAAAGTTGTTTACAAAAACTGACTGTGTGGAGTAGGGGGTATTCAAACGGGCTGTACCAGCCAATGAAGTACGTAATTTCCAGTAACTAACCAGATTGTTTTTCTTAAGTGATGGGATCAAATCACTCATGATGATACTTAAACTACCACCGGGATAGTTATACTTCCTGTTTTGCTTAGGCACTGTGGAAGCTTCTTCAAAACGGTGCGTATAGCTTAAGAAAATATAGTTTTTATAGTTAACTGAAAATTCACCGAAATAGGCCATTTGCCTTGATATCTGCTTATTATACTCTCCAAAAGCGTTCCTTAACAACCGCAGTCTCGTATTATTTCTTGTAACAGTGCTATCCATATAATTACCCATCAATTGCTGTAAGTCACGGTCAGTCACTACTACCTGTGGGCCAGTAGCATTACCATTGGCGTCCCTGGGTGCACGGAGCATTTGACCTGCAGCATTGGTGTTGTCTACTATGTTAGTACCTGAAACAGCCCACATCCTTGTTTCATAATCCTGCCACATAGTACCCACCATCAAACGAAGATTAAGATCTTTGCCGATTGTTTTCTTAAAAGTTGTAGTGATAGTATGGTTGTAACCAATGTATTTTCTCCAGTAGTTATCCAATGATCCGCCGGAAGCAGCCGTTACATAGAAAGACTGTGGATGATAGAACCAATAACCGAATAGGTCATAAGTGTCATATCCGAAGCGGCCGGAAATGCTCCACCATTTGGTAGGATTGATATTGATACCCAAACTGGCTGTTTTACGTTCTGTCTCATCGTATGCCTTATTCTTTTTTACATTGAACAGCGGATTATCATATTCACCGTTGGCACTGGTAGCGGCAAACAAATCCAGCTTATCACCTGTTGAAAGGTCTTCATAATTTCTTATATCATTATTATCAGGCCATACCAGCAAGCTCAGCAGGTATCCACCGGCACTACGCAGTACTTTATTGTTCTCTGATTTGATATAAGCAATAGAAGGGTTGATCTCAATTTTGTCCTTCCAGAATTTGGTTGTATTTGTAAGACGGAGGTTAAATCTTCTGAATTTGTTTTCAGGTACCACACCATTTTGGTCAAAGAAAGTTCCGGAGAAACGGAAAAGCGATTTCTTAATACCGAAATCAACTCCGAGGTTATGTGTTTGTGCAAAACCAGTTTCGAAGAATTGGTTTTTATTATCAAATAATTGTGTGCCTTGAGCCCACTGTGGTCCAAAATAGGCGAACACATTTGAATTAAGGCCATTATTACCGTTGGCATATGTATTGATTGTTTCCGGCCAGCGGGTTACTTTCTGAAGGCGGAAACTGTTGTCATACTGTATGCCCAGTTTATTTGTTTTGGCTCTTCTTGTAGTAATTACAATGGCGCCGGAACTGGCCTGGCTACCATAAAGGGCTGTTGCTTCAGGACCTTTCAGCACCGTGATTGTTTCAATATCATTAGGGTTGATATCTGCGATCCTGTTCTGGTAGTCGTTATTTCGGTTAGGACGGTCAGATGCCAAACCGATACCCTGACCACCACTCGATGTTTCATTAATAGTGGAGTTATCAAGGATTACGCCATCTACCACATAGAGCGGCTGATTACTTAATGAAAGAGAATTGAAACCTCTTAATACAACTGATGAGGATGCACCGGCTACACCTGATGTCTGATCAAGCGTTAAACCAGCTACACGGCCCTGCAAACTGTTCAGGAAGTTTTCCCGCTGGGTTTCCTGTACATCACTTCCGCTAACTTTTTGAACGGAATAACCCAACTCCCTTGGGTTACGTTTGATGTCCATAGCAGTTACAATAACTTCGCCCATGGTATTATCAGCCGTTTTCAGGCTAATACCTAAGGTTTCGCCGGATCCGGGTTTTATTTCTTCAGTCTGATACCCCACATAGGTAAACTGAAGTGTTTCACCGGGATTCACTTTAATGGAGAACTTTCCATTAGCGTCCGTTTGGGTGATCTTACGGGTGCCTTTTACCCTAACCGTAACACCTGCTAGCGGTGTCTTATTGTCCTCTGAAATGATCGTACCGGAGATCGTTCTTTCCTGCGCCATCACATCGGAGGGCAGTAAGAGCAGCGTCAGCGATAACACAAAGAACAATTGGAGAATTTTTCTCATAGCTGTTTTTTTTAGATATAATAAATAAGCAGTTCCATTTTTAATCATGCCACTTTTACCCCGGCATTTATATAGGGCTTTAATAAAGTATCCTCCGGCGACAACTCGGTTACAAGCATATCAATTTCATTCAGCCCGCAAACCTTTATAGGCTGCACCGAATTGATCTTTTCTGAAATGGTCAGGCAAACAACCTTTTTAGAAGACTCTATCATGGCCTTCTTTAGCTGCACCACCTCCCAATCATTATCTGTAATTCCCTGTTCAATGTCTATGGCATTAGTACCCAGGAAACAGATATCAGCCTTTACCTGTTTTATTTTGGCAATCGCCTCAGAACCAACAGTTATCTTGGAGTTTTTTGAAATTCTATCTCCGATCATTATCACTTCAATATTTGGGTGGTGCATGTATTCCAGGATAGCTGGAATGCTGCCCGAAATAAAAGTGGCCTTCAGTTGTGGCGGGAGTGACCTTGCCATTTCAAGAATTGTAGTACCCCCGCTTGTCAATATAAACATGCCGTTACTAATCAGGCCGATGGCTTTTTGCGCTATTGTTCTTTTTTGATTTTGGGAGTAAACACCGTTGGTAGCGAAATGTACCTGGTTAAACGAATGGGAGAGGGCGCCGCCGTGTACCTTGATGATCTTACCTTCATCAGCCAGTTCCTGCAAATCACGGCGTATCGTATCTTCCGACACATTGATTTCAGAACAAAGCGAAGAGGATAAAACCTTATTATGAAGGTTTACCTGATGAAGAATATAGGCTTGCCTTTCCTTCTTAAGCATCCGTTAGTTTTGATGGCTAAATATATATCAAATTCCTGCACAAAAACGCAAAAACCTGAAAAATTTTGCAGATGTGGAAATCTGGGGGAAACTGACAAATCAAAATAGAATAAGCTCATGGCTTTAATCAGCCATGAGCTTATAAATATTTCTCGACCATTATTTTCCAAAAGTGAACCTGGCAGTAAAGCCTATTGCCGCAGGTTCAAAATTTATATCCGTTACAATATTCAGTTCCGGCTTCCAGTCCAATGAAATATTGAGAGGGATATTATTGAATTTATAATCAAGCCCGATAACACCTTGTGCCCCAAAATTGGGATCGGTTGTTGTTTTTTGGGTAGTGGTATTTACTTTCTTCAAAAAACCAATGTATGCGCCACCTCCATAATACCAGGTGAGACCGGATGCGGTCATGGGCTGGTGCAGTTCTACAAGGGCGCCTATTGCCAATGGATCGCCAAAAGAAAGTAACCCTTCTATGGCCATTTTATCATTGAGAAAATGCTTCACCGAAACAGAATTATTGATCATCGCATTTGAACTGCTGAGCCGTACACCCAAAGCAGTCTTATACCCGGAGTTTTGTGCATTGATTGAACCAGCAGTAAATAAACTGCCGGTAAGCAGTGTAACATAGAAGAATTTTTTCATGGCGATTTGTTTTTGTTCTTTAGTGAACGAAAAATGGTGCCAACAAAGTCTAAATAAAATGCAAAATTGAATGGCTTGTCAGCGGGCAGGCTTATTCATTCTTCTGTATTTTCGCGGCTTATGACTACGGCGATCATACTCATTTTTATTATTGGATACCTGGGAATTGCATTTGAACACAAGTTGCAAATCAATAAGGCGGCTACTGCCATGGTTACCGGTGTATTATGCTGGACAGTATATATACTTTTTGCTGATAATAAAGAAGTCGTTAATGAGCAACTGAGTCATCACCTCGGCAACCTTTCCCAGATATTGTTTTTTTTGCTGGGAGCCATGACCATTGTAGAACTGATAGATGCCCATGATGGCTTTGAAGTTATTACCCGCCGGATCACTACCACAGATAAGAAAAAAATCCTTTGGATAGTATCCATCATTACTTTTTTTCTGTCTGCCCTGCTTGATAATTTGACGACAACTATCGTGATGATATCACTGATACGTAAACTGGTTGCAGACAAGAATGACCGCTGGATGCTGGCCGGAATGATTGTTATTGCCGCAAATGCAGGCGGCGCCTGGTCGCCAATTGGAGATGTAACGACTACGATGCTATGGATAGGCAACCAGATTACTGCTGCCAATGTTATTATTAAACTGATTGTTCCCAGTCTTATTTGCCTCTTTGTTCCCCTGTTGGTGATGCGTCGTTCATTTAAAGGAAAAATTCAGGCTCCTGAAAGAATATATGAATACGGAGGATCAACCCGAAGTACAAAGAAGGAAAGAACTATTGTTTTCTTTACGGGATTAGCCTTTTTGCTTTTTGTACCTGTGTTTAAAACTATCACCCATTTACCGCCCTTTATGGGCATCCTTATCGGTCTTGGACTTATGTGGATGATTACAGAAAATATCCATAGCGGAAAAGATGAAGAGGACCGGAAAAATTTTACTGTAGCGTATGCATTGAGAAAAATAGATGCCCCCAGTATCTTGTTTTTCCTGGGAATTTTGCTGGCGATTTCAGCATTAGAATCCACTCATCAACTGGAACTGGCGGCCGGATGGATGGATGCAAATATTAAAAACGAGAACCTGATCGTTAGCGGCATTGGATTACTATCTTCAATTGTAGATAACGTCCCGCTGGTAGCTGCAGCTCAAGGAATGTACAGCCTTGATATTTACCCGACCGATGATTACTTCTGGGAGTTTTTGGCCTATTGTTCTGGAACAGGAGGAAGCATTTTAATTATTGGTTCTGCGGCAGGAGTAGCCGCCATGGGAATAGAGAAAATAGATTTTATCTGGTATCTGAAAAAAATCGGCTGGCTGGCATTAATAGGATATGCAGCCGGGGCTATTACTTACATTCTGCAACACCAATTGCTGGGCTTATAAAGCGGATTTAAAACTACCTGCGTCAGATTCTTCAGTACTTTAGGGGTATAATGATTGTCGCCATTATCTTCGTTTTCATCCTGGGATATGCTGCTATTGCATTTGAGCATACATTAAAGATCAATAAAGCGGCTAGTGCTGTAGTTACCGGAGCACTGTGCTGGACTATCTATATCCTTTTCTCTGCTGATAAAGAGAAAGTTGTTTCAGAATTACATTTCCAGATGGGTGGATTATCCCAGATTCTGTTCTTTCTGCTAGGGGCAATGACTATTGTGGAACTGGTGGATGCACATGATGGGTTTGAGTTAATAACAAGGCATATTAAAACAAACTCAAAGTCCCGTTTACTTTGGCTGATCGGGTTTATCACTTTCTTCTTATCAGCAATATTAGATAACCTTACTACTACGATCGTCATGATCTCGCTGTTGAGAAAAATAATTGCAGATAAAGAGGAGCGATGGATGCTGGCAGGTTTGGTAGTGATAGCAGCCAATGCAGGAGGATCATGGTCACCGATCGGCGATGTGACTACGGTTATGCTATGGGTAGGCAACCAGGTTACTGCTGCCAATATCATTATCAAACTTTTTATTCCGGGTTTAGTCTGCCTGGTTGTACCTATTGTCTTACTGAAGAACTTTTTCCGGGGTAATATCCAGTCACAGAATTTTAATCACACAATGGGAGGAGAATCGAGAAGCAGTTATAAAGAAAAGCTTATTGTACTCATACTCGGATTATTCTTCTTGCTATTTGTACCGGTTTTCAAAACAGTAACACATCTGCCACCTTTCATGGGTATCCTGATGGGACTAGGATTGCTATGGATCATTACGGAAATGATACATGGCGGCAAAGCAGAAGAAGATAGAAAAAGTTTCACTGTAGCTTATGCACTGCGAAGAATTGACACTCCCAGTGTTCTTTTTTTCCTGGGGATACTTTTGGCCGTTTCTGTTCTTGAGGCCACCGGGATACTTCATTTAGGTGCTGCCTTCCTGGATAAGCAGATCGGGAATGCGTATATAAGTGTAATGGGGGTTGGTTTATTGTCTTCTGTTGTGGACAACGTACCACTTGTAGCTGCTATGCAGGGAATGTATGATCTGTCTATATATCCTACTGATCATTATTTCTGGGAATTTCTTGCCTACAGTACCGGAACAGGTGGTAGTATACTAATCATTGGTTCTGCAGCCGGGGTTGCAGCCATGGGAATGGAAAAAATTAATTTTATCTGGTACCTGAAAAAAATCGGATGGGTAGCCCTTGCTGGTTTCCTGTCCGGGGCCCTTGTGTATATTTTGCAACACCAGTTTTTTGGCCTTTAAACAAACGTTATTCAAAAAGTTCATACTTCGATTTAGGTCTTCTGTCTTCCAGCCACCGGAAATTTGGCAATCGCATTTCTTTGGGATCTTTTTGCCGGATTGGCCAAATTGTTCCTGTTACACTGCTTCTGAACACTACTTTTTGTAACGCCTCATTTCCAAAATAGATATCTATGATATCGCATTTTGATTCGTTGATGCCGGTATATGAACTGTCTTCATCCTGTAAATAATAAATACACTCCGCATAGCCCGCCGCCCTTACTGAATCTATAGTTCCGTCTTTAAAGTAGGCATCCATCCGGCTTGATTTGATCTGGTTATATACTTCCGGGTCAGTTTGGCTTACTAGAAAACTATTTTCAAATACTTTTACCCGGTCTGCTTTTTTATTCTTAGTTATTATCAAGACAGTATCACCGGTTATCTGGCTTTCTTTTGACCAGAGTACAGGATCATCAAACAGCCGGAAAGTGGAATCTTTAAATGAGTAAAAAAGACTGTCGCATACGGCCTGCATGGAATCAGCAAAGATTCGCACATGCCTGTACGCTTCAAAATACCGGTTAGTACTATCCTTGGTATTATTGACGGTCACAACTTTTGTTCCCTTAACTGTGTCTTTAACAACAGAATCCTTTTTGCCATACAGATCGGTCAAGCGGGCAGAGAATAATGTATCTGCTGTTACGTAGATCGAGTCATTATCCTGTTTGATGATCATCAAAGGTTTTCGTGTAGCCAGCAACCGGTCGTTCTTATTATCCCTGAATACTTCACCAGCTAATATAGTGGTGCCCTGTGCGGAGTCTACGATAATTACATTCCCAATTGCCTGGGAGGTGCCGGCACTGTCATCAAAGGCAATACGATTGGCAATAATCGTCGTTTTACCATCTTGAATCACTGGGCGTTGTCCAAATTCTGCTTTACCGGTTGCAATATTGTAGTATCCTTCTTTGGTTTTGATCGTTCGTCCGCTGCTGTCCTTTATAAATGTCTCTGCGATGAAACGGGTGGTTTGTGACTCAGTATTGTATAACAACGAATCAGTTTCTATGTAGTAAGCAGGGTCTTTCAGCTTTACATCTTTCTTAAAATAAACATCCCTTAATCCCGCATAATAATACCCTTCCTGGCTTGTTAAGACAGTTTTTTTATTGATAACTTTTCCGCCATGTTTATAAATACCGATATCAGTGGTCATGTCGTATTCAAGATCTGGGGTTGTGAGGCTTCCCTTGCCATCGGTTAAACGAACCCCGCCATCGAGATATGCGATCTTCTTATTCATCAGGTAGCGGAGATGGCTGGAATAAATATGTGCTGTATCTGAGTCATTGACATGTACATTGCCCCAGGCCTCAAAGGTTTTTGTATTGTTATTAATAACACAGCTATCACAATAGAAATAAGAAGTTCCCTGCTTCAGTTTTACATTACCGGCAAGTATTTGCAGTTGTGTGGAATCATTTACTTTTCTGAACTCCAGTTTTCGAACACCGGGTAATATTTCAACAAGCAATAAACTATCAGCAGCTGGTGAAGTAACAGGTTGAGGTGGAGGAATGACTTGAGCCCATGAGAAAGTACTGAGCAAAAGCCCGGTTATCAGAAAAACAAAGGAAATGGTTCTTTGCATGTAAAAGCTACTTCGGTATGCTGTCTTTAACGGATGGCGAAGTTAGAGCACCGCCTTTGTCTTTCCGGCCAAAGATGGAGAAATTAACGTAGCGTTTAGGATGTGCCCGCATATCATCCATCAATATTTCAGCGCTTAGGATAGCATCTGTGATTTTTTTATACAGGGCTCTGTCATTCATCAAAGCTCCTAATGTTCCCTCATTGCTGTTTAATTTGGATGCTACCGCTTTCAAATTACTGATCATTGAGTTCAATGAATCAAGTGTAGGCTGAATGTCCAACGCAGCAAATTTCTCAGATGCTTTTTTGGCATTTCCAATTGTGGCGGTTATATCTTCTGTATTATTCTTCAGGCTTTGGGAAATAGCTTCCGCATTATTTAGTGTTTTTGCCAGTGAACCGGATTGATTATCGAGCAAACCATTTAAAGCGCTGCTGGCACGGTTGAGATTAGCCAGTGTTTGTTGAAGGTTGTTTTTTGCTTCACTATTCAAAATGCCGTTTACACTTCCCAATACTGTGTTTAACGTATCCAGTGTACTCCTCACTTTGGTAAGGGTGGGAGTCAACTGTGCTTTTACATCATCCAGGATACCCACATCTAACTTTGATTTTAAGGTATCACCTGGTTTCAAAAATTCACTTGATTCTCCCTTTTCTATATTAATATACCAGGAGCCTACTAACGGTGATGTGATGATGGCTTTAGAGTCCTTTGGAATATTTACATCTTCTGTAAGGTTGATTGTAGCTACGATCTCATCCAGGTTCGCATCTTTCTTATTCAGGCTGTAAACCGTACCAATTACATACCCGTTGACCTTTACTTCATTTGAACGGGATAGCCCCCCCAGGTCATTAAAAACAGCATGGATCTTCCTTGATTTTTTGAACAGATCTTTCCCTTTCAGGAAATTAAAGCCCAGTATCAATACAGTAAGGGCTGATATGGTGAGTATGCCGACTTTTGTTTCGTTGCTTATTTTCATCAGGTTGTGTTTGTTGGGCAATAGCCGGAACAAAGATGGCAAATTAGCCAATTATTTACAAACGATATGCACAACTTACACCAACAAAAAAGAGGATGAATATTCATCCTCTTTCGTCTAATAGTTATTCTTTATTACTTGCTCATCCGCTGTTTTTCCATTTTGTCAACCATCTCCAGGAAATCCCTGTTGTCCCTGCTCATACCAGCAGATTTTGAGCCGCCATCATCTTTTTTATCCTCTTTGTCTTTATCATCTTCTTGTTTGTCTTCAAGCCATTTTACATATTTTCTTAACGCCTTTACAATGCAATCTGCAATCTCAGTCTGTCCTTCCAGACTGTTCAGGTATTTTTCTTCCTCCGGATTAGAAATAAAACCTGTTTCCACCAATACACTGGGCATAGCAGTGGCCTGCAGTACCCAAATGCCTACACCTCTTTGCTTCACATCCCTGTCTACCCGGCCAACTTTTGCAAATTCATCCTGCACATAGCCGGCAAGTGTAGCGCTGCGTTTAAAATATTGTTTTGTTTTCAACAGCGAAACTGCCACTGCCTCTGGTGAATTGGGATCGAAATTGGGGCCATAATTCTTTTCAAAATCCTTTTCCATATAGATGTAAGAATTTTCTCTCACAGCCAATTCTTTTTCCTCTGATTTATGTGCTCCCCAGATATAGGTCTCCGTTCCCTTAGCATTGCTTGGCATGGTGTAATACCGGTATTGAGGAACTTGTTTTGTTTTCTTTTTACGGTTTTTACCCTTTCCGGTATAATAAGTAACTGTTTTATAACCGGTGAGTTCCGACATTCTTTTTGCCGGCGCTGAGTTTACATGGATGCAAAGGAACAGGTCTCCTTTATTCTCGTTAGCATAATTTGCCCGGGTATGAAGGGCGGGGTAAGAATCAGTTGTCCGGGTGTAGAGCAATTTAATGTCCGGAAATTCTTTCTCGATCATCTTGCCAAGCTTAAGTGAAATATCGAGACAAATATCTTTTTCATAAGAGTAAACGCCGTGTGCTCCGGCATCACTTCCGCCATGACCGGGATCGATAACAATCGTATTGATCACCTTTTGCTTTCCGGTCTTTTTTTCCTCCTTCGCAGAAAAGGAGAAAACAGTCACACCTAATGAAACAATGAGAAAAAATACCAGGGTTCGTTTAATCATGGTTTTTCAGTTTGAGTTTTTCCACAATATTCACAAATTGTTTAGGCCTAAGTATCAAAGTCCTATGGATAATGATTTACATTTGCTTCCTTGCGATGGAGCATTCGTACAAATTTAGGCCAAAATATTTTTTAACCGGGATATTAACTGCTGTAATATTTTTCACTCAAACGTGGAAAACAATGGCTTATGCGGATTCTCCGTCATACTTTTACAAGCCTTTAACAGACACGACAAGACCCGTCACTCCATCAGACTCCGGCCGCAAGATTTTACCGTTGGTTACAGATACCACCAAATTACCGGGGATAGATACAAGCATGAGGCCCAGAACGGATACATTTTCTCTAAAACTGTCCAAAGATTCGCTTGAGGCTCCATTGAAATATGAAGCTGCAGATTCTGCAGTTGTATTAATACAGGATAAAAAAATAATTCTTTACGGAAAGACAAAAACAGAATACAAGGATATAACACTTACCGCCCCTAAAGTTGAAGTGGACCAGGCAACGCAGGTTGTAACGGCTGTGAATTCGAAAGACAGTACAGGTGTTGTAACAGAAACCGCCCATTTTAAAAGCGGAGAAAGTGAGTTTACCAGCGATACAATCCGCTACAATTTCAAAACACAAGTAGGCCTTACTAAGAATACTTATACACAGCAAGGTGAATTTTTAGTTATCGGAGAGGTGGCTAAAAAGGTGAGTGAGAACACAACCTTTATCAAAAGAGCAAGGTTTACTACCTGCCTGCTCGATGATCCGCATTTTGCATTTGTGACTCCCCAGATGAAAGTGATCAATCAAAAACTGGCTGTATCAGGTCCGGCACATCCTGAATTTGAAGGTGTACCTGTTCCTATTTATTTACCATTTGGTTTTTATCCGCTAAGCCAGGGAAGACATTCCGGTTTGCTACCGCCAAGATTTGCGACAAATGAGCAATTTGGATTAGGTTTAGAAGGGCTGGGTTATTACAAAGTACTCAGCGACTACTGGGATGTAAAAGTATACGGAAATATTTACTCTTATGGCGGCTGGTCAGCCAATGTAAATCCTTCTTACAGGAAAAGATACCGATATAACGGAGCTTTCAATCTTAGCGTACAATCAACCCGGTTTAACTTCAAAGGAGATCCAGACTATTTAAAGAACAAAAGTTATATGGTCAACTGGACACACTCAGTTGACAGCCGTGCCCGTCCCGGAACTACTTTCTCCGCCAGTGTAAATGCCGGGTCTACCAAATTCAACCAGCTGATACCAAATAATGTGCAACTGAACTTTCAGAACCAAATGAGCTCATCGATTGCCTATTCCAAATCCTGGGCAGGGAAGCCGTATAATCTTACAATAAGTGCCAATCATAATCAAAACAACCGGACAAGACTGATCAACATTAGTTTACCGGATGCAGGATTTGCCGTAAACACATTGTATCCATTCCAGAAAAAAAATGCAACTGGTACTGCGAAATGGTATGAAAAGCTTGGTGTTGCTTACAATGGAAATTTCAGAAACCAGGTTTCTTTTTATGATACTGCTTTTAAACTAAAAAACCTGATTGATACATTGCAATGGGGTGCACAGCATAGTTTTCCTGTTACGCTGGCCCTGCCTCCGATATTGGGCGGTGCAGTGATCGTTTCACCGGGGTTTTCTTATTCACAGGTTTGGATCGCACAAAAATTCAGACGCAGATGGAATACAGCAACACAAAAAGTGGATACATCCATCACCAAAGGTTTTTTCATGGATCACCAGGCTCAATTTTCGCTGAGCTTTAATACGGCCATATTCGGAACCTACCAGTTTAAAAAGTCGAGGATTGTAGCGATACGCCATGTGATAAGACCTACCTTCAGTCTGAACTATAAGCCGGATCTGTCCAGGAAATTCTTTTACACAGATACGGTTGCTACAGGAGTCACACAACGCTTTAGTGTTTTTGAAGGAGCCCTGTACGCTGGTTACGGAGAAGGAAAAACAGGGGGTGTCGGTTTCCAGTTGGATAATAACCTGGAAATGAAAATGCGTTCAAAGAAGGATACCGGTGAAAATGCAATCAAGAAAGTTAAGCTGATCGATGGTTATGGTTTTTCAACTGGTTATAACTTTCTCCGTGATTCTTTAAAGCTGGATGCTTTTAGTATTTACCTGCGGTCAACTTTATTTGATAAGATACAAATCAATGCTCAGACAGTATTGGATCCTTATCAGACAGATAAATATGGCCGAAATATAAACAAGTATGCCTGGCAGGGTGGCAAGTTCAAATTAGGAAGGCTTACCTATGGTAGTGTGTCTGTAAACACCAGTTTCAAGAGCAAACCAAAAGATCCTAAAAAAGACGAATTACGAAAAAAACAACAAGAGGAATTATTAAGCGATCCTTCGCTGGCTGGCGACCAAAGAAGATTATTGGATTATATGCAGCAGAATCCCGGTGATTTTGTTGATTTCAATATCCCCTGGCAGGTTACACTGGGTTATTCAATTTCATTTACCACAAGGCTGAGTGCCGACCTTGTTAATTTTGAAAAGGACTTTTCTTCGGGTCTAAACTTTAACGGAAGCTTTAATCTTACACCAAAATGGAATTTCTCAGCACAAGGCAATTATGATTTTGATACCAAAGAAATACAGACTTTTTCGATGAGCATTAACCGGGAGATGCACTGCTGGCAGATGTCGATAAACGTAACGCCGATCGGCCTTTATCGTTCATTCAGTTTCTCCATTAGTCCGAAAGCGGCTGTGTTGCAGGATTTACGTATCAACAGAAGCAGGTTTTTCACCAATTTTTAATGCTGGTGCTGCAGGTAATAGTTTTTCATGATCAAGAAAATTTCTTCACGAAGTTCATCTGTTGTTTTACTTTCAACGCCAACAGGTGGCAAGAAATGCATTTCCAGTTTATGCGGCAGGAAATAAAAACTTTTTTGTACCGGTACTGCCTTTCTTGTATTAAGGATTATGGCAGGGATGATGCTTGTGCCGGTATCCGTTGCCAGTTTGAAAGCCCCGTCATAAAATTTTTTTAATGGTTCGTTGGTTCGGTTACGGGTACCTTCCGGGTAAATACACATATGCATTCCTTTCTTTAGCACCTGCTTCATTTTTTCAAAACTCTCCTTACGGCTCTTTTCGCTTTTTCGGTCAACGAGAACCGCCCCCTTCATATAATAAAAACCGAAAACCGGTACTTTGACAAAAGATGTTTTGGCAATTGTTTTGTTTGCTCCCGGAATAAATGGAGATGAAAGCGGAACATCCATCAATGAGTTATGATTACAGGTTACGATATAACTTTTGCCTTTTTCAAAATATTCACGGCCCTTGATCTTTACCGGGCAGCCTACCAGTCTCAGCCAGATGCTCATCCAAAGCCGTGCTATATCAATAAATATTTTTTGCCCTTTTGGCTCAGGGAGCAACCAGGTGATCATGGATGGTATGTAGAAGATCAAGAAAGTAATAATGAAGCTGATGATGCCCCAAAATGCCCAAAACCTTCCGAATATATCTTTTAGCAGTTTCATACTCCCTGAATTTGATTTATAATTTCCAGTCTACAGGATCGATACCCTTGCTTATTAGCCATTCATTAGCTTTTGAAAAATGTCTGCACCCCAGAAAGCCAGCATGAGCTGAAAGTGGTGAAGGGTGAGCAGCTTTTAATACAAAGTGTTTAGTTTCATCAATAAGTACTTTTTTTTCCTGGGCGAATTTTCCCCACAGCATAAAAACGACATGATCTTTCAGGTCTGAAATTTTTCTGATAACGGTATCAGTAAAAGTGGCCCAGCCAATTTTAGCATGGCTCATTGGTTCACCGGCCCTTACTGTAAGCGAAGCATTTAATAAAAAGACTCCTTGCTCAGCCCAGTGTGTCAGATTGCCGTGGTTGGGTATTTCAACACCAATATCTTCATGCAACTCCTTAAAAATATTGATAAGGGAAGGGGGAGGGGGGACTCCATTTTGCACCGAGAAGCAAAGGCCATGTGCCTGCCCGGGACCGTGGTAAGGATCCTGTCCGAGTATTACCACCTTTACATTATCAACAGGCGTTGTATTAAAAGCGTTGAAAATATAAGGGCCGGGCGGATAAATGACTTTTCCCTGTGATTTTTCTGTTTTAATATGCAATACTGCTTGCTGAAAATAGGGCTTTGAAAATTCATCTTTTAATATTTCCTTCCAGGAGGACTCGATCTTTACATCCATTTCATTTATCCTTTGGCTGCAAGCTAAAAAAAATTATCTTTGCCGCTCTTTAAAAGGTCCGGTAGCTCAGCTGAATAGAGCAACTGCCTTCTAAGCAGTAGGTCACAGGTTTGAATCCTGTCCGGATCACGATAAAAAAAGCCTCTCAGCAGAGAGGCTTTTTTTATGATAGGTCTTTAGAATTAGTTTCTTTGGAATTTTGACAATAAACGCAGTATTTCAAGGTATAACCAAACCACAGTAACCATCAGGCCGAAAGCGCTGTACCATTCCATGTATTTTGGTGCCCTCATTTCTACTCCTTTTTCAACAGTATCAAAGTTCAGCAGCAGGTTAAATGAAGCCAGGATAACCATTAATATGGAAAATCCAATACTAATGGGTGTAGCAGAATTAGTGAAATTATAAGCTATTGCAGAACCGCCAATAGCATAAGTAAGCCACTGAATAAGGTAAAATATTGCAACTGCTGAGGTAGCTACCACAATAACTGTTCTTAATTTGCTGGTGACTTTTATAATCTTGTAACGGTAAATCAGGAACATAATCAAGGTTACCAATAAGGTAAGTGCAACTGCCTGCATGGGCAATCCCGGGTAGGCATAATCATATATAGCAGAAATTGATCCTACAAACAAACCTTCTAATATTGCATAAGCAGGGGCAAGAAAGCTGGCCCATTTCATTTTAAACGCCATCACCAGTGCCAGTGCCAAACCTCCGAAAACACCGATCATCATCAACGGTTTTGGATCACTGCCTTTGTAAAACTGGCTCCATGCAAAGAGGGTAGAACCTATCATTAACATGATCATTACTCCGAACTTGTTCATGGTACCTTTCATGCTCATTTCCTCTCCGGTACTAATTCCTTCAAGGATTGTACCCTGGTAAGTCTTATCCTGCATTACAGGATTGCTCGATTTGAATATCGACATAGTTTAAAAGTTTTTGTAAGAATAAATTTAAGGAGAAACAATGAAAATTCATCAATATTGCCACCTCACAAATGCTTCCATTGCGGCATAATGTGTTAATCCAAGGTCAGCATAAAGATTAGCAGTTCCTGCATTCCTTTCTTCAGCTCTTTGCCAAAACTCTCTTGAATCGCTGCCCTGGAAAGGAACCATATCTTTTTGTGACTGGTGAATGAAAATACCGAAACGCTTTTTCAATACCTGGTCCGGGCTCATCGGGATAGCCATTTCAATTTCTTCGATATTCCATTCTTGCCATGCCCCCTTGTATAACCAAAGCCAGCAATCATTGACCCACTCATAATTTGAAGATCCTTCTACTTCTTTTTTAATCCGCTTTAAAGCTTCTAATACTACATTGAAACATACAATATGTGTTCCATGCGGGTCGGCAAAATCACCTGCACAATAGACCTGCTGTGGTTTTATTTTTCGCAGCAACTCCATGGTCTGCTTCACATCCTTTTCACTCATGGGTTTTTTCTCTATCGTACCAGTTTCATAGAAAGGAAGGTTCTGAAAATGGATATTTTCTTCTTTTATGCCGACATAGCGGCAGGTGGCCCTTGCTTCGCATCGACGGATCAGTCCCTTAATAGAACGTATGGCCGGTGTATCTACCTGGTTTGATTTTTTGCGGGCAATAAACCTTCTTGCATCGTCCAATATTTTTCCCGATTTTTTGGTATCAATGCCTGCTATCTCTTCAAAGCCAACTGCAAAGTCAAGAAATCTTGTTACAAATTCGTCTGTGACTGCTATGTTACCACTCGTTTGATAAGCAACATGCACATTATGTCCCTGGTCATGTAAACGCTGAAAAGTACCGCCCATGCTGATGATATCATCATCAGGATGTGGCGAGAAAAGAACTACTCTTTTGGGATATGGAGCTGACCTTTCCGGGTGGTTTGGCATATGTGAATCTGGTTTACCACCAGGCCAGCCAGTGATTGAATCCCTCAAAAGGTAATACACCTGCAGGTTTATTTCATACGCATCACCTTTTTCCACCAGCAGGTCGCTAAGGCCATATTCATTATAATCACTGTTGGTAAGGCTTAAAACAGGTTTTTTCAATTTCAGCGCCATATTCACCACTGCTTTCTTGATCATTTTTGGCGTCCATTCACAATCGCCGGTCAGCCAGGGTGATTTATTACGGGTCAATTCCGCAGCAGCGGATTCATCCACAACAAATGTTACATCATCGTGGTTTTGCAGAAGAGAAGCAGGCACTTGTTCTGTATCATCATCCTCCACAGCCTTTTTGATTACAGGAGCTTTGGCAGTGCCCCATGCCATCAAAATAATTTTTTTCGATTGTAAAATAGTGCTGATGCCCATGGTTATAGCCAGCCTTGGTACCTGTGAGATATTGGCGAACTCATATGCATTGGCAATACGGGTAGAGTTATCTAACGTAATCAATCTTGTTTTGGAATAAATACCGGAACCGGGCTCATTGAAACCAATATGCCCGTTGTTACCAATTCCCAGTATCTGCAGATCTATTCCGCCGGCATCTTTGATCATTTTTTCATATTGGCGGCAATGTTCTTTTATGTCCTCCTTTTTTATCTCACCATTGGGTATATGAATATTTTTGGGGTCAATATCGATATGGTCAAATAACTGGTTTTTCATAAACCGGTTGTAGCTCTGCAAGGCATTATTATCTATCGGGTAATATTCATCCAGGTTAAAGGTGATGACGTTTTTAAAACTCAGTTTTTCTTCCCGGTGAAGACGTACCAACTCGGCATACAAAGATTTAGGAGTAGAGCCTGTAGCAAGACCTAATACGCATTTCTCTTTTTTCTTTTGTTTTTCCCGAATGAAATCGGCTATCTGCCGGGCAACAAAGACAGACCCTTCTTTGGAAGAATGAAATATTCTAACCGGTATCTTTTCAAAACTGTCGGAAAGATCCATTGCATTAGTTCTTTTCGCCATATTGTTGGTTTGTTTGGTAAAGGTAGCCATTAAAACTGAAGGTTTATGCAGGTTTATGCTGTTTTTTGCGTTAATTAAGCTCAATTTCATCTATAAAAAGCCAGGGCCTTTTACCAGCTCCCGGTTCTCCGGCCGGAATTTCTTCCCAGCATTTGACAATTATTTTTACAAATCTTGCCTCTTTTTTTTCAAAACTGAGTTTCATTTTTCCTTTCTCCAGCCCCTTTATAGTGACATTAAAATCATCAGTAAGGCCCGCAAACTCGTACTTAGATCCATCGGTTGAAGTATGCACTTCAGCGGTTAACGGTCTCCATATCCAGCTGCTTTTCTGATGGAGGGTATGTACTGTAACAGTTGAAATTTTCTCTTCTTTACCCAAGTCAATGATCGCCTCACAATCGGCACCGCTGAAACCGAGAAATTCATTTCGTTTGGCCAGGCCCTTTTCATTCTGTACTCCATTAACTAATGTAAAAGCGCCGTCACCAGGATAACTTTTTGATGGGGGAGTAGTAAGCGTTATTTTTTTGCCGGTTGCTTTGCTGAAATGAAATGTTTCATAAACCGGATTACTTATAGCCTTATTTCCCTTCATTACAATTGCGGCGACCAATTTTGTTGAGTTTACCTTTACCGGCAACTCATAAGTAATGCCCTCAGAAAAAGTGGAAGGATATGGCCTTCCTGCATAGTGGGTAATGTATTTTATGGTGATGTCTTTCTGTTTTGACTCCAGTTTCCATAAAACATGATCATCTTTCTCTCCGGGCAATATGGTACTTTTTATGTCATAATAAGCCTTACTATAATTAGCCCCCCATTTCTCATATCTTTTATATTGATTAACCAATCTTCTTTCAAAATCTTTCCAATCCTTGTTTTCTTTCGTACTCCATAAAACCTCGCTAAGGGCAGCCATTCGGGGAAAGAGCATGTACTCAACCTTCTTCGTATTCTTAATATACTCTGTCCACAGGTTGGCCTGGGCGCCAAGCACATACTTGCCCTCTTCTTCGTTCAATGCAGCCGGTATCGGCTCATAGGCATACACTTTTTCAATAGGGTTATAACCGCCAATGGTCACACTGTCTTCATTCTCACTTTGTGAGTGATCAAAATACACAGGGTTACCGGGAGTCATAATCACCTTATGCTTTTGTTTGGCTGCTTCAATTCCACCCGTTTCACCCCGCCAGCTCATTACAACAGCATTAGGTGCAAGACCTCCTTCGAGTATTTCATCCCAGCCAATGAGTGTTTTGCGTTTGCTATTCAGGTATTTCTCCATTTTTTGTACAAACCAGCTTTGCAGTTCATGTTCATCTTTCAGGTTGTTCTCCTTCATCCGTTGCTGGCATTTGGGGCATTGTTTCCAATGCGTTTTCGGACATTCATCTCCGCCAATATGAAAATAACCGGAAGGAAATAATTCAATTACTTCATCAACTACATTTTGTAAAAAAATAAAAGTGGAATCATTGCCGGCGCAAAACACATCATCAAACACTCCCCATGTTTCCTGGACTAATTTTATTCGGCCGTTTTTTTGTTCATCCGCACTTTTTTGTGAAATCATATTTGCCGGCACAGTGGTAGGTTTTTCCGGAAAACAGCTCAGCCATGGATAAGCGGCAATAGCTGCACTGCCATGTCCTGGCATTTCTATTTCCGGTATTACTTCAACAAAACGTTCTTTGGCATATTGCACCACTTCCTTAATTTCTTCCTGTGTGTAATATCCGCCATAGCGGATATTATCGTTCGTTGTACCGGGGTAGCGGCCTATTATCGTACCGTTTCTCCATGCGCCCACCTTTGTCAGCTCCGGGTATTTTTTAATTTCAATCCGCCAGCCCTGGTCATCTGTCAGGTGCCAGTGAAAAGTATTCAGTTTATGATAAGCGAGGTAGTCAATATATTTTTTTACATATGAAACAGGAAAGAAGTGACGGCACACATCAAAATGCATACCCCGGTAGTTGAACCGGGCATGATCGAAAATATGCACATAAGGCAGCTCCTTTTTTCCTTTCTGATCAACAGTAATCAACTGAAATAAGGTTTGTACTGCATGAAAAGCCGGTTCATCAAAATTGCTGTTGATCTTTATTCCATAATTGTCAACATCAAGTGTATAAGCTGGTTTGCCCGAAGTCGGCATCCTTTTTAAAAAGAAATCAATATCACCTGTCTTTCCTTTTTCAGCTTCTGTCAGTGTAATGCCAAATTGCCTTTTCATTTCATCTCTCAGGTAAGGAAAAAGTGTTTTCCATCCAATTGCCGTAGAAGCAGTGGAAACTGTCATTGTATTCTTTAGTACATATGTACCGGCTTCTTGTTTCACTTCAACGGGCCAGGGAATCAGGTTCAGCTGCCTGTCTTGTGCAAAAACTTTGGCATGAATGAGTATAGCAATGAAGAAAAGTTTCGTTGTTCGCATAGTCCTTATTTATTCAAGATGGGTAGATTAATAGAAGAGACATTACTGCCATCATGATGAATGCGTATGGTGGCTTTTTTATAATCTGATGGTTTGGCTTCGTAGATATTCATGAATTGCTGTGGATTCCGGTCAGCCAGCGGAAACCAACTGCTTTGAACTTGTATCATCAGGCGATGCCCTTTTTTAAAAGTATGAGCCACATCCGGCAGCTCAAATTTTACTGTCTCAATTTTTCCGGGTTTGAAAGGAACTGGATGTTCAAAACTCTCTCTGAATTTGCCCCGCATTATTTCACCTCTTACCAGCATCTGGTAACCATCCATAGGATAATCACCGCCGACGGTACGGCTTGTAGATTGAGCAGCTCCGGGATACCTGAAATCATCAGGAAAAACATCAATCACTTTCACTACAAAATCAGCATCTGTTCCACTGATACTTACTTTCAGGTTGGCAATAACGGGACCGGCGAGGGTAAGGTCTTGTTCCAAAGGATAAGTTTGAAAAGTCAATACATCCGCCCTTCTTGAGGCAAACCGCTGGTCATCTGTCATATATTCTCTTGTACGCCTGAAATGCACATCTTCTGTATAAGGCACAGGATGAGCCGGGTCGCTTATGTATTCAGAAAAACTTCCTGTTTTTACATAAGTTGTCAAATTCCATGACAAAGCCCCGTCAGGGGCGAGGTAAATATCCCTGGCTGCATTGGCAGCTGGCCATTGTGAAAGCTTTTTCCATTGGTTTTCACCAGTAAAAAATACGGTTGCTTCTGCGAGATTGGGATCTTCACCTTTACCTTTCAGGTAATAGTTGAAAAAGGGTAACTCGATATTATTCTGGTACCAGAAAGCTGTATTACTGTTGAAACGGATATTACCGAGGTAACTCCCATCCCTGGTACTCCATTGGCCATGACTCCAGGGCCCCATCACAATCTTATTATGAATTCCGGGGTTTTGTTTTTCGACTGACTTGTACAAATTCCATGCACCCCAGCAATCTTCTGCATCAAATAAACCTCCGACAACAAGCATAGCAGGTTTAATATTGAACATAGCGTTGCGGGCATTTCTTGCTTTCCACCAATCATCATAGTTAGGATGAGCATAGAGATCTTTCCAGAACTGTACACTGTCTCTCATCAATTCCATCAGCTTTGACGGAGGATTTTCGAGGTAAAACTTATAATTATCTCTTATTGGAAACTCAAACCCACGAGAACCAACTGTTGTGGGCTTTGGCCTTGGTTTACCAAAACCTGAATAAAAACTAAATCCATCCATTTGGAAGAAAGCACCATTATGATGAAAATCATCACCAATGAACCAATCTGTAACCGGTGCCTGTGGACTTACAGCTTTCAGCGCCGGGTGACCTGATGCTGCAGCCATAGTTGAGTAGAAGCCGGGGTAGGAGATGCCAAAGGCACCAACATTTCCATTATTGCCGGGCCAGTTTTTAACCAGCCAATCAATAGCGTCATAGGTATCACTTGCTTCATCAATTTCGTTTCCTTTTTTCGCTTTATTAAATGGACGGACATCCACAAATTCTCCTTCACTCATCCAGCGACCGCGGACATCCTGGATAACGATAATATAATTCTCCCTGCAATAATATTTCCAGTGAGTACTCCATAACCGGGCACTGAAGTCTTTTCCGTAAGGCGCACAGGAGTAGGGCGTACGGTTCATCAATATCGGGTGCTTTTCACTTTTATCGTTTGGCGAATAAATAGTGGTAAAAAGCTTTATACCATCCCGCATGGTGATATATTGCTCTGTCTTTGTGTAGTTCGCCCTGATCCATAATGAATCCTGGTCGGTTTGTGCAAATAGACTAATAGAGAAAAACAGATAAATGCAGAGGAAAAGTATTTTTCGCATGTAAATTATTTTGAAAGACTAAATTTACTGATTCTCTGTTCACCTCAACCAGTTTTATGCAAACAAATGCAGATATTATCAGCAAGTTCTATACTTCATTTCAACAGTTAGATCATGCAGCTATGAATAGCTGTTATAATGATGATATAATTTTTAGTGATCCTGTTTTTGGCTTACTAAGAGGAGATGAGGTTAAATATATGTGGGAGATGCTTTGTACAAATGCAAAGGACTTCTCGCTGACTTTTTCCAACATTCAGTTGCTGGATGATGAGTATGCTACTTGTAATTGGGTTGCCAACTATACGTTTTCTAAAACAGGCAAAAGAGTAGTCAACCGCATTAAAGCATTTATGAAACTGAAAGACGGAAAGATCATTGAACACAGCGATGCTTTCCGGTTAAGCACCTGGGCTGGACAGGCGTTGGGTTGGAAAGGTCAATTATTTGGCTGGATGGGGTGGATGAAAAGGAAAATTCAACAGAATGCCCGTAAGAGCTTAATCCAGTTTATTGAAAAGAAACAAAATTCAGTCGTTAGTTAACAGTCTGTAGTAACCCTCAGCTATTGACTATTAACTAATGACTCCTCACTCCTCCAGCACTCCGAATTTACCTGCATTCACATCTTGTATAGCCTGTTCTACTTCGGCCCATGTATTCATTAGAAATGGACCGTAAGCTGCAATAGGCTCATTAATTGGCTCACCTGATAATACCAGGACAATTGCATCTTCTTCAGCTTCTATTATTATTTCTTCTCCATCGTTTTTGAATAAAACGAAATGATCGGCCTGTACAGGGCTTTCATTCATATTCACCTTACCTTCTATTACCAGCAAGCCTGTATTATAGTAACCAGGAAATGTTAGTGTTGCCGAAACTCCTTTTTTAAGCTTTGCATTGTAAACTTGTATAGGAGTGAAGGTATAAGCGGGGCCTTTGGTTCCATTATAGTCACCCGCAATCACTTCAATATGGCTCTCAGCATCATCGAGGTAAGCCCTCCCCATCAATGCGTTTGTGATCTCCTGGTATTTTGGTTTTGTTTTTTTATGTTCAGCGGGAAGATTGACCCATAGTTGTACCATCTGAAAAGGGCCACCGGCCTTGCTGAAATTTTCTTCATGGTATTCTTTATGCAAAAGCCCCGAACCAGCAGTCATCCATTGTACATCACCTTCTCCGATCACTCCGCTGTTGCCGGCACTGTCGTGATGGGCAATTTTGCCATGATAGGCAATGGTAACGGTTTCAAAACCGGCATGCGGATGTACACCAACACCTCTCGGTTCATCAGAAGGTGAAAAATCAATCTTTGAGCCATAATCCAGCATGAAAAATGGGCTCATTCTTTTTTTATCAATCAATCTGCCACCCGGAAAAAAACTGTGAACACGGAAACCATCACCGACCATATGCGGGGCAGGCGGAGAAATGATATACTCGATAGATTTTTTAGTTGCCATTTTGAACTCCTTTTATTTTAGCAGAGGGACTTCCATTAATAAAACATCAGCATCACTGTCAGCCTTGATGGTTAACTGTTCTGTTTCTGAAATGGCAAGACCATCTCTTCTGTTAAGTGATTGTCCATTTACTGTAATATCTCCTTCAATTACAAAAGCATAGACGCCATTATTTTTATTTCTCAAAGTATAAGTGGTCAAAAAGTCTTTATCCAGTCTTCCCAGGCTGAACCAGGCGTCCTGGTGAATTTTAACGCCACCATCATTGGTTCCAATTGGAGATACAACTGTTAATAGTTTATTATGCTTATCTGCTTCAGTAAAACTCTGCTGGTCGTAGCGAGGCTCCACATTTCTTTTATTGGGAAAAACCCATATCTGAAAGAATTTTACTTCCTTGTCATGGTTCTTGTTCTTTTCAGAATGCTGAATGCCCGTTCCGGCACTCATTATCTGTACATCACCCTGACGTATCACTTGCTTGTTACCCATACTGTCCTGGTGTTCTAAATCGCCAAAGGTGGGAATAGAAATGATCTCCATATTATCATGCGGGTGGGTGCCAAAACCCATGCCACCGGCAACAGTATCATCATTCAACACCCTTAAAACACCGAAAGGAACTCTCTCAGGATTATGATATCCTGCAAAACTGAAAGTATGATACGAATCCAACCAACCATGATTAGCATGGCCCCTTGTATTTGCTTTATGTAAAATCGCTTTCATATATCTAATTTTTTAAGCTGTTACCTCTTCAGTAACTAATTTTTCAGCGAGCCAGAGAAACTCCGTTATAAAAGTATGCACAGCCTGCTGAAAGCTTTCATCCAACAGATCGCCGTCAGGACTGAATTTCTTATCCACTGCAGGTGTAATCAGCATATGCGGAGAAGCAATTCCGAATAGAGCAGGAATCAATTGTTGCAATTGCTGTGAAGCCCTCATACCACCCATAGCACCCGGTGATGCTGTAACAACACCAAATGGCTTGTGCAACCGCTTAGGAAAATGATCCAACATATTTTTCATGGCAGGGGAGTAACTGCCATTATATTCCGGAGTTACCAATATATAAGCATCTGCATTAAATATTCTTTCTGCTAGTGGTTGAAAGTCCAGTGGAGCCTTATCAGGGGCTACCCATACAGACTGAACCGGTGGAATATTCCAGTCTTTCATATCAATAATATCCACTTCGTGTATTGTATTTTGGCTCAACCAGTTTTTTAAATGAAGCGCAACTCTCTTAGTAACACTTGCTGCTCTGGGGCTTCCTGAAATGATCTCAATTTTCATATTTAGTGTGTGTTTAGGGTGTAAAATTAATAATTCAATGTTTAAACATCAAATATTTCTTATTCAGAGAATGTTAATTAATTCTGGGTCAAATGAACCTGAAACCATTAATTTCGACTTCGCCAACTTAAAACAATGATTAACAGGAGAAAGTTTATAGAAACATCGGCATTCGGAACTGCAGGTATCCTGGCGGCTCAGCTTGGTGCTGAATTGGCTGAACAACCCGGTGTAAAGGGTAAGCCTATTGTTATATCTACCTGGGCGCCTAATATTAAGGCTAATGCTTCAGCCTGGGAAATACTTGGTACCGGCGGCAGAGCCCTTGATGCGGTGGTAAAAGGCGTACAGGTACCCGAAGCAGACCCTACTGATAACAGTGTCGGCTATGGTGGTTTACCTGACAGGGATGGAAAAGTTACATTGGACAGCTGTGTAATGGATGAAAAAGGAAACTGCGGCAGTGTGATGGCCCTTGAACATATCATGCATCCGGTGCTGGTGGCAAGATTGGTGATGGAAACAACACCCCATGTCCAATTGGTTGGGGACGGGGCTTTACAGTTTGCCCTTGAACAAGGATTCAAAAAAGAGAACCTCCTAACCGAACAAAGTGAAAAGGCATGGAAAGAATGGTTGAAAAAATCCAGTTACGATCCAATGCGCACAATTAAGGAACTGGAGGAGAAGATAGAAAAGGAAAAAAAGAAGAAAGATGACTATCCATGGCCGGTTGCTTTACTAAATCATGATACAATTGGTATGGTGGCAATGGATACTCATGGCAACCTGGGAGGAGCCTGCACCACCAGCGGAATGGCATTTAAAATGCATGGCAGGGTAGGAGATTCTCCTATTATTGGAGCCGGGTTGTTTGTAGACAATGAAGTAGGTGCCGCATCCGCAACCGGTGTAGGTGAGGAAGTAGTTAAGATATGCGGTGCACATACGGTGGTAGAGGCAATGCGTCGTGGCTTATCTCCAGAGCTTGCTTGTAAAGAAGCCATCAGAAGAATTGTAAAAAATAAAGGACGCCAGGCAAAAGAAGTACAGGTTGGATTCCTTGCTATTAATAATAAAGGACAACATGGTGCATTTGCTATTCAAAAAGGTTTCAATTATTGTGCAACCACCAAAGAAGGAACAAAGGTGATTGATGCGAAGAGCTGGTACCCATAATCCTTTAAAGGGATTTTCTAAACGCTAAAGAAGCCTATGTCTTACATAATCGAAATTGCTACATCTGATTTTGTAACAACAAAGTCCGCTGTGGAAGGTGGGGCTGACAGGATAGAGCTTTGTGCCAATCTTGCTGAAGGCGGAACTACAGCATCTTTTGCAACTATCAAAAAATGCAGGAAAGCATTTTCGGTTCAATTATACCCCATCATCAGGCCAAGGGGTGGTGATTTTCTTTATTCAAAAGATGAATATGAGATTATGCTGGAGGATATAAAACTTTGCAAACAGCTTGGCTGTGACGGAGTGGTGATTGGGCTCCTGAATATAGATGGGAGTATTGATATAGCCAGAACAGCAAAACTGGTTGAAGCAGCTTATCCTTTGGGTGTAACTTTTCACAGGGCATTTGACCGATGTAAAGATCCTTTTGATGCATTGGAACAACTAATTGAAATTGGGTGTGAGAGAATTCTTACTTCTGGTCAGCAACCAACTGTCAACGAAGGGGTGGAATTAATTGCTGTATTAAATAAAGCTGCCGATAACAGAATTATAATCATGCCCGGTAGTGGTTTAAGGGCTGACAATATTAAAATGCTGGCAGAAAAAACAGGTTGTACTGAGTTTCATTCTTCTCTAAGGGGTAAGGAACAAAGTAAAATGAGTTTTGTGCATCCTTCTTTTAAGGATTCTGCAGAAAGTTACACTAATAATTCAATCAACCCTGATGAAGTAAAAGCATTAAGGATGGCTTTATCTTAAGTCTAGATTCGTAGATTCTTCATATACTCAGCATCCGCCTTTGCAGCTTCCAGCGGTGTTCCGTAAGGATAAGCTTCCTGTTCCACTACAAAATGTTGCATTCCGTTTTCTTTGGCTGTTTTCAATACTTTTTTCCAGTTGATGCTGCCTGTTCCCAGGTCAACAGAATTTTTGCCATTATCTGCAACCGGTGTTTTACTTCGGTCTTTGACATGGCAAAGCCTAAAACGGTTGGAATATTTTTTAAACCATGCTTCCGGATTTTCACCTGCTGTTACCAGCCAGTAAATATCAAGTTCAAAATCAACTAAAGATGGGTCAGTTTCAATCATCAGTACATCCTGTGGCAGCTTTCCTTCCTGTGATTTAAAGGTATAATCATGGTTATGATAAGCAAACCGTAATCCACCTTTCTTACACAACTCACCCTTTTTATTGAAAGTTTCTGCATGCCGCTTATAATCATCTAATGACTTTTGCGCCCCCAGCCAGGGACAAATAAGGTACTTCATGCCAATGGCAGCAGCTTCATCCACTTTCTTTTCAAAATCCTTATTAATGTCGCAGTGAGACGCAATCAATTTCATTCCCAGCTCATCCATATATTTTTTGAATCCGGTATGGCCCATTCCCCAAAACATTCCCTGCGGGCCTTCGTAACTTTCAATTTCCTTATAACCAAATCCAGCCAGCTGTTTTAAAATACCGGCTGCGTCTTTGGGCATATCCGTACGCAAAGTGTATAACTGAATACCAAATTCATTCAATTTATCAGGCCCTGCATCACAACCCTTAAAAAGTGAAAGAGAGGCTGATGTGCTAAAAGCGAACCCTGTACTTAAACCACCTGTAAGCCTTATAAAATCTCTTCTGTTGTATTTCATATACTGATTATTAAAAACTATAATTACTCAGCCCATGCTTTTTCTCCTTTTGTATAGGCAGCTGATCCTTCATATCTGCCGGGAGAAGGAACATGTCTAAGTGTTTTGGTCATACCCGTTTTGGATGAAAAAAAGCCGAACAGTGTTAATTGTTTCATCATCGTGTAATAATGAGACGGTGTTCCTTCAAACTCTTTCTGGTCTTTCCATGCAAGCCCTTCATTCTTTTTCTCATGTTCTTTTTTTCGTAGTTCGTCTGTTTTGTCCCTTTTTTCATTGAATTCCTTTGCTTCTTTTTCAAGGCTTACCAGGAACTCATGACGTTGTCCGGCATTACATTCCAGAAATGTTTTACCCTGTGACTTTTTGCAGGCTTCGTCCAGGTCTTTAATCCCTTGCATAAAAACAGCTTGTTGTTTTTCCGTATAACAATCTGTCACCATTACTTTCATGAATTTGCCAACCTCCGCTGCTTTTGCCCCGGGTGTTTCAGTTGCAGGGATAATGGTTTCGCCGACTTCATCCAAAAGGGCAATGATGTCCTCTGTAAAATTAACCAAAGGTTTATCTGCCACTTTACATCCGGAAAGGAATAGTTCACCGCCAATAACAGTACCCCCGGTTACCAAGGCAATCATTTTTAGTAGTTCTCTGCGGTCCATTATAAATTTCCTTTTTTAAGTTCATTCACTGCAAAATCAGCAGCTCTTGCCGTAATAGCCATATAGGTCAGTGATGGATTAACGCAGGAAGCTGAAGTCATACAAGCCCCATCCGTTACAAAAACATTCATTGCATCCCATACCTGGTTATTTCCATTAAGCACTGAGGTTTTCGGGTCTCTCCCCATTCGGGCAGTACCCATTTCGTGAATACCCATACCCACATGATAACCCCAGTCATTTTCCTTTACATTTTTTACACCGGCGGCTTCCAGCATTTCTTTGGCATCATTTATCATATCCTTCCGCATTTTCCTTTCGTTTTCTTTTATTTCGACGTCAAAGGAAAGAACAGGCAAGCCCCATTTATCTTTTTTGTCTTTGTCCAGTGTTATCTTGTTTTCATGATAAGGCAACATTTCACCAAAAGCTGTAATTCCAAAGCCCCAATTATCCGAAGGAACGCTAAGGGCTTCTTTCAGGTCAGCACCAATAGTAAGCTCTGCCACTTCCACACCGCGGCCACGGCCGGCACCGCCCTGGTAACCAAATCCTCTCAGGTAACCTCTTTTATCATTGTAAATATTGCGAAAACGGGGAATGTAAATGCCGGTAGGTCGTCTGCCGTAAACATATTTATCACTAAAGCCCTCTACAGTTCCGCCGGCTCCGCAACGGAAATGATGATCCATCACATTATGTCCGAGTTCACCGCTGCTGCTTCCTAATCCATCCGGCCAGATATCTGTTGCAGAATTCATCAATATCCATGTAGAATTTAGAGATGAGGCACATACAAAAACAATCTTTGCCTTATACTCATATGTTTGATTGGTTTCTGCATCCAGCACTTCGACACCGGTGGCTTTTTTTTGATCTTTATCGTAAAGAATTTTTGTTACAATAGAAAAAGGCCTTAACGTTAGTTTTCCTGTATTCATTGCGGCCGGCAGGGTAGAAGACTGCGTACTGAAATAACCACCGAAAGGACATCCCCGCCAACAACGGTTTCGGTACTGGCAGTTTGTTCTTGCATAATGTGGCTGTGTAATATTGGCACTGCGACCGATGATCAGGTGACGGCTTCCCTTGTAATGTGCTTCCATTCTTTTCTTCACTTCTTTCTCGACACAGTTCAACTCCATAGCAGGCATAAACTCACCATCCGGCAATACGTCAAGTCCTTCTTTGCTACCCTGGATACCGGCAAATCGTTCTACATAACTATACCAGGGAGCAAGGTCATCATACCTGATTGGCCAGTCAACAGCAATACCTTCTTTGGCGTTCGCTTCAAAATCCCATTTATTAAAACGATAGCTCTGCCGGCCCCACATCAGCGAACGTCCGCCCACATGGTAACCACGATACCAGTCAAACCGCTTGACTTCAGTATAAGGATGCTCTGAATCTTTGCACCAATAATCTAGAACAGTTTCATTTAACGGATAATCTCGTTTTAAAACCGGGTAATCTTTGATCATTTGCTGAGTACGGCTACCCCGGTGCGGAAACTCCCAGGACTCTTTCATGGCATTTACATACCCTTTGATATGTTCGATATTCCTTCCTCTTTCCAGCATGATCACTTTAAGACCTTTCTCAGTCAGCTCCTTGGCGGCCCATCCTCCGCTAATACCGGAACCGATTACAATAGCATCGAACTGATTATCTGGCATAATATATTTTCTGATTTAATATTACTGGTAATTATCTCTTTTTATACATCACAAATTTTAATTGCCTTTTTCAAAGCTGAAACCTTGTCTTTGTTTTCTTTAGCTGAAGGAATGAATTCCTGCGCTACATAGCCTTTATAACCCGTTGCGGCAATTGCCTGCATAATAGCAGGGTAGAAGAGTTCCTGCGACTCATCTATTTCATGTCTTCCCGGTACTCCGGCAGTATGATAATGTCCAAACCAGGTGTGATTATCTCTTATTGTTCTTATTACATCACCTTCATTGATCTGCATGTGGTAGATGTCATAGAGCAGTTTGAAATTTGGCGAACCGATTCTTTTACACAATTCTACACCCCAGGTACTTTTATCAGCCATATAATCTTTATGATCCACTTTGCTGTTAAATAGCTCCATTTGAATAATGACGTTGTGCTTTTCTGCAAGTGCCATTACCTGTTTTAAACCTTCTGTACAATTTTTCAAACCTGTTTCATCATCCATTCCTTTACGGTTACCGCTAAAGCAAATCAGGTTTTTATAGCCTGCCTTACTTACAAGTGGAATAGCTTCTTCAAAATCTTTTACCAGCCAGGAATGGTTTTCTTTTCGGTTCCATCCTTCTGTTAAGCTGATCTTTCCGGCAGTATAACACATGGAACAGGTTATACTATGTTTCTGTACAGTTGGCCAATCTTTGGGAGCAAGCAAATCAATAGCAGAAAAACCGATCTTTTTAACGGTTATACATAACTCTTCTAACGAAAGTGAGCTATAGGTCCAGGCACAAACAGAGTGGTTGATATTGCCTTTGAGTTTAACATCTTCACCCGGAAAATTAAAAGAACTAAAAGTTGGCATAGCAGCAACAGCCGCTGAACCAACAGCTAATTGTTTCAATATATCCCGTCTTGATTTCTTGTTTGAATTCATTTTTGAAAAATTACTTTGACTGATTGTTTTTTGGGTCCCTGAAAAGCAACATAAACAGAAGCATAATTACACCAGCAATTGCCGCAGGCACCATCCAGATATTTTTCCAATTATGGCCATCAGCAGTTTTGAAATATTCAGCAATATAGCCGGCGAACCAGAAACCAATCAGCATTCCCACACCATAGGTAGCCAGTGTAATCATTCCCTGCGCAGAAGAACGAATCTTTTCACCAGCTCTTTGGTCGGTATAAATCTGGCCTGTTACAAAGAAGAAATCATAACAGATGCCATGTAAAATTATACCTGCATACAAAAGCCAGACACCGCTGCCCGCATCACCAAATCCAAAACAGAGATAGCGGATCACCCAGGCCAACATTCCTATCAGCAGCATTTTCTTTACCCCAAGTCTTATAAAGAACAACGGCATCAGGAACAGGAAAAGTGTTTCACTCATCTGGCCCATCGTCATTTTCCCTGCCGCATTTTCAACGCCTGCTTCATTCAAAAAAATATTTGTTTCCTGGTAGTAGAATGCAAGCGGAATACAAATAAGCATGGATGCAAGAAAAAAAACAAGAAAGTTCCTGTCTTTCAATAATCCTAAGGCATCAAGCCCTAAAATTTCTCCTAAGCTGGCTTTAGTGCCTGCCTTTGGAGGCGGGGTGTTGGGCAAGGAAAAACTAAACAATCCGAGAGCTGCCGAAACAATGGCTGATATCAGAAAAGTATTTTGCAAGGAGCTCTTTTTCTCCAGCGCAAGCCATCCAATCAGCAAACCTGCCACAATCCATCCAATAGTACCCCAAACCCGGATAAAAGAAAACTCCTTTTCAGGATTATGCATTTGTCTAAATGAAATAGCATTCACCAATGCCAGCGTAGGCATGTATATTACCATGTAGGCTAATAATACAGGATAGAAGGAGGAAAAATTGTCAATTGTTGACAAGTAGTACATTAAACCGGCCCCCGCTATATGCAGTACTCCTAAAATTTTTTGTGCAGAAAAATACCGGTCAGCGATAAGGCCTATGATAAAAGGTGCAATGATGGCCCCCAACGATTGGGTGCCATATGCTAATCCGATCTGTACACCATCTGCTGCTAATTTAGATCCCAGGTAAGTTCCCATAGTTACAAACCAGATACCCCAGATAAAAAAATTCATGAACATCATAGCCGATAACTGGAAGCGGGTAGTCAATTTCATGTGCAAGCTGTTGATTGATTTGTTAGTTTTGAAAAATACGTTGAAAAACTAAATGTACTATTTTTAAACACACATTTTTGCTGTAAAAATCGATTTACTGAGGCAGTATTACTGTTGTTGTTAATATCAAACGTTTGCAATGCAGAACAGAAAATTAAGGATGGGAATGATCGGAGGAGGGCCGGGTGCTTTTATTGGTGCTGTGCACCGTATCGCTGCCAGCATGGATGGTGAAATTGAATTGGTATGTGGTACTTTTAGCAGTGACCCTGAAAAATCAAAACAAGCCGGTGAGATGCTGTATCTGCAAAGCAACAGGGTTTACAGTTCGTATAAAGAAATGATAAAAAGCGAAGCTGAGCTTCCGGCTGCTGAAAGAATGGATTTCGTCAGTATTGTCACCCCTAATCACCTTCACTTTGAACCTGCAAAACTGGCACTGGAAAACGGTTTTCATGTGGTACTGGATAAGCCCATGACCTTTGACCTGTCGGAAGCGCTACAGCTAAAAGAAGTAGTTGCCAAATCAGGAAAGATATTTTGTCTTACACATACCTACACTGGTTATCCGATGGTGAAGGAGGCAAGGCAGCAAATAGCCAGTGGTAAATTCGGCAAAATCAGAAAAGTGTATGTGGAATACCCGCAAGGCTGGCTAAGCACTTATCTTGAAGGCGCAGAACACAAGCAGGCTTCTTGGCGAACAGATCCTTCTAAAAGTGGAATTGCGGGTGCCATGGGCGATATAGGCACTCATGCTTTCAATCTTGCCGAATATGTAACAGGGCTGAAAGTTGTAAAGATTTGTGCTGATATAAATTCAATTGTGGAAGGAAGAAAGCTCGATGATGACGGAGCTGTTTTGCTAAATTTTGAAAATGGTGCCAGCGGAGTATTGTTTGCTACCCAGGTAGCTGCCGGTGAAGAAAACAATATTAAAATACGAGTATATGGAGAAAAAGGTGGTATAGAATGGAAACAGGGAGATGCAAATAGTCTATTAGTAAAATGGCTGGATAAACCTGCTGAAGTCTGGAGAACCGGTACCGGTTATGTGAGCAGCTACGCTTCACATAATTCAAGAGTGCCTGCAGGACATCCGGAAGGTTATTTAGAGGCTTTTGCTAATCACTACCGCAATTTTGCTTTATATACTAAAGCCCGAATCAACGGTACAGAATCAAAACAGGAATGGGAAGATTTTCCCGGCATAGAAGAAGGAGTCAGAGGAATGTTATTTATAGAAAAAATAATTGAAAGCGGGAAAAGCAATATAAAGTGGATTGAAATAAACCAGTAACTACTATTATGACTACAATAAAGGGCCCGGGGATTTTTTTAGCACAATTCATGGGCGATAATGCACCTTTTAATAATCTACGTTCTATCTGTTTATGGGCAGAGGCCCTTGGTTATAAAGCAGTACAAATCCCTACATGGGATTCCCGTTGCATTGATTTGAAAAAAACAGCCGAAAGTAAAACGTATGCAGATGAAATAAAAGGGATAGTAAATGAATGCGGTTTAGAAATATCTGAACTGTCAACACATTTACAAGGTCAGCTGGTAGCGGTGCATCCGGCTTATGACACCATGTTTGACGGTTTTGCACCTGAAAATGTCAGGGGGAATGCAAAAGAAAGAACAGCATGGGCCATTCAGCAGGTGAAATATGGCGCAAAAGCTTCGCAGAACCTGGGCTTGACAGCACATCCCACTTTCAGTGGAGCTTTGTTGTGGCATACCTTTCATCCCTGGCCGCAACGGCCTGCGGGGTTAGTGGAAGAGGGTTTTAAAGAACTGGCAAAAAGATGGCTCCCTATATTGAATTATTTCGATGAGTGTGGTGTGGATGTCTGCTATGAAATACATCCGGGTGAGGATTTGTTTGATGGCATTACTTATGAAATGTTTTTAAAAGAAGTAAATAATCATTCCAGGGCTTGTTTGTTATATGATCCTTCGCATTTTGTGCTCCAGCAACTGGATTATATTCAATACATCGATTTTTATCATGAACGTATAAAGGCATTTCATGTAAAAGATGCTGAGTTCAACTCAAGTGGTAAGCAAGGAACATTTGGTGGTTACCAGGGATGGGCTGACAGGGCAGGCCGTTATCGTTCACCCGGTGACGGACAAGTGGATTTCAAAACAATATTCAGCAAGCTGACACAGTACGATTATTCAGGATGGGCAGTTATGGAGTGGGAGTGTTGCATTAAACATCCTGAAGACGGCGCAAGGGAAGGTGCTGCTTTTATTACTAATCATATTATTCGGGTAACGGATAAGGCTTTTGATGATTTTGCAGCAACTGCAAAGAATGATAAACTGAATCGTAGTATTTTAGGACTTGATTAATAAAATCTCAAATGAATAAAGGGTTGCGACTTTCGCTATTGATATCAACAACAATTTTACTTTTTGCCTGTTCAGGTTCAAAACATTCAACTGGCAGAGAAAATGTATTAACCAGTGATGAAAAAAATGAAGGCTGGCTATTACTGTTTGATGGAAAAACAACTAAAGGCTGGCATAAATATGGCGGACAGGCAGTAGGTTCCGCATGGAGAGTGAGAGATGGCTATTTATATCTCGATACTTCAGAAAAAGAAAACTGGCAAATAAAGAATGGCGGAGACATCGTTTCTGATGAGGAATTTGAAAACTTTCACCTGAAACTGGAGTGGAAGATTGCTAAAAATGGTAACAGCGGCATCATCTTTTACATTCATGAGGATAAATCAAAATACAACTGGCCTTGGGAAACCGGCCCGGAAATGCAGGTACTGGATAATAATGGCCACCCGGATGCGAAAATCATTAAGCACCGATCCGGCGATCTTTATGATCTGATATCTTGCTCAAAAGAAACAACCAGGCCTTATGGCGAATGGAACCTTGCAGAGGTAAAATGTGTTAATGGTAAACTTGATCTTTACCTCAATGGCGAAAATGTAGTGTCAACCACAGTTTGGGATGACAGTTGGCGAAAACTGGTAGCTGGTAGTAAATTCAAAAATATGCCGGGATTTGGCACCTATAAAAAGGGCCGCATTGGCCTGCAGGATCATGGAGATGAAGTATGCTTTAGAAATATCCGCATTAAGCGGCTATGAACTATCATTCCACCGTTGTAATTTTTAATACGTTTGTCGGCAGGTGTAAATGAACCGGTGTACTTCCAGTACTTACAACGGTATCACCTTTATTGAGAAATCCTCTTTCTTTCAAAATATCTATCTGGTCGGAGATAATATCATCCAGGCTATCTTCTTCGTCATAGTAAAAAGCTCTTACACCCCAGCTTAAGCTCAGTTGATTCACCAATGACCTTTCTTTGGTGAAAATATAAAGCGGTGCCTTTGGCCTGTAGCTGCTGAGCATAAATCCAGTATAGCCGCTTTGTGTCATACCAATCAGTGCATCAGCATTTACATCTACGGCCAGTTTGCCTGCATTATAACATAATGCGTCACTGAGAAATGAAGGGGATTTGGGTTGCGGTTTTAATAATTCTTCTCTGTCGTAATCGTATGCCTTTTCCTCAATTTCCAAAATTATTTTCGTCATTGTCTCCACCACCAGCTTTGGATATTTACCCGTTGCGGTTTCACCGCTAAGCATTACAGCATCGGCGCCTTCCAAAACGGCATTGGCTACATCTGTAATTTCACTTCGGTTGGGTTTGGTTCTGTCAATCATGCTTTCCATCATCTGGGTGGCCACAATTACAGGCTTCGCCCTGTGCAGACATTTCTTAATAATATCTTTTTGAATCAGGGGAACTTCTTCAATAGGTAGTTCAACGCCAAGATCGCCCCGTGCAATCATTACGCCATCGCTTTCTACAATGATGTCACGAAGGTTTTTAATAGCGCCGGGCATCTCAATTTTTGCGATTACTTTTGAAAGGCACCCAGCTTTGGATATACGTTCTTTCAGGTCAATTATATCATCCGGATGCCTGACAAAGGAGAGGGCTACCCAATCAATTTTATTCTGGAGGATAAAATCAAGATCGGTAAGATCCTTTTCCGTCATTGAAGGAAGGGAGATATGTGTGTCGGGAAGGTTTACTCCTTTTTTGGGATAAAGCATTCCCCCCAGCAAAACTTCAACCTTAACCTCCTTTTTGGCAGTAATTTCTTTTACAATCACTTCCAGTTTGCCATCATCAATCAATATTTTCTCACCAACCTTTACATCCTGGTGCAGGTTAGGGTAGGAGACATATATTCTTTCTTTGTTACCTACTACTTTTTCATTGGTGAAGGTGAGAATATCACCTTCATTTATTTCTAATGAACCATTTTCAAGATCTCCAACCCTGAGTTTAGGACCCTGCAGATCAGCCAAAATGGCAATATTATACGGCTCCTTCCGATTGATCTGCCGTATATATTCTATAATCTTGATTTTGTCTTCATGACTACCATGCGAAAAGTTAAGTCTGAAAACGTTTACTCCAGCCTTAACTAGTTCCAGAAGTTTCTCATAGGTGTCGCATGCTGGGCCAACCGTTGCTACAATTTTTGTTCTTTTAAAAGCATGTTTGCGGCCGGCTTCATTATCAAAGTCTTTATGCAAATATTTTTCAATATTCTTGCTCATATTATCAGGTGTAAGTATTATAAAAAAGGTCAGCTTGCCAGTATCTTGACAATTTTCATCCATTCGTCACTGACTTTACCCTTATTCTTAACCGCATTTTCAAGCGGCATATAATTCATCTTGTTGTTTTGTATACCGACAAAAATGTTGTGACGTCCTTCTATCAGACTTTCAACAGCATGATAACCCATACGACTGGCTATTAACCTGTCAATACAACTCGGCGAACCTCCCCGCTGAATATGACCTAATATGCAGACCCTTATTTCAGCCTTGGGTAAATTTTCCCGTAACACTTTTTGTACTTCATTGGCACCTCCAAAGTCATCACCTTCAGCTACCACAATCAGGTTGACCATCTTTTTCCGGCGTTCTTTTTCTTTCAGCGAAGCAATGATATCCTGAATATCTGTTTTACGTTCAGGTATAAGAATGTTTTCTGCTCCGGTGGCAATTCCACTGTGCAGGGCAATATAACCGGCATCACGACCCATTACCTCAATGATGAATATCCTGTCGTGGGCATCCATCGTATCTCTCACTTTATCAATGGCCTCAACAGCCGTATTGACTGCCGTATCAAATCCGATAGTAAAATCAGTTCCCAGGATATCTTTATCGATTGTACCGGCAATTCCTACACAAGGAATATCAAATTCCTGGCTGAATTTTACAGCACCGCGGAAAGAACCGTCACCGCCAATGATCACTAACCCGTCAATGCCTCGTTTCCTAAGGTTATCGTACGCTTTTTTCCGGCCTTCATATTCCATGAATTCTTTGCTTCTGGCCGTCTTCAAAATAGTACCGCCCCGCTGTATAATATTAGCTACAGACCTGGATTCCATTTTACTTATATCATCTTCAATCAATCCCTGGTAACCCCTCATAATTCCATAAACCTCAAGGCCGTGGTAAAGTCCTGTTCTGACCACAGCCCTGATGGCTGCGTTCATCCCGGGGGAATCTCCACCGGATGTCATAACTCCGATTTTAGTTACTTTCTTTTCCATTATTAATTATGAACAGCAAAAGTAGGGTTTTGTTCTGATTGTGTCCTTTATACACAACCATTCGTTAGCATCAGGCAAATATAACCTCTCTGTAGCAAGCAGTTATTACCATAAATACCAGCTTTAGGGTATGCTGGTATCAATATTTGTAAATAGGTTAGATCAAAATTTAAACTATGTTTCTGCGAGTTAAGCTGTTATCTTTCATAAGCCTCTTGTCAGTAGTAGCATGTGCACAAAAAGATCAATGGCTCCGTGCCTTTCCAATCACCAGTTATATTGTTGACGGTAACGACAGTATTAAGATCGTACAACTGGAAATGCCGGATGGAGTCGTTTTGAAGGAAAAACAATTGGGGGTGATAAAAGGAGTTTATGAAACAAGGCACAGTGATACGGCAAGTAAGGGTTATGGCCGATGTCATTTGATAAAAGACAATTACCACTATTTTGCCATCACCGAAAATAAAAGCGGGGTGCCTCTCAAAGGAGGAGATCTTCTTTATACTTTGATGGATAAATCCAATATTCACTATGGACAGGCAGCAAAACTAGCGGGACATTTTATCCGTTTACAATCAGTGTACGAAGAACCGTTCTATGACCGGTATCTTATTTTCAATAAATGGACAACGAATGATGAAGAAAAACTTCTTGATTCAGTGATAGCAGATATAAGATTTACCGGTAATTACTTTCTAGAAAACGATCCTTCAATGAATAAGGAAATTACGAGTGGCTCGTTCAAAGGGAAACGGGTATTATCTGTAATGACTGAATGCAAGCAAAAAGATGTGATCGATTTCATTGACTACATCATTGCAAGGCCCCGGCTATATGCTGGCAAAACATGGAAAGTAAGCGAAATATTTGCCACCTGGGCCTCGGAAGGAGCACCGACAGTCATTAAATAGACTTATCGATCCTTTATTTTAACAATGCTTTATACATAGGTTTCATTCCATTATGAACCAGGCCAAGAATTCTTTGTTATTGTTTTATTGACGAATCTTAACCAATAAAAAGGAGTTGAAAATGAGCAATGAAATTATTCCAAAGAAAATTTGGATCAGCGATGTTATTAAAAAGGAACTAAAGAGTCAAATTAGTGAAACCGTAGCTTGTGAGAAAAAAGAAACCAGTAAAACTAAAAGAAACTTTACCTCTTTCGAGATGTGGAATCGTCAAAGAAACAGCCGTTCAGCAACAGCGATGATGAGGAGATGGAACCTTAATTAAAGTAAAGGGCTTCAATCGAAGCCTTTTTTATTTTACTCATTATGATTAATATTGACTGTTATGAGATTTCTAGTTGTCCTTATTTGTCTTTTTTCTCTTACGGCCTATAAACAACCGGTAAAGGGAATTAAAGTTGAAGTCACCGGGCTTCGAAATAGTAACGGGTATGTGCTGGTTAGTTTATATAAAGATGGGAATGGTTTTCCTGACCAGGCGGAAAAAGCTGTTCGCAAAGCAAAATTGGGGGTCAACGAAAGAAAAGCAACAATCGTATTCAATGATATACAGCCCGGTCAATATGCCGTTGCCATTTTACATGATGAGAACAGTGATCAAAAAATGAATACAAACGGTTTGGGTATACCAAAAGAAGGTTATGGATTCTCAAATAACGTTACAGGGGCATTTGGACCTCCTTCTTTTAAAAGAGCCAGTTTTAAATACAACGGTGACATATCAACCGTAACGATCAAAACCAGGTATTAAGAAATAGCCAGTTCAATGAACTGGCTATTTTGTGATTCGTTTTCGTTTAGAATTGCTCTAAGACAGAAAACATAAAGTTTCCTTCAATTATTGCGTTCTCATCACTGTCACTTCCGTGTACAGCATTTTCACCAACTGATGCTGCATATAATTTACGAATAGTACCTTCTTCAGCTTTAGCCGGATCTGTTGCACCAATCAGTTTACGAAAATCCTCAACAGCATTATCTTTTTCAAGAATAGCAGCTATGATTGGACCCTGGCACATGAACTCAACCAGTTCTTTAAAAAAAGGTCTTTCTTTGTGAATTGCATAAAACTCAGCGGCTTTTTCAGGAGTAAGCTTAGTCATCTTCAAAGCTTTGATGTTGTACCCTTCCTGTAAAATCCTGTCAAGAATAGCACCAGCATGCCCATTTTTAAAAGCATCCGGTTTGATCATTGTAAAAGTACGATTGCCCATAATTTGTTTTTTTCGGCCGCAAAGGTAATGGAAACTTGGTCAGTTTTCGGCGACTAATTGTTAATTACTCATGAAAGCGATCCTTGATAACTGTAAATTCATTCAACTACTTTTTCTAAACTGCAGATAGCCTATCTTCGCAGCCGTTTTATGAAACCACTAGAGCAATTTTTCCCCCTGTTGACAGAACCTAAAAAAGTGGTGATAACCACCCACCAGAAGCCTGATGCTGATGCGATGGGCTCCTCACTGGCCTTGCGTAATTTTCTGTTAGATTTAGGTCATTCCGTTACTGTTATTTCTCCCACCAACTGGGCTGGTTGGGTTGACTGGATGCCAGGTGTTAAGGAAGTGGTTGACTATGAAATGAACAGACAAAAAGCTAACACCATTTTGGATGAGGCTGAATGGTTATTCTGTCTTGATTTCAATATTTTCCACCGGACGAAAACGATGACAGAAAAGCTGAAAGAGCTTACCTGTACAAAAATCCTCATTGACCATCACCAGGAGCCTGATGTAGCCTCTTTTGATTATGGGAGGAGTGATGTATCAAAGAGTTCTACCTGTGAAATGATCTATGATTTTATTACTGAATCAGGTAATGGTGATAAAATCAATGAAGAAATAAGTGAGTGCCTTTATGCAGGAATTGTAGGTGATACCGGCTCTTTTCGTTTTTCATCAGCCCACCAGGGTGTGCATAAACTGGTAGCGGATCTGAAATCAAAAGGCCTCAATCACGGACCTGTTCATGACAAATTATTTGATAATTTTTTGGAGAACCGTCTCCGCTTTGTAGGCCATGTACTCTTGCATAGAATGGAAGTTTTTTATGAATACAATACAGTACTGATAGCCATCCCCAAAAGCGACCTCATCAAATACCAAATAAAAACAGGTGATACAGAAGGACTCGTCAACTTTCCGCAAAGCATCCAGGGTATAAAATTGGTGGCGCTGGTCATAGACAGGGATGAAGAAAGAAAATGGAGCTTCCGGAGCAAGGGTGATTTTGACTGTAATACTTTTGCCAGAAAGTATTTTGAAGGTGGCGGGCATTATAATGCAGCCGGAGGCCGCAGCAGTGATTCACTGGAAAAGACAGTAAAGCGCTTTATGGAAGCTTTGAAAGAGAATGAAAATATTTTACAATAAAAGCATAAATACTAAAAGAAAAATGAAGACAGGAATCTCAATTGTTGTTCTATTTACCGTATTAATTGCCGGCTGTGGAAAAACTAATTACCAGAAAACAGCAGGCGGTATGCCTTATAAGATCTACAGAAGTGGTGATACCCAGCGTATCGTTCATGGCAATTTTGTGAAAGTTAGTTTTACCAGGAAAATAAAGGACAGTGTAGCGTTTACTACCGATGGTGGAATTCCTGCATATATACCCATTACACAGTATCTTGAACCTTATGATATATCTGAGCTGTGGACCAAGCTCAATCTTGGTGACAGCCTCGTAACCATTCAGATGGTTGATACTTTTTTGAAAAGATCGCCAATGGGAGTACCGCCAAGTCTTAAGAAAGGTGACAGGATAGTTACTACGGTTAAAATCCTGAAGATATTTCAGACAGATTCTGCAGCAAAAGCCGATGAACAAAAAGAGAATGAAGCGTTTGTAAATAAGGAAATCAATTTCCTGGATAAATTCTTGAAGGAAAAAGGAATTAAAGCAGAAAAGACTCCTTCAGGGGCATGGGTTCAAATAATCAATCCTGGTACAGGCAATCCGATTGATTCAGGTAAGTTTGTATCAGTAGATTACACCGGCACCAGTTTCTCCGGCAAAAAATTCGACAGTAATACCGATCCGGCATTTAACCATGTGCAGCCACTCCAGTTTGTTGTTGGTTCAGGGCAGATGATCAAAGGCTTTGATGAAGGAGTAAAATTTTTGAAACTCGGTGGTGAGGCAAAAGTTTATATTCCGTCTATGCTGGCCTACGGCCCAAGTCCTGATCCCCGTTCCGGCATCAAGCCATATGAACATCTGATCTTCGATATTAAAGTTACAAAAGTGGATGACAAAGCACCAACCAGGGCAGAAATGGATGAATTAAGGAAGCAACAGGAACAAAAAATTGATACGACTCAAGGAAATAAATGATGCAGATAATAAGATTATTTCTCAACTTCGTATCCAACAATGGATGGGTAATTTGAGTGGCCCCGTTTTTAGTCCAGAATCTGATTAAACCCGTCCGCACCCTGAAAACAAAATACCCTTGAAATCAGACCGTACTTTTTGCTTTGCCTCATATTAGTCCGTAGAATTATGAAACTTTCAATGCAATTATTAGGTTAAGGAGATGATTGCAATGTCTTGCAAAAAAGCTTTGCCCCGGGCAAGGCTTTTTTGTTTCATACTTCCAGGTAGGCAGCGAATAGCTTTATTGCTTGTACGGCTTCTTTTACATCATGCACTCTGAGAATACTTGCCCCGTTTAGTAAGCTAATCGTATTCAATACGGTTGTACCATTCAATGAATCTTCTGGCAAAATATCAAGTGTTTTGTAAATAGTGGACTTTCTGGAGAGGCCGGCCAACAAAGGAAGGTTCAGCATCTTAAAAAGAGAAAAGTTTTTAAGTAATTGGAAATTGTGCCCGATAGTTTTACCAAATCCAAAGCCCGGGTCAATGATGATATCAGTTATACCGGCCGCCCGAATTTCATTCACCCTTTTTATAAAAAAGTCCAGTACTTCCTTGCAAATATTCTCATACTGCGGCGCCTTTTGCATTATTTGCGGAGTTCCCTGCATATGCATCAGGATATAAGGAACCTGCAAGGATGAAACGACCGGTATCATCAGGTCATCCAGTTTCCCGGCACTAATGTCATTTACGATTGCTGCACCGGCATGTACCGCTTCCTTTGCTACAATTGAATAATAGGTATCAACAGAAATAAAAGCATCAGGAAATCTCTTTGTGATAGCTTCAATGGGTCTGATCACTCTATTTATTTCTTCATCCGCAGAGATTGGCTTACTGCCCGGCCTGCTGCTCTGTCCCCCTATATCTAAAATAGTGGCGCCATCAGTGAGCATTTTTTCTGCTACGTCAAGAATGGCATCAATGCCGGTGTAACGGCTTCCGGAATAAAAGGAATCAGGTGTGGCATTGATGATTCCCATTACAACTGGCTTATCCAGCACCAATAATCTTCCTTTACAATTCAGGGTAAACATTAGCCTTAGTTCGTTATTTTTGATGCTAAGATACATTGACAGCAATTAAAGCCATCAGGCAACAAATTCCAGGAACTTCATCATTATTATGACGACGACCAATCAGCAATATGACCGGGTAGTAGCAGACTCCAAAGAGATATTTTTAAAAAAGGCTAAAGACTATGGAACTGCCTGGCGGGTACTCCGAACGATTTCAATCGTTGACCAGATCTTTATCAAAGCACAACGAATCCGCACCATCCAGGAAAAAGGTGAACAGAAAGTTTCTGATGGTATTGCCACTGAATTTAAAGGCATCATTAACTATGCTGTGATCGGATTAATTCAGCTGCAATTGCCGGCAGATGCACAGGAAGAAATGAATATTGATGAAGTATCTGCTTTATACGACAAACATATTATCACTGCCAGGTCACTGATGCAGGATAAAAACCATGACTATGGCGAAGCCTGGAGAAGTATGAGCCAGGAAAGCTTCACCGATCTTATTCTGATGAAGTTGCAACGTATCCGGCAAATCCTGAGCAATGACGGGAAAACAATTATAAGCGAGGGAATTGATGCCAATTACCATGACATCATTAACTATGCGGTTTTTGCATTAATATTAATGTGATATGAAGGGAACTATTACTTTCTTCCGAATTATTACTGGCTTTTTATTCATTTTCTCCGGACTGGTAAAAGCCAATGATCCGCATGGACTCAGCTACAAAATGCAGGAATTTTTTGAAGTGTGGGGCATTCATGGATTTAATGAATGGACATTATTAATGTCTGTGCTGATGAATGCATTTGAAATCATTGCGGGGTTTGCCTTGTTATTGGGCTGGAGGATTAAATTATTCAGCTGGTTATTATTACTGTTGATCATATTTTTCACATTTCTGACAGGTTATACGTATGTAACCGGCAAGCCAACCAATTGCGGTTGTTTTGGTGATTGCCTTCCTATCACTTCAAAAACTTCTTTTCTGAAAGATGTGGTCCTCACCATCATGATTAGTTTTCTGTTCTGGAAACGAAATGAAATAAAGCCTCTCCTGGGAAACAGGTTGGGCACTGGGTTCATGCTGGCAGTAACCATCTTTAGTTTTGGGTTCCAATGGTACACATTAACTTATTTGCCTGTTGTGGATTGCCTGCCTTTCAAGAAAGGAAACAACATAACTGAAAAGATGAAAATGCCGGCCAATGCGGTACCCGACAGCACTGTAGTAACTTTTGTGTACAAGAAAGAAGGAAAAGAGGTCGAATTTACTGCAGATAAATTTCCTGCAGATTTCAGTAAAGACAAATACGAATTCGTTAAAAGATATGATAAAGTGGTAAAAAAAGGCAAAAACAATGAGCCGCCTATAAAAGGATTTGCTTTATCCGGTGACTCGAATGTTGACTCTGCGCAATATGTACTGGATCAGCCCTATGCAGTGCTGTTATTCATTGAAAAAGTGGAGGAGGCCGGTTCCGGCTGGAAGAAAGAGTTTGAAAAAGTTTATACTACAGCAAAGAATAAAAATATCCCTTCTTATATTATTACTGCGGCTTCAGGCGATAAGGAAAAATTGACAGAGGGCACATCTTTCCAGGATATTACAGTCTATAAATGTGACTATAAAGCTATTCAGACAGCCGCCAGGAGCAACCCCTGCATTTACTTGATAAAAAAGGGAACGGTACTAAGCAAATATAGCGGACAAAGTATGGGAAAGATAAAAGATGACCTTAATGAAGTGCCTTTACAGGCACAACCGGTAACTGTTCCAGCGCCTGAACCAACTGTCATAGACTCTACAATCATTCAAAACTGACAGGGATGCTGCAATTCATCATCAAAAAAACACTTTATGGTATCGGGGTACTGTTAGGTGTGGTGATGTTGGTGTTCTTCCTCTTTCAGGGCTTTGGTGATCCGTCACGATTAGTGATGGGACAATCCGGTGATTCAACTACACAGGCGAACATTCGTAAAGAACTTTACCTCGATCAGCCAAAGTGGAAACAATTTATTTTTTACCTGAATGATGTTTCTCCCATTTGTGTTCACAGCAAGAATGAAATAGCTTCAAAGAAACTCAGAGGTATTTTTTTAGGAGGAGAAAAAAAAATTGGCCTTAAAATTCCTTACTTGCGAAAGTCATATCAAAGCAAAAGGGAGGTTTGGACCATACTAATGCAGGCGCTTCCGGGAACACTGATGCTGGCCATTGCAGCCATGTTTATTGCCATGCTTATCGGGATTCCTTTGGGTGTAATGGCGGCAGTAAAACAAAATACCTGGTTGGATACATCAGCTATATTTTCAAGTATCGTGGGAATTTCTGCCCCTTCGTTTTTCATGGGCATTATTATGGTCTATCTATTTGGTTTTGTATTAAGTGACCTTACCGGCCTGCATATTGCCGGAAGTTGGTTTGTGATAGATGAAGAAGGGAACAGGAGACTGACCTTGCAAAACCTGGTGTTGCCTGCTATTACACTGGGTATCCGACCACTTGCCATCATCACTCAATTGACCCGTAGCGCTATGCTGGATGTACTTGACCAGGATTACATTCGAACAGCTTATGCAAAAGGGTTGAGTAAAAGGACTGTTATCTGGAAGCATGGATTACGCAACGCATTGAACCCGGTTATTACGGCTATTACCGGTTGGTTTGCCGAATTGCTGGCCGGAGCTTTCTTTGTGGAGTATATTTTTGGCTGGCAGGGAATTGGTAAGGTCACAGTGGATGCATTGGAGAAACTGGATTATCCTGTTGTAATGGGATCCGTTTTGATTTCGGCTTCATTCTTTATACTTATAAATATACTGGCTGATATTCTTTACGGGGTGGTGGACCCAAGGGTAAGGGTGCAATGAGTTAGTGTTAATGAATGATCACTTCATTTATCACTTTCTGCTGTAATGCTTCATTTACCCGTTGCTTTATTTTTTCTTTCTGGTAAATAAGCTCATTTTTCAGGGGAGCTACCGATGTGGTGATGATAAGTTTGTCTCCTATAATTTGAAGTTTGTCGGTATACCTTGCAATGGTTTTGCCCATTATTTCTTCCCAAACATCTTCTATTTGTATGGCCTGTATGCTGCCTTTGATCCGGCTGCTGTTTAGAAATTGCTGCATGGCCTCACTGATGGAATATTCACCCATAGTTCAAAGTTACAAACTGATCAATTGGTATTTTACTTTTAATTGTTCCAGGTGGGAAGAAAGCCTTTCTCCGTTAGTATCTGTAATAAATACCTGTCCGTCATTTTCCATACAAACTTTATTCAGCAAATTGCTTACCCTTTCTTCATCAAGCTTTTCAAAAACATCATCCAATAAAAGGAGAGGAGCAAACCCTTTTTCCTTTTTTAAAATTTCCATTTCAGCCAGTTTCAGTGCGAACAAAAGGCTCTTACGCTGGCCTTGCGAAGCAATGTTCTTAAAGGGCTGACCTCCCAGTTGCATATCCAGGTCATCCCGGTGAATGCCCGATGTTGTACGTTGTGCATAACTATCTTTTTGCCTGTTAATTTTCAAGAGTTCTGCCATTGTCGCCTGCAACAATTCACTTTCATAAAAAAGGGTTACATCTTCTGGTTGGCGGGAAATATCCTGGTAAAGACGCTTCACAACAGGTAAGAAAGAAATCATGAAAGATTTACGTTTTTCAAAAATATAGGTTCCTGCTTTTGCTAACTGATCGTCTAACACCTCCAGTAACGCAACATCTGTTTTACCAGTTTCAGCAAAGCCTTTTAACAGAGAATTGCGCTGATCAAGCACTTTTTTATAAATAATAAGTTGCCGCAGGTATTCTTCATCCACCTGGCTCAACAAGGCATCTATAAATGTTCTTCTTTCTTTGCTGTCACCTGTAATCAATTCTGCATCATCCGGCGCTATCACCACACAAGGGTACCGGCCAATATGTTTTGAGAACTTATCATACTGCGTATCGTTGACAGAAAATTCTTTTTTACCGGTTTCTCTGAGTATACATACCGTTTTCTCTGTTTTGTCATTTAAATTTAACCGGCTTTCCAACCTGAATCCTTCACTGCCGTGTTGTACATTTTGATTATCCTGGCGGATAAAATAGCTTTTAGTAAAGCAGAGGTAATGAATAGCATCCAGCAAGTTTGTTTTTCCAACACCATTTTTACCCCAGATTCCAACAATCCTCTCGCTGAAATCGAAAGAGCTACTGCGGTAATTTTTAAACTGGTAAAGGGTTATGTGCTGTAGCTGTAGCATTGCTGCAAGATAGTGGGGATACCTCAACACACAAGCGGCTACCCCGAAGAGGATATAACCAGCCATAAATGAGTAATAATCAAAAATCTGTAATCCGGCCCCGAATATGATAAATTGACATCTTTCCCTTATTTTTGCGGCTCAAATTTTTAGCCGGTGGCTACCAAATTTTCTAAAGAAACCTACCTGTACTGGTACGAATTAATGCAGCTGATCCGTCAGTTTGAACTGATGGCAGAAGAAAAGTACAAAATGGACGGTAAGATCCGTGGCTTTTTCCATGCCTACGTTGGCCAGGAAGCCATTGCTGCCGGGTGTATGACAGCTACCCGCCCCGAAGATCTTTTTATTACTGCTTACCGTGATCATGGGCTGGCTATTGCCAAAGGTGTTTCCGTCAACAGTTGTATGGCAGAATTGTATGGCAAAGCCACCGGTTGTGCCAAGGGCAAGGGTGGAAGCATGCATTTTTTTGGCAAGGAAGCCAATTTTTATGGAGGCCATGGTATAGTTGGCGCACAGATCGGAACAGGGGCCGGTTTGGCATTTGCCGAGCAATATCGGGGTACTGATAATGTGGTGCTCACTTACTTTGGTGATGGCGCTGCCCGCCAGGGTATGCTGCATGAGACTTTCAATCTTGCCATGCTCTGGAAACTACCCGTGATTTTTATCTGTGAGAATAACAATTATGCTATGGGCACTTCAATAGAAAGGACCTCTAACGTAATTGACATTTACAAACTGGCCGATGCTTACGAAATGCCGGCAGATACCATTGATGGAATGAGTGCGGAAGCAGTACATGAGGGGGTAAGCAGGGCTGTAAAAAGAGCCAGGGAAAAAGGCGGCCCGTCTTTATTAGAAATTAAAACATATCGCTATAAAGGGCACTCAATCAGCGATCCGCAGAAATACAGAACCAAAGAAGAAGTGGACGAATACAAAAGTAAGGACCCGATTCAGCAGGTATTAAAAACCATACTGGATAACAAATTTGCCACACAGGAAGAGATAGATGTAATTAATAAGCGGGTAGATGATATCGTAGTCGAATCGGTGAAGTTTGCAGAAGAAAGCCCCTGGCCGGATGACAGTGAAGTGCTGAAAGATGTATATGTAGACCAGAATTATCCGTTCATTGTAGATTAATTCGTAAATCATTTTTGTAAAATAGAAATTGAATTATGTCAGAAAAGAAAGTTGTGCAGGACCAGGACAGTAGCGAAGTGGTGATTGCCAAAGCCAAAGATTTTTGGACCCGTTATGGTAAAGTACTTACTATCGCCAGTGTTGTTGTTATCCTGGGTGCAGGAGGCTGGTATGTGTACCAGAATTACTTTAAAAAGCCAAAAGAAACCAAAGCTGCAGAAGCAATGTTCAAGGCTGAAGAGTATTTCAGGATCGACTCTGTTAACCTGGCGCTGAATGGTGACGGACAGCACTTAGGTTTCCTGAAGGTCATTGATAAGCACAGTGGTACTGATGCAGCTAATCTTGCTAATTACTATGCAGGTGTTTGTTACATTAAACTAAATGAAAACGAAAAAGCGGTTAAACACCTGAAAAAATTCAGTAGCAGCTCAAAACCTGTTCAGGCAAGAGCTTATAAACTTATCGCCGACGCTTATGGCGACATGGGTAAGAATAAAGAAGCTTTTGATTATTATAAAAAAGCAGGCCATCATTTTCCTCAGGATGACTTCAACTCACCTGAAAGTCTTTTCATGGCCGCTTATTTGGCACAAAGGGTTTTGAATGATACCAAGAGTGCAATTGAGCTCTACAAAGAGATAAAAGAAAAATACCCTACTTCTGACCAGGGCCGTGATGCTGACAACTACCTGGCTCAAATGGGCGTTTACAGCACAGAAAAATAATCTATGGCTGACGTAGCTAACAGTAAATTATTAACCAATAACGCAGGCATTCTGAAAAAGGATGCCTGTATTGTTTTGGTGAAAACGGAATGGAATGCCGCCATTGTTGATCAATTGGAACGGGGTGCCATTGCAGAACTAGAAAAGCAAGGCATTAAAAAAACGTTCGTTCTGACAGTGCCGGGTGCTATGGAAATTCCTTTTGCCATAAAAACCTTTTGGGAAAACAGCGGAAAGAAGATAAGGCCAGATGCTTTTATTGCCCTTGGTTGTGTAATCAAAGGAGATACACCGCATTTTGATTACGTATGCAAAGCTGTAACAGAAGGAGTGCTGCAACTGAACCTTCAATTGCCGGTACCGGTAATTTTTGGTGTGCTGACAGTAAACAATGAAGAACAGGCCATGGAACGCATCGGTGGTAAACACGGACATAAAGGTGAGGAAGCGGCTATTACTGCTGTAAAAATGATTTCTTTAGTAAGGTCTTTCAAAAAATAATCCATTGAACGTCCAGCTTTTCATACCCTGTTTTATTGACCAGTTAAGCCCGGAAACGGCGTTTAACATGGTAAAAGTGTTGGAAAAAGCTGGCTGCACAGTCAGTTATAATGAATCACAAACCTGCTGCGGCCAACCGGCGTTTAATGCCGGCTACTGGGATGAAGCCAAATCCGTATGCTCCAAATTCATCAAAGATTTCAGTGGAACCGATTACATTGTTGGACCCAGTGCCAGTTGCGTAGGGTTTGTTCGAAATTATTACAACAAACTATTTGATAATTCATCGGTGCATAACGAGGTAAAAGATTTGGGTAAACGCATTTTTGAGTTTTCAGAGTTTTTGGTCAATGTATTGAATATAGAGAATGTTGGCGCTTCATTGAATGGCAAAGCGACCTATCATGATAGTTGCGCCGGACTTAGAGAATGTAAAATTAAAAAAGAACCGAGAAAGCTTTTGGCTAATGTGAAAGGATTGGAACTGGTAGAAATGAATGATGTGGAAACCTGCTGTGGCTTTGGCGGAACCTTTGCGGTTAAATTTGAACCCATCTCAATAGGAATGGGGGAGCAAAAAGTAGAAAATGTACTGGCTACCGGTGCAGAATACCTTATCTCTACTGACTATTCCTGCCTGATGCATTTACAGGGTTATATCGGACAAAAGGGATATAATTTAAAAACCATGCACCTGGCAGATGTTTTAGCCAGCGGCTGGTAAAAACAAAGCCGGCATTCTAGCAGCCGGCTTCATTCATTACAAAACAAGTACTGGATTATTATTTGGGCAGCACTACATGATCAATCACATGTATTACGCCATTACTCTGGTACACATTACCGATAGTTACTGTGGCCATGCCGCCGTTTTCATCTTTCAGCATGTATTTTCCACTCTTTTTCATTACCCAGAGTTTACCACCGGAAACGGTTGTTAATTCAGCAGTTCCGTTTCCTTTTTTGATCCACTCATCTAATTCCTTTGTACCAAGGCGTCCTCCAACAACATGGTAGGTAAGAATACCAGTAAGTTTGGCCTTGTTCTCCGGCTTCACCAGGTTTTCTACTGTTCCTTTGGGTAACAAGTCAAAAGCTGCATTAGTAGGAGCAAAAACAGTAAATGGCCCGGTTCCCTGTAATGTTTCTACTAAACCAGCTGCTTTTACAGCGGCCACCAGTGTAGTATGATCTTTTGAATTAACGGCATTCTCTACGATGTTCTTCGAAGGATACATAGGTGCACCACCAACTTCCACCGTTTTTTCATTCATCATATTTTGGGCAAAGGATGCATTGAAGGTCAGTGAAGCAATCAGCATGAGGCAAATGGACTTAAGTGATTTCATTTTTTTAGGTTTATAGTTTTAAAATGTTTGATACGGAAGAGATACGCCACCTTATGTTTTTCAGATTTATTATAAGATGAACTTTATTATTCCACAACCCTGTATTTTTGAAAACTAAATTCAAACTTCTTACGTATGGCATACTGGCTTATTAAGTCTGAACCGTTCAAATATTCCTGGGAACTATTCGAAAAGGATAAACAGACCTTCTGGGACGGTGTAAGAAACTATGCAGCCCGAAACAACCTAAGAGCTATGAAAAAAGGCGACCTTGCTTTTTTTTATCACAGTAATGAGGGAACGGAGATCGTTGGTATCGCCAAAGTAGTGAAAGAAGCCTACCAAGATCCTACTACTGATGATGCAGCCTGGGTAGCTGTTGATTTTAAACCGCATAAAAAACTAAAAAAGCCAGTCAGCCTTGCACAAATAAAAGCTGATAAACGTTTGGTCAATATGGCGCTGGTAAGATTAGGTCGCTTATCTGTGCAACCAGTTACTGCTAATGAATGGGATTTAGTAATGGAATTGGCAGGGGAGAAATAAAGTATATTCCATTCAAGTACATTAGTATTCACATCTCTCCGAAAGATTTCGTTTAACATTTCACGAAGGTTACGTTTTTGGGTAATGTGGTATAAATAGCAGATTCACATTTTTAACCCAAAAAGTATAGCCATGAAAAATTTAATCATCGGGTTGCTTGTAGTAGCAGCCGGAGCAGGAGTTTTCTTTTTACTGAAAAAAAAGAAAGCCGGCACTGAACCTGTCATTGAAATCAAAAAGGATCTTATTATCGGCAAATGGAAAACAGATGCACAACCTGGAAATGATTCCACTTTTAAAGATTACCAGTATGAATTTTCAAAAGAAGGGAATATTGTCCGGTCATTAAATGATTCTACAATTGCGGACAGCGTCTTTTATACATGGACTAAGGAAAGTAATCTTGAATGGAAAAAGAACGCAGCTGATACAACAAGTGTGTTGTACAAAGTCGTACAACTGACTGCTGACAGCTTACAGTTATTGAGCAAAGACAGTTCCGTTATCCAGTTTACCCGGTTGAAGTAATCAGCCCTGATACTATGCCACAAATTTCAGTGGCATAGTATCTTTGATAAATGTCAAAAAAGAAATTAGTAGTACTTACCGGTGCCGGTATCAGCGCTGAAAGCGGATTAAAAACCTTTCGTGACAGTGATGGACTATGGGAGGGATATGATGTAACGGAAGTTGCTACGCCAAGGGCCTGGAGAAAGAACCCGCAACTGGTGTTGGATTTTTACAATATGCGCCGAAAGAATGTAGCTGATGCACAACCTAACGATGCACATTACGGCCTGGCTGAACTGGAAGAGGATTTTGATGTCACAATTATTACCCAGAATATTGACGATCTGCATGAAAGAGCCGGTTCCAGCAGAATACTTCACCTGCACGGAGAGATTTTTAAAATGCGGAGTGAAAAAGATGAATCACTCATATATGAAATAAAAGGTGATATAAAGCTGGGTGATGTAGCAGAGGATGGGGCACAGCTCCGGCCGCATATCGTTTGGTTTGAGGAACCGGTACCCATGATTGAAAAAGCCATTCCTATTGTTCGGGATGCTGAAATATTCGTTGTCGCCGGTACATCACTGGTAGTATACCCAGCTGCAGGTTTGGTAAATTATACCCAGCCGGGAATTCCAGTTTATGTATTAGATAAAAAGATACCATACGTTTCTTCCAATGGGAACCTGGTAACGCTAGAGAAACCAGCCACAGAAGGAATAAAAGAATTAATTTCCCTTCTTAAAAACAATTTCTGATGGATGATTTAAGTTTTGGGAAACTACTGATTCCAATACTGGTTGTCTTTATCCTGTTGGTTATTCCTTACATATTTTTTCTACTGGCGCAGCAAAGTATATTGAAAGCCATACAGCCACAAAACAGGCTGATGCAGCCCGGTGAAGTGTGGTTTCAGCTTATTCCACTATTTGGCTGGATATGGCAGTTTACAGTAGTTAGCCGTATTGCAGATTCTATCTGTAATGAATATAAATCACAGCAGGAAATTTCATTTCTCGGAATAGGTGATGGCGAAATACAGGAAGACATTAAGAACCGTGCAACGTATACTACTGGTTACTGGTACTGTGTATTGGTTTGTACAACAATTATCCCAATACTTGGAATACTTACCGGATTAGGGGCATTGGTACTTTGGATAACCTATTGGCAACAGCTGAACAAGCACCGTCAAAAAATAATGGACTCAAACCTGTCTTAGTTTCTTTTTTCGATAAAAGCAACATCATTAACCTCCAGTTCTGCCAAAACAGGTTCATATATTTCTCTGGCTGTTGGTATATGCAATCCTGTCATTTTAATTTTTCCATTCAAAATCAGCTTTGCAGCAATGCCAAGTGGTAATCCAACTGTTTTTGCCATTGCAGTATGCAGGCTATTTTCGCCTTTTACTACCAGTGAACTTTCAATTTTAGAAGAGGTTATTCCAGCTACCGGATTTTCGAACTCAATTTCATGCAGCATAACGATCATGTCTTTATCATAAGGGCGAAGGGCTAGTTTTTTTTCGACCGCAAACTGAAGGATGTCAGCGGGACTGCACAGGCCTTTGTTAACTATTGTATCGTTATCATCAAGTCCCAGGAAGAACAACTGTTTTAAAGTTAGGTTAGCTTCATGCATTTTATGGGCAAGGTAGGCGGCAGCCCTGTTTTTTACTTCATCAATTTCCACTTCCTGCAGGTTGCCTTTATCATCTGCCGCCATAAAGGAAGAAGGGATTTTCTCACCTTCACTTTCTGCTTCGTTCTCCGCATCCACCAGTTTCATCAGGTTTTCCAGCAGCCCTTTGGTTTCTTCAAATCGTTCTGATAATTTTTGATTCACCCATTCCCCAAAACCATGTTTGTCCATATGCTCTTTGAATACCTGTTGCAACGACTTTCCGTCCGTTTCGTATTGTGGTGTTTCATCTGTCAGCTTTAGCTCAATGATATTTTTCCAGCCATACATGAAATCCGGGTGACGAAGGGTGGTTCTGATAAAGGTTGAAGTGTTTTCTAAACCATAGAGTGAAGTATAGCTCAACGAATCCCTATTGGCGTACCAGCTCAGGTAACCAACATCGGGTATTTCCACCATTCTTTCGCCAGTAAAAAGCTGATCGTAGGGAACCTTCACTTCTTGTCCTTCTTCACGAAAATGGGCACCGGCTTTACCTGCCATGATAATATTCCTTGAGTTCCAGCTGATCTTATAATGCCAGGGGTTATCATCGCTTTCCGGAGCAACCAATCCGCCACAATGAGATATGAACGAAGTGATTCGGCCACCCTTGTGACGAATTTCGTCAATCAGCTTCATGGCACTCATATGATCAATACCAGGATCAAGGCCCATTTCATAAAGAAAGAGAAGGTTATTCTTTTCAATATCTGGCTGAAGCGAACGGATGTCCTGGTCTACATAGGAAGCCGTCAACAAATTCTTTTTATACTTTACACAATCCCTTGCCACTGCTATGTGAAGGAATGGAGGCAGGAGTGATATCACAATGTCAGACTTTTGGATATACTTTCCCCGCTCAACCTCATTCTGTATATCAAAGGAAATAGCTGTAGCATAAGGAGATCTTCCAATTTTGGACTCAGCTAATTGCAGGTCGGCATCTGCAACAATGATCTTCCAGTTTTCTCTATCTGCATTTCTGGTCAGGTAATCTATTAAAACTGTAGCCGATTTACCGGCTCCGAACAATAAAATCGTCTTCATATTAGCTCTGCTGTTGAATAGGCGAAAATTAGAACTAAAAAACCAGAAATAAGCTGAAAAATCACAGGTAAAATGCCAGGAATACCTTGCCTATTTTAATTAACAAGGGTGGAAAAAATAGGCTAAAAAACAATTGTTTTTATCAGGTTTTGAGGGTTGAAAAAAGTAGATTTGCAGACCTGAAAAATCAGCCCCTGAGAGGGTTGTTTTTGGAAAGCAAAAAACAAAAAAACAGAATAGGAAACCAAGCGATGGAAGAGAATTTAGAGCCTTTAGAAACGAACGACAGCAACCGGATAATTCCTGTTAACATCGAAGAACAAATGAAGACAGCCTACATTGATTACTCAATGTCGGTAATTGTTGGCCGTGCCCTTCCGGATGTTCGGGATGGATTAAAACCTGTTCACCGCCGTGTTTTATTTGCGATGAATGAGCTGGGCATACATTACAACAAGCCTTATAAAAAATCGGCCCGTATAGTGGGTGAGGTACTGGGTAAATACCATCCGCATGGTGATAGTTCTGTGTACGATGCGATGGTGCGGATGGCACAGGAATGGAACATGCGGTATACGATGATTGACGGTCAGGGTAACTTTGGTAACCAGGATGGTGATGGACCTGCGGCCATGCGATATACAGAAGCAAGGCTGGAACGGCTTGCAGAACATATGCTGGATGATATCGAAAAAGACACGGTTGACTTCCAGCTAAATTTCGATGACTCGGAAAAAGAGCCATCTGTCCTTCCAACAAGGGTTCCACAATTATTAATAAACGGCTCAAGCGGCATTGCAGTTGGTATGGCTACGAATATGATGCCGCACAACTTAAGCGAAGTCATTGACGGGTGTATTGCCTATATCGATAACAGGGAGATCACTATTGAAGAGCTGATGCAGCATGTGAAAGCCCCGGACTTTCCAACCGGCGGAACCATTTACGGCATGGAAGGAGTGAAAGCTGCTATGCATTTTGGCCGTGGCAGGGTAGTGGTAAGGGGTAAGTTATCAGTAGAAACAAAACCAAGCGGCAGAGAGCAGATCATTATCACAGAGGTTCCGTACCAGGTAAACAGGGATGCGCTGACCAATCGTATTGGCGAACTCGTCAACGAGAAAATAATTGATGGCATTGCCCATGTAAATAATGAATCAAACAACAAAGAAGGTACAAGGCTGGTAATTGATCTGAAAAGAGATGCCATTGCCAATGTCATCATCAACCAGCTTTATAAGCTTACCGACCTTCAAACATCATACGGTATCAACAATGTTGCAATTGTTAAGGGTCGACCAAGAACATTAAATCTCAAAGACCTCATCAGTGAGTTTGTTGAATTCAGACATGAGGTGGTAGTTCGCAGAACAAAATTTGAATTAAAAGAAGCTGAGAAAAGGGCGCATATCTTAAAAGGCTATCTTATTGCTCTGGATCATCTCGATGAAGTGATTGCTTTGATTCGTAGTTCAGCCACTCCGGATATTGCCAAAGACAACCTTATAAATGCCGGATGGGGACTTGATGAAATTCAAGCTAAGGCCATACTGGAACTGCGTTTACAGCGCCTAACTGGTATGGAGAGGGATAAGATCAAAGAAGAGTTTGACGAATTAATGAAACTCATTGCACACCTGAACGAATTATTGTCGAATGAAGGTATGCGGTATGACCTCATCAAAACCGAACTTACCGAGATCAAAGACAAATTCGGCGATGCCCGTAAAACAGAGATCACTTACCTTGATGATGAAGTAAAGATCAAAGACCTCATCAAAGAGGAAGATGTAGTGATTACCATTTCACACCTTGGATATATTAAAAGGACTCCGGCAGATGAATACCGTTCCCAGCGCCGCGGTGGTCGTGGTGTAATGGGTGGCAAGACAAGAGAAGAAGATTATATCGAACATCTTTTTGTAGCTTCTACACACCATACCATGCTTTTCTTCACGGAAAAGGGAAGAGTATATTGGCTCAATGTTTATGAAATTCCGGAAGGAGAGAAGACTGGAAAAGGAAGGGCTATTCAAAACCTGATGCAATTGCCCCCCGATGACAAAGTAAAAGCGATCATTGATGTGAAGGATCTGAAAGATGAAGAATTTGTGAAGGCACACAATATTGTACTTTGTACAAAGAAGGGTATAATTAAAAAAACAGAACTGGAAGATTTCAGCCGCCCGAGACAAACCGGTGTTAATGCCATTACTATCGTAGAAGGAGATGAGTTACTCGATGCAAAGTTGACCGACGGTAAGTCAGAGATCATGATAGCAGTTAAGAGCGGCAGGGCCATTCGTTTTTCTGAAGAAAAGGTAAGAGCAACCGGCCGGGGAGCTATTGGTGTGGCAGGCATTGAAGTGGAAGATGAAAATGATGAAGTGGTGGGTATGATCTGTGTAAACCCGGAAAAAGATGCATCCCGTACCGTGTTGGTGGTAAGTGAACAAGGCTTTGGTAAAAGGACACCTGTAGATGAATATCGCTTTACCAACAGGGGAGGAAAAGGGGTGAAGACCATCAATGTAACGGAAAAAACCGGAAGCCTTGTGGGTATACTGGATGTAGCCCAAAATGAAGATCTGATGATTACCTGTAAAAGTGGTGTAACGATTCGTATGCCAGTGAGTGGTATCAGTGAGCAGGGAAGGGCTACACAAGGGGTAAAACTCATACGGCTGGATGATGGCGATGAAATAGCTGCCATAATACAGTTGGATGATCAAGGGCAGAACGGAAACGGAAATGGAGAGCATGGAGATGCTGACGCAACGCCATCGGATGAAAATCCATCTACAGAAGGAAATGAAGCATAAAACTCTTTAAATCAATAATTATCAAAATGAAAAAACTCCTGGTAGTATCAGCGGTTTGCTTGTCAGGGTTAGTAGCAACGGCCCAGAATTATGACAATATCAAGAACCAGCTTTTGTTCAACAAGTTTGAGCAGGCTAAAACTGATTTCGATAAAGCTTTTACCAACGCAAAATTTGCCAGCAAAGCAGAGGCTTTTATTCTTAAAACGGCTATATATGCAGGCCTGGCAATGAGCGATGCCAATAAAGACAAGCCTGCAGGCATACAATTAGCCAATGAAGCTGAAGCAGCCTTCAAAAAATACAGGGAGATGGAGCCGGATATGAAATTGGTCAAAGACCCCGTTTACCAAAATGGACCTGTAAACCTGTATTCTGCTTTTTATTCTGGCGGTTATGAAGATTATAAAGCAAAATCATGGCAGGCCGGTTATGAAAAATTGAAAAAAGCTGTCGAATTATCAGATATTCTCATTGCACAGAAAGTGTTCAATTCGCCGCTTGATACTAATGTGCTGATTCTTGCCGCCATTACTGCTGAAAGCAGCGACAACAAGGAAGATGCCGCCAAATATTATGTTCGATTGGCTGATGCCAAGGTTGACGGAGAAGGTTTTGAAAGTGTGTATCGCTTCCTTGTTAGCTATTATTTTGCGAAAAAAGATATACCCAATTTTGAAAAATACAAAACACTGGGAGCTCAGCTATATCCTAAAAGCGAATATTTCACTTTTGATAAAGTAGATTTCGCTGCCGGTCTGGCCACCAATTTTGATGATAAAGTAAAAGCCGTAGAAGAAATATTGGCGACCGATCCTGATAATTTTAAAGCAAACCAGGTGTTGGGTGAGATCATTTACGATACTTTGAATTCAGAAAAAGAAGGAGCTGTACTTCCGGCTAACGCTGCAGATTTGGAAAAAAGAATGGTATCATCATTCCTTAAAGCCGCTTCAGTAAGGGCCAACTACGAAATTCCTTTTTTATATATGGGCGACCATTTTATCAATAAAGCAGCCAAGACCAACGATGCCCGTTCAACCCATGCAGCTGATATGAAAGCCAGAACCAAGCCCGGAACAATGGCTTCAAAAGAAGATATTGCAAAAAGAGATATGCTTGACAAAAAATATGGCGATGATCTGGACCAGGCAAGAGAACCTTATGAAAAAGCTGGTGCCATCTTAGCTGACAGGGCTTCTAAAGAAGGTGGTTTAGAATTAAGAGAGAAAGAGCAGTATAAAAAAGTGGCAAATTATCTGTCTGAGATTTATGGATATAAAAGGGTTCAGGCAAAAAGTAAACCTGCCGAGCAGGCAAAGTTTACAGCTGAAGAGAAGAAATGGAATGAGATATATGACAGTATTAATGCAATCAAGACCCTGAAAAAGGGGCATGACGCAAACTAAGTTTTCATTTTAAAAAGAGTAGAAGAACCCAGCCGGTTGGCTGGATTCTTTGTTTGGGACGGTCATATAAGGGCGAAATGAAGTAATTTACATTATTTAACATAATGTAAATTATAAGTAATTAGTCAGTATATTTGTGGATATTGGGTATTGCACAAAAGCATGATATCAAGTAGCTTGAAGCATAAATGACCTTCCATGAAAAAGAGTATAGCTTTTTTTACCTTATTTATTCCCTTACTGTGCTTAATCGCATCCTCTTGCGGAGATGCTAACACTAAGACTGAAACCACTGATACCAGTAGCGTTAACAATAATCAAACTGATTCAGTTGGACGGGGTTCTGTTACAACCGTATATGATGATATAAACGGAAAAAACTCAACAGCGTCCGGGAATATCGTTATCAAAAAATTGCCTAATGAAATTCTTGCCAATATCGATCAGCACCTGGTCAGTAAAGTTAGCTTTTCCGAGCCGCCGGTTGGTGGCGGCATTAATAACGGAATCGTTACCATCAGGAATACCCTACCCGATGTCACTTTTCAAAAAGTCATTGTGGAGGTCAGCATCCTGACTGAAGCGAACGAAGAATACCGGACCGATTACTATACATTTCAAAATGTAGAGCCCGGTGACAGCAAATCAGCCAAAATGCCCAAAACCACCCGTGGAATTAAAGCAGTAAGTCATGTAGTGAAGCTAAAGAGTAATGAACTGACCAATGGTGAGATGATACTGGTGGGTAATAAATTTGCGGCCCAATAATGAACCTGGAAAACATACTGCTCAACGAGCATTCAAAAACTACCTGCGATAAAGTTGTCCATTGGATTGGAAACAACCAGCACCGTTTCGACCAGTTGTTTTCGCTTTTTATTGGGAATGATCCATTGTTAGCCCAACGGGCCTCCTGGCCACTAAGTTATGCTGCAGTAGCTAATCCCCGTTTAATTGACAAGCACTTTAAAGAACTTCTGGAAAATGTAAAAAAGAAAGTCCACGATGCGATAAAGCGAAACACAGTCCGGATACTGCAGGATATTTCCATTCCTGAGGCCTTCCAGGGCGATGTAATGAACCTGTGTTTTGATTATTTAATGGCTCCTAAAGAAAAACCTGCCATTAAAGCATTTTCATTAACAGTAATTAAAAACCTATCTGTTCATTACCCGGATATACTTCCCGAACTAAAAACAATTATCGAAGACCGATGGGATACGGAATCAAAAGCCTTCCAGTCAAGAGCCAGAAAAATTCTCCGATCCATGAAAAAGACTAACTAAGATTTTGTATAAACAATAGAATGAAAATGACGGCAAACGATATAAATAAGGTGTTCATCAGCACTTCTCCGATCTTGAAAATTACTTTTTTAGGAATTTCATACATGGGATAATAGGCAAACTGGGTAAATACCTTCCCAGTCCAATAAGCAGCTATCAGGCCGGTGAGTGCAATAGCTAAACCTGATTGATTTTTCAGATCACCCGGTAGTAATATAGCAATCAGGCCAAAGGAAAAATTTAATCCCTGGATGTACCTGCCATAGGTTTTTGCTATTTCCTGGTTCAGTGGTTTCAATTTTAGAATATCATTATACCAGTCAAAAACCACATGCCTTATATAAGGATAAATGAAGGCAGTAAAAATCTGCCCGGCACCGCCAAGTATGATCAGCCAATTGGGAATGGTGATGTTCATGGTTTATTTTTTTCTGGTTCATTTCTGCTGAATTCCCGGAAGATTAATCGCAGGTTCTGGTCATACGTCACATAATTATAAAGCCAGTTGATAAACACAAAGAACCTGTTCTTTACACCAAGTATCAGCATCAGGTGCAGGCTCATCCAGATAAGCCAGGCAAAAAAACCACCAAAGTGTAGCTTCGGTTTCGGGATGTCAACAACTGCGAGGTTTCGTCCAACCGTAGCCATAGAACCCCTATCCCGGTATTTAAACTGGTATTGTCTATCTGGGTTTGACCTCTTTTCAATTAACCGTAGGTTCCCGGCAATCATATCTGCCTGTTGTATGGCAACTGGCGCCACCTGCGGATGGCCATTGGGATAATCAGGCGTTTCCATAAAGGCGAGATCACCCAAAGCATAGATATTTTCTTGGTTTAGTACCCTGCAATACTTATCTACCTTAATTCTGTTACCCCTCGCTATCAAAGAATTATCAATACCATTTGGAATATTACCTTTAATTCCGGCGGCCCAAATCAATGTTGATGAAGCGATGGTTGTCCCATCTTGCAATAACACATTTTCACCATCATAATCTTTTACCAGTGTATTAGTAAGCAATTTTACCCCCAGCTTATTGAGGTAACCGGCCGATTTGACAGAAGCTTTGTCACTCATAGAAGCAAGGGTCTTAGTAGATCCTTCCAATAAGTAAATATTCATGCGGGTAAAATCCAGCTCCGGAAAGTCTTTAGGCAATACATATTTTTTCATCTCTGCAAGGGCACCGGAAACCTCCACTCCTGTTGGCCCGCCTCCTACTATTACAATATTCATCAAACGCTGAAGGGCTGATTCATCATTAATAGTATGCGCATTTTCGAAAAGTTGCAAAAGCCTGTGCCTGATCTGCAAGGCCTCCACGGTGGATTTCATTGGAAATGCGTGGGCTGCCAGCTGCTGGTTACCAAAAAAGTTTGTGTCAGCACCGGTAGCCAATACCAGCACATCATAAGAAATTTCTTCAGTGTCAGTTATGACTTTATTCTCCCCGGGTAGCACCGCTTTCAGACTGGCCAGCCTGATACGGACATTTTTGCTTTTCTGAAACACTTTTCTCAACGGGAAAGAAATATTACTGGCATCCAGCCCCGCTGTTGCCACCTGGTAAAAAAGCGGTTGAAACTGGTGATAATTGAACCTGTCTATCAATACTACCTCGAATCCCGGTTTATTGCTGAGTTTACGGGCCAGCCTGAGTCCTCCAAAACCAGCTCCGGCTATAACTACTTTCATTTTCCTGGGGTTTTACAACACAAACTTACATTATTTTCAATAATTATTGAAAGTATAGGAATATTTATTTTTATGGTGCTTCTTCCACTGTTTAGAACGTATTTTCAGAAGGATCAGTAAAGCATCCTTACCTTGATCGTATGTTTAACTTCCCGCAAAAGGTGCAGGGCATGCGCAGATATATTTTTGTCAACATCAAGCACCACATAGCCAATTTCTTCATTTGTCTTAAGGTATTGCCCTAATATGTTGATCTTGTTTTTGGAAAGCCTTGTATTAATTTCAGATAGTACGCCGGGCACATTATTATGTATATGTAAAATGCGATGACTGCCCTCCTGTGGCGGTAAAGCCAATGCCGGAACCGTATGGGAACCAAAAGTGATACCTTTTTCCAGGTAGTTGAATAACTTGACACTTACATCCTCTCCGATATTTTGTTGAGCCTCCTCGGTTGATCCTCCAATATGCGGGGTCAGTATTACATTGGGCAAGTCTTGTAAAGGTGTCTGAAAACGGTCGCCGTTCTTTTCAGGCTCCCACGGAAAAACATCCACTGCCGCACCGCCGATATGGCCGTCCAGAATATGTTTTCGTAATGCTTCCAGTTCCACAACCTCTCCCCTTGCATAGTTTATCAGGATAGCTCCTCTTTTAAAATATTTGAGGTTATTCTTATTAATAAGGTTCTTTGTATGCGGAGTTTCCGGCACATGCAGTGTTACAATATCTGACCTTCCCAGTAACTCTTTCAGTGAACGGGCATCTTCTGCATTGCCCAAAGGGAGTTTTGTTTCCACATCATAGAAAAGAACTTTCAACCCCAACGATTCAGCCAACACACTAACCTGGGAGCCAATATTACCATAACCGACTATTCCCAGCGTTTTTCCCCTCAACTCGTAGCTTCCTTTGGCTTCTTTCATCCATATACCTTCATGAGCGGCTTTATTCTTGTCCGGAATTTTTCTAATCAGCATTATAGATGCACCTATCACCAGTTCGGCAACCGACCGGGTATTGGAATAAGGGGCATTGAATACCACTACCCCATTCCTGGTTGCTTCTTTTAAGTCAACCTGGTTCACGCCAATACAAAAGCAACCAATGGCCTGTAATTTTTTAGCGGCATCAAGTATCTTTTTTGTCACCTGTGTTTTGGAGCGGATGCCTAAAATGTGTACATCCCTTATTTCCTGTATCAACTGCTCTTCTGTAAGTGCTTTGGAAATTTTCTCCACTTTATCATATCCATGACGATGAAAATTCTTTACGGCCACATCACTGATATTCTCCAGGAACAGTATACGTATTTTTTCTTTGGGATAACTGGTATTGCCTGCTTTTGCCATACTGCAAATATACTAATGTGACTCTTGGGGTAACCAGATTATTGACTGACTTTAGCTGGTTTAAATTATAATTGCTAAGCCACTTTTATTAAGGTCTGGGGAAAAGTAGCTGTACTAACGGATGAAAGCAGCCTCTATTTTTGTTTAAACTGTATTTTTTGAAGACAATACTTTCACTAACCGTACTGTTGGTTGTTTTTTTTGCCTGCAATTCTTCATCGGTAAAGAAGAAACCGGAAGACGATTCAATACAATATTACCCATTGACTCCTCAAAAGATGGAGCAGCAGGAGTTCAGGCAATATTATCGCAGGCTGAGTGAGTTTTTTGACACCAGTCTTCTACGTTCAGGTTTTAATGGCGGCGTACTTGTGGCAAAAGATGGCAATATCCTGTATGAAAAGTATGTCGGAAAAGCAGATATACGGAAAGCAGATTCCATTACTGCCAGCACATCTTTTCATATTGCCTCTACCAGCAAAACCTTTACAGCGGTGGCCATCCTCAGGCTAATTCAGGAAGGCAAACTTTTCCTTGGAGATACTATAAACAAATTCTTTCCGGGTTTTCCATATGCCGGCATTACTGTAAAAACACTGCTGAACCACCGCAGTGGCTTGCCTAATTATCTCTATTTTATGAGCAATAATAAATGGGGCATCCTTCCGGATGGAAAATGGAACAAACAGATGGCTACCAACCGGGACATGCTAAAAATGCTTATTGAAAAGAAACCGGATGTTACTGGCAGGCCAGATGGAAAGTTCACTTACTCAAATACAAATTACACATTACTGGCACTCATCGTAGAAGAAGTAACTGGTAAATCCTTTCCCGAATACATGAAAGAGAAGTTCTTTACTCCTTTGCAAATGAACAACAGTTTTGTATTTACACTAAAGGACACTCTGACAGCCACACCGTCATTTACTGCAAACGGTACTTACTGGAATAATGATTTTCTGGATGCCACTTATGGCGACAAGAATATTTATTCAACCCCACAAGACCTGTTGAAATGGGATCAGGCATTATACACTAACCAGGTGCTTGAACAACCGTGGCTTGACTCTGCTTTTAAAGCTTATAGTTTTGAAAAGCCCGGCATTCATAATTATGGTCTTGGCTGGCGTTTACAACTGTTGCCAAATGGAAAAAAAGTAATCTATCATTTTGGAAAATGGCATGGGAATAATACTGCCTTTGCCCGCCTGCCTGATGAGAAAGCAACCATTATCATTATCGGAAATCGTTTTAACAGGAATATTTATAATGCGGCACATCTTTGCTATGATATTTTCGGGGATTATATGCAGCGCCGCCAAACTGAGTCTGATGACAGCCCTGAATCAACAGATAAAGCTCCGGCTGCTAAGAAGGAATTAAAAAAATCATCATCCGAATATCCCGCAACTAAAAAGAAAGACTAAATCATTCTTTTTCCCAATTTTCTTTGCCAACTTTATAGCAATGAAAATTCTTTCTGCAGAACAGATCCGGCAGTGGGATCAGTTTACCATTGAACAGGAACCAATAGCCTCTGTCGATCTCATGGAAAGAGCGGCACAGAAATGTACTGACTGGCTTTGCGATCATTATCCGGATGCTTCTATTTTCAGCATTTTTTGTGGAAAAGGCAACAATGGCGGCGATGGCCTGGCAATAGCCCGTCAGTTGATGGAGAGAAATTATTTCGTGTCTGTTAACATCCTTGAATTCGGCCATAGAGGAACCGACGATTTTCAAGTAAACCTGGCAAGATTGCATAAGTTGACACAGGTTGATATTCATTTTATTCAAACCGAACAGCAATTGCATCCTTTCACAAAAGGGACGATAATTATCGATGCCATTTTTGGCTCCGGCCTAAACCGGCCACTGGAGGGAGTAACCGCCAATTTGGTGCATCATATCAATTCGTCCGGCTGTGAAATTGTTTCGATTGATATACCAAGTGGCTTATTTGTTGATCATTCATCCCGGGGAAATACGGTGATACATGCCAGGCATACACTTACTTTTCAATGCTATAAACCTGCTTTCTTTTTTGCTGAGAATGAAGAAGCGATTGGCCAGGTTCATTTACTGGATATAGGCTTGCAACAGCGATTCTTAGAACATATCTCTACCAATTTTGAGCTGGTTGATGACAATCTGGTTCATGCTGTTTATAAACCAAGAAAACTGTTTTCGCATAAAGGTCATTTTGGACATGCACTCGTTATTGCTGGCAGTTATGGTAAAATGGGAGCAGCAGTACTTACCACAAAAGCCTGTCTAAGAAGCGGTGCCGGTTTGGTTACAACGCATATCCCCTCTTCCGGGTATACAATCATGCAACATACCGTACCAGAAGCCATGGTGTTGTCAGATTTTAATTCATCGTTTGTTACAAAATTGACCGAACCACCCGATAGATTTACAACAATCGGTGTTGGTCCCGGTATCGGTACAGCCAAAGAGACCAAAGAATTTTTGTACGAATTCTTAAATAGCTATAAAAAGCCGCTTGTTATTGATGCCGATGCTTTGAATATAATAGCAGGCGAACCTGATCTATTAGGTTTAATACCTGCTCAATCGATATTGACGCCACATCCAAAGGAGTTTGAGCGGTTGTTCGGCCCGTCTGCCAATGATTTTGAAAGAGCAGAAAAAGCAAGACAAAAATCTTCTGAATTGAAATGTATTATTGTATTGAAGGGCCATCATACCGCCATAGCATTACCGAACGGCACTGTTTTTTTTAATTCAACTGGCAATCCCGGAATGGCCACCGCCGGCAGCGGTGATGTGCTGACAGGCTTACTCACCGGCTTGTTGGCGCAGGGTTATAGTTCTTCAACAGTAGCCATCTTAGGCGTTTATCTTCACGGTGCTGCCGGAGACTGGGCTGTAAAACAAAACTCTATGGAAGCCATGATCGCCGGGGATATCATTGACAACCTTGGAAAAGCCTTTCTTTCGCTGGATGACTGATCACTTTCCTGTCATAAAAGTATTGGTCCAATTGCGGGACTTTGTTTTTCTGTCAGAAGAAAAAAACTCGTTACTAAAGATTTTATTATAAGCCAGGGTGTAGGCCTCTCTATATTTTTTGAAGTATGAATTATAGTAATAGGGATCAAAGATGGTACGGGTTTCCAGAATTTTTTTCACCCACTCTGTCGATTGCTTTTGGCGTTCACTCTCAAAAAACACAGCACCATACATATAATTGAAAGCAATATGATACAGGTCATCGTACCAGGAAGTAAGAGATTTGCTGCCAGCATAGATGGTTAACCCGTTTCTCAAACCTGTTCCCGCCCATTCTGCTGCCTTTGATTTTCTCTCACTTTCAAAGAAAACATCCGAGTATAATTCATTGAAAGCAAAATTATAAGCACTAATAAATTCATTTTTTACATCAGTATTGTAATTGCCCTGGGAGCTGTAAAAATTGGCACTGTCTGCATTTATCCAGGTTCCGTTTTGAAAGACGATGATTCGCTGTCCATTGGCTGTAATGGCAGTTGTTTGTGAGTAAACAGCGATTGATGCTCCAATCAGTAAAAGGAAAAGGGTTAGCTTTTTCATGTGTTAAGTTTAATGGTTTAAAATTAAGGTTAATAAACTGTCAACCTATACCTGACGGCAGGCAGTTACGCCGGGTTGTCATTAAAAGTCGCTAAAGTATATTCAACCAATGTCTTAGCCATAAAATATTGACCTAAACTATCCGCCGGGAACGATATCGTGAAAGGCATTTTCCCCTATCTTTGCCGCCCTTGATTGCGACAGGCACCTATTCAAATTGATCCGGTGGTTATGCAATCATTAAATCTTGATTAAGAATACACTGTATGGACAAACTGTTTTATCTCGTCCCTGTAATGGGCCTGATTGGGTTACTCTACACATTTATCAAATTTAACTGGGTATCGAAACAAGATGCCGGAAACGAGAAAATGAAAGAAATCAGCCATCACATTGCTGAAGGTGCGATGGCCTTTCTAAAAGCGGAATGGAAGATCCTTGGCTACTTTGTAGCTATCGTTGCCATACTGCTGGCTGTTATGGCTTCTGCTAACCCGCATTCACACTGGCTGATTGCCGGCGCATTTGTGGTTGGTGCAGTGTTCAGTGCTACTGCCGGTTACATAGGTATGAAGGTGGCTACTAAAGCAAACGTAAGAACAGCTCATGCTGCCCGTTCCAGCCTTAGCAAAGCGTTGAATGTTTCTTTCACCGGAGGTTCAGTAATGGGTCTTGGTGTGGCCGGTCTCGCTGTACTCGGATTAGGTGGTCTGTTCATCGTTTTCAAACAAATATTTGCACCTGCTGCTGCTGTTAACTCTGAAGAAATGGTAAGAACCATTGAGGTGTTAACAGGTTTTTCATTAGGTGCTGAATCAATAGCCCTGTTTGCAAGGGTGGGCGGCGGTATCTACACCAAGGCTGCCGATGTAGGTGCTGACCTTGTAGGTAAAGTGGAAGCCGGTATACCTGAAGATGATCCGAGGAACCCCGCTACTATTGCGGATAACGTAGGTGATAACGTAGGTGATGTAGCCGGTATGGGAGCTGACCTTTTTGGGTCTTACGTTGCAACTGTTTTGGCTACCATGGTTCTGGGACAGGAAACTCAATCCGTTGACGAATTTGGCGGCCTTGCCCCTATACTGCTTCCCATGCTGATCGCTGGTATCGGAATTTTGTTCTCCATCGTTGGAACCTGGTTTGTTCGTGTAAGTGATGCTGCCGGTATCAATACAGATAATGTGCAGAAAGCATTAAATATGGGTAACTGGGGCTCAATTGTACTAACTGCTATTGCCTCTATAGGTCTTGTATATTTTATCTTACCTGAATCTATGGTGCTTCGTGGTCATGAGTTTACCAAATGGGGTGTGCTGGCAGCCATTGGTGTAGGATTGGTGGTAGGTACTTTAATGAGTATCATCACTGAGTTTTATACAGCAATGGGTAAACGTCCTGTAAACTCTATTATCCGCCAGTCTTCCACTGGTCATGCCACTAATGTAATCGGAGGCCTTGCCGTTGGTATGGAATCTACTTTCCTGCCTATCCTGGTATTAGCTGCCGGTATCTGGGGATCTTATGAGTGTGCAGGTTTATATGGTGTGGCAATCGCCGCAGCAGGTATGATGGCTACAACGGCTATGCAATTGGCTATCGATGCATTTGGCCCTATTGCTGATAACGCCGGTGGTATTGCAGAAATGAGTGAACTTCCAAAAGAAGTGAGAGAGAAAACCGACGTACTGGATGCTGTGGGTAACACAACGGCTGCTACGGGTAAGGGTTTTGCGATCGCCTCAGCGGCGTTGACTGCTCTTGCATTATTTGCAGCCTTCGTTGGTGTCGCCGGGATTGATGGTATTGATATATACAAAGCAAAGGTTTTGGCCTCCCTTTTTGTGGGTGGTATGATACCGATGATTTTCTCCTCACTGGCGATCCGTGCAGTAGGTGAAGCAGCAATGAGTATGGTTACAGAAGTTCGTCGCCAGTTCCATAGCATACCTGGCATCATGGAAGGAAAAGGTAAACCAGAGTATGATAAATGTGTGGCAATTTCAACTAATGCCTCTATCAAGAAGATGATGTTACCCGGAGCAATCACCATCATTTCCCCGCTGATTGTAGGCTTTGCTTTGGGCCCTGAAGCTTTAGGTGGTTTTCTCGCCGGTGCCACAGTAAGCGGTGTTTTGATGGGAATGTTCCAGAACAATGCCGGTGGTGCATGGGATAATGCCAAGAAGTCTTTTGAAAAAGGTGTTGAAATTAACGGACAGATGTATTACAAAAAATCAGATCCTCACAAGGCATCTGTAACGGGTGATACTGTTGGTGATCCGTTTAAAGACACTTCGGGTCCATCTATGAATATTTTGATCAAATTGATGTCGATTGTATCTTTGGTTATCGCCCCTACTCTTGCACAGATGTATAGCGATAAAACACCTGTTACCGATTCGAAGACTAAAAAAATTGAGATAAAATCTGAACCCGTTACTGCTACTCCAAAAGCAAATACCGTTCAGTTATAAATAAGAACTTAATCAGAACCATTACTAAAGTCCTGCTGTTTCTACAGCGGGACTTAGTTTTTATGGCCATTCTTTGTATTTTTATTACCGCTCAACCATTAACCAACCAATATGAAACTTCAGTCAATTTTGCTCTCCCTATTCTTCATTGCATTCACAGCATGTAAACAAGGAAAAAAACAGGAACAAGACGCAGGAAAAGAAGGAGTAACCGAAACAGAGGATGTAGATAAACCGATTGACGAAAAAGAGAAAAAGAAAAAAGTCACCGACAGGGACTTTAGTGTCAGCAAAGAAAATGCGTATAATGATATTTTTCTTGACAGCATGGCCATGGAAAATTATATCAGCCGCCGTCAGCTAACCGACAAAAAAATATCAAGGAGAATCCGCAGCTTTTATAATGCCCGCAATTATCAATATGCATGGTTCTCTTCTACCGGGCTTACGGAACAAACAAGGTTTTTCTGGAATCAATACGATTATGCGGTAACACATTTGAAGGACAGCTCCCTGGTAAACAGTGAATTTTATAAGAATGCTGAAAAATACCTGAACCAGGAAAAAGTAGCAGTCAGCACCTCAGACTCTGCTCTGCTGAATACTGAATTTGCATTCACTGAACATTTTATACGCTTTATCAACAGTACCTATGAAAAAGGCTATGTAAAAAGAAAGGAGCAGGAAAAATTTGTCCCGATCAAAAAAGCCGACCCGGTTTATCTCGCAGACTCATTATTGAACAAGAAGCATAGTGATGATAAGTACTACGAACAAGTAAATGACATGTACGCTGCTTTAAAAAATAACCTGCAGCTCTATTTGGATATAGAAAGAACAGGTGGCTTTCCACAGATTCCTGCAATAAAAGGTAGCCTGAAAAAAGGTATAGAAGATCCGGCCATTAAGGTCATAAAGAAGAGACTTCAATTGTCTAAAGACATGCCTGGAAATGATACCAGTTCATTATTCAATGATACATTGGAACTGGCAGTAAAAAGATTTGAAAAAAGACATGGATATAAAGATGATGGTATTATCACTGCAGAGATTATAAAAGAGATGAATGTTAGTGCAGAGAAAAGATTAATGCAGATACTGCTGAACATGGACAGAATGCGCTGGATGCCGCAAAAACCAGAGGGCAATCTTATCATCGTAAACATTCCTGAGTTCATGCTGCATGTCTATGATGGCAAAAAGCTGTTATTTGACATGGTGGTGGTGGTGGGAAAAGTCGGCAACAATACAATGATGTTTAACGGTGACCTTAGCTATATTGTCTTCAGTCCCTACTGGAATGTGCCGCCCAGCATTATCAAGAGTGAGATATTACCCGCTATGCAGAGAGACCCAAACTATCTTGCCCGCAAGAACATGGAGAAAGTGGGTAATGGCATTCGTCAAAAGCCTGGGCCAGGCAATGCATTGGGCAAAGTGAAGTTCATTTTTCCCAATAGTTTCAATATGTATTTCCATGACACTCCATCTAAAAGCCTTTTTGGTCAGGATAAAAGAGCTTTCAGTCACGGATGTATCCGCCTGAGTGAGCCTCAAAAAATGGCGGAATGGTTACTAAAGAACGATCCGGAATGGAATACAGAAAAAATAGTGACTGCGATGAACCAGACATCAGAGAAAATGGTGAAACTAAAATCCCTTTTACCTGTCTTCATCATTTATTACACTGCATGGGTTGACGATGACGGCCTGCTCAATTTCCGGGATGATGTATACAAGCATGACAGCGAATTGATCGGCAAAATGTTTACTAAAAAAGAAACTCCGAAAGTCATAAAAGTTGATAACCTGAGGGTTCCCGGTACAAATTAATGCTGATAAGATACCGCTTGTCCATACAAAAGCTGCTTCATCCTAAAGAAGCAGCTTTTTTGATTCTATGATTGCCATATTAATACCGGCTGTACTAAACCAAAACTGTATGTAATATGGTAAGGTATATTATGTCCTTCAAAGTGCCGGAAAACAGTCAGCAGACTGTTCAGCAGGTAGTCAACCAGTATTTTAATGAATTGCAGCGAAGCGGTCCGGGTGGCATGCGTAGCCAATGCTATGCCAGCCATGATGACCAATGCAATTTTGTGCACATTAAAAGTTTCAAAAAGGAATCTATTGCCAATCACCATTTCAGGTCTGCTGTTTTCAGACAGTACATCGACAAGTTGGCTGTTATTATTGGTGAGCAGCTTAGTTTTTCCAGGCTGCATCAGCAAAAAACATTCGAATCTATTTATTAGTATCCAGGCTTTACCAATGTGGATTTGAAGGCAGATGTGCTGAATAATCTTTTATGATTTTAGCCATCAAATCCTGTAAATTTATCCCTTCGAAGCAAACCAACAGCTATGCACAGGGTTATTGTACCGGTTGACTTTTCTGAAACATCGTTGAATGCTGCCCGCTACACAGCGCAAATGCTGGCGGGTAAGGATAATGCTCTTGCCGTACTTTACCACAATTATGAAAGTCATGATGATCATGATGTATCACTTAACTACCAGGAAAGTCTGAAAAAGGAATTTCTGAAAGCAGGGGTTAAAGCCGTGCAGACTGAAAGCGAAATGGGTGGTGATCTGATTGAAAATATTTCGAGACTGGCTCACACCATCCGGGCAAGCTTGATTGTGATGGGTATTACCGGTAAGTCGGCCATCAGGGCCGCCATGTTTGGCAGTAATACCTTGAAACTGATTGACAGGAACCTCTACCCGGTTATGATCATCCCTCCGGATGCACATTACAAAGGGATAAAAAATGTAGCATTCGCATCAGATTTTAAAAATGTTGAAGAGGCAACCCCAGCCGCTTTACTCGATTCAGCACTTGACCTGTTCAAACCACAGTTGCATATATTTCATGTAAACAAGGATATCAGCGTAAGCGAATCCCCGGAAATCATTGGTCAAAAGGCCTTGTTTGAACAGATGTTTAAAAAATATGACACCCGTTTCCATTTTCTTGTTAAAAATGATTTTTATTCTGCGGTTGACGGATTCATCAAAGACTACAATATTGATGTGATGATAACGATTCCAAAACATCAAAGCAATTCAATGTCACTATTTAAAACAACGCATACCAAGCGGTTAGCTTATCATAGTCATATTCCGATACTGGCTGCTCATGAATAAGGCTGTTTCCAGTTTCTTTCCTTGCCTTTTCGGTGTATATTTAAGTTTAAATACAATCATCCAAATAATGATTTTATGAAAACCGTAATTGTACCGGTAGATTTTTCTGAAACTTCCCTCAACGCTGCCCGCTACGCCACAAAGTTGCTGACAGGTCACTATGGCGTAACCATGGTTTTGTTCAATTTTTGTGATAACGAAAAGCAAATACCCGAAGCAATTCAGAGCCTGGAAAACTTAAGAACATTACTCCGTGAATCAGGTATTGTAAAAACGGAGATTCTTGCCGTTTCCGGCCCGGGATTCATTTCAGAATTGGACAGGATGTCCCGTGAAGTGGAAGCCGACCTGGTTATTATGGGAATTACAGGCCGATCCCCTATTGGCCAAAGCCTGATCGGAAGCAATACACTTAAAATGGTGGAGAAAAAAAATTGCCCCGTACTGATAGTGCCTTCCTCTGCCACCTACAAAGACGCAAAAGAAGTAATGCTCACATCAGATTTTGATAATGTTGAGTACACTATTCCTGCACAACAAATTAAAAATGTATTGAACCGGCTTCATCCCAATCTTCATATAATGAATACGGATGAAGAGCACTATATCTCTATCACCGAAGAATACAAGGCAGAAAGAGAAAAAATGGCTTCCCTGTTTGCAGAATTTCATCCTGAATTTCATTTCCTTACGTTAAACGATGTGCAGGACGCCATTTATCAATTCGCCCAGGACAAACAAATTGACCTGATAATTATCGTTCACAGGGAACAAACAATGTTTTCAAAGCTCTTTGTTAAAAGCAACACTAAAAGGCTGGCTTATTACAGCACAATTCCCGTTTTAGCTGTACATGAATAATCAGCGGAAAACTGCGGTTATGCCTGTACCTTGACAGCAAAGGCACATTTTACTACCTTTGCTAAAGCACCATGCGATTTAACCTGATCCATATATACCATGTTTTTTCTTTTGCAGAACAATTGCTGCCTGCAAATTTTTATATCCCTGATTAATCATCAGCTGTCCTAAGCTTACTTACTTGCCCCTTTACTTTCAAGGCTCATTGCCTAACTTAACAATGCTATATGAAGAATATTAAATTAATTGAAGTACCATCAGAAATAGGCGCCGGAACAAGAGGTGCCAGCCTTGGTATCGAAGCGATAAAAATTGCTGCCCTTGATTTTATGAGCAATTTCTTTATTCACTTCCCTTCCGAAAAAATTCCAACAGAAAATAAGCTGTTGTATGAACCAATTGAGTCTCCTTATGCCAAAAGAATAAAAGGGGTGGCTGCTATTTACGACAGGGTTAGCAAAGCGGTATGTGATACGTTAAAAAATAATTTTTTTCCCGTCATTTTAAGCGGTGACCATAGTACTGCCGGCGCAACAATAGCCGGAATAAAAATGGCAAAACCTAAAAGTAAATTAGGTGTGATATGGATTGATGCCCATTCTGACCTGCATACGCCATATACCACTCCTTCCGGTAATGTGCATGGTATGCCGATGGCAGTATCCATTAATAAGAATAATGAAGAATGTGCAGTGCATGAAGTTGATGATGAAACTGCCAAATACTGGAACTACCTGAAGAATTTAGGCAAGATTGCACCAAAGGTTTTGCCGGAAGATGTTGTTTTTATTTCTTTACGAGACTTTGAAAAAGAGGAAAGGCATCTTATCGAGAAGTACGACATGAAAGTGATAACCACCAAGGAAGTAAGAAGTAAAGGTGCAGAAAATGTGGTCAGGTCAGTACATCGCTATCTTGCCGATTGTACAGATATTTATATTTCGTTCGATGTGGACAGTCTTGATTCTTCCATTTCAAAAGGTACAGGCACTCCTGTGAGCAACGGATTAAAAGAAAGAGAAGCAGAAGACCTTATCAGTAAATTTATGCAAAACCGGAAAGTATGTTGTTTTGAAATTGCCGAAGTAAACCCTACTCTCGACAAAGAGAACCTGATGGCAGAAATTGCCTTTAATATTCTGCAACGAAGTGTGAATGTGTTAATGATGAACTAATCAACAGATATGCTAAGAAGTTTTATTATCACCTTGTTACTCTTTTCTGTTTCCCATTCTTTCTCCCAGACAGGCATCTATACTGATTCTATCAATGCTTTTAGAAGTAAATATGTAAAGGACCATGAAGTAGTAAAGGCCGGCGACAAAAAACATATGAGCTTTTTTCTCGTTGACGAAAACTATCGTGTCAGCACCCGGGTTGAATTAATTGAAGATGCTCCCTGGTTCAGCATGGAAACATCATCTGACAAGAAGAAGCCTTACAGGGTTTATGCTATACTTCATTTTAAGTTAAATGACAAAGAGCTAAAACTGCATGTTTACCAGTCAAAAGACCTTATGAAGATCGCAGAATATGCAGATCATCTGTTCATCCCCTTTATTGATGAAACATGTGGTGATGAGTCTTACGATAATGGCCGGTATATTGATTTAACCATTCCTGATATTGCACAAGGAACATTCCTGCTTGATTTTAATAAAGCTTATAATCCTTATTGTGCTTATGTAAGCAATAAATACAGTTGCCCGGTTCCTCCCATAGAGAACCATCTTGCAGTTGCCATTAAAGCTGGCGAAAAGAAATTTGGAAATCACTAACCGGTTTTCAGCTACCTGGAAAAGCTCTCTTTAGACCTTCTTCGAAAGAAACAGGATCATAACCCAATAGCTTCTTCGCTTTATCAATGATGAACCCGGTTTTGGCAGGACGCAATGCCGGTTGCGTAAATGTCGCTGCAGTAACTTTTCTGATCAATCCTTCACTTAATCCAAGGTATGAAGCCACTTTGCAGGCCATCTGGTAAGGCGTCAGTATGTCTTTCCCGGAAAGATGAAATATTCCGGTAGCCCTTTTTTCAATGATGGCCACAATACCTGCTGCCAGGTCTTCTACAAAAGTGGGAGTACGAACCTGGTCATTAAAGACACTGTACTCCTCTCCTTTTTCCAGTTTCTCCTTTACAACAGTAAGTATATTGCCCCTGCCGGTTAATGGCTTACCATACACCAGCACGGTTCGTACAATAGACCAATCAAAACTGTATTCCTTAACCAATGCCTCTGCTCTGAGTTTTGTCAGGCCGTAGTAATTGACAGGATTGCCGGTGTCTTCCTCTTTATACATTCCCTCCCTTCCATCAAAAATGAAATCGGTAGAAATAAAAATGAAAAAACTTTGTACAGTAGCGGCGGCTGCTAACAGGTAGCGGGTACCTTCTGTATTTACCTTATCTGCATATGTTTTGTTTTGCTCACATTCATCAGGTTTACTAATAGCCCCTGAATGCACCACTACGTCCGGTTTAATTTTTTCAAAAATATTTTTCACAGCCTCCTGGTCTGTAAAATCCATCTGCACATACTGAAAAAGATTATTGGCCTGATAAGGCAACCGGCAATCACCCTTGCCTGACGCCACCACATTAAAACCCTTTTCCAATAACTGCCCGGTAAGATAATGCCCTAAAAAACCATTAGCACCTGTGATCAACACTTTCATGCTCCAAAAATAGTGGGAAAATAAAAAGTCCTGTCTTTATTTGACAGGACTTGTATAAATAAGATTTGGTAAATTAAGGCTTATTCAGCGCTTCTACCAGGGTTACGATCTCTGATTCACTTTTCAGTTTCAGATTATTGCTGGCAGCGATCTCTTCAATTTTAGAAGCCAATGCAGGCAATGCTTCTGCAATATCCTTTTTAGAAGCTTTTATCTTTTTGATGTCTTTACCCGGAACATACAGGTAAAGCTGTTCTGATTTTACCAGTTCCCTGCGGCTGTAATCGCCCAGTGTATTCGCATCTTCTACTTTTTGTGAAATGTATTTGAGTAAATGAGCATTAGGTCCGGCGGAAAGTACCTGGTAAACGGCCCTGTCAGAATGTTTATCTATTTCCGGGTAACCCATGGCGAATTCATAATGCTTCACGGTTCCATCTTCACCCTTTTCATCCCATGTTACAGATTTGAAATTATCAAGTTTCAATTCCTGGCCGTCATCCATCTTAACCATTATGAAATTGTTGTAGATGTTGAACTTAACGAGAATATCAGCTACATACTTGTTATCCTTCAGGTGAATGGTGGCATTTATATAGTCTGTAGTCAGGAAAGGAGAACCGCTTATTTCCTGCAATGCAGGTATACGCATTGGAGAAACCTTGAGATCATCAATCGTTGCTTCTGTTTCAGGGGATGCTTGTCCAAATAAAGATGATAAGGACATTAGTGCAAATCCAAATAACAATCCTTTAGTGAAAAATCCTTTGCTCATGTAGTTTAAAAATTTAGGTGTGCAAATATATTGCACACCTAAATAAAAATTACAACCACTTATCCTTTTAACAAAGCAAACAACCGTTTGCTTTGGGTTCTTATTACATCTTTATTGTATATCAGATCAAAATCCTTTTTTCTGAACCGGGGCCGATGGTTCCTTGAATGGCATTCCCAGGTTATGCATTACAAAACTCCAGATATCGGTAGCTTCATCTATTTGCTTACTGGTCGGCTTGCCTGCACCGTGACCGGCATTTACATCCACTCTTATCAATACCGGGTTTGCTCCAGTGTGATATTCCTGTAAACGGGCGGCAAACTTGAATGAGTGTGCCGGCACTACCCTGTCATCATGATCAGCGGTGGTCACTAACGTGGCCGGGTAGCTTACGCCTTGTTTCAGGTTGTGATACGGTGAATATTTGTACAGGTAAGGAAACTGTTTGGCAGAGTCTGCATTTCCATACTCCACTGCCCAGCCCCAGCCCACGGTGAATTTGTGATAACGAAGCATATCCAGTACACCTACTGCCGGCAGGGCCACTTTAAACAGGTCAGGTCTTTGGGTCATAACAGCGCCTACCAGCAGGCCGCCGTTACTGCCACCGCGGATAGCTATCTTCTGGCTATTGGTATACTTTTCTTTTACCAGGTGTTCTGCTGCTCCGATAAAATCGTCAAAGACATTTTGTTTGTTTTCCAGCATACCGGCCTTGTGCCATTTCTCGCCATACTCACTGCCGCCACGAAGGGTGACCGATACATAAATACCTCCCTGCTCAATAAAGAATGCATTGCTGGTACTGAAGCCGGGTGTAACCGGAATATTAAAACCGCCATAGCCGTAAATCAATACCGGGTTCTGGCCATTCTTTACCATTCCCTTTTTATAGGTCAGAAACATCGGCACTTTGGTACCATCCTTACTGGTAAAGAATACCTGTTCGGTAACGAAATCTTCTGTTTTGAGTTTTACTTCTGTTTTACGGAATAAGGTGGATTTGCCCGTAGCAATATTGTAACGGTAAATAGATGGGGGTGTGCTGAAGGAAGAGAAGGTGTAGAAAAATTCCTTGTCCTCTTTTTCCCCGCCAAAACCACCGGCTGAGCCAATACCTGGCAAACTGATCTCACGGATAAGCTCTCCGCTATAATTATATTGATACACTTTGGTAGAGGCATCTTTTAAATAACTGGCAAACATGTTTCCGCCGGCAGTGCCTACTCCCTGCAAAGCCTCTTCTTTTTCGGGTATTATTGGTTTCCAGTTTTCCTTCTCCGGGCTTTTAGGGTTGATCAGCACTACCTGGTAGTTTGGCGCCCCGTCGTTTGTTCTCACCAGCAATTCTCCTTCAGGATTACTGTCTATTACATCCGGTTCAGTAGAAAAACCGGGAATCAGCACTTTGAATTTTTCCTGGCCGGGATCCTGCAGATCCCAATAACGTATCTCTGCACCACTGGTGCCTTCTGATATCTGCAAAATCAGGAAACGTTTGTCTTCTGTTAAACCAGCACTGTGATACCGGAGCGGATGCTCCTTGTCTTCGTAGATCAGTTCGTCTGCCGACTGATCGGTGCCCAGCTTGTGATAAAACACTTTATGAAACTGGTTTTGCTTGCTGAGTTTTGTTTTTTCATCCGGCTGATCGTAACCGCTGTAGTAAAAACCTTCATCTCCTTTCCAGCTAAATCCGCTGAACTTGATCCAGCGGATTTTATCGGCCAGCACTTTCCTGGTAGCCGTTTCCATGATATAGCCTTCCTGCCAGTCGCTGCCGGCAACGGCTACGCTATAGGCAAAATATTTTCCGGATTTGCTGAAGCTGGTTGAGCCCAGCGCTGCAATACCTTCTTTATTCAGTGTATTCGGGTTCAGAAATTCTTCCGGCTTTCCATCCAGCCCTTTCTGGCGGTAGAGCACTGCCTGGTTTTGTAACCCATCGTTCTTATAGAAATAATAGTACTCGTTCTTTTTGGACGGTGAAGAATACCTCGGATAGTTCCAAAGCTCTTCCAGTCTCTTTTTGATCTTATCCCGCTGCGGTAAAGTAGCCAGGTAATCAAAGGTCACTTTGTTCTGGGCCTGTACCCATGCTTTTGTTTCTTCACTGTTATCATCTTCGAGCCAGCGGTATGGATCGGCTACTTTGGTGCCGTGGTAATCTTCCGTTGTTTCTCCTTTTTTGGTAGTCGGGTACTGTATCTGGCCTGCTGCCAGGATGGGTGCTATGAACATCAGTAATGCAAAACGTTTCTTCATACAAATAATTTTACTGCTTCTAAGTTAAGGCAAAGCCCCTGTAAGCAGCAAAAGCTGTTCATTAATTTACCTGCTACTTGACAGGTGGGCATATACGGGGATAAAAGCCTTATCAGGATGCCTGGTTCAGCAGCAGCGGCAGACCCGATTTCCATTCGCCGTCAACATATAGTTCGAAGGAATAGCGGCCGGCATTTTCAAATTTTAGCTGGTTGAAGTTGATCACTACGTTTACAGAAGCAAATTGCCCGTTGGGCGGGTTACCAATATTTATATTGCCTTCAATCGGCTGAATGATCTCCTTTCCGCCGGCGTCGATAAGTCTTAATTTAAAATCATGCGGGCCGGCTTCTTTGGCTGCAAAGCGGAGGCGGCAGGCCAGGGAACAGGCCGGATGCTGTGCCGGAAACTGTTTGGAATTAATACTATCAAAAGTTCCTACTATCGTCAGCTTGGAGTTATTGTCCTGTGCAAAGTCGGCCAGGGTGAAGATTTCAATTTCCATAATCAGTGTTTAAGAATGAGTAAAGCTATGCTTTGTTTGATTGACATGGCAAACACCGAATAACCGTGCCGGGCCAAAAACTGGCGCTGCCGGTGACAAAACAGGTAGTTAAATACCCATTGCCCTGCCACGTCGGTATAAATCCTGCCATTGAAGCATAAAAAAACGGGTAGCTGCAACTACCCGTCTGCGTCTGCATTCAAACCCAACTAAACAACTTTTACTAATCAATACTCATAACAGCCATTGGCGATAATTGTTTGAACAATCCCCCGGTCCTTTCGTCAATAAACAAATTTGGAATAATGGCCTTCCTGTTGAAAGTTTGCAGCATGCGGTACAAAGCAGTGATTTTTGATATGGACGGGCTGCTGATCGACAGCGAACCCCTATGGACAGAAGCAGGTATGGAAACCCTGCAGCAATATGGAAAAAGCCTGACACAGGAGCAATACCACAGCAGTACGGGGCTGCGAACAGAAGAATGGATCGAACATTGGTTTCGCCATTTTGAAATAGATATGGCCCATGCCCCCGCCGCCATCGATGTTATTATTCAAAAAGCAATTGATAAGATAGATATGCACGGACAGCCGCTGCCGGGCATTGCAGAGATATTCCGGTTTTTTAAAGCAAGAGATTACCGCATGGGGCTGGCCACCTCTTCTCCCCTTTCGCTGGTGGAAGTGGTGGTAAAGAAGCTGGGCATTGAAACCATTTTCGATACCGTGGCTTCAGCCGGGGAGCTGCCTTATGGCAAGCCTCATCCGCAGGTGTACCTGGATTGTGCGGCACAACTGGATTGCCCTGCTGTGCAATGTATTGCTTTTGAAGATTCCTTTAATGGTATGATAGCGGCCAAGGCCGCCCGGATGAAATGCGTGGTGGTACCTGCTGCGGCAGATTTTGATCATCCGAAATGGAATGCTGCTGATTTGAAATTAAAAGGCCTTGCTGATTTCAATGAAGAACAGTTAAACAAACTGTAATAAAGAAAGCTTATTTTGAAGAAATTGTCTGTTCATAAAAGTAAAACCCTATTTCGTCTTCCCGGTTATTACTGTTGGCTACCGTAAATAATTTTCTCTTCTCTTTATCAAATACATCTGTTTTCTCTATACCATTCACAGCGCTTTTTTCGAGCCGGTAAACTCCTGCCTTTTCCTTTTCTCCCAACAGTTTCGTCAGCTTTTCAACCTGGAATTTAACATCAGGAGTACCTGCTGTACCAGAAAGCTGGTATATCCATATACCCTGTTTATCATCATACACTACTTTAGTGCGGGTCATTCCAAGTTTTAAATTACCGGCAAAAATTTCTTCCCCTGCTTTGGATGAAAGCAGGTCCCCTTTTAAACCATTAAAACTATTGTAGGCATTACTAATAATTTCTTCCACTTCTTTTTCCAGGTTGGTCTTTCTCCTGAATACGATCAACCCGATGGGGACTTTATTTTGTGCAGGGCTGGATATTTTTATTTCATATGTTACGCCTTCTTTAGGCGATTGCATATCATAATAGCAACCATAAAAACTTACCGGCAAATCGGCTGTGAAGTTGGCCAACCCAGTATTTGAACAATTTACCTTTACAAGGGCACCCGTATCCAATGCCACAGCTATGGCTGAATAGGAGTATTCCCAATCGAGTTGTTTGTTGAAGTACAAATATTTCGTAGGCGTATATTCATAATTGGAAGAATAACGCACCCATCCATTCTGTATTAACCGGGTTTGTTCTTTTACAAACTGAGCTTTCAGTTTATTAATGATATCCGGCGGTAATTGTGCTACATAATCTTCTTTTGAAAAATCAATTACTTCGCCATCGGCCTGTTGGCGGCGGGCATCACCAGTGTACACAGAAATATAACCAGTACCGCCATCATCGTTTACGGTTAATTTGTTTCCTGCCCCGTCTACCCGGGTATAGGTATTACGAAAGGCAAACTTTGCAGATTTGGCCCGGGCAATCCTTGCGGCATCTGCCCACCGGTAACCCGGCTTCCATTCATACCTGGCCACTATGGGATGATTGATCTTATCTCTTAAATTTTCTGCCAGCTGACTTTCAGGAATAATTTTTGTATCCCAAACCTCATATACTTCCCATGCATTTATTTCAAGAGCCCTTGATGTATAAAAAATAATAAAGCTGCCAAGTGGTCTTGGAAGGGGTTTATCTACCGTGCGAACGGTAACTTTATTTTCCTGTGCTGTTGTGATTGTGCTGCATAATAATACAAGGGCTGAAGCAAAAAAAAGCTGTTTCATTAAAAGGGTAAATGGTTGATCGGGTAAAGATACATTTTAAGCCCTTATGAACTTACCCGGCAGCAGAACAAGCGAAGTGAACGATGGCCTGCAAAAACTCATTCAAAAGAAAAAAGTGATAACGCAACAAGCAGAACTCAATGACGGTTAGAATAATTTGCAGAACTTAACCGGGTGCAAAAATAAAGGCTGTCTCAAAAGGAATATAAGCCTGCCCGATAGCTTCCGGGATTATCGAAGGCAATTAAAACAACATTTGAGACAGCCTCCTTCTTCAAATCATTTTTAATATATCACTATTACTCTGTTTTAGTCTGCGGCTGCACCGTTGTAGAATCAGCCGGGGCGGTTTGCTCTGTGCCGCCTGCACCGGATTGCATCATGGCCATCATTTCTTTGGGGTCCATAAATACCCAATGCTCCACGGCTTTGCCGTCTTTGAATTTGCTAACATCCAGACTGGTCATCGTCATAGCCTTTCCCTGCATGGTGCCGGATACTGATGCCCAGTAGAAAACATATTCATCATCCACCATTTCTTTGATGACGGTTGATTTCATGTCGGGCATCATCTCCCGGTAGCGTTTCATTTCGCTTACGATATTTTCCAGTCCTTTTACATCGCCTTTTTCGCCGCCATGGTCTACGGCATCGGCAGCAATATAGTCGCCCATCTTGCTGAAGTCGCCGGCCTCGTAAGCTTTCATGATGGCATCATTTACTTCTTTGTTCTTTTTGGCTGTGGCCGACATACCGTCGCCACCGCTGTTGCAGGCAAGGAAGAACAGGCTTCCGGCTGCAACGAAAATGAGTGCAAGCTTTTTGTACATGTTGGTTGGTTTTAGGAAATAAAAGGTAAGAAAATTTGAAACGAAGACAAAAGGATTTGTTAAGGATGGCCTGGTCAGCTGCCGGTTATAGAATATCAGCTAATTTTCGTCTGAATCATTTTATAAAAACCCCGACACATGAGAAAGACCTATCCCCTTGCCGCCCTTGCGGGCATCTTGCTGCTTATTTTTATTGTACTTACTTCCGGTGATTTTAAAAGCCGCTACGATGGTGGCTATAAAGACATGGTAGATGAACTATACAGCCTGGCTGTAAAACAAAATGAGAACCTGGAAACTATTGAAGAGGATATTGAAAAGTTTTACAAGAAAAAATTAGAAGCCCTGGAAAAATATAACAGCTATACGGCCTACAACAACCGCTACTACGCCGATGCCCATACCAATGCAGCCGGTATTGCTGATACGGCCACCCGACAAAAAGCCTATGCGTTGATCACCAAAGGTGAAAACCGGTACAAGGCCAAGACAGCCGGCTGGCAGGCCACTATTGCCTCTCTCAACAAAAATGAAAAAGAACTTAAAGACCTGCATACACTGCTGAAGATAGTGGTAACAGAGCCTGCGATGGAAAAGTATCAAAACAACAACCTGCCGGAAAGCAGCAAGGCTAATGAAGCTAACGGCGACCTTCAGCAACTGATACAAAAGATAAAAGCGATAACGCAATAAGCAAGGCTGAGTGAAGGGTACGATGGCTTAGTGAATACTGCCAATTGCATAAAAAAACCGCCTCATTGGCGGCTTTTTTTATATTAGTAAATAACATACTCTCCACCTCCCCTCCTAATAACTCCTGAACGTAATACCATCCAGTGAAACATAAAGGTTGCTGTAGCTGCCCATCAGTTGCACATTGCCGTTGGCTTTTACATCCAGCCGGGCAAAGCCAGTACCTGATACTACTGTAAAGATGAGGTCAGTAGCAGGCCTGAAACCAGAAGGTAACTGGGCGATGATAGGATTGGCTCCGTTCTTCACCAGGCCAGATAAACGGACCACCCGCTGTTTGTCTTTTGCATAAAGGGCATTGCCGTAGGTTTCTCCATAATTCTGCCAGCCGTATACAAGAAACAAATCAGTAGAATCCGTCTGCGTTATGTACCCGTTGATTTCCAGGTTACCAAAAGTTGTGATGCCCCCAACTATGGTAAGGTTACCTTGTGTAGTAAGATCACCTTGTGTGCTGAGATTTCCACTGACTTTAACGTTGCCCCTTACATCCAGCTTTTCGGTAGGCAGCGAAACTCCCACACCAAGATTACCATTATCCCCGATTCGCAAATACTGATCGTTTACGTTGTCCATGATTGTCCGAAAATTGTAATCAAATGAATTACCACGACTACTGACACCTCCGCTATACACATCATTATTAGAATAGCCCCAGTACAGCTCTTTGTCTATGTGAATAGTATATATCTGCCCCTCTACCAGCGGTACAGAAAATCCTGTTACGTTTTTCCAGCTTAAGTTACTGGTGCTACCTATTGCCACTGATTGCAACAAGGCTCCCTGTGTGCCTGCTCCGGCGTAAATACTAAGAACTCTGGGTGTAGGTGTGCCATACATAGCATACAAATCCACCTGCACCAGTGTTCCGGTCATACCTGCAGTAAATGTTTGCCAGGCGGGTGCAAATGAACCATTGGATAAATTATATTGAGTTACATTTTGGTCTATAAAATGATTTACCTGTGAGCCTTCTACTAGAAAAGGTACCCTTACATTACTGGCATTGACCCGCAGGCCACTGTCGATAGCCACATTGCCGGCTACCTGTAATTTGGCAGCGGGAGTATTGGTGCCAATGCCTACATTTTGAGCAGCAGCCTGCAGCAGTGCGCTGCAAACAAAAAGGAATACAAAAATTTTGCGCATAGTAAGGAGTTTAATGTTGAGTGTGTGTTTAATAAAGTGGGGTTTACCGGTGATTGATCAATCAACCCGAAAGGCAATACCATCCAGTGAAACATAGAGGTTGCTGTAGCTGTCCATAAGCCGTACATCGCCGTTGGCTTTAATATCCAAACGGGCAAAGCCCAGTCCTGATACAACCGTAAATATGAGATCTTTAGCGGGCCTGTGACCTGGTGGCAACTGGGCAATGAGTGGGCTTGTTCCGTTTCTGACCAGTCCGCTTAAGCGAACCACCGATTGCTTGTCTTTATAATAGGTGGCATTCCCATAGGTCTCTCCATAATTCGTCCATGAATTTATGAGGAAGAAAGTTTGCGGGGCGGGTACAGCAATAAGGCCGCCAATATTAAGATTGCCAGTAGCCTGGATATTTCCTCCTTGAATATTTCCGCCTGTGACCAGGTTGCCGCTTGCTTTGATATTTCCCTTTACATCTAACCGCTCCGCAGGCGCCATTACACCCATTCCTACATTGCCATTATTTTCTATTCGTAAAAGCGGCGCATTGAAATTGCTGATACTCGTTGAAAACATATAATCTCTTGAATTGCCATAGCTGCTGATGCCCCCGCTATAGTTATCGGTGTTGGAATAACCCCATAAATCTCCCTCGTCAAGGTAGATGGTATAGGTTTGTCCCGCCTCTACAGGTATAGAAGTACCTATATAATACCAACCATTAGTTTTGAAGATAAGTGGCACTCTCTGTAAAAGCGTACCCTGTGTACCTATACCCTTGTAAATCTCTACATTAAACGGATTAGTAACCGCTGCAGTAAAAAACATACCAAACCATCCCATAGTGCCGGTTGCACCGGCGGTAAACGATTGCCAGGCAGGATCAGGAGATGTACTAAAGTCATCAAACTGCAGGGATTTCTGATCTTCAATATTTTCATTAACCGGGGAGCCTTCCACCACTAAGGGTACCTGCAGATTCTTTGCACTGACCCGCAGGCCACTGTCTATAACAACATTGCCGGCTACCTGTAATTTGGCAACGGGAGTATTGGTGCCTATCCCCACATTTTGCGCATAAGCAACAGCAAACAGACTAATTAATAACGAGGCGAGGAATATTTTTTTCATACAGTTTAGTTTAAGCAGCTGATTTATTAGGATTGATCAATGATTGAATGACTTCTCTTTTCTTCCGGCGGGAAATTTCTGCTTTGCTGGAATCATTCATGATAATATGGCCCTGTGCATCTACCTGCGTTATATGCCGGCGGTTGACAAGATGACTGCGGTGCGTACGGATGAAACCATAAGGCTCGAGCATTTTTTCATATTCCCGCAACACTTTGGCCATTACTATCGGCTTGTGGCCCACAAAGTGTATGCAGGTGTAATTACTCAATGCTTCCAGCCGGATGATCTGCTCCGGGCTGAAAAGATAAAGCCCGCCACCGGTAATGAAGCTGAGCCTTGAATGGTTTGTTTGCATAACGGTTGGTTTTAATTTATTTGTCCTGGTATTGTTTTTCTATCTGCTGGTCAATCTTGCTGATACGGCTTTCAAATACCTGCCAGATGAAAATGCCTGCCAGCAGTACGATAAGCAGCAGGATGATCAATGTGTACACAGAAAAGGAAGATTTGGAACCCGGCATGGTATCAGTGCTTGTTTTCACAAATATGGCGGCCGGGAAAAGGGGTTTCCAAGTTTTATCCGTGACCAGCTTGTGACCGGCACCGGACAAGATTGTGACAGGGTGGAAACCCTTTACCAGTAAGGCTTTCAGGAGAAGATAAAAAAAGGCGGTGGTACTGTTATCAGATCATTTCCACTACTTCATCAAGAGATCCTTCTTCAGGCAGGCTGATCTTTTGGCGAAGCCGCTGGCGGGCTTTGCGGATGGCATCATAACCGACGCCGAGCATGGCAGCCATTTCTTTCTGGCTCAGCTGCAGTTTGGTCAAGGCCATGAGACGGGTATCGGCCGGGCTGAGATCGGGCATTTTTTCTTTTAAGCGGATGAAAAAGCCGGGATACACTTTATCAAACAACTGGCGGAAATGTTTCCAGTCGTCTTCGGTAAGAATGCTGGTGTTTAATAACTGGTTCAGGTGATCGATCCTTTCTGCAGACTGATCGGTGCGTTGCAACTTTTCGATCTCCGCCCTGAAGGTTTCTATGAGGTCGTTCTTTTCTTTTAAAGTGTTGGTAAAGGAATGTAGCTCTTGTCGGGAATGTTCCAGTTCTTCGAGGGCCAGTTTTTTTTCCAGTGCGGCCAGTTCCAGTGCTTTGTTTCTTTTCAGCCTTGCCCTGTTGATGAGCAGCGCTGCAATGATACCCGACAAAATAAGTGAGGCCAGCAGGGCATTGCGCAGCAATACCTGCCGGTTGCGGGTTGATTCCAACAATTTCAATTCATTCGAATGTTGCTCCAGTTCTACTTTTAGCTTTGCCTGGTTGATGATCCTTGCATCGGCTATTTTAGACTGGCTGTCCCTAAAATGCATAAAAGAATCTACATAAGTGACAGCGTTACGGTAATCACCTTTCAGCTTGCTGATGTGATAGAGATTGCGGTAATAGCTTACAGCCTGGTTAAGGAATCCCTTGTCGATATTCTTACGGGCATAACTGAAATATTCTTCGGCCTTAGCAAGGTCTCCATACTTTGTATAAATAGTAGCCAGTCCCATAGCAGCATTCACTGCACTGATGACCTGGTTGTGCTTGATGCTCATTTCAAAATCCACCTTCATCAGCGGGATGGCTTCTTCATATTTTCCCTGCAGGTAATAAGTATAGCCAGCATTGCCATCGGCTAAGGATACCCAGAATTCATCTTTCATCTCTTCAGCCCTTTTTCTTGCCTGCTGAAAATACCAGATGGCTGAATCATATTGCTGCTGCGCCTGGTAGCAGAGACCGATCGTATTATAGGTTTCATGCCGGTAGCCCGCAGAAGCCCAGGGATCAGGGGCCATTATAGATTCTTTAAAATAACGGATAGCAGTGGCATAATCGCCAAACTTATAATAACGGGTGGCGATATTATCAATGAAACGGATGGCTTCGGGATATTTATCCAATCCTGCCTGCATGATGAGGTCGTAGCCTTTCAGTAATTGTTCAAACGCAAATGAATACCGCAGGGTAAAATTAAAAAGGACTTCTGCTGCCTCTACCCTGCATTCTGCTTCGGTGTAGCGCCAGCCTTTTTTGCCGGCATCCTCTGCGGCCTTCAGCATTCCGTTGATCCTGTCTTCCCACCATTTAGGACTTTCACCTCCCGGTAATTCCCATTTGCGCTGGCAAAACCATGCTTCCCGGTAAAGTCTTTTGTTTCCGGCTTTGTTGAATTGCCTGGCAATGTTATCTATCTGCAGCAGTTTAGCTTCCCTGTTCTTCTTATCAATCACCTGCCTGTTAGCCCAGTCAAGAAAACCTTTTACCTGCTGATCATCGCCTTTGATAGCGAGGATAGAATCTGCCTGTCCAAAGCCGTGGGTGGATTGCAGCAAGAGTAATATGAAAAGGGAAGCAAATACTTTCATGAACAAATAGTAGTAACAACGAAAATAAAAGAAAGTGCGGAAAAGGGTAATTGAAATTTGTGCATTGAGTGAAGTATATTTATGAGTTAGTTGTAACCGTATCATAACACCAACTGAAACTTTCAAATGGAATATAAACTTGAAAAGAATATATGGACAGACGCAGACTTTGAGAATATGGGTTGGCACGATTGCAATATTTACCAAATCCGTTTGACAGAAGATCTTGAGTTAGACATTGACTACATTCTTCAATGGAACAAGCCTGACCTTGAAGGATTGCCTTTTACTTTTTGGGTTGCACCATCAACACTTGTATTTAAATCAGTGAAAGATCTGACTTTTGACTTTAATATTAGTTTTGAGAATACATTTGAAATAGAATACATAGGAAACGAAAACAGAAATCGTTGGACGATTATTACACGACAAGGCGACATTCAATTTAATTCAAAAGGCTTCGAGCAATACATAAGACAAGAGCCTTTCTTTGAGTTTGGACAAACAATCTCATACATTGAACGCTATGGCTATTCACTTGACAGAACGACCAATCAGAAAAACCCAAACAGAAATTTGGAGGAAGTTGTACTGCAGCGGCAAAAGGATTTTGAAGATTATGAGAATGTAAAAAAAAGACATCAAAAGAAGCAGGAGTTAATACAGCTTATCAAGGCAAGAGAGAACAATGAGATTGACACCAAACAATACCTTTTGAAGAAAAAAGAAATCAACGACCAACTTTTCTCTTATGACTTTTTTCTCAAAGGGACAAAGTTTGAGAGTTGGTAAAATGATGTCATCAAAAAGCACCAACAGTCAACATTGCATGCAACCTAGCAGACATTCTAAAACATTACGACATCATGGGACTTTTAAAAAAAATCTTCGGCAAACCAAATAAAGAAACGGACGAACAATTTGAGAAGGAGCTTGAACAGATAAAGTCTGGCGAAATCAATAAAGTATATCCCATTCTAAAACCGGGTGACTGGATTGGAGTAAAATCCGGTTGCGTAAAACAGACTTTGTTAGGAACACCCGAAAACCCGCAACTTGTTCTTGGTTTTGGCTATGATGCGCCGGCGAACTTCGTTTTTATACGACATGCAGACCTGGAAGGGAAAGCCCCTGAAGCTATTATAAAAAATGCCTATGAAAATCTGGAAAACTTTGAACAGGAGTTTGAGGTCTCTTCTACTGCTAACGGAAAGATATTAACTGCATCAGGAAAAGATTTTAGCAGCGAGAAAATTCTATGCAAAAATCACATGCTGAAAGCTCATCAGTTGCTTAACTCAAATGAACTGTTGGTTTCCATTCCAAGAAGACGCTGTATGATGGTGGTCTCCCGGCAATCAGGCAGGGAACTGTTAGGCACATTTGTAACGCTACATAAAAATGCCTGGCATGACGATTCCTATGAAAACGCCCCGATCATAAACGCCATATTTGTGATTAAAGATGGAGAAATTGAAGGCATTATACCGGTTGAGAAATAAGGCTACAACCCATTGAAGGCCCCGCCCAGTTTCACCCCACTACGTTCAAAATTCTCATTCCCGAACAGCTTTTCTTTTGCCGGGTTCTCTAGATACCAAAATACCATTAAAGTAAATATTTTTCATATTTCAATCTATTTTTATTGTTTTTCAATAAATATTTATATTTTTGCCCTGTATTTAAAAAACAACATATGGAAATCAGAATTGGAACCAAACAGATTTTAAATGTGCTGAATGTCCTTACATGGATCATTTTCCTCGGCTTATGCGTAGAGGCCGGGGGCATTATTTTCAATACGGTGTTTGCCCTTTACAAGCCGGTAGTGGCACAGCATTTCTGGAATGAGGCCGACCTGTCGGAGCTATATGCTCATGATAAAGGCCACTTTATTGCCCAAACCGTACTGATGATCATTCCGGCCATTATGAAAGCCCTGCTTTTTTACCTGATCTTAAAATTGTTTTACAACAAAAAACTGAACATGGCCCGCCCCTTCAACCCGGAGCTTACCCGTGTAATAAATCTTATTGCCTGGCTTTGCCTGGGTATTGGTTTGTTCTCCTTCTGGGGTATCAACTATGCTGGATGGATAAAAAGCCAGGGAGTGAGTATGCCTGAAATAGAGTCTTTGCGGATTGGCGGCGCTGATGTGTGGCTATTTATGGCCGTGGTACTTTTTGTAATAGGCCAGGTATTTAAAAAAGGAACCGAATTACAAACAGAAAGCGATTTAACAGTATAACTATGCCGATAATTGTAAATCTAGACGTGATGATGGCGAAGCGTAAAATGTCGCTTAACGAACTTTCAGAAAAGGTGGGTTTAACCTTGTCAAACCTTTCCATTCTGAAAACAGGAAAAGCCAAAGCAATACGCTTTAGCACATTAGAAACGATTTGTAAAGTGCTGAAATGCCAGCCTGGAGATATATTGGAGTATGTGGATGAGGCGGAAAATTAGGTAATATGATCAATGTGCTGATCACAATAAAACTTTCCTACATTCAGGTAATGAAACACCTCATCATGAAAATCAGTCTCACCCCTCTCCTGCTTTTTTTTGCCAATGCTTTATATGCACAACCGGGATTAGAATTTAATAAACGCTTTGTCGAATCGGAAGACCGCTGGGTGGCATTTGCCATGGGTAAAGACAGTACACAGCCTTATGGCTTTATTTATATTGATGCACAGGCCGGACTAACGCTGCAGTATGAGGGCAATTTTACGGTAGGGCCTGATGGAAAGTTCATTTCTAAAAAGGCAACGGAGAACGGATCGGTAAAGATCAGGCTGGAACCTAATACGGTGAAAGTAGCTTTTCTGCCGGAGCACCGGGTAAAAGAACTGGGGCATGAATGGGTGCCGGATTGGTTATCCATTTACAAACAAACCAGTGATACTATCGGCCGCATGGTACGCTGGGGCTATTTCTATAACCACTGGGGAGAATCGGCCAAGGCCCTGGCCTACCTCGAAAAAGCATATACACTTGAGCCAACAAAAGAAGGACTGGAGTTTGAACTGGCATATGCTTATAATGCGCTAAGCCGTTTCAACGAGGCCATTGCCGTACTTGAAAAAGCGATACAACATAAACCCGCCGAATGTCTTTATTACAAAGAGCTTTCTTATGCGCAAATACATGTAAACAATATGAAAAAGGCTGATGAAGCCACCCGCAACGGTGTGCAGCATTGTGAAGACAAGAAGATGAAGGCAGAGATCTGCTATAATCTTACGTATACTTATTACAAGAATAAGGACAAGGCCAATTTTTCTATTTGGGCAGCCGAAACAAAAAAATGGGCAGAGGCAGAATCTGTGTTTACAAAAAATATCGGGCTGATGGAAAAGCAACTGCAATAGCCAAATCTGCTCCTTTCAAAGGACTCCCGACTACAGACTCATCCCTCCCGACTCAAAATCTCCCTATTTTTGACGCATGATCTCGTACAACCCCAAGGACTGGTTCACTTTTATATTCCGATTTCACAAGGCTGATACATTTCGCAAACTGATACCATTACTGCTGGCAGTGAGTATCTATTCCGGTATCATTGCCTGGCTGGAACTCGAGTTTTGGCAACTTTCCGCTAATAACTATGTACGCAACCTTACCGTATTGCATACGCTGCTGGGTTTTGCCATTTCTATGTTGCTGGTATTCCGTACCAATACCGCTTATGATCGCTGGTGGGAAGGCCGCAAGCTCTGGGGCAGTTTAGTGAACAACAGCCGTAACCTGGCGATGAAATTGAATACCGTTATACCAGTGGATGATAAGTGGCAGCGTTCTTTTTTTCGCAAGATCATACCGGCATATGCTTTTGCATTGCACCATCACCTTCGGAAAGAGCAGACAAGATTAGAATTATTTGCAGACGATGAGCATAAACATGTTTTTCAGCAAATAGATACTACGAAGCATGTCCCCAACCAAACGGCCCTGCTGATGTACCAGCATATACAAACCCTTTACCGGGAAAACAAGATTAGCGGTGAACAATTGCTGTACCTGAATGCCGAGCTGCAATCTTTTACTGAGATCTGCGGTGCCTGCGAACGGATAAAGAACACCCCTATCCCCTTTTCGTACAGTGTGTTCATCAAAAAATTTATCTTCTTTTATGTGATGACACTGCCTTTTGGCTTTGTGTTCCAGTTGGGTTATTATGTTATCCCCGTTGTTGCTTTTATCTGCTATGTACTGGCCAGCCTTGAGCTGATTGCTGAAGAGATTGAAGACCCCTTTGGCGGAGATGAGAATGATGTACCCACAGAACTACTGGCACAGAATATTCAACGGCATATCGGAGAACTGATCTGACAATTATAAGATGCCGGGCAACCATAGCTGATTTTTTTGCGTTATCTTGAAACAACTTTCACTACAAACCCAACGCTATGACTAAAATGCTGCCCGTACTGGCAATACTTACACTTTCTGTTTTCATTTCCGTTTCCTGCAGCAAAGACAATGATGATGGTGGCAGTTCGCTTGACTGCAGCACTGTGGCAAAATCATTTACCACAGATGTAAATCCCACGATACAGGCTACCTGCAATGTGTCGGGTTGTCATGCCACCGGTAGCACCAACGGTCCCGGCCCGCTGACCAATTATACACAGGTATTCAATGCCCGCAGCGCTATTCGTACAGCGGTAGCAACCGGACGCATGCCACAGGGTAGTTCTCTGTCCACTTTGCAGAAGAATTCCATCCTTTGCTGGATCGACAGTGGTGCCCCCAACAACTGATAAAACCTTTCCTGTATTTCCCTGCATTGCATGGCCTTCTTGATGGCTTTCTCAATATATTTATAGCCTAAACTGTAATTATGAGAAAGGCCCTGGTTATCGTTTTATCTGTATTCATTTCTTCCATTGTTTTTGCCCAACAAAAATTGGATCAACTCACTGTTGAAAAGATCATGCGGGATCCGAAATGGATCGGCACCTCTCCCTCCAATATCAGCTGGAGCAATGACGGTACTACCTTATTCTTCAACTGGAACCCGGACAGGAACCCGGCCGATTCGTTGTATTATATTACCCAGACCAATAAAGTGCCTGCTAAAGCCAGCATTTCACAGAAACAATTACTGGATGTGGAGAACAATTATAACTACAACCAGTTGCGCACAGCCTATGTGTATGCCAAAGGCGGAGATATTTTTTATACCGATATAAAGACTGGAAAGACCAAACGCATCACCCAAACCACCGATACAGAAACCAACCCGCAGTTTTCTTTTAATGAAACAAAGATCGTTTACAACCGCAGCCAGAACCTCTATGCATGGGATATTGCCAGCGGTGAAACCATGCAGCTGACCAATGTCAGATTATCCGATGCCGGCGGAAGCGGTGGTGGTTTTGGAAGAACAAGTGATGCCACTACAAGAGCAGGCAGTAACCCACAGGAGCAATGGCTGAAGAATGACCAGCTGCAATACTTCCAGGTATTGAGAGAAAGAAAAGAAAAGAGAGAAGCAACAGAAGCTTACAATAAAAACTTGCCAAAAGAAAAAGAGCTGCGCTCTATCAGTATTGAAGATAAAAGCCTGCAGGGTTTGACTATAAGTCCTGATGGAAGGTTTGTTAGTTATAGATTATTTAAAGCGGCGCCATCTACAGGTGCAAAGACTACTATCGTTCCCAGTTATGTAACCGAAACAGGATTTACAACAGATATTCCGGCAAGAACTAAAGTGGGCTCGCAACAAGGTACTGCCGAATTTTTTGTGTACGACAGGGTAAAAGACACAGTTATCGCTATTAAAACAGATTCCATTCCTGGTATACAGGATATGCCAGATTATGTAAAAGATTACCCAAAACAGTGGGAGGAGAAGAAAAAGAAACCGGCCAACCGTGCCGTAATTGTAAGTTCAATCAGCTGGTCGCCTAAAGGAACATATGCAGTGCTGGATATCCGTTCTCAGGATAATAAAGACAGGTGGCTGATGCTGTTTGATACCAGCAGCGGAAAAATAAAAGCAGTGGACAGGCAAAGAGACGAAGCATGGGTAGCCGGCCCGGGCATCAGTTCATTTGGCGGTGGCAATACCGGGTGGATTGATGACAATACATTTTGGTTCCGTTCAGAAGCAAGTGGTTATTCACACCTTTACACTGTAACTATTTCTACAGGAATAAAAAAAGCTCTTACAAACGGCAACTATGAAGTACAGCAAGCTTCTTTGTCGAAGGATAAAAAATATTTCTACATCAGCACCAATGAAGTGCATCCGGGAGAGCAGCATTTTTATCGCTTGAACATTGCTGATGGAAAGAAAGAAAAACTGACAACGATGACAGGTTCCAGCCAGGTTACCTTATCACCTGATGAGAAATACCTGGCCATTCTTCACTCCTATTCCAACAAACCCTGGGAATTGTATTTGCAGGAAAATTTTGTTACCGCCAAACAAGCAAAGACAAGCGGAAAGATTGAACAGATAACTAATAAAGCACAGAGTGATGAATTTAAAACCTATGCATGGAAAGACCCGGAAGTAATCAGCTTTCCTGCCAGGGATGGTGCACAGGTGTATGCAAGATTGTACAAGCCGGCCAATCCGCATCCCAATAAACCGGCTGTTCTGTTTGTACATGGTGCAGGCTATCTGCAGAATGCACATAAGTGGTGGAGCAGTTATTTCCGGGAGTATATGTTCAACAATATGTTAGCCGACAACGGCTATTATGTTATGGATATTGATTACCGTGGCAGTGCCGGTTATGGCCGTGACTGGCGGACGGGTATCTATCGCCATATGGGCGGTAAGGACCTGAGCGATCATGTGGATGCGGTTAATTACCTCGTTAAGAATTTTGGTGTAAATCCAAAAAATGTGGGCCTATACGGTGGCTCATACGGCGGCTTCATCACTTTGATGGGCATGTTCAATGAGCCGGATGTATTTGCTGCAGGAGCAGCATTACGTCCAGTAACAGACTGGGCCAATTACAATCATGGCTATACATCAAATATTTTGAATGAGCCATTTACGGATAGTATAGCTTACCGTAAAAGCTCTCCTTATTATTTTGCCAAAGGTCTTAAAGGTCATTTGCTCATTTGTCACGGTATGGTGGATGTAAATGTACATTACCAGGATGCCGTAAAACTTACACAACGTTTAATCGAATTAGGCAAAGACAACTGGGAACTGGCATCCTACCCGATGGAAGACCATGGTTTCGTGGAGCCCAGCAGCTGGACGGATGAGTATAAGCGAATATTCAAATTGTTTGAAACAGTGTTGAAGAAGTAAGATATGAGTCGTTAGTCGTGAGTTTGTAGTTGTGTGTTAAAAAGCTGAATAGATTTGAGGCTATGGACTGTGAACCGTTGACCATGGACTTTTCACAACTTCCCTATATTTGTACCTCAACAATTGGTTATGGCTAAAGAAATCGAAGATTTGGATGCAAGCCTGGCAGGAGAAGAAAATAATCAGAACGAAACAAGAGCAAGCTGGTTCAGGCGCATTAAAAAAGGTATCAATACCAAAACCTCAGAGAAAAAAGAGACACCCGAAGGTCTTTGGGTAAAATGCCCGGAATGTAACCATATATGCACCGGGTCAGACCTGAAAGAGAATCTTTCTGTTTGTCCCAAGTGCAATTATCATCACCGCATCAATAGTCTTGAGTACTACGACATACTTTTTGACGATCACCAGTACACAGAGCTGTTTGAAAATATCCGCAGCAAGGATTATCTCGGTTTTACCGACCTGAAGCCTTACCAGAAAAGACTGGAAGAAATCTGGAGCAAGACCGACCTGAAAGATTCTATGCGGGTAGCCGTGGGTAAAGTAGGCGGACATGATATGGTGATTGCCTGTATGGATTTTGAATTCATCGGCGGATCACTGGGTAGTGTAATGGGTGAAAAGTTTTCCCGTGCTGTTGATTACTGTATCGAGCATAAAATGCCTTATATGGTAATAAGCAAGAGCGGCGGCGCCCGGATGATGGAGAGTGCTTTTTCCCTGATGCAGCTGGCAAAAACAAGCGGTAAACTTTCACAGTTAAGCGATGCCAAACTTCCCTATATCTCATTACTGACAGACCCGACTTTTGGTGGCATCTCCGCTTCCTTTGGTATGCTGGGCGATATGAATATTGCTGAACCCGGTGCATTGATCGGCTTTGCCGGCCCAAGGGTTATTAAAGAAACTATTAAGAAGGATCTTCCGGAAGGTTTTCAGCGCAGTGAATTTTTGCTGGATCATGGTTTCCTTGACTTCATCGTGCCAAGAAAAGAGTTAAAAGAGAAGCTGGCGAAAGTAGTTGGTCTTCTTAAAAATTAATGAACAGCTAAATACTTGAAAAGTAAGAGGTATATTTTCCTCTTACTTTTATTTTATAGATGGCAGAACTAAAGAACAGGCAGGCTTATTACGATTACTTCATAGATATAAAATATGATGCAGGTATTATTTTGTTAGGTACAGAAGTTAAATCACTGAGGCAGGGTAAAGCCAGTTTCAACGACAGTTACTGCATCATCCACAAGGGAGAGATTTGGGTGAAATCACTGCATATAGCAGAATATTCACACGGCACTGTCAACAACCATGATCCGCTACGTGACCGTAAACTGTTACTTGAAAAAAAAGAGATCCGGAAAATTGAATCCAAACTAAAAGAAAAAGGATATACCCTGATTCCTTTACGTATCTATTTCAATGAAAAGAATCTCGCCAAAATGGAAATCGGGCTCGCAAGAGGCAAAAAGCAACACGACAAGCGGGACAGCATCCGTCAAAAAGATGCTGAGCGAGAAATGAAACGTTTCCTGAAATAACAGTTGTGTACAACTTCGTTTTTCCAAAAACTGCATTTTAACGATCTTCAAAGCTTATGAAATGAGCCAAAAAATTTTTGAGCCATCTTATACCAACCGGCAATAAAATTTTATGGCGAATAACATGAGGCAAAATTAATATTGCTAAACTTTACTCATGAAAAGACTGACTTTATTCATATTCCTGTTCAGTTTTTATACAGCCGGCGCACAAACGGTTTTTGGTTACTGGTATGGTAATGCTAATGTGAAAGTCAACAGCTCTGCCAACAATTACCTGGTAGAAATGATACTGCAGCCGGAAAAGAATTATGTAAAAGGCATACTCAATTATTATTTCAAGAATACTTATCGCAGTATTAAGGTACAAGGTGATTATAGTCCCTCCACAAGGCAATTAAGTTTATATAATATACCCGTGGTGTACCATGCTTCTATGAATAACTTTGAGGTAGACTGCGATATGAACCTGCAAGCCACTCTGAGGGTAGCACAGGCAGGCTCCAATCTGGTTGGCACTTTCAGGGCTTTACCTGATTATAGATACACTTGTCCTGACATTACATTTAACCTGGTGCTGAATGCGGACATCAGTAAAAAAGATTCCGTTTTACAAGCCATCAGTGAGTATAAAGAAAACTACCAGGTGTGGCAACCGGGAGTTGATGATACACTGGTGGCGGTGAATGTTATTCCCCGCAAGGTCATCAACTATGTAACAGAAAAGCAGTACACCGAAAGAGAAAATGTTACAATCAAAGAAATTGAAGTGGAATCTGATTCTATCCGGGTGGATATTTATGATAACGGGGAAATTGACGGCGATATCGTTTCAATTTTTTATAATCAAAACCTGATTTTAAATAACCAGAAGCTCACCCATAAATCTGTGAAGATCGATCTCCGGCTTGACAGCAGTCTTGCCGCTAATGAGCTATCTATGTTTGCTGAAAACCTCGGACTGATTCCGCCTAACACTGCATTAATGGTAATACAAGATGGTAAAAACAGGCATGAAGTCCGTGTGTCAAGTAACCTGGAAAAGAATGCAACGATCAAGATCAGAAAAAAACAACCCGGCAAACAATAATCAGAATAATTCCGGTTGCTTATCTTCCTCTTTTGGCTTTACCCACTCCATCTCAGTTGACTTACTGTAATCGGCCAGCTTTGTGCCAACTGTTTTCCAGCCGGTCACTTCCGCAATCTTATTAATCTTTAATTTGCCTTTCCTTATTTGTGCACCCCTGCCCTGTTGCATAGCCAATACAGGTTCTTCTGAAGTTGTTACAGCTTCTACATAGTTGCCATCACCTTCTTTGATGAACATAAATTTATTCCTCAGTGTAGTCGTTTCAATTTTAAAACGCTTCACCATAAATTGCTTTTTGTCCATGTCAGCATATACAGCCGTAACTATTTTTTCCGGGTTGAATTTCTCAATGAAGATCACTTTTTCAGAATCCAGTTTCTGGGTCAGTTCCTGGTCAGTGATCTCGTAATTGCCATCGCTGAAAACTACCAGTATCCTGTCATCAGCATCAAATACTCCCAGGTAAGAACCCTTCTCTTCTGTATTCAGGCGGCCAAACTGATCATCGTACCACAATTTCTTGCCTGCAATAGTAGAACGGCCTGCTTCTTTGAACTTCACTGATTTGATGGGATACTTAGTTACCTGGTTACCCATGCTTCCCCTTCCCTTTATTTCCAGTTGTTCAAAATAATAATCAAACTCTTTGATGCGGGCAGAACAATTGCCTAAAACGATTTTCACCACTTCTGCCTCACCATTCTGGTTTGCTGTAAAGTAATGAACCTTTGACTTCTCATGACCTTTAGTGAGATCGTATTCTTTATCCCGGGTTACACCGGTCACATTGAATCTTTTTGCATAACTAACGCCACTGCCACCATCCACATAGATCATGTTATAAGTGGTTCTTTCATCATTTTTCTGGAAAACAGCTGCATGTAAAATATCTTTCCCGATAAAGGCCTTGTCGGATACCTTCACCACCTTCATAATACCCCGCTTGGCAAAAACAATAATATCATCGAGGTCGGAGCACTCAAACAACAACTCGTCTTTCTTTAAACCTGTTCCAATGAATCCTTCAGCCCTGTTCACATATAGTTTGGTATTGGCAATAGCTACATTCTTGGCTTCAATCACCTCAAACTGCTTGATCTCTGTTTTTCTTTCCCGGCCTTTTCCGTATTTCTTTAACAGGTTTTCATAATACGCCACTGCAAAATCGACCAGGTTGGCGAGATCATGTTTCACCTGTTTTATCTCCGCCTCCAGTCCTTTGATCTGGTCATTCAACTCATCAATATCGAGTTTGTAGATCCGGCGTACCGGCTTCTCTGTCAGTTTTATGATATCTTCTTTTGTGATCTCTCTTTTCAGCTGCTTCTTGAAAGGAACAAACGCCTTATCAATTGCATCCAGCACCTTATCCCATGTTTCATGTTTCTTCTCCAGTTCCTTGTATATCTTTTCTTCAAAGAATATCTTTTCCAGCGAAGTGTAATGCCATTTTTCCTGGAGTTCATTCAGTTTGATCTTTAATTCCTGCTCCAGCAAATCTTTCGTTTTGTCTACCGACAATTTCAGCAATTCCTGTACGCCGAGAAACTGTGGTTTTTGTTCTACGATGACACAGGCATTGGGAGAGATGGAAACCTCGCAATCGGTGAACTTGTAAAGAGCATCTATGGTAATATCGGGAGAAATGCCCGGAGCAAGATCAACCTGTATTTCAACTTCTGCCGCTGTGTTATCGGTTACTTTTTTGATCTTGATCTTTCCCTGGTCATTTGCCTTTACTATTGACTCCATCAATTGAGTGGTGGTAACACCATAAGGCACACTCTTAATTGCCAATGTCTTTTTATCTACCTCTTCAATGTGTGCCCGCACTTTTACTTTACCACCTCTTTTACCCATGTTGTAATCAGCCACATCAATCATTCCACCCGTCATAAAATCGGGAAAGAGCTCGAAGCGTTTTCCTCTCAGGTATTTTACAGCTGCATCAATTAATTCACAGAAGTTGTGCGGTAAAATTTTGGTCGACAATCCCACCGCAATACCATCAGCACCCTGTGCCAGCAGTAACGGAAATTTCATTGGCAAGGTTACCGGTTCATTCTTTCTGCCGTCATAGCTCAATTGCCACTCAGTGGTCTTGGCATTGAAAGCAACTTCCAGCGCAAATTTGCTGAGCCTTGCTTCAATGTAACGGGCAGCCGCTGCATCATCACCTGTTCTCACATCACCCCAGTTACCTTGCGTTTCAATCAATAAATCCTTTTGCCCCATATTCACCAACGCATCCCCGATGGAGGCATCACCGTGAGGATGATACTGCATGGCCTGACCGATAATGTTAGCTACTTTATTGAAGCGTCCATCATCCATTTCCTTCATCGCATGCAAAATGCGGCGCTGTACCGGTTTCAATCCGTCCTCAATTGCCGGAACAGCCCTTTCAAGGATTACATAAGATGCATAATCCAGGAACCATGTCTTATACTGACCATGCAGACCGCTGTCATTATTTTGTACTTCAGATAATTTATTCTTTGCTGCACTCATTTTATTCCGCTGTTTCTGACTTTACAAATTCGATTTCTCCCTGCTTGCCTTCAGATTTTTTAACATCAAAATCTTTCCAGCCTTTTGCCATATCACCTGTTACTTCAATTTTACCTTCATTAATCAGACTTTTCATCCTCCACATGATAAATACATCTCCTGTCTTGATCTTCATCCGGTGAAGGGTATTGGTCAAAACCCGGGTGGCCTTTTGCCATTCACCAGTTACATTTTTCAGTATCTCACCGTCGTAAAAACTTTCTTCCTTGCCAACAATCTTTTTTCCTCCTTCCAGCACTCTGACCATTGCATTCTCCTCTGCAATCTTCCTCCACTCATCAGGGTCAATCTCAAATTCACTCAGTGTAATAGGGCGAGCCAGTTTTTTTGCTTTTACGAATTCCTTTGGCTGTATTTCATGTAGCCAGGACGGATAAAATATTTGCCCCTTTTCATTGATAAAGGGAAGGTTATTCAGGTATAAAATCATCACCCTTCCCTGGTAGTCTTTGAATTGTGGCATCAGCCAGTAATAACCCATAACATCATGCTGATTCTGTCCCATCCATATCCACAATTCCTCAGCAGGATTTTCATCCAGTTTTGCTTTTAATTGTTTTACAGTTTCCCTGTCATCAAAACTACCGGCCAGTTCTTCACCGTAAGGTGAGCCCTGCAGCAAAGTTCTGTGCCAATCTACCCTTGCCTGCCAGCCTTCCTCTGTATCTATTCCTGCTAATGGCCCAACGGCAAAATCATCTTTGATCTGAATAACATCACCAGTTAATGTTTCATCCAGATCAATCACCTCTTTCATGAGGCTTACTTCACTTTCATTAAATACAATATGAATCATTCTATTTTTTTTCTGGTTGAATAATATAATAAACACAGGTGGTCAAAAAATTCCGGAAAAAAGGAATTGCTTTTATCAGACCCGCCTGCTTTCTCGGCTTCCAGCCAAATTTCCATTCATAGATCGGGTTCAGCAGGTAATGCTGCTTATGCAAAAGACTATAACCCTCCTTCCTGCATATCTTTTCAAACCTTTCTATACTAATACCCGTATCCCTTATCTCCATCAATGCCTCTACAGGTTCCTTTTTCTTTTTAAGCATCCACCTGTAAACACCGCGGGGCAATAAGTGGATATACGGAAGCTTTGACACTCTTGAACGGCACATTTGCTGATGTCCTCCAAACGGCATAAACCAGGGAGGAAATCCAAAGAACACTATACCACCCGGGTTCAGAAAGTTTTTCATCCACCCAATCAGTTTTGGCTGGTCGTGGATATGCTCAATCACATCCTTCAGCACAATGATGTCAAATTTGCCGCTTAAATCCTTTTCAATATCCACGAGGTAAATATCCTTTGCCACAAACCTGATTTTACCCGCCGCTACATCATCCGGTAAAAATTTCAATGCATCATCAATCCTTGGAGTATCCAACTCAACTCCCACACCTTCACAGCCTTTGTTGATGAAAGCTTTTAAAACACCGCCTTCACCACAGCCTATCTCCAATATCCTCATCCCCGGTTTAACCGGAAATTTTTCTTCGATAAAAGGGATAACATACTTTTCAGCATTCATCACCTGTATATCAAAATATCTTTTTCTATCTGCGTGAAATTCAAACATGCCGGTTAAGCTACTTCCTCCACCTTATCCATTTCAATTCGAAGGTTTTCAATAATAAACTCCTGCCTGTCAGGTGTGTTCTTACCCATATAATATTCAAGCAATTGCTGAATATGATCTCCCTGTTCCAGACGCATCAGCTGTTTACGCATATCAGGACCGATAAACTGGGAAAACTCGTCGGGGCTGATCTCCCCCAAACCTTTAAACCTCGTCACCTCCGGTTTACCACCCAATTTTTTCATTGCTGCCTGTTTTTCATTTTCATCATAACAGTAAATGGTTTCCTGCTTATTCCGTACACGGAAAAGCGGCGTTTCCAGCACATATACTTTTTCATGCTTCACCAGGTCAGGGAAAAACTGCAGGAAAAACGTCATCAACAGCAGGCGGATATGCATGCCATCCACATCAGCATCCGTAGAGATCACTACATTATTATAGCGAAGCCCCTCCAAACCTTCCTCGATATTCAATGCATGCTGCAGCAGGTTAAATTCTTCATTCTCATAAACAACCTTCTTGGTCAGGCCAAAACAGTTTAGCGGTTTACCCCGCAGACTGAATACCGCCTGTGTTTCCACATTTCTTGCTTTTGTGATAGAACCACTGGCACTATCTCCTTCCGTTATAAAAATGGTTGTTTCTTTTTGCTTGGCTACAAATTCTTCTTTTCCTTTTGCCGGCGCTTCTTCATCAAGGTGGTAACGGCAGTCACGCAGTTTGCGGTTATGCAGGTTGGCCTTTTTGGCCCTCTCATTCGCTAATTTCTTGATTCCTGCCAGTTCTTTTCTCTCTCGTTCACTTTGCTCAATACGTTTCTTCATGGCCTCAGCAGTGGCCGGGTTCTTATGCAGGAAGTTGTCCAGTTCCCTTGCAAAAAAATCTCCAACAAATTGCTTCATCGACGGGCCATCCACATCTACATTCACAGAACCCAACTTCGTTTTTGTCTGTGATTCAAATACCGGCTCCACCACCCTTACAGAAACCGCAGCAACAATACCGGTTCTTATATCTGAGGCATCGTAATCTTTTTTAAAGAAATCACGGATAGTCTTAACATAAGCCTCCCGGAAAGCCTGCTGGTGTGTTCCTCCTTGTGTTGTATGCTGGCCATTTACAAAGCTGTAAATATCCTCTCCGTAGTCATTGTTGTGGGTAATGGCAACCTCTATATCATCACCTGAAAGATGAATGATAGGATAACGAATCTCATCTTCATTCGTCTTACGTTGCAGTAAATCAAGCAGACCGTTTTTACTCACAAACGTTTTCCCATTGAACAATATCCTTAAGCCGGCATTCAGAAAGCAATAATTCCATATCTGGTTCTCCAAAAACTCTGGCAGGAATTTGAAGTTTTTGAAAACTGATTCATCCGGGATGAAAGTAACCATAGTGCCGTTCAGTTCACCCGTCTTCGCCTCTTTGTATTCTTTCACCAAAACGCCTCTTTCAAACTCAGCTGTTTTTTCTTTTCCATCACGGATGGCGGTTACTTTAAAATAATTGCTCAGCGCATTTACTGCTTTTGTACCCACACCGTTCAAGCCAACTGATTTCTGGAAAGCTTTGCTGTCATATTTTGCCCCTGTATTGATCTTGCTTACCACATCCACCACCTTTCCCAGCGGAATACCACGGCCATAATCCCGAACTGTAACAGATTTTCCTTCAATTGTCAGCTCTACTGTTTTGCCGTAGCCCATGGTGTACTCATCAATACAGTTATCCATCACCTCCTTCACCAGTACATAAATGCCATCATCCGGTGATGAACCGTCACCGAGTTTACCGATGTACATACCCGGGCGAAGCCGGATATGTTCTTTCCAGTCGAGTGATTTAATACTATCCTCGGTATAATCAAAAAGATTGCTAGTGTCTTTCTCCTTTGCCATTGTCACGGTACGTTCTGAGTTATAAAAAATTGTCTTTCTTTTGGTTATCGGTTTTATGCCTTCACACAGGCAATGCCATTCGGGCAAATATACCAAAACAGCCTCACCGTCAAGGATTCAGAGTTATTAACAAGTGGGGAAAAAACAAAAGTAAACCGGCTATTTTTTTCGGGCTTTTTTATCCTTCTTTTTGGCTGGTTTCACCATTGCGAGGTCACCGGCTACTACCCATTCATAGTCCAATTGACGCTTGGTAAGATTTGCCGCTACTACTTTTATCCATACTTTATCGCCCATTCTGAACTTACGGCCGGTTCGCATTCCGGCCAGGCAATAATCCGATTCAATATGCCTGAATTCATCGTATTCCATCAGGCTGTTTAAGCTGACTAATCCTTCGCATTTATGCTCAACCGTCTCTACCCAAAATCCAAAGCTGGCCACCCCGCTTATCACTCCCTCAAATTCCTCTCCCAGGAAATTTTTCATATACTGCACCTGCTTATACTTATTAGCAGCCCTTTCTGCTTCCATGGCAGCCCTTTCCCTTTCACTGGTATGCTTGCATTTTTCTTCCAGTTTTTTATCCGGATTCACTTTATCATTGAGCACATCAAATAAGATTCTGTGTACCTGTATGTCAGGATAGCGGCGTATCGGAGAAGTGAAATGGCAATAGTGTTCAAATCCCAGTCCATAGTGGCCCACATTTTCCGTTGTGTACTTTGCCTTGGCCATTGTTCTAATACCCAATTGTTCAAGCACATGTTGCTCAGGCCGGCCATGTACATCCTTCAGCAACTGATTAAAAGAAGCAGCGATTGCCTCCGGCGAAGAAGTATCAAACTTGTGTCCGAATTTTTGGGCAAACGCAGCAAAAGGAACTAATTTTTCCTCATCGGGATCATCATGTGTGCGGTATGGAAATGGCAGTGGCTTATTGTTTACTTTTATTTTTGAAATATTCTCTGCCACTGTTCGGTTGGCCAGCAACATATATTCCTCGATTAACTGGTGTGCTTCGAAGCTTTCTTTTATGGTGATACCAATCGGGTCTCCTTTCTCATTCAGTTTAAAGCGGACTTCCTGTGAGGAAAAATTGATAGCCCCATTATCAAACCTTTTTTTCCTGAATTTTTGTGCAATATCATTAAGCATGAGGATTTCTTCAGCATATATCCCGGCCTTCTCTTCAATAATTGCCTGCACTTCCTCGTAAGTAAACCGATGATCTGAGTGAATAACGGTTTTTCCTAACCAATACTGCTTCACTTCAGCCTTAGCATTAATTTGGAAAATAGCCGAAAAGGTCAGTTTGTCTTCTTTTGGCCTCAATGAACATAATACATTTGAAATATGCTCGGGTAACATCGGATTGACCCTGTCGGGCAGATACACAGAGGTAGAACGATGATAAGCTTCTTTATCCAAAGCATTTTCTGGCTCTACATAATGGCTCACATCTGCTATGTGGATACCAATTTCATAATAGCCATTCTTTAGTTTTCTGAATGAAATGGCATCATCAAAATCCTTTGCATCTACAGGATCAATAGTGATCGTAAAAATATCCCGGACATCTTTTCTGCGCCTGATTTCTTCGTTTGCAATAATATCGGGAATGCGGGCCGCTACTTCCAGCGCATCTTCCGGAAACTCCAACGGGAACCCTGCATCCAACAATATTTCCTTCATAGCTGCATCGTTGCTGTTTTCCGGATCCAATACTGCAGTAACCTCTCCCATAGGCCGTTTTCCGTCACTTTCCCATTGCAATAACCGGACTACCACCCTGTCATTATCCTTTGCACCATTGATGCTTTCAAGCGGAACAAAAATATCCGGCATGGGTTTGTCCATTTCAGCTACGAAAAAGGCAAACCCCTTGTTCAGTTGCAAATGGCCAATAAACTCTGTTCGTTTTCGCTCCACAACATGCTGAATTACTCCCTGCATCCTTCTGCCGCCGCTTTTAACTTCCTTTACCGCCACCTTAACCGTGTCTCCATGCAAAGCGGTATTAAAATCTGAAGGCCTGATCATTATATCGGCGTCTAGACCTTCTACTGTGACAAACCCCATTCCAGATCGGGTTATATCCAGGGTTCCTCTAAGTAATTGTGAAGGTCTCCTTTGTCTTTCTTTCTGCTTTTTCTTTGAATTCTTTCTTCCCATGATAAGGTTCTATGCTTTTTTTTTAAAGTCTTTAATAAAATTAATTACCAGCCTGTCAAAAATAGCTCCCTCATTAAAAAGAAACTGGTGACGCACCGGTATTACATAAAATGGTAACTCCCTGATCTCGTTACTGAACTTCTGCAGCCTGACTGCATCTTTTTCTGTAGTTAAAATTATTTTGTCTGTTATTTCTATTTCATCATATTTCTTTCTGATCTCGTTCAGGTCATCAATAGTAAATATGTGATGGTCAGAATACTGTAACAAATGATAGATGTTACTATGCTCTTCCAGCATTTTTTTTAATGGCCGTGGATTGGCAATGCCAGAAACGAGTAATACTTCAGTTGAACGGCTAAAATTTGACGGATTTCCGGAGATAACATGATACAACCCGCCATACTCAATGGCAGTAAAAAATATATGCTGATGCGGTAGCGGGTTAATTTCATTTACCAATTTTTGCCTCTCCGAATCACTTAAATCTGCTTTACACTTGGTTACAATGATGATCTCGGCTCTTTTATAACTTCGCTTAAGGTCACGAAGATCGCCGGTTGGCAGATAGAAGTCACGAGTGAAAAGGTTATTGTAATCTGTCAACAAAATATTCAACCCGGCTTTTATACTTCTGTGTTGAAATGCATCATCCAAAACAATTACCCCAGTTTCAGAGCGGTCATGTAATAACTGCGGGATAGCTTCAATTCTTTCTTCACCAACCGCTACCGGAACCGAAGGAAATTTCAGATGAAATTGCATGGGCTCATCACCAATATCCAAAGCATTTGTATTCTCATTAGCCAGCAGGTAACCTTTGGTCTTTCGTTTATACCCACGGCTTAGTGTAGCCACTTTGAACTTGTCTTTTAATAACTCAATCAGGTATTCAACCATCGGCGACTTACCAGTTCCTCCTACCGAAAGATTACCCACACATATAAGAGGCAAACCAAATTCAGCTGTTTTCAATATTTGCTTATCAAACAGCCAGTTACGAATTCCTATTACCAACCAGTACAGCAAGGCAAACGGAAATAATAAGATGCGAAAAGATTTGAGAAAAAAATTAGAAAACATAAGTGGCATGCGGGGTAACGCACAGGTCTAAAGGTACATCAAATTCATGCTTATCTGTTATTTGATCTACTGGTTCGAAATATGAAAAACCAATTTTAAGACAATCTTTCCGGCAGTTTTTTAAATACCGGTCGTAGTATCCTTTACCATAACCCACACGGAATCCTTTTTTATCAAAGCATAATAAGGGAACAATTACAATATCTGCTTCCTCTTCCGTCATGATATCATTGCCTTCTGGTTCAAATACATTAAACGACTTGCGGGAAAAGATAGTTTCATCTCCAGTAATAATTGCCTCCATTTTTCCTGTTGCTGGTTCTATCCTGGGATAGGCTATTATAAGCTCCGGGTTTCTGAATTCAATATAGTCGCAAAAAAGATGGGTATTGGGCTCATTAAACTTATCAATTGGCCAGTAACAAAACAACCGTTGAATGAAGGGCAAACCAACCTGCTGAAATTGAATAAGCAATAGATCGTCCAGCTTAGCTTTTTCAGACTGAGAAAGCTGCATCCTCTTTTCTTTGAATACTTTTCTTAATTCGTTTTTGATCATGATTCCCTGTCTTCAATAAAAGTAGTGAAAACAGTAGTGCCGTAGTTTCGTTCTGTCTTATAAAAAGGAAATGATTTGTAATCATTCCGGGGAGTATGTTCCAGCACAAACCATCCACCGGGTTTTAGTAAATGCTTTTCAAAAATAAGCCGGGGAAGATCATCAATGTTTGTCAAAGCATAAGGTGGTCCGGCGAAAATGAAATCAAACTTATCCGTGCAGCTTTCAATAAATTTAAATACATCCATTTTTATCACCTTCATATTTTCAATACGAAGTGCTGCGGATGTTTTTTTAATAAACTCATACATGTTTGCATCCTTCTCTACGACAGTCAGATCTTGCACACCTCTTGATGCCAGCTCATAACTTATGCTTCCGGTACCGCCAAATAAGTCCAGTGTTTTCAGCTCTTCAAAATCCAGTTTATGCTGCAATACATTGAACAGCCCTTCTTTTGCAATATCCGTAGTAGGCCGGGTGTGGGGCATGTTGTTCGGCGGATTGAATTTTCTGCCCCCATGTTCTCCTCCTATAATGCGCATTGGGCAAGGTCATTGAGTGAAGTAAAAAAATGTGCCGGATACTCATTGGTACCGCTCCACATTGCGTCTCTGAAGCTAATATGAATGAAATACTGGTAAAGCTCTTTATACAAAGCAGAATTACTATCTATCAAACCCGATAACTGCAGTTGAACATCTTGTTGAGAGAGAGAAAACTGATGACATACCCGTAATAAGTAGTATAAAACATCTGCAGGAGAAGAATATTCACAACTTCCTGAGAAAAGTAATTTACTCTGTGAAACTGCCAGTACTGAAAAATCATCCGTGGCAAAATCAACCTGGAGGCAACCCTGTTCAATACCTGCATTTGTATTTCTCAACTCAAGAGATTGCTGATGACGGAAAGTAGCTTTTGGAAACTGCCTTCTCAGCCTGTCATGTACAATATCCGGGACAGCGTATACATTGTACAATTGCCATTCTGGTATTGCTTCGCTTACCACAGAAACGCTGCCGCTGTTACCCAGCAGTGTTGATATCAATAATCCACCATCATTTTTACGATAACTGCTGGCCGGAACTATTAGCTGTCTCCTGAATGAATAAGAAATGAGTACCTGGTAATATTCTTCTTCGAGCACAGGATAAGCAGAAAAAAAGCAATCCAGTTCCTCATCTGTCCATTCGTTTACAGAGCAATATGCAAGCTGATAAAGGCTGTTGCCCTGCTTATTAGTGATTGAGAAGCCGATCATCTTATCCGACAAAAGGATCGAGAGTACTGGTTGTACCCTGTCGCCTTCTGAATCTGTATGAAATAATTGTTTCAATAGTCCGTTTGTTGGCGTGCAATAATAGCCAAAAATTTAAATATCGTAGGTTTGCACCCTTTTTTAGCTATGCGGGGCGAAACAGAACATTCCACTTTACAGGTTGATATAACCAACAGGCAAATACTTAAAATAGCCTTGCCGATCAGCCTTGCATTGCTGGTACCCCAGATCAATTTTGTTACTAATAATATTTTCCTGGGCGGCCTTGGTGAAAACGAACTGGGTACGGCTGGAATAACAGGAGTTTTTTACCTCATTTTCGCTTTAATTGGTAATGGCTTGAATAGTGGCTTACAAGCCCTGATGGCAAGAAGGGCCGGACAAAACCTTCCCCATGAAATGGGAAAACTATACAGCCAGGCCATATGGATTGCATTGGGCTTTTCCATTGCAGGTATTGTAATAACATACCTGGCGGCTCCGCTTTTCTTGCATGCCAGCCTGCAGTCTTCGGTTGTAGAAACACAGGCCATCCAATTCTTGCAGATCAGGATATGGGGACTTCCATTTCTTTATTTATTTCAACTATCCAATGCTTTTTTAGTAAGCAGCAACAACAGCCGCTACATGAAATATGCCTTCATTATCGAAGCTGGTTTGAATATTTTTCTTGATTACGGATTGATCTATGGTCATTTCGGTCTGCCAAGGTTGGGATTTAACGGTGCTGCAGCAGCTTCTGTTATTGCAGAAATTGTCGCTGTAACTGTTGTAATATCCATTATCTATGCCAGGAAATTTCATTTACAATTCAGTCTTTTCAAATACTGGCAATACAAAAAAGAACTGGCGATGCTTTATTTCAGGCAATCCTCTCCTTTAATCATGCAGTACTTGTTGAGTATAGTCGCCTGGATGCTTTTTTATATCCTGATCGAGCATTATGGCGAAAGACCCCTTGCCATCAGCAATACTATGCGGAATATTTTCGGGGTATTTGGCATTTTTATATGGGCCTTTGCCAGCACCAGCAATGCTATGGTTAGTAATATAATTGGCCAGGGTAAAAAGGATCAGGTGCAACTGCTTATCAAAAAGATTATGTTTTTAAGTCTGGGCTTCACCAGTATTCTTTGTATACTGATGAATGTTTTCCCGGATGTTTTTCTACGTCTTTTCAGTGAAGATCAAACATTTGTTTCGGAAGCCCTTCCGGTAATCAGGATGGTGACGATTGGTGTACTGTGTATGTCTGTAGCAACCGTTTGGCTGAATGCAGTTACCGGCACCGGAAATACGAGAATGAATTTACTCATAGAAATCATTGCCATATTCCTATATGGTATATACGTATGGCAGGTTTTACATGTCTGGAAAATGTCTATGGTATGGGCATGGGCTTCAGAATTGCTGTACTGGACAGTCTTGTTCTCCCTTTCGTTCTTATATATCAGGAGCGGTAAATGGAAAAATAAAATAATTTAAAATTCCTTCTGGTACCTGACAGCCACACTACCGTTGAAACCGGCAATAGGTGGATGCAATTTTTTTATTGAAATATCTATTTTTTGAACTTCAGGAAACTGGCCGTGTATCTCCTCTGCCAAAGACATGACAATCGTCTCCAGGAGATCAGTTCGTTGCTGCATTCTTTTTTTCACCAAATCAAAAATAACCGCATAATTGATGGTGCCTGAAAGTTCATTTATGATCTCTGTTTGGGGACAATAACTGACATACAAACTGACTTCAAACTCATTGCCCGCAATCTTTTCTTCCTCATACAAGCCATGAAATGCATGAAAGCGAAGACCAGTGAGTTCGATTGTAATTAATCCGGCCATAATACATTTTAGTGAATTCCTTTGGCGCTAAGGTAGCGTTCTGCATCCAAAGCAGCCATACAGCCACTGCCGGCTGCAGTTACTGCCTGGCGATAAATTTTATCCTGTACATCACCGGCAGCAAACACCCCTTCAATATTGGTTTTACTTGTACCTGGAACTGTTTTTACATACCCTGCCTCATCCATATCCAGCCAACCCTTGAAGATTTCAGAATTGGGTTGATGACCAATTGCTACAAAGAAGGCACTAACAGGTATCTCCTGTATCTCTCCTGATTTTTTATTCCTGATCCTTACTCCGCTTACCTTTTTATCACCAATCACTTCATCTGTCTCACTATTCCAGTATATTTTGATATTAGCTGTGTTCTTTACTCTTTCCTGCATCACTTTACTGGCTCTCATTTCATCTCTTCGAACAATCATATGCACCTGGGCACATATTTTTGAAAGATACAAAGCCTCCTCTGCAGCAGTATCTCCAGCACCTATGATTGCCACCTCTTTTCCTTTGAAGAAAAAGCCATCACAAACTGCACAGGCGCTGACACCATAACCGTTCAATCGCTGCTCACTTTCTAAACCCAGCCATTTTGCCGATGCACCGGTAGATATGATCACTGAATCAGCTCCAATCCATTTTTCTTCATCTATTTGTACTTTATGTACCGGTCCGGAAAAATCAACTTTAGTGGCTAAACCATAACGAATATCCGCTCCCATCCGGGCTGCCTGTTTTTCAAAATGTACCATCATCTCGGGGCCCTGAATTCCATCAGGATAACCGGGATAATTTTCAACTTCAGTAGTGATTGTTAACTGGCCACCGGGCTGAATTCCCTGGTATAAAACAGGCTTCAATCCTGCCCTGCTTGCATAAATAGCTGCTGTATATCCTGCCGGGCCTGAACCAATGATCAGGCATTGAACTCTTTCATTTGTTTCCATACTGAGAAATTTATATCCGGCAAAAATAGCCGTTAATAGTATTTAATTAATGTGACATTAGTCCGCCTGTTAATTGCTGTGGACAAAAGAAGAATTTACTTTATCGGGGAATGATAATAGTTCTGTATTGCGCTGCGTATCCTCCAAAATAGCCCAACGCACCACCTGTTATATTACTAATCACTTTGGTGGGAGATGAAAAAGGATTCCCAACACTGGCATAGGTAAATTCCATTGTTCGCCAAAAATCGTATGTACCCTTGTCTATATTAGCCAGCTTGAGGGTTACCGTATCACCACGATTAAAAAATGAATAGTTTTCAGGCACAGAGCCGGTTCTTGGAATCCCTCTTTCCACCTGTACTTCATAGGTAGTGCCGTCAATGATCTGGTCATCATATACTGAATTTAGCCCCGGATAAAAAGGGTCTCTGTTTTGTTTCGTAAAATACCTGATATAATCACCAAAACCGGCAGGATCTGTTGCTTTGACCATCAATACTACTTTATCAGAGGGATTTCCGGCAGGTGCCGGCTTCCAGTAAAGGGAATCAATTTGCCTGGTTATACCCGGAATCTTTGTAGAAGCGGTATATTCATTTCCACTTTTAAGTATTCTTAATGTATAGTTTGTATTCAGTTGCCCGGTTATAGCTGTGCCTGGATTAGCAGGGTCATTAGTATAGTAATATAAATTGCTACCCACAGGTGTTGGAATGCTGAATTCTTTCAATTTATGTGTTTGGGTGCCATCTGAAACATATACTTCAGCACCGGAAACGGAGCTATTGGCTAATATGTCGTAGGAAACAGAAGAAAAGTAGTCAATACTACGGGACAAGTAAACTAATGGTGCTTGCCCATTTTCAATAGTGGCTTCCACTACCAGTTTAGGTTCCTGTGAACCCAGTTTGAAATCAACTGTCTTTTCACAAGATGAAAAAAATAAAACCGTAAGAAAAAGGAGGAATGTCGCTGAAATTTTCATAGCCAGTGTAAAAATAACCCGCCAGGCCTGAAATAGTTTAGAAAAAAGAACTCCGGTCTTATTTGAACAAGACCGGAGCTATAGTACTATACCCACCAACCTGCCTCCGCAGGCAGATTTTCATGATTTAGCCGAGATATGCTTTTAATGCACTGCTATAGCGGGCCTTTTGTAACCGCTTAATAGCTCTTTCTTTGATCTGGCGGATACGTTCCTTGGTCAAGTCATATTTCTGACCAATTTGCTCAATGGTTACCCCATTTTCGCCATCCAGGCCAAAGTAAGCATTAACAATCTCTGCTTCCCGGGGAGAAAGTGATTTCAAAACCCGGCGAATTTCATTTCTGAGAGAATCCTTCATCACATCATCATCCGTGTCGTCGCTGCCTTCCAGCAGATCACCCATAGCTACATCTTCAGCTTCATGCACAGGGGCGTCCAGTGAAGTGTGACGGGTGTTACTTTGGAAAATGTTGTTGATCTCGGTTTCACTCATTTCCAGCAATTCAGCCAGCTCTTCGGTTGAAGGCTCTCTTTCATGCTCTTGCTCAAAAGCCATATAGGCTTTGTTTGCTTTGTTGTAGGTGCCAATTTTGTTTTGAGGCAAGCGGACTAATCTGCCCTGCTCTGCCAACGCCTGCAGGATGGACTGGCGAATCCACCATACGGCGTATGAAATAAATTTGAAACCTTTGGTTTCGTCAAAGCGTTGTGCCGCTTTAATTAAGCCGAGGTTACCCTCGTTGATCAAGTCACTTAGTGACAACCCCTGATGTTGATATTGCTTGGCCACAGATACAACGAAACGCAGGTTAGCCTGTACCAATTTGTCTAAAGCCCTCTGTGCATCCAAAGGGTTCTTATGAAACATTTTGATACGCTGTGCCAGTGTAGTTTCCTCCTCAGGAGTAATCATAGAAATCTTAGAAATCTCCTGTAAGTACTTCTCAACTGCCTGGGAATCCCTGTTTGTGATCTGGGTAGCAATTTTGAGCTGCCGCATAATTAAAACTGTTTAAGTATCAAACGAATAAATGACAGTCTTTGTTTGCAGAATGTTGCAAATGGATAGTTAATTACTATAATATGAATTTACCGTCCGGGACCGTCTGCAAAAGTAGCTAATAACAGCGGTATCTCATAGCAATAGGGTGCTAAAAATTACTCACAGAATTCAGTGCAATCGTTTTCTTTTGTGAATAATGAGCTGAAACCTGCCACCAGCCTAATTTTTACCGGCAAATTGACTTCGGATAATTTTTAACGCTAACTCTTAACCGCTGGAGTCTTTTTTGCCCGTTGGCTCAAAATGATCCAAATGGTAAGACCCGAGAGAAATAGCAGCGAGGAGATTACTTCGGCTTGAGTAGGCTGAAACCCAAAAATATTGATGCGGGTATTTACCCTTATTTTTTCAATGAAAAATCGTTCAATACCATTGAACATCAGGTATAATGCGAATAAAGTGCCCGGAACTTTCAACCTTTTTCTTAAGCTCCACAAAATGAAAAACAGAATAAAACAGGCTACTATTTCGTAAAGCGGTGTTGGATATACAGCTTCGGGCAGTTCGTTACAAAATTTACCTTCACAACCCGGTATTTTGATCCCCATTTCGTTTACGTTATGGGGGTACTTGTAAGACCACATCCAATCGGGCAGCCAGGAAAAAGGCTTTGGATTATTGTTCACAATGCCCCAGTCACCATCCCCTGATACCTGACAACCTATCCGACCGACCGCATATGCTAACATCATTGTCGTCCCCAATGCGTCATTAAGATGCCAAAAACCGATTTTATGCTTTTTAGCATACCACCATATAGCCAGGCCTGCACAAATTAATCCGCCGTAGAAAGTAAGACCCTTGGCTGAAAAGATATAATCGGAAGGATGTTTAAGAAAATCAGACCAATTCTCGAAAATGTCAAAAAGTTTAGCTCCCAATAAACCAAAAACAAGGGCAATGATCGTCAATTCTCCTACCCTGTCATGCGGCCATATTCTTACTATTCTTTTTTCCGGTTTAGCCAATTTTTGTTTGTTTTTCTCCCACCATTTCAACCAGGCAAAGAGCAGTCCCAGCCCGATACCTGCGGGCCAGCTACCCATTCCAGAAAATATGAATGCCTGGGGATCTTCTGTTGCAGAACTGTCCAGAATGAAAAGTGCTACGATTTTATATCCTAAAACAAACCCGAGCAAAAAATTTAGGCCCAGATCCAGCATACTTGCAGGTTGACCCACCATAACCTGCATCTCCGTAGGTTGAAAAAGACCCTGCTTGCTTTTACGTTTCAGCTCATTGGCCAAAACAACTGCAGCAATGATAAAAGCGATGGCAACAAAGAAGCCGAATGAATTAACAAAGCGAAGAAAGGTCCATTCTACCCCAAAAAGGTCCTTAAATGCATAATACAGATTAGGATACATGTATTCACAATTGATTGGGGGCGAATATACTAAAGAAAGACCCGAGTTACCATTTTTATGATTTAAGATTTGTATTAAAAAAAGCCCCGAAAATTATCCGGGGCTTTTTACATCATTATTTTATGCGGAATCTTTAATTACAATGCTGTTCAAACGCACCAATCAGGTTCTGGGCTATTAACTGGGCAGGTCTACCTTCTATCTGGTGCCTTTCGATGAAATGTACCAGTTGACCGTTTTTAAAAAGAGCGATAGCCGGTGAAGATGGCGGATATGGCATGAGGTGCTGGCGCAATGCCTTTACAGCTTCCACATCAAAACCCGCAAAACTTGTTGTTAGATAATCTGGCTTTTTGGGGGTATTGTGGACAGCCAGTAAAACACCCGGACGGGCAGTACCTGCCGAACATCCACAAACTGAATTAATCATGACAAGGGTTGTTCCTTCCTTGGCAAGTTGTGCCTCCACTTCGGCAGTCGAAAGAAGTTCTGTAAATCCATTCTCGGTCAGCTCCTCCTTCATGGGAATTACTATTTCTTCTGGATACATAGTTTATCTGTTTGATTTTTAATAAAACACAAAACTAAACAAAATGTTCCGGGGATATAGATGATACTACAAGTACAGGCAATTCTGGCAGCAAAAATTTCTTATTTCGGAAATTTTGTCCCTTTCATTAACCGAAAACTGTCAGCTATGTCACTACCATGGGCCATGGTATGCAGTTTGACAAAATGTTCATGTATTCTTTAATCTAAAAACATTAAACTATGGCATACGTAAAATTCAGCAGAAAACCTTTTGAAGGTACTTTCAACAACCTGGTTGACGATCTTTTCACCGAACTGCCGGTATTACTAAGCAGTGGCTTTAACAATACTGTAAGAAAAGATTCAGTTCCGGTAAACGTCAAAGAAATAGAAAAGGGCTTTCAGTTAGATGTGATTGCTCCGGGATTTGACAAAACTGATTTTAAAGTAAATATTGAGCAGGATATTTTGACTGTGTCTGCTGAAAAGACAAATGAGGTTAATGAAGAAAGTGAAAAGCAAATAAGGAAGGAATACAACTTCCGGTCTTTTAAGAGATCTTTTACATTAGACGAAAAAATTGATGCAACGAATATTGAAGCATCTTACGTCAATGGTGTATTGAGATTAAACCTTCCAAAGAAGGAAGCTGTCAAACAATCGGCTACAGAAATTGTAATAAAATAAGTTCTTACTTAAAAGTTTTCTCATAAGCAGTTGGTTTTGGTTTACACCCTCCGTTTCTACGGGGGGTTTCTTTTTTAAATACCGGTAGCTATTCCTTACAACCTTGCCTCCTTCTGGTATCTACCAGGTATTGAATTTTCCATTCCCCATTAAATCTTATCAGCTGAAAAGAATTTACACCACAATGGCTAAACTGTCCTTTATAGAAAAAAATGTACGGCGTCCACGCCATCGCCAACGGGCCATCAATTTTTACTGTTTCAAAACTGATCCTTTCATCGGCGTTCCCTTTTGCTTCTTTTGCGATAAAACTGATGAAGCCAGAAGGTGATTCATTACGTACAATCAAATTGCCTTCTTTGTTTCTTGAAATCGTCTGCATTATCATACTGTCGGCAAAACAGCTTTTGATCATTGCAGTATCAGCTTCCCGCATCCCGGTAAACATTTTATTGATCACATTTCTCACAGAATCTTCAGCTGACTGAGCATTGGCAAAGCTTCCATAAATGTTCATTGTTAAGACTATCAAAAAGTATCGCATATAAAACGGTTTTAAGACTTTGTGGCAAATGAATTGGTTGATAAATACGTTCAGTAATTTTTTCAAATATAAAATTACATGCCATGCAAACAGCCAGATTGGTACAAGCGGTAATAGTGATGTTAATTGTGGCATTGGTCGCCAGTTGTGCAGCTTCAAAACAATATAGCAGCAAATTATTTGCACCAAGGATAGAAACACAAAAAGACAGTCAGTCTCTTGCGCTTCGGTTTCTTGAAATTGACAATAACGAAAAAAGTACGGAAGATTGGGTGACAACAGACATCATTAGAGGCATAGACACCTCATTGAGTACTACTTCCCTTGACAACCTGGCAAAAATCCTTCCTTCAGAAATAAAAAAGGATTCTGTGCCGGTTAAAAATTCAGATAAGCCAGTTGAACCTGTTGTAACAGAAACAAAAACAAATAAACCAACAGATGAACCTGTGGCCAGAACTACAAACAATAACGGAGTGAGATCAAAAAAGACAAGAGAAGAATAACCGATTTATCATATAAAACAAACCGTATCTCCTAACCATCAAACAAATAGTCATGAAAAGAACATTTATTCTTACAACGGTAACAATTACTGTTCTTGCTTTAGCTCTCACCAGCTGTAAATCCAGCCGGGTTTGGGAAACCAAAGACAGAACAGAAAGAACTTCCAGAAAAAAGCAACCGCCCCCAGCTCCGGCACCTGCCCCCCGATATTACAATTCGGTGGCCCTGATCATCAATCCAACCCCGGGTTTCACTATGAACAGGTTTCATGACGGAAGGTACTTTCATCGTAGTCCGGGTGGCTTACTATACTGGAAGGGTTTTGACAACCGTTTCTTCCTTGACGGGTCTTACCTGAACAGGATAAGCTATTCAAAGTGGGAATATGATGAATGGAGGCGCTATAAGAGAGCTTCTGAAAGTAATCGACGCAGATATTAAAAGAAAAGTACAACAAACCCCATTTGCTGGTTGATATAAAATTCAGCAAGCAATTGGGGTTTATTTATAGCCCAAAATTTTCAACATACTTTGGGCAGATTGTTCTTTAGCATAAACCCAGTCAACAAGTTTGCCATTCTTATCATAACCTACAATAACATGTTTAGGCGAAGGGATTAGACAATGCTTAATACCTCCATAGCCGCTGATCTGGTCCTGGTAGGCCCCGGTATGAAAAAATCCGACATACAATGGCTCATTATCGCCATTCATTTTAGGAAGAAATACTTCATTGATATGTTCTTCTGAATCATAATAATCATGGCTGTCGCAGGTAATCCCTCCTAATACCACCCTTTGGTAATCATGATCCCATTTATTGACCGGCAGCATCAGGAATTTTTCTCCAATCCCCCAAGTATCCGGTAAAGTGGTAATAAAAGAAGAGTCGATCATATACCAGGTTTCCCGGTCGTTTTGGACTTTCTCTGCTATTACTTTATAAATATGTGCCATGCTTTCTCCTACAGTATAGCTGCCAAATTCTGTAAAAATATTAGGCATGGGCACTTTTGCTTTCTTACATGCAGTTTTAATATTTCTTACAATCTCATTGATCATGAATTGATAATCATATTCAAAACCAAGTGAATGTTTTATTGGGAATCCTCCCCCAATGTTTATTGAGTCAAGCTCAGGGCAAATCTTCTTTAACTGGCAATAAAGATTTATAACCTTGTTCAGCTCACTCCAGTAATAAATATCATCCTTAATCCCCTTGTTGAGGAAAATATGCAGCATCTTTAACTGAAACTTGCTTTCATACCCTTCTATCCTGTCAACATAAAACTCCAGTATATCCTTTGCCCTGATCCCCAGACGGGATGTATAAAAGGGAAAACTCGGTTCTTCCTCTGCCGCCACCCTGATGCCAAGTTTAAAAGGAACTTTTACCGAGGAAGAATAGTCTTTAAGTTCTTCCTTGTTATCCAGAACAGGTATAACATTAGAAAAACCTGAGTTTATAAGATTAGCGATTCTCCTGGTGTATCCTTTTTGCTTAAATCCATTACAAATGATGTGTATATCCTTTGTGATTTTCTTTTTCTGGTAAAGTTTTTTGATGATCTCTATGTCGTAAGCATAGGAAGTTTCCAGATGTATTTCGTTTTTAAGGGCCTCTTCCACTACAAAGCTAAAATGAGAACTTTTGGTACAATAGCAATAGAAATATTTTCCTTCGTATTTATGCTTTTTAAAAGCTGCAGCAAACATCTGTTTAGCTTTTTTTATCTGCATACCAATTTTGGGCAGGTAGGTAAGCTTCATCGGGGTACCGTACTTTTCAATAAGGGCATTCAGGTCAAGCCCGTTAAAGATCAAGTCACCTTCTTTTACTTCAATACCTTCCTGCGGAAAATTAAATGTTTGCTTAACGAGGTCGTGGTAAGAGTTAGTCATGTAAGCCAGAATGGGTTAGGCCATAAATAATTTTGACGGCACAAATGTATAAGATTGGTGAAATTGAGGGCTAAAAATTTATGACCAGCTTTTACCGGGATCAGATTTCCCTTGTCTTTACAATCTTATTTTCAACAGGCGTCACCTTGTAGCCGTTCTGACGAAGCAGGCTGATCACACCTTTTTCACCTGGTAAATGCCCGGCCCCAACCGCTATGACCAATGATTTATCGGGTAATAGTTCATTCAGCTTTTTAACCCAGTTAAGGTTTCTGTGATAGAGCAAAATATCTGTAAACCCCGACATTCCGGCGTCTTCTTCAATCATCAGCTCCTCAAGCTTTTTTAAATCCTGATTTTTATAGGCATCAAAAAGCTCACTTAACTGTTGGTTATCATTATCACCAGAAGTGGCGCTATCGATATAACTCACCAGCTGCATTGCCTGTAATTTGTAAGGAATACTGTCGAGCACACCAGCCTGGTACGACATTGTCTCAAGGCCATTTATTTTCTTATTGCTTTTTTTTGCCTCTTCCATTATTACCTGTTCCATTATAGCCGTATTATCACAAACCAGCGAACGCTGCTCCAGTGTTGAAGCTGCCAAAATGGGTTTATAGGTTTCAAGCATGGAGAATGGAAGCATGGACCCCTTTTTCTCAAAGTAATCTTTCACTTTCTGGTAATCATTTTCGCTAAGCAGATCTCTTAATGTTGTATCACCTTTCATCTTCATCTTACCCATGGCGCCTATCATTTCAAAGAGGTTGTCCATATCCACTTCAAAGTAGACCTCATCACACTCCTTAATGATTTTTTTGAAATTATTACTGAGGCCAGCATCATCCGCACAAATCATGTGGATGGTTCCATACAGGTAAGAAGGTTTCTCGAGCCCGTTGCCGCTAATCTTCCACAAAAGCGTATTCTGATCGCTGTCTTTCTGGCTCCATGCCGCCATGGTCAGCAGACTAAAAAGTAATCCGGCGCCAAATCTTTTCATTCGATAATTTTTAAGCAATTTAAATGAAGGTCTATGTATTTCCGGGGTTGCACGGCTCTCCCGGTAGCAAAATGAATAAACAAGAATCTTTCCGGACTGCCATTTATGTCTTTGTGACAGAAAAATCAATAAAAAACTTCTTCCCAATACCGTGAAAACCTGACTCCCCATTTTATAATTAATTCTTCGGGCAGAATTGGCAGACCCAGTTCCTGCTTCACAGCGAGTAAAGGCAGGTTCACCCCTGCTCCGAGGGCGGCTGAAATAGTCCCCTGCACACGGGGATTGATTTCCAGCACCAGGAATTCGCCCTCATCATTAGCCTTCACCTGGATTCCAATATTTCCATGTAATTGCAACTCTTTAATGATCCGGGTACAATAGTCAATTATTTTATCTTCTCTTACAAATTCGCCTTTCACAGAAATGCCGTTAACCATTTTTTTACGAAGCCGGGGCAACACCAACAAAGCATTTCCTTGATTACAAAGACAATCCACCGAATATTCATCGCCTGGTAGATATTGACTAACCAACAATTCGGGAAAATGGGCAGACGAGAGAACCCTCAATGCGTCATTTAACCTAATGAAAACATTACTGGGCTTTTGATTAAATAAGATATCTGCCTCATTGAATTGCTCTGTTATAATACGAAACCCCCTGCTTCCGTTTGAAACAGATGGCTTAAAACACACTTGTTTTGAAGGGTGACCTAATTCTGCTACGGCATTTTGGAATTGTTCAACATTTTCAACTACCCTGAAATCAGGAATTTTCAATCCCCGCCATTGAAGAAACTCATAAAGCCGGCTTTTATTATTAGCGATCTCCAGCGAGGCAGTTGATGAAACAAGCAATTTTGTTCCTGCCAATTCAAACTCTTTTATACGCTGTGACAGAGGTATTAGTTCTTTCGTCACCAACGGCATCAGTACATGAATATTTTTTTCCCTACAAATAGAAAGAACCTTATCAGTAAAATCAGGCTTATCAGCCGTTGGTATACATACAAATTCTTTTACCAGGTATTTGCCAGTAGCTTCAGGATCGGCATCTGCACTCACAACATGAACGTTATTATCTTGTTCCAGACATTTCAAAATACCGGCAGCACCGGGTGCGCCGGCACCGGTCATCAAAATGTTGATTTTCTCAATACTCACCTGTTAAAAATAAAAAATTATTAGGGATGAACCTGTTTAATTCACCACTGCTTCCTGGCCATACATTTGATTCTTGAACTTTAAAGAAGGTGATGGAATAAAAGCCCCCAATCCCAATTGGCTCCATTTTTCATCTACAGTTTTTATTGTTTCATCATTTGCAACAATGATATTAGGCCAATCCCGTTGAAAATTGTCAAACTCTTTTGTCTTTCGGGTTCCATCAAGACCCATACAAGCAGTGTAAGGTATTTGCGCCGATTTGTATAAATGAAAGTCACGTTTAGGATCAAGATTATTGCAAAACCGCCACAAGGCTGTGGCCAGGTCCTTGGCATCAACGGTGTGCTCCACATATAATATCATCTTAATGCCGTTTGCTTCGTTCAAATTACAAAGCTGCTCATGTAATTCTTTGATATGGCCGGTTCTGTTTTTTTCTACAGAGATAATCAAACAAGGTATTTGATTCTTTAAAAGTGTTGTGTTGACAGACTTTATTTCCGGGAGTCTTGATTCTAAGAACCCATCCTGTAGTTGATAAAAAGCAGAAACCTCTTGATAATTATCATCTGTTTCTTCAGTCAATTTTGCTGTTCCGTCAATACACATTTTACCTCCAAATCCCAATTTACTGCAGCTATGATCTAAAACATCCATTGGACCGGTAGAGAAATAAATATCAGTGGCCGGGTTTAGGTTTTGAAAAACATATTTCGCTAATGATTCATAGTCTTGTATCCTCACTTTTTCATCGGCCAATACCAAAATTTTATTAAACATCATTTGTCCGGCACCCCACATGGCGTTCATTACTTTTTGCCCCTGTCCGGCATATTCTTTATTGATTTTTGTGATAACAAGATTATGAAAAACACCCTCTACCGGCATATCCATATCCATGATTTCGGGCACCATCGTCATTTTGATAGGTGCAAGAAAAATCCTTTCAGTTGCTTTACCCAGCCATGCATCCTCCTGCGGAGGAATTCCTACAATGGTAGCCGGGTAAACTGGGTTTTTCTTATGGGTTATAGCAGTGATATGAAACTTTGGATACCAGTCTGCCAGTGAATAATACCCTGTATGATCGCCAAAAGGCCCTTCCCAGATCAGTTTATCAGCTGGATCAACATAACCTTCAATAACAAAATCTGCATCTGCCGGCACTTCAATTTCAGGCTGGCTGATGCATTTAACTAATTCCACTTTCTTCTTTCGTAAAAATCCGGCCAGCATATATTCATCCACATTTTCCGGTAATGGCGCTGTGGCAGAATAGGCGTAAACCGGGTCCCCCCCCAATGCTACGGCAACCGGCATTTTTTTATTGAGTTTTTTATACTCCGAAAAATGTTTAGCAGAAACCTTGTGCTTATGCCAGTGCATACCAGTAAGCGTTGGCCCAAATACCTGCATACGGTACATACCCACATTGCGGCTATTCGTATTAGGGTCTTTGGTATGTATAACGGGTAGTGTTACAAAAGGTCCTCCATCCTTAGGCCAACAGGTAATTACCGGGAGCTTAGTAATATCAGGGTTTTCCATTATCACCTCCTGGCATTCACCCCTTCCGTTTTTTACCTTGGGCATCCAACTGGCAAACTGACCTAATTTGGGCAACAATTTCAACTTATCTAGTATCCCTTCTTTGGGCGCAGACAGCATCTTGAACAGACCTTCAATTTCTCTTGCTACATCATCCAAATGATTTACACCAAGCGCCATGCACATCCGCTTTTCACTTCCGTAAGCATTCATCAATACAGAAAAATCATACCCTGTATTTTCAAACAACAAAGCCTTACCACCACCACTTGATTTGCTGATTCTGTCGGTAATCTCTGCGATTTCTAATTTTGGATTTACATAGGTCTGTATACGGACCAACTCTCCTGCTTTTTCAAGAGCTTCAATAAATTGCTGCTGATTCTTCCAGGCCATATATTATTTTGAATATGCGAAGTTACAACACCACCCTTGAGTATTTGTTCGGAAACAGACTATTCTTGCAGACAATTAACCCGCTTATCAAATTTGTAATTGTTGCCTGTTTGATTTCCTTATTTTAGTCTTTTAATAACAATAAACAAATGATGCGATCAAAGCTACTCTTCGTGGCCATTTTATCCCTGGCCTTTTTAATCGTTTCCTGTAAAACCTCTTCCAAGAAAGCAGAAAATAAGCCAGATGCATTGGCGGCGAATCTTGATACTACGATTAACCCTGCCGATGACTTTTTTATGTATGCCAATGGAGGATGGATTAAAAAGAATCCCATACCCGGAGATCAATCATCCTGGGGGATTGGCAACCTGGTGATAGAAGAAAACCTGAAACGCCTCCGGGAAATCTCTGAGAAAGCTCAAAAAGCAAATGCTGTAAAGGAAACACCTGAACAAAAAATTGGCGATTTCTGGACTACTGCTATGGACAGCGCAAAAATTGAAGCAGATGGGCTAAAGCCCCTTCAGCCCTTTTTAGGAAAAGTAAATGCTATTAGTGACGTAAAATCGCTTTTAAGCACTGTAGCAGAGTTGAAAAAAGCTGGTTCTTCTACCTTATTCAGTGATTTTGTAACGCAGGATGACAAAAACAGTGAAGTAATGACCTATAAATTCTGGCAAGGAGGAATCGGATTGCCGGAAAGGGAATATTATTTCAAAACAGACAGCACAACAGTAAATATTCGCAATGCTTATGCAAAATATATTACTGATATCCTAACGATGTCTGGTGAAGATGCCGTAGCAGCACAAACATCAGCAAAGAATATTTTGGCACTTGAAACAAAACTGGCACAGGCAAGCCGGAAATTAGAAGACCTGCGGGATCCCTATAAAAACTATAATAAGATGGCTGTAGCGGACCTGGGTAAAATGAACGAATCTGTCGACTGGTCTTCTTACCTGTCCGTTACCGGGATAAAAAATCTTGATTCAGTTATTGTCGGCCAACCAGAATTTTTTAAGGCTCTTGACAATGCACTAAAAACAGTACCGCTGGCTGACTGGAAGAGTTACATAAAATTCAACCTGATTACTGACTTTGCCAACGCACTGCCCGATCAATATGGTATTGCTTCTTTTAACTTCAACAAGTTGTTTAGCGGCGCCAAAGAAAGAAAACCAAGATGGAAAAGAGTCATTTCAAGTGAAGAAAGTGTAATGGGTGAAATGCTTGGGCAATTATATGTAAAAGAATTTTTTAATGAAAAAGCTAAAAAAAGGTATGAAGACCTGGTAGAGGCCATTCGGGATGCGTTAAAAGAACGTATTGCCAAACTGACCTGGATGAGTGACAGCACCAAGCAAAAAGCCTATGCAAAACTGGCTGCTATCAAAAAGAAAGTAGGTTACCCCGACAAATGGAAAGATTTCAGCAGCATGGAAATTGGCAGGGAAAGCTATGTACAAAACCTGGTGAATGCCAATAACTGGTGGCATAATTATGAGATAAATAAACTGGGCAAACCTGTTGACCGGGATGAGTGGGGCATGTATCCTCAAACCTATAATGCGTATTATAATCCTTCCAATAACGAGATTGTATTACCGGCCGGAATATTTACCGTTCCCGGGTACAGGGATGAAGAATTGGATGATGCCACTGTATATGGCTATGCAGGTGCCTCCACCATCGGTCATGAGATAACCCATGGCTTTGATGATGAAGGCAGACAGTTTGATGCGAAAGGCAACCTCGTAAGCTGGTGGACAACAAAAGACGAGGAAGAATTTAAAAAAAGAGCGGAAGTGATGATCAAACAGTTTGACGAATATGAACCGGTAAAAGGTTATCATATCAATGGTAAAGCAACCCTTGGCGAAAACATTGCAGACCTGGGTGGTATTTTATTAGGGATTGAAGCTTTTAAGAAAACGAAGCAATACAAGGAAAACAAAACGCTGGGCGGCCTCACTCCTATGCAACGTTATTTCTGTGGTTATGCTTTAGGCTGGCTGGGCCATACCCGTGAAGAAAGCCTAAAAAATCAATTGCTGACAGATGTACATTCTCCTGCAAAATACAGGGTTAATGGCCCTTTTGTGGACGTAGATGAATTTTACACTGCTTTCAATATAAAAGAAGACTCAAAAATGTACAGACCGGATAGTGTCCGTGTAAGAATTTGGTAATTAAAAGCCTTTTTATAGAAAACTCCGGTTTACACCGGAGTTTTTATTTCTGGTATATCCCAGTATAATTTATTCCCAGGCCCGGCATTCCTGAATATCCGATCTTGCCAAAATCATAAGTTATACCGGTTGCAAGGTCTTCTTCCAACAACAACGGGCCATCCATATCTACATGATCAATAAATGGAAGAAGGTGGGCAATAGCCGCTGCACCAACAGTGGATTCATTCATACAACCAATCATCACCTTCATATCCAACTCCCTTGCCCGTTGAATCATTCTGCGGGCAGGTGTAATGCCGCTGCATTTTGTAAGCTTAATATTAATACCGTGAAAATGATCTTTACATTTCTCCACATCCTGCTCCAATACACAGGCCTCATCAGCATATAATGGCAATGCAGATTCTTTATACAAAACTTTCATCCCCTCCCAATCGTCCTTTGCCAGCGGCTGCTCCACCATCTCTACTCCCAGTTCTTTCAATTGTGGAATAAGCGTTAATGCAGTTTCCAGGCTCCAGGCAGCGTTTGCATCCACCCTCAAAACAGCATTGGTGTTTTCTCTGAGAGTTCTTACAATAGCGATATCGTCTGGGGTACCCACTTTTATTTTATAAATCGGCCATGGTTTTTCTTTCATTTTGGCCAGCATCTTCTCCATAGTATCAATGCCGATAGTGTAATCACAAATGGGATTCTTCGAAATATCACCACCCCATAACTCGTACAATTGTTTACCTTTTAATTTTCCAAACAAATCCCATGCGGCTATATCTAATGCACAGACAAGAAAGTTATTTTGAGGAAACAGGTGATGCAGGTAATGCCAGTACCGCTCAGGGTCAGTGAAAGCAAACTTCTCTACAAACTGCTTTTTTGACTCGAGGTCGGCGATCATTTTTTCTACCGGAATATTGTAATAAGCGATGGCACAGGCTTCGCCATATCCTTTTATACCCATATGTTCCAACTCGACAATAAGAGTAGGCTGGTGTGTCTTTGTTCCTTTTGAGATAGTAAAGGGATGCCGGAATTTGAGGCTGTAAGGCCAGTATTGCACTTTCATAGCAGCAAAGATAGCCTATCCTCTTCCGCTGTTTTCAACATATCCTTTTAACTCATCATTAAATTCCTTCTGCATAATAAGCTCCTCTAATGAGATATGCATGCGATATTGCCAGTAGTTTTTTGGGTTAGCCGGGTTATTGATCCGCTCCTCATGAGGGTTCTCCCGCCTCAGGCTTTCACTCATGCCCAAAATATCCTGCAATTGAAAAATGCTCCACATAGCAGGTGAGTATAAATGCTGCAACACAATAGCCCTGTTGATCCATGCTTCACAGAAGTAAGGTGCATCACCCCACTGCCCCATTACATGATTATAGAACTTTTGGGTACGTTCCTTGTTTTCCTCCCACCAGCCCCGTATAGTACTCATATCATGAGTGGATGGTGTTATGACTGACATATATGGAGCATCATTGGGATGGAAAAAATCTTTCTTCGGATCCTTTGGCATCCGTTGAATTTCCAGACTTAAAATACCCAACTGGCTCATCACATCGGGCACACAATGTGGAACCATTCCCAGGTCTTCTCCACAAACCAGCATGTTCGTTGCTTCTTTTAATGCCGGGAGTTTATGCATGGCCTCTTTGTACCAAAAATCATCCTGCCTTCGGAAAAAATAATTAACATAAAGCTCCTTAAATTTTTCCTGCACATGTGGGATAAGGTTTCTGAACGAAGAAGTTTTCTCCATAGAAATCCGAAAATGAAAATGTTCACCGGGCTTTTCCTCATCATCAAAAAGAATAACATTGGAGATGAGATCATACAAACCATCCCGAAGCCTGTTATTTTCTTCTGATTCTTCTAAACTCGCAAAATGTTCTTCAACCTGTTTTTGTGTTTCATATTTTAGTTCCAGGTCATACCCTCCAAATTCATTTGGAACAACAAATTCCCCTTTTACCTTTTCTACCAGGTCGCCAAAAACTTCTGCCAGTACCTCATCTGTGATAAAAGGCCGGCAATAGCGCTGGTAATCGAACCAGATTCCATTTTCACCAAATTCATTGATGTGCACGGGAAGGCAAGGCACAAACCTTCCCAATATACCCTGCACAGCATGCACCGGAATGCTCCAAATCCTAAAAAATCCCAGGATATGATCAATACGGAAAGCATCAAAATAGTTACGCATTTGTTCAAACCGTTTCCGCCACCAGGTAAACCCATCTTCCTGCATCTTTTTCCAGTTGTAGGTAGGGAAACCCCAATTTTGACCGACTGCAGTAAAATCATCAGGCGGTGCACCGGCCTGCCAATTCATGTTGTACAACTCCGGCGCTACCCATGCATCGCAGCTATGGCGGGAAATACCAATGGGAATATCTCCTTTCAGCACAACCCCTTTCTTATGCGCATAGTCTGCAGCTTCTTTCAGTTGCAGATGTAAATGATATTGAACAAAGAGGTAAAATCCTATTTCCTTATAAGAAGCTGACTTCGGCGAGCAAAGTTTACTGATCTCCGATTTTTTATAAACTGAGTTTGTTTTCCACTGTTCAAAATTGGATGAGCCATACTTGTCACGGAAAAAGCAAAATGCTGCAAACGATTCGAGCCAATATTCATTCTCCTTGTAAAAAGCCTTAAAATCGTCCGAGGTAAGGCACTCGTCACCCATAAAATTGTATAATTCTCTTAGCACAGAGAATTTATACTTCATCACCTCTTCATAATCCACTACAGAAAGGTTATTTAACTCTTCCTGCTTTTTCTTCAATGGTTTTAATTGGCCTGCATATTCCTTTCCGGCAACTTTTTGCAAATTGATATAGAGCGGATGAAGTGCAAATGCAGAAATAGCGCCGTATGGATAAGAATCTAGCCAGGTAAATGTTGACACAGTGTTATTTACCGGCAACAACTGAATTAGCTTCAGCCCTGTATGTCGGGCCCAATCAACCAAAAGTTTTATATCGTTGAATTCTCCAACACCGAAACCATTCTTGCTACGCAGGCTAAATACCGGAATGGCCACACCTGACCCCTTCCAGGTATTATTAGGTAGTTGAACAAAACCATCATGCAAAACAGTGTACTTTCCTTTAGATGCATCACTATAAAGCAGCCTGTTGTTACCCCCCTCATAGTTAACAAACTGCTTCTCCTTTACATTATAAACCCCATACTTGTAGGCCAATGGAAAACCAGTTTCTGACAAATCCAGCCTCACACTCCACCAATTGCCCTCCTTGGTTAACAGGATTGGATCTTCAGTATTCCAATCTCCCAGTCGGCTCCCGTTTCCACAAACGCAAACCGCTTCACCTTTTTTTAACAGCGGCGCCTTCACTCTAAAAACATGAGTAACTTTTTTGTCTGAGGCTGGTTTGGTTTTTGTTTCCCCAGATTTAAGTAAGACCTTATCAAACGGAGCAGTAAAAAAAGCATTCTCGTACTCCCCGGCATGGTTCCAGGTATCTGCAAAGTGAACTTCAGTGGTGTCTTTACCAACTGTCTCTCCTGTTCGGTCATCACCCCATTCATTCAGGAACTCGCCTTCTTTATTCTTCAGTAAATATTTGTATTGAAAGGATTTTTCAAAATTCTTTCGTTTAACATCCAGACTTACAGTCCAGAATTCATCATTTAAATAAACCATGGGAATAGCTTTGGCTCTGTCATTATTGCCAAGCTCTTCTATATTACCAGTCAGCCAAAGGCTTTGGCCGTACTTAGTATGAAATCGTAAATAAAACTGGAGTTTCATCGCAATCGTTCGTTAGTTCAGTATAGGCTCGATTTGTGTTTTAAGGACACATTACTACGAAAGTAGAAAAAACTGGCAAGGTTTGTACTTTTATTTATCTTTTTTTGTCAAAATATTCAGCACAAATCCATGAATACTAATTATAAAAGCTGGAAAACGCTATTTCTTTTCTGCCTGGGGCTTTTCCTGGGTACGGCTTTTTGTATGAAATGGATGGAAAAAGATTTCCTTCAGAATGACCAATTGTTTACCGTAATCGGTCTTGAAATGACCTACCCGCAGGAAAAGGTATATACGATCCTTTCCGGGCTGGATTACAGTGTGAGGAACATACTTAAATACCATCTGTACTTTGATTTCGTTTTCATGGCAGGTGTGTTTCCGGGTATAGCCGCTTTGTGTATGATGGCAAGATTCAAAACAACCAGCACTACCTTCAAAAAGGTCTTACTTACAGCAGCAGTTTTGCAATTAGTCGCCTGGATATGCGATATTATTGAAAATAATTTACTGCTTTCCTGGGTTTCAAACCCCGAAAAAATTAGGATGTTTTCCGAATTTCATTTGATTGTTTGGGTCAAATGGATACTGGCAATATCAGGAGCAATCTTATCAATTCCGGTAGTACTGAAAAAGAAAACAAAATCTCATTTTTTGATTTAATCCTGTGACCTTACTTTTGTGCAAAATTTGAATCCAATGGAGCAGACAAAAAAATATAAAGGCCTCTGGTGGCTTGTATTTCTTGCCTCTACAGCAGCATTACTTTTCGCTATTTATTCGCATTGGGAATGGTTAACACTCATTCTCCCCTTTCAAACAACAGCGTTTGTTAAGGCTATGGATATAATGTAATTTTAGCTTATAAAAATATATAGCCCGGTTTTAATCGGGCTTTTTTATGATGTGGCATATTACTTGATAGCAAAATGCATTCTTCTAACTAAAACGAACTACTATGAGAAAACTTTTATTCAGTCTTGTGGCATTGCTTGTACTCGGATCAGTAATTAACAACTCTTCAGCAGCTGTACTCCCTTCCGCCACCAACAATGCAAACCCCGATCCGGCTACAGTTAAGGCAGCCATCGAAAATTTTAAAAGCCTCCCCAGAAAAGAGAGAAAAGAAAAAGTCAAACTTGCAAAAAAAGAAATAAAGGCATTCAATGCTGCGAAGAAAGCAGGCAAAGAAGCTGATACAAATACACTTTTGCTGGTTATTTTGGCTATACTGCTTCCACCATTGGCAGTATATCTTCACCAGGGTGAGATAAATAACAAATTCTGGATTAGCTTACTATTAACGCTTCTCTTTTGGCTTCCGGGTGTGATATATGCCCTGATTGTCATTTTAGGCAACGGATAAAGTTCTCTTTATTTGTTCAGAAAGCCTGTTTCCTACGAGACAGGCTTTTTTTGTGAGGAACTGTTATGTATATTTAGCTACAACAAACCATTAAACCAACAACAAAATGAAGCTGTTTTACATTTCATTATTTGCTTTACTTGTATCCTGCAACTCCAATAGCAAGACTGGTACAAATGATGGCCCCGACTCCAGCAACATCATTTCAAAGAATAAAACAAGGGCCGACAGTACAATAACACCCGGATCGGCTCTGGCAGAAAAAGTAAATGCTGTCCTAAGGGCAACACGGGAAAGTGCAGCATGGCATGTATTAAATGATAAAGAGGCAAAGTGGATCAGCGGACAATTTGAGTATTTCATTGCTCCCAAAAGAAAAGACAATCCTGATTACCCATATATTGCGTCAGGTGACTTTGATGGAGATAACCGGCAAGATCTTGCAGCTGTAGTTACTGACAGTACCCGGACAAATTACCAATTGGTAATTATCAGTGATATTGATAGCAACCGAAAAATAAATTATTGGAAAGAAGATATACTGGAGGATGCCGCCATTTCCACAGCACCCAAAAGCGATATAGAAGGAACGGTTAATGAAAAAGTTAAGAAAGTGAAATTAGAATCACAGGCCATTCATGTTGAGTATTTTGAAAAAGCTTCTTTTATTATTTACTGGAATGGCAAATCATTTAAGCGTATCCAGCAGGGAGATTAATTATTAACCATAAAACTAACAAACCAATGAAGAAAGTTTTAGCTATGTTTTCAACCATTGCGGTGTTATCAGCTTGCAGCGGTGAAGGAAATAGTGGTGCCAATCTTGCTAAGGAAGTATGCGATTGTTATCAAAAAGCCAACGGCATGGATGCTGCCGATCCTAACAGGGCTAAGGTACAAGCTGATTGCCTGGCTTCACAAGGCGTTGCATGGAACAAAGTAAAAGACAATCAGAAAGAATCAGATGAGTTTAATAAAATCATCGGGGACTGCGGAAAAGAACTGATAAAGAAGAGTGTTCAATAAAATAAAAAAGTCCTGCAAAGCAGGACTTTTTTATTTATGTAGCTTTCAGACTATTTAACAGAATCAACCAGGTTCTTGAATGTTTCCGGATTGTTCATGGCAAGATCAGCCAGTACTTTACGATCCAGTTCGATTCCTTTTTTCTGCAGTTTGTTGATGAACTCAGAATAAGTCAACCCTTCTGCTCTTACAGCAGCATTAATACGGGCAATCCAGAGTGAGCGATATTCCCTTTTCTTGAGCTTACGGCCTACAAACATGTAGGTCATACCTTTTTCTACTACGTTCTTGGCTACCGTTAATACATTCTTACGTTTACCATAGAAACCTTTTGCTTGTTTTAATATTTTTTTGCGGCGGGCTTTTGAAGCCACTGCATTTTTTGAACGAGGCATATTGTAATTAGTTTAGAGTTAAAAGAAAATGTACAAAATGTAAGCAGGGCTTATTTCAGCCTGAGCAGACGTTTCACAAAATCAACATGAGATTTTGCTACTGTTCCGTCCATTCGCATGTTACGCTTACGTTTTTTTGATTTTTTGGTCAGGATGTGACGCTTGAAACTCTTCTGATGCATGATCTTTCCAGTAGCCGTTACTTTAAAGCGTTTTTTGGCGCTGGAGTTTGTTTTTACTTTAGGCATTTTACCCAGTATTTAATATTACACCCTTGAGGCATTCCCCACTGGGGGATCTTTTTCGAACCTCTTCAGGCAATCTTTGCTCCTGTGGATTGTTTTATCCGGAGCCAAAACAAGAACTACCGTTTTTCAAACGGAGTGCAAAGATAAGGTTGAACAGCCTATTGGCAAAGCACCAGCAAAGAAAAAGGGGATGCCTGAAAGACATCCCCTTTCCTGAAGAAAATATAAGCCTTAATCTTTAGGGT
>JBGARY010000020.1:0-63889 GCA_044229985.1 Chitinophagaceae bacterium
CATACCGAATTGCTTTCTTTAGCAGTTCTTCAAACTCAGGTTTATAATTGTCAACCGTTCTTCCCCTGTATTGGTTATTTACACCTATTAATAAGGTAACAAAGTCATAGGAACTACTCAGTGGTTGTTGCTGGTCAGCAGCAATGATACCCGCCTCCAGTTCATCAGTCGTCCACCCGGTTTTGGCAACTATCCTTGCCGGTTGAAAATCGACGGTATCATTACTCATCAGTGCCGATAACTGACTGGGGAAATTATCCGGTGGAGCTACCATTTCGCCGATGGTATAAGAGTCACCCAAGGCCAGGTAGTGATATTTCTTTGGTGCTGTCGGTGCAGGCATAGTTTCTGAAATCGGTTTGTGACAGGACGAAGTAACGAAAACTAACAGGTATAAAAGTAATCTCATAAAAATTCAACAATCTGTTTGGCCACTTTGTTGTCGCGGTAAATACGGCGGTGTCCTAATCCTTTTGTAATTACGAACTGAATATTGGAATGGTTTTCTTCCTTTACTTTAAGGGCGTCACTTAACGGGGTAGTGTCATCATCCTCATCATGAATCCAGAGGACTTTTGCCTTTATATGCTTCATCGCTCTTCGTATAGAATACCAGGCTGGTGAAACGCCCCCTTTTTTTATTATCACTTTGTCAAATTCAGGCCGGATGGCGGGATCAAGTTTCAGGAAGCTAAAAAATGTTTCGATAGCTGTGGTGGTTTCTGTGGCCGGCGCAATTAATACGAGGCGATAATCAGTCGTGTGACTAATCTCCTCCAGCGCAAGGCTTACTGCCAGCCCGCCAAATGAATGCGCCATGAAGGATTGTATAGGGCCGAACTGCTTATAAACAGCCTGGATCGTTTTTTTATACAGCGGTGCATTGACCTGTTTGCCACCGCTACGGCCATGAGCAGGCGCATCAACTGCCAACACTTCATACCCTTTTTTGAGCAGCGGACGTACATACCGGTCAAAATTGATAGCCGATGATTCAAAGCCATGAATGATCAGGGCTTTCCTGGGTGGATTGGCAGCAATATCCGGATGCCAATGCCAACCTTTTACGGTGATTCCCTCTACTTTCAGTTGTATCTTTTCTGCCTGCTCAAAGATCTTTGTCGGTTGCTTGAGATTTCTGCGTTGTGGAGTACAGAAAAGCTCAAAAGCCATCTCCGCCGCTTTCTTTTTGGAGATGGCCGCCAGAAGTTTGAATTTTGTCCTTATATAGCTGAGTGCAATTTTTTGCGAGAACTTCATGCTGTAAATATAAATATGGAAATAGTAATCATCGGTTCCGGAAATGTGGCAGCAGTGCTGGGCAGAAAATTCAAAGCTGCGGGTCATCAGATATTGCAAATATTTAGTCGCAATGCTTCTGCCGCTTCTGCTTTGGCTTATGAATGGGATACCGAATCAACCAATTATATAAGCCTGGTCAATAAAAATGCTGATGTATACATCATTGCAGTGAATGATGATTCCATTCCGGCGGTGGCCAAAGAATTATTATTGCCCGGAAAAGTGGTGGCACACACTGCTGCTTCCGTTCCGATGGAAGCATTGGAAGGAATAACCAAACATTATGGTGTTTTTTATCCGCTGCAAAGTCTGCGTAAGGAAATGTCCAGCCTGCCTGATGTGCCTGTTTTTTTTGATGGCAGTGATGAAAAAGCAAAAGGAGCCCTTGAATCACTGGCCCGTTCCATAGCAGATGATAAAGTCACGAAGGCGGGAGATGAAGCCCGTCAAAAATTGCATGTGGCGGCCGTATTCGTCAGCAATTTTACCAATCACCTCTATTCATTGGCAGAAGCCTATTGTAAAAAGGAGGGACTTGATTTCAGACAATTACTGCCATTGATAGAGGAAACAGCCTTGCGAATGAGGGATATTTCCCCAAAGGAAGCACAAACCGGCCCCGCTTACCGGCATGATGCACAAACCATCCAAAAGCACCTGGAACTCCTGAAAGATCATCCGCAATTACAGCAACTTTATCACCAACTTACCATTAGTATTCAGCAGGCAGGCTAATGGTTTTCCCGAACAAGTAAGTGCCTTTTTTGTTTTACCATTACTTTTGCACCACTTTTATAAAGAGAAGAGATGTATACGATCAAACTGAATTTTGAACAGAAAGGACTGGAACCGGTGACTCTCACTAATGTGGAGGAAGGTCAAACCCTGCTGGAGATTGCTCTGAAGAACAATATCGAGCTACATCATAATTGTGGCGGTGTTTGTGCCTGTACTACCTGTCACCTGTATGTAGAGAAAGGAATGGAATTTATTGAAGAAATAACCGACAGGGAAGAGGATTTTATTGACCGGGCGGTAAACCCAAAGCTGAACTCAAGATTAGGCTGTCAGTCCCTGCTGCTGGACGGAAGTGGTGAAATTGAAGTGACCATACCTGACCAGACACAATTTTTAGGAGAATAGAAAAAGCAGGAGGTCAGAAGTAAGAAGTCTGATTATGGCCTCCGGTATTATCGCTCAGACTTCAGACATCATACTAAGATTTATGAATCAATTTGAACCCCCTATACACTGGAATGATTATGAAGATATTGCCCTGAAGCTGTATGAACGTTTTGGTGATGAATTTAACGAAGGGAAAATATACAGGGTTCGTTTTACCGACCTGCTGGAATGGGTGCTGCAGATCCCCGGCTTCACAGGTAAACGGGAAGAGAGCAACGAAGGACACCTGGAAATGATCCAAAGTTCATGGGTGTACGAGTGGAGAGATAATCAGAAGTAGTTTATCTGTCGATAAATTGACAGGTTAACCGGTTATATGAACGTACTTGAACATTTTAAGAAAATCACCACATTCGTTTTCGATGTGGATGGAGTGCTTACCGATGGCACCGTGCTGGTGCTCGATAATGGTTTGCAGGCAAGACGTATGCATATTAAAGACGGGTTTGCACTGCAAATGGCATTGAAAAATGGCTATAGGGTGAAAGTGATCTCCGGCGGACATTCGCCTCAGGTACATGACCGGCTTGACAAACTGGGGGTAAAAGATGTAACCATGTCTGTATTAAATAAAGGTTCCTTTCTTGACAAATACATCCAGGAAAATAAGTTGAAGAAAGAAGAAGTGCTGTATATGGGAGATGATCTCCCTGACATTTCCGCCATGAAAGTTGCAGGTCTTCCCTGTTGCCCGGCTGATGCAGTAAATGAAGTAAAGGATTTAGCACAATATATTTCACCGCTCAATGGAGGTTTTGCCTGTGTGCGGGATGTGATTGAAAAAGTACTGAAACTAAATGGTCACTGGCAGTACAATGATGATGTGGCATCCCGATAAATGAAACTTGGCAGTCGATTACTTCAAAGTTCTGTAGTATCTTTCGTTCTCAAACTAATTCTATGAGATTGATAGCCGCTTTCCTCAAATTGGTGCGACTGCCCAATCTCTTTTTTATTGCTTTAACGCAGTTTCTTTTCCAGTCCTGCATTTATTATCCTCTGTATAAAGAGAGTATTCCGTCGAATGACAGTCTTCATTTTATCTTCCTTTTGCTGGCTTCCCTTCTGATTGCCGCAGCAGGTTATATCATCAACGATTATTTTGATATCAATATTGATGAAGTGAATAAACCGGACAAGATGGTGGTTGACAAAGTAATTCATCGCCGTTGGGCCATTGCCTGGCATTTTATGCTGAGCACAACCGGTTTGTTGTTTACCATCCTTGCATTACCTTTTTTACAGAAATGGTATTTGGTGCTGGCGAATGTGATTTGTGTGGTCTTACTATGGTTCTATTCCACCAACTTCAAAAAAAGCTTACTGGTAGGTAATGTGGTCATCTCTTTTTTGACAGCATGGACTATATTAATAATATTCTTTTCAAAAGTTAATCTTTCTGATGCTGTTGGTGCCGGCACTACGAATCATTATAAATTCTTTCGCCTGGCAATGCTCTATGCCGGCTTTGCGTTTATTATTTCACTCATCCGTGAAGCCATTAAGGATATGGAAGATATGCCCGGAGATGAAAAATATGGCTGTCGTACCATGCCCATCGTTTGGGGAATCAATGCCACCAAAGTGTATGTAGCGGTTTGGCTGGTGGTGCTGATAGCAATGCTTATTTTAATTCAGGTTTACATGTTGCAATTTCAATGGTGGCTGCCTGTGGTATACAGTATTGTTGCGATCATATTCCCCTTGTGTCTTTTGTTATTCAGGTTGAAAAACAGTTCAACTACCCATCATTATCATCAACTCAGCACACTGGCCAAACTGGTCATGTTTACCGGTATTGTTTCCATGGTGTTTTTCTATTTTTACTTATGAGTATCATTTTAGCTTCACAGTCTCCGAGAAGAAAACAGTTACTGGAATGGGCCGAAGTGCCTTTTGAAATTGTGGTAGCTGATACCGATGAAGACTTTCCGCCGGGCCTTCACCCGAATGAAATTGCCATTCACATTGCCCGTAATAAAGCTTTGGCGGTACAGCAAAGGAAAAATAAGGATGACATTATTCTGGCGGCTGATACCATCGTAGTGCTGAACGAGCATATCATTGGTAAACCAGTTCACCGGGAGGAAGCGATTACGATATTAATGGCTCTTTCAGGTGAAAAACACCAGGTGATAACCGGTGTGGTGATACGGCAAGGAGACATGGAAATTGCTTTTGCCGATACAACGGATGTGCAGTTTCATGATCTGACGGAAAAGCAGATTGAATTTTACGTAGACAAATACAAGCCATACGACAAAGCCGGGGCTTATGCTATCCAGGAATGGATCGGTGTGGTGGGCATAGAATCTATCAGCGGTGATTTCTATAATGTGATGGGATTACCGGTGAGCAGGGTGGTGAGAGAGATGAAGAAGTTTAAAGTTTAAGGTTGAATGTCTCAGGTTGTTTAAAGGGGAATTGTAACTTTAAATTTTAAACCTTAACCTGCATGACCGAACGGCTATTGCAATACATCTGGCAATTTCAATACTTAAATAAGATAGATTTACAAACTACCAGCGGGGAGGCAGTTCAAATTATCTTCCAGGGCCAGCATAATACCAACCAGGGGCCTGACTTCAGCGATGCAAAAATTAAAATTGGTAGAACAACATGGGCTGGGATGGTAGAACTGCACCTGAAAACGTCTGACTGGCAAAAGCACAAGCACCAACTGGATAAAAATTATAACAATGTCATCCTGCATGTGGTATGGGAAGATGATGCATCGAAAAGTAATATCCCTGTTCTTGAGCTGAAAGGAAGGGTTTCAAAAATTTTACTGAAGCGATATGAAGAACTGATGAACAACGGTTCTTTTATTCCTTGTGAAAACAGCATTCAAAGCATAAGGGAGATTACATGGAAAAGCTGGAAAGACCGCTTGTTGGCCGAACGCCTGATGCGGAAAGCTCAAGCGGTGGAAGCACTGCTTCAACAAAACAACTACCATTGGGAAGAAACATTCTGGTGGCTTTTGGCCCGCAATTTTGGTATGAAGGTGAATGCCGATGCTTTTGAAGCCATGGCCCGTTCTATTCCCATTACTATCCTGGCTAAACAAAAACAGCAGATACACCAGTTAGAAGCCCTGTTACTGGGGCAGGCTGGTTTGCTTGAAGGGAAATTGAAAGATGAGTATTCGGTGATGTTGCAAAAGGAGTACCGTTACCAAAAGGCCAAGCATAAGCTCAAACCCATTACTATCCCTTTACATTTTCTCAGGATGAGGCCGGTAAACTTTCCAACTGTACGATTGGCACAACTTGCTATGCTGGTACACCGGTCGGCTCATTTGTTTTCCAAAATAAAAGAGGCAGGCGCTGTAAAGGAGATCAAAAACTGGTTTGACGTGACGGCCAACGATTACTGGCATTATCATTATCGCTTTGATGAATCATCATCATTCAAAAAGAAAAAACTGGGCGAAACGATGATTGATAATATCATTATCAATACTGTTGCACCTGTGTTATTTGCTTATGGCAGTTATCATAACGAACAGCAGTATAAAGACAAGGCCCTGTTATGGCTGGAAAGCACAGCACCGGAAGCCAACAGTATTACCAAAGGATTTGCTGGTTTAGGTATTGAAAATAAAAATGCTTTCGACAGCCAGGCATTGATCGAATTAAAGAACGAATATTGCAGCAAGAAAAGATGCCTGGAATGCGGGGTGGGAAATGCGTTGTTGAAGTTTACTAATGCTTCAACTCAACAACTGAAAGAAGAACAAAGTGATTGAGACGATTATCATAAGATAGGGCAGATAGCTTGGCCAAGCTCCATTAAATAGGATCATGCCTAGAATGATTGAGGCATAACCGCTAAGCCCATTTATTAAAACCGTATACAGCAATTGATAATTTTTATTTCTCTTAAACGATAGTCTAATAGATAAAACGATTAGAATAAGGCTAACTATTATTGGAAGGACAAGCCAAAGAAATAAGTTGATATTAAATAGCATTATCAAATTTTACATTTCTTATTTGTTATAAATGTTATTCCCAACCAAAGACTCCCAACTCATAACTCAAGACTCATTACTCCACACTCCCCAATCTACTTTCACTTCTATATCAGGATGAATACTTTTCATTACCGGACAGGTTTCGCCGGTATTTCTCAGGATGGCTTTTGTTTTTTCATCTATATCCTTTAATGCATCGGGTATATGGAAGGTTAATTCAATACCACCCACCCGGCGGGGATCAGCTTTCATGATCTTTAAGACATCAATCTTCACATTATTAAGATCAAAACCCATGGTTCTGGCTTTAATGCCCATAACGGTGATCATACAGGTGGCCAGGCTGGTGGCCATCAGGTCGGTGGGAGAGAACCGTTCTCCTTTACCGTTGTTATCAATAGGTGCATCTGTTTCAAAAGAGGAATGGCTGCGCAAGTGGGTACAGGTGGTGCGGAGGTCGCCGGTGTATACTACGGAAGAAGTCATTATCAATATTTTGCCCTAAATTTACGTTTAGTACTTTAAAAAGAATCCCCGTGAAGAAACTCAGCCTGTTTATTTTATCCGGATTGCTTATTGCGACTTCGTTTGCGCAGGATACTGCCTCTAATAAATCAGGTAAGGGCGACCGTAAAGATGTTCGCCGCCAGAAAGTGGCAGCGTTGATCAAGCAGTCTGAAGAAGGCGTATTGGTTTACAGAAAGCAAAGTATTTTCGGTCTGCAGTTTCGTACCAATGGTTATGGCGCTTTTTATGAACTGGGACGGATGAAAACGAACCGCAAAACAAATATTTACCGGCTTGATATTACCGAGATCAAACACCAGAAAGAAGAGAAACTGACCAGCGGTGCTGTTTTCTTTGGTAATCCCTTCATCTACGGTAAAGTCAATAATTTTTACCAGGCTACACTTGGTTTTGGACAGCAAATCATACTCGGCCAAAAGGGAAATAAAAATGGGGTGGCCGTTACAGCTATATATAATGGCGGCCTGGCATTAGGACTACTGCGGCCCTATTACGTGGAAGTTGAAGATCCGTCAACCGGGGAAAACAAGGTCATCAAATACTCCACACAGGATAGCGCCTTGTTCCTCGGCCCAACCATTCTCGGCAGTGGTGGATTTGGAAAGGGTTGGAGTGAGATGAAGATGAAGCCCGGTGCTTTTGTTAAAACAGCTCTGCGTTTTGATTACGGAAGGTTCAACGAAGTGGTCTCTGGCATTGAAATAGGACTAAGTGCTGAGTTTTATGCCGATAAAATACAGATCATGGCTAATCAGCCAAAAGATAAACAACTCTTCTTCCAGGGTTACATATCCCTGTTGTTTGGCCGACGAAAGTAATGGCCGTATTTTTGCCCAATGACTGAGCTTCCCGTTGTACCTGTAGCGACTGATAACCTGAGAGTAAAGAAACCCGACTGGTTAAGGGTTAAATTGCCTATTGGAGAAAATTACAAGCATGTTCGTGGCCTTGTAGATAATCATAAACTGCACACCATTTGTGAAAGCGGTAATTGCCCCAACATGGGCGAATGCTGGGGAGAAGGTACTGCTACCTTCATGATATTGGGAAATACCTGTACCCGCAGTTGTGGTTTTTGTGCCGTGGCAACGGGTCGTCCAGAGGAGGTTGATTGGGATGAGCCACAAAGAGTAGCAGAGGCTATTCACCTGATGAAAGTGAAACATGCCGTTATCACTTCTGTGGACAGGGATGAGTTAAAAGACGGTGGTTCGATTATCTGGTATAATACGATCAAAGCTGTAAAGGCATTGAATCCCAATACTACGCTGGAAACTTTAATACCCGATTTCAAGGGTGAAAAGGAAAATATTCAACGGGTCATTGATGCGGCTCCTGAGGTGGTAAGCCATAATATTGAAACAGTAGAAAGGCTGACCCGCCAGGTTCGCATACAGGCCAAGTACTGGAGGAGTATGGAAGTGATACGAACCTTGAAAGAGGGTGGTATGCGTACCAAGAGTGGCATCATGCTGGGATTAGGTGAGAAAAAAGACGAAGTAATACAGACATTAAAGGATCTTAGTGACAATGGATGTGATGTGGTAACGATTGGTCAATACCTGCAGCCTACGAAAAAGCATTTGCCGGTCGATCGTTTTGTACATCCTGATGAGTTTGCAGAATACCGGGAGATTGGCTATAGCCTCGGATTGGATTATATAGAAAGCGGCCCGCTGGTCCGTTCTTCCTATCACAGCGAAAAACATGTTTTTGCCGGACTGGGCCGACAGCAGTGGTTGCAGCAAAAAGAACAGCAAGCCTGATTTATATGAAAAAAATATTTGTTACAGGAGCAATGGTAATACTAATTGCTCCTTTTTGTTTGGGACAATTGAAGTGGGTAAATGTGGATTCATTATTTCAGCCACTTCCTCTATCAGTGCATGTATATAAAACAACAGACCTGTTGGATGGCAAACCTAATATTGCTTATTATGTAGAAGCTGATCTCAAGGATAAAAAACTGGATTTCACCGTTGATACTACGTATCAAAGAAGAATGACGCCCACAAAGTTTTACGAGAAGAATGATAATCCGCTTGTAGTGGTTAACACTACTTTTTTCTCTTTTACAACCAACCAAAACCTGAATGTAGTAATTAAGGAGGGGAAGTTGGTTGGCTACAACATACATACCATTAATGGCAGGGGTAAGGATACTTTAACCTACATGCATCCATTTGGAAGTGCAATAGGAATTTCTAAAAAAAGATATGCTGACATAGCATGGTTATATACTGATTCATCTTTAAAAAAAGCATACGCTACCGAAACGTCTTTTCAACCAATAAAAGATTCAGTTAGCAAGCTTTCTTTGCGGCAATTTTTTAATCAATTCTCATGGAAGGCAGGTATTCCACGTTATGTGCTTAAAAGAAAGACAAAATGGAAAATGCAAACTGCTGTCGGAGGCGGCCCTGTATTGCTGCAAAATGGTGAAATTAAAATTACCAATAATGAGGAACTGAAATTTGCCGGTAAAGCGATCAATGATAAGCATCCCCGGACAGCAATGGGTTACACAAGGGATAATAAACTTATCATCTTGGTTGTTGAAGGCCGTAATACTGGTAAAGCCGAAGGGGCCACACTCACACAATTGGCACAGCTCTTTAAAGACCTTGGCTGTTGGGAAGCCCTGAACCTCGATGGTGGTGGCAGCAGTTGTATGCTGGTGAATGATAAAGAAACGATCAGGGTGTCAGATGCTTCCGGGCAAAGACCGGTGCCGGCGGTTTTTATTATCAGGTCAAGGTAAAAAAGGCTTGACTTTTCCACATTAATTCTTACTGGCACGGTTTTTTGACATTTATTTATAAAACAACGTAATATGAAAAAGCTATTTGTACCAGTGCTGATGATGGCCTCTGTTGCTGCTATCGTATTGATTGCCTGTTCAAAAGATGATAATGCAGGTAATACTACCTTAAAAGTCAGATTGACAGATAACCCCGTTAATGCGGAGGAAGTGAATGTAGATATTCAGCAGGTAAGAGTAAAGTTCAGTGAAGATTCTATCCAGGGCTGGACGACTTTAACCACCAATGCAGGTATTTATGATCTCCTTGGTTTGCAGAACGGCGTGGATACATTGCTGGCCGTTGGAACTATTCCTACTAATACGGTTAAGGAGATTCGCCTGGTGTTGGGAACCGACAATACGATTAAAGTTGCCGGAACAGTTTATCCCCTCACAATTCCCAGCGGTGCTGAATCCGGGTTAAAAATTAAAGTGAATAAGACCTTGCAAACATCACTTGATTCTTTGCTGATTGATTTTGACGCTGCATTATCTATACACCAATTGGGTAATGGTAATTATCAACTAAAGCCAGTTCTCAAGCTTAAATAGTTATTCCACACTGGTTCCAGTCATGCCCGGCAATGCCGGGCTTTTTTATATTCCAACATTTCAATTTTGATTACAGCATCAGGCTATACCATAAAAAAACCTGCAGTTATACTGCAGGTTTTTTGTATCAGTTATTACCTTTTAAAGGTCAGGCCTTATTACTTGTTGTCTTTGGAGCTTCAGAAGCTTTTTTACCTAATGGTCTTTTGCCACCTAAATCCACCAATATGGGGGCAGCCACAAAGATAGAAGAGTAAGTACCAGTGATAACACCAATCAGCATGGCGAAGGCAAAACCTTTGGTAACCTGTCCGCCTACAAGAAACAGAATCAGGATAGTCAGGAATACCGTAAGTGATGTCATTATCGTACGGCTCAGTGTTTCATTGATGGCCCTGTTTATTACTTCCGATCTCGGAGTAGTGGGATAGAGACGACTGTCCTCACGGATACGGTCAAATACAATCACCGTATCGTTCATCGAGAAGCCGATTACTGTCAATACCGCAGCAATAAAGTGCTGGTCTATTTCCAGCGGGAATGGAACAATGTTCTTTGCGAACGAGAATACTATAAGTGTTACTAATACGTCATGCAGCAACGCTACAATCGTACCCATTGAATATCTCCAGTCACGGAAACGGATAAAGATGTACAGGAAGATAACGATCAGGGCAAATATGGTTGCTTTGATAGCGCCTTGCTTAAGGTCGTCAGAGATAGAAGGCTCAACCTTGATCGACTGCTGAATGAATTTTTCTGTATTGAATTGCTGGTAGGTAACTCCGCCTGACAGATGCTTCTTTAATCCATCAAACAACTTTGTTGCCACTAATGAGTCAACTTGCGTACCAGACTGTTCAATTTTATAAGCAGTGGTAATTGACAGTTTATCATTACCACCCATCGTTTTAATAATCGGGTTTTCTCCTTCGAAAGCTACTTCCAGGTCTTTCCTTACATCTTCAACATTAACAGGTTTTTCAAATTGAACAGTATAGCTGCGGCCTCCTTCAAATTCAACACCGTAGTTGAATCCGTTGAAATATGCGGCAATACCTAACGCAAGTACCACAAATGAGATCACATATGCGATCTTACGATATTCAATGAATTTGAACTTAGCATGTTTAAAAATGCGGCGAGAAATGCCGGTGAAATACTCCAGGTGCTTTTTCTTGTTAGTAAACATATCAGACACCCAACGACTAACAAGGATACCGCAGAACAAGGATAAAAGAATACCAATGATCTGAGTAGTAGCAAATCCTTTAACCGGTCCAAGACCGAAATAGAAAAGGATAATGGCAGTAAGTAATGTAGTGATATGCGCATCCAGGACCGGGGGCAATGAACGTTTGTAACCTTCATTAATGGCAGGTATATAACCTTTACCCTTCGAAAGTTCTTCTTTAATACGTTCATATATGATTACGTTGGTGTCAACCGCCATACCAATTGTCAATACCAGACCGGCAATACCCGGAGCGGTTAATGTAGCTCCTAATCCAGCGAGGATACCAACCGTAAAGAGCAGGTTCAGTATCAAAGCAATATTGGCTACCCAGCCACTGGTATTATAATAAACCAGCATCAGAAGGAATATTACCACGAATGAAATCAGGAAGGCCATTGAACCTCCTTTGATTGCTTCAGCTCCCAGGGTAGGACCAACCTGCTGCTCCTGCACAATCTTGGCAGGTGCTGGCAGTTTACCAGCTTTTAAGATATTAGCAAGGTCTTGCGCCTCCTGCTGATCAAAACCACCGGAAATGGTGGAAGTTCCATTGGGGATAGCATTGATTACATTAGGTGCAGAGTAAACTATATTGTCGAGTACAATGGCAATGGGTTTGCCAACGTTTTCCTCTGTCATTTTCTTCCAGATAGTGGCGCCGAAATTCTTCATATCCATTCTCACTTCCACTTTGCCATATTGGTCAAAATCCTGGCGTGCATCAGAGATAGCATCGCCTTCCAGTTTAGCCTGCGCCCTTCCATAGGTTTTCAATGCATACAACGCAACATCTTTGGCACTTCTGCCTTTGCTATCCTTTTCCGGAGTGCCAAAAGCCCACTGTACATCAAACGGAAAGTTAGCTTTAAGTTCATTCAGATAAGTTCTCACCTGTGCGGTGTCTTTAATTTGCACACTACCTATCGAAGCCGGGTACACAACTTGTCCCTGCTCATTCTGGCCAGGAGAGAAGAAGCTGATGTATTTATCAATCGTATTGCTGCTGGTATTGGTTAAGTCACCGGTTTTATTGTTTGCAGTGTCTTTGTCATCGGCAAGGCCGGCGAGGCTGGTATCTTTTGGCCCTTTACCTGTGGTATCAGTCTTGGTAGCAGTTGTGTCCTTAGGTGCTGGTGCGGTAGTGTCTTTTACACCACCATATTTTGCATTAAATGCATTAATAGCTTTTTGCCAGCCAGCGCTATAGTTAGGGTCTTGCAAAGTATACACTTCCCAGAACTGCAGGTTGGCTGTACTTTGCAAATACTTTCTTACCCTTTCTTTATCCTTAATGCCGGGTAACTCTACGTTGATAATACCCTTGTCCCTGTTGGGGCTAATGTTGGGCTGTGCCACACCAAACTGGTCAATACGGGTATTCAAAACACGGAAGGTTCTGTCAAATGCGTCTTTTGCTTCACCCTGGATATAACTTTCCACGGCAGCATCAGATGACTTAACATCTATCTTGCCGTTGCTTGCTCCTGCAAACAAGGATGCCAGGGGTCTGTCTTTTTCCAGTTTCCTGTATTCTTCCAGGAACAAGCTGATAAAGTCAGCGCCGCTGTTTTTCTTACGGTTATCAGCATTGACAAGTGCTGCATTGAAATTTGGATCTTTTGAATTATTGGCTAAGGAGCGGAGTAAGCCGGATCTTTCCACTTCCAGTGTTACGTTCATACCACCCTGCAGGTCAAGACCAAGGTTCAACTCTTCTTCTTTAGCTTTTTGGTAGCTTACAGTTCCATTGATGCCGTAAGTGACAGTTACATCTTTGGTGCTGTCAAGCATACGGCGAAGCCTTTCTTCTTCTACTTTTTTCAGGAACTCCTGGTAAACGGCCTGAGAATCCTTATTGCCTGGAAATTTTTCCATGGCAGAAGGATAATTAGCTTTCACATAAGCTTTGGCCTTTGCCTCGTACTTTTTTTCATGGCTTCTTACAAACCAGGTAAAAGAAAGCTGGTACAGTGAATAGATGATAAGCAGTACGGTAAAAAAACGAACCAAACCTTTCAGTTGCATACGTTGATTGATTTACATTTTTAAGCTTTGTTCCGGTTGTAACTCAGCAGGACAAAGGCTTTACACTATTTTTTAAGGACGGCAAAGATAGCTGTTTCGGATTAATTCCCGACAACTAAAAACAGGTTCTTGCCCCTTGATTTTTAAAACCTTAACTGGGGACAATCGGTATATTTGGAGAGTGGTGAAAGCTGCCCGAAAAAATATATTGAAAGGAGTTATTTGGCTGTTTTTCCCGTGTATATGCTGTCCGGATGCTGTTGGCCAGAAAACGGGTAACTTCTTTACTCCTCCAAAAAAGGAATCCAGACCGGCAAATAACCCTTCTGATAGTTTCATGCACAGGCTTTTAGCAGAAAATCCTCAATATTTTTCAGAGATTCTGGAAAAGAAGGAAGAATTAGGATTGCAAATCATTTACACCCGGATTGACAGAACAAAAAAGAACAAACCCGGATTTACCGATCATTATTTTGGAGTCAATGCCGACAAGTATTTTTATCCTGCTTCCACGGTCAAATTGCCAGTAGCCATTTTGGCGCTACAAAGGCTTAATGAGTTAAATATTGCCGGCCTAAACAAATATTCAACAATGTACACAGCCGCTGCAGGTGAACGCCTTTCTGCTGTTAGCAACGACCCTTCGGCACCTGATGGAAGGCCAACGATTGCCCATTATATCAAAAAAATACTTCTTGTCAGTGATAACGATGCCTATAACCGGTTATATGAGTTTTTGGGCCAGGAATACATCAATAACAGTTTGCAAAAAATGGGATATGCTAATACGCAAATCATTCACCGTCTCAGCATAAGTTTATCCGATGAGGAAAACAGGCTTGCCAATGCAGTCACTTTTATTGACAGTACAGGAAAAATCCTGTTTAGCAAACCTGTTCAAATAAGCAACTTGCTTTATAAAACCAGGGCTATAAAAATGGGCAATGGATACATAAGAGGCAACGAATTGGTGAATGAACCGTTTGACTTTTCAAACAAGAATGCTATGTCACTGAGCGATCTGCATCAAATGGTGAAAAGCATATTATTTCCCGAAGCAGTGCCAAAAGAAAAAAAGTTCAATCTTACAGCTGAGGATTATCTTTTTTTACGCCGGTATATGTCAATGCTTCCCGGTGAATCTGTTTACCCAAAGTATGATAGTAATTCCTATTGGAATCACTATGTAAAGTTTTTGTACTACGGGTCAGAGAAGGGCAATGCAAACCCGGGGATCAGGATTTTTAATAAAGTCGGCAATGCTTATGGCTTCCTGGTTGATGCAGCTTATTTCGCTGATTTTGGCAACAATATTGAGTTTTTGCTGTCGGCTGTTATTTACTGCAACAGTGATGGCATATTCAATGATGACAAATATGATTATGATAAGGTAGGTCTTCCTTTTTTGAAAAACCTGGGGGAAGTTATCTATGAATATGAGTTGAATCGAAAGCGAAAAAAAGTACCGGATCTGCGTGCATTTCAATTCACTTATCGTGAATAAAAATTATTTTACCGTATCTTCAAATCCATACATTTGCGACTGCTTGCTTTTGTCCAAACTCAAGAAATCTGTTAAATGACCAACATGCAGTTATCTTCTTTTTTACAAAGATTTAATGAGCCCGAAACCCTGAAAATGGCCAAGCTGGGCAGGGAGTTAAGAGCAAAAGGTGTAGATGTTATAGATCTTAGCCTCGGCGAACCTGATTTCGATACTCCGGATCATATCAAACAAGCGGCTATCAAAGCTATTAATGATAACTGGAGTCATTATACACCTGTTCCCGGTTTTTTGGACCTGAGAGAAGCTGTTTGTACCAAATTGAAAAGAGATAACGATCTCGACTATAAGCCAGAGAATATTGTGGTGTCAACCGGAGCCAAGCAAAGCCTTGCCAATGCAATGCTGGCATTGGTGGATGAAGGTGAAGAAGTGATCATACCGACTCCTTTTTGGGTTACTTACAGTGAACTGGTAAAGATTGCACGGGGCAAAGTGGTTGAGATCAAGACAACGCCTCAGGAGAATTTTAAAATTTCACCTGAGCAATTAGAACAGGCCATTACAGCCCAAACAAAGTTGTTTCTGTTTTCCTCACCTTGTAATCCCAGCGGTGCAGTTTATAGCAAGGAAGAATTAGCAGCCCTGGCCGAAGTTTTCAAAAAGCATCCTGGTATTATCATTTTATCTGACGAGATATACGAGTATATAAATTTTGTTGGCAAACATCACAGCCTGGCAGAGTTTGCTGAATTAAAAGACAGGGTGGTGATTGTAAATGGGCTGAGTAAAGGATTTGCTATGACAGGCTGGAGGTTGGGTTATATTGCTGCTCATCCGGATATTGCCAAAGCCTGCGAAAAAGTGCAGGGGCAATTTACCAGCGGAACCAATTCAATAACGCAGAAAGCGGCGGTAACAGCCCTGACCACCGATCTGCGTCCCACAATGGAAATGGTGGAGGAATTTCGTAAAAGAAGAACCAGAGTGCTGGAAATTGTGAAAGATATTCCCGGTTTGATTTGCCCGGAACCGGAAGGAGCTTTTTACGTTTTTCCTGATGTCAGCAGTTACTATGGAAAATCAGATGGTGAAACTACAATCAATAATGCAGGAGACTTCAGTATGTACCTGCTGAACAAGGCCCATGTAAGTTCTGTAATGGGTGATGCCTTTGGGGAACCTAAATGTGTCCGTTTCTCCTTTGCCAATAGTATGAAAAATATTGAAGAAGGATGGAAGAGGATAAAACTGGCACTAAGCCAGCTAAAATAATTATTGACGTTTTAATTTTACTGTTCCTTCTTTGTTTTCAAGGATCAACAATTCTTTTTCCCATTTCACAGTGAAGATTTCTTCCTTGTGGTCAGTACCGTTATTATTCACAATGGTAAGCTTCCCTGTTTTAGCATCAAATGTATAAGTGCCGGCCTGTTTTTCCGAATGAATTTCTCCAAGATACTTGCCGTCGCTGGTAAACTCCATCAGAAAATTGTCCATCACATTCTGAATTTCGTTTTTACTCATGTTGGGCACTTCCATCTCCACCGGTTTCCATTTGCCGGCAAGGGTGGGGGAGTTGCTTCCGGGGTTACCTGATTCTTTACAAGCAGTAAATAAAAGCAGGAAGGCAAAGAACAGTGTGAGGCGCATAGTGGTTGTTTTATGATGTGTTGGATAAGCCGGAAAAATGCTGGTGCAGTTTCAGCACTTGGGGAACCAGCAGTTCCTGTTCGTTATTGATAATGACAAAATCACAAAGCTTCATTTTCATTTCTTCGTTTACCTGCCGGTTGATCCTTTTCATTATTTCATCAGTGGTGAGTCCATCTCTTTTCATCACTCTTTTGATACGTAGAGCCTGCGGTGCATATACGCCAACTATGAAATCAAGGTTTTCGGCTGCGCCGCTCTCAAAAAGCAGGGCGGCTTCCTTAATACTATAAGGAGCTGACTGTTGTTGCATCCATTGTTCTGCATCATTGATAGTTACAGGATGAATAAGGGCATTTAGTAATTCGAGTTTTTCCGGGTTATTGAAAACGATACCAGCAAGGTATTTCCTGTTGAGCTGATCATTTTCATAAGTGGCTTCACCAAAGTTTTGGCGGATTACTTTTTTTAAAGTTTCGCTGCTGTTCATCAGCCTTTTTGCTTCGGCATCAGCATAGTAAACGGGTATGCCCAGCGTTTCAAATATTTTTGCAACCGTAGACTTTCCGCTTCCTATACCACCGGTCAGGCCGATTTTTAACATAGCGGGAAATTACAAAAAACAAATCCCAAATTCCATCTTTCAGGAATTTGGGATCTCGATATTTTTAAAGAATTACTATTTCTTTTCAGTTGCCGGCTTATTAAGCGCTGCTGTCCAGTCCATGCTGATGGCACTTTTTTCGATCTTAAGATAGCTGCCGGGGCTAACTTCAATATTCAATGTTCCGTCCTCATTAACTTTATTGATAACGCCATGAATACCTGCAATGGTCACCACTTTATCACCTTTGCCAAGATTTTCAATAAATGATTTTTGGTTTTTAGCTCTTTTAGCCTGCGGCCTGATGAAGAACATCCAGAATACAAGGATCATCAAGCCGAGGAAAACTAATTGAATGGTTCCTCCACCGGAACTTCCGCCTTTACCCTGCTCACCGCCGGGAGGTGTACAGGACGAAAGAATAAAAATTACTGCGCTGATGGCGATATAATTCAGTTTCGATTTCATTATCTGATTTGTTTAGTTGTTTAAATTGTTGTGTTAGTTAGTGACTTCCACCCGAAAATCGAGGGAGTGTGAACGGGAAGGATTGGTATTGGCATCCACACTGATATGTTTCCTGTTTTCGCCGGGGCGTCCTTTGCTGTCAAACTTTGCTTTAATAACTCCTTCTTCGCCGGGTGCAAAAGGTTGTTCTGGTTTTTCGGGTACAGTGCAACCGCAACTGGCAGTCACATCCATAATCACCAGCGGTTTGGTGCCTGAATTTTTAAAACGATAGGATACTTCAACTACCTGTCCTTCTTTTACTTTGCCCATGTCAAGATAAGTTGAATCAAGCCAGGTGAGTGTGGTGTAATTAGCCGTGTCACCCATTGCTTTTTGCTTTTCAGCATAACGGATGCTGTCCTGGACCAGTTTTTCTTTTTCAGAAAGTGGGCTGTCCTTTTTATCAGCAGATTTACAGGCAATGAGTAAACCTGTCAAAGCTGTTGCTACTAATAATTGTTTCATCTGCATGTAAATTTATGGAGTTGCAAAAGTAACGGTAAACAGGCGGGTGAACAAACCCTTAATTCTTTTTGTAATCGATCTTGTGCATCTTGTTTTGCTGTACCAGTTCTTTATGAATATTGTCCAGTATGCCATTTACAAACTGGCCACTTTGCTGGGTACTGTATTCTTTAGCAAGATCAATGTATTCGTTGATAGTGACCTTGGGCGGAATGGTTTCGAAGTACAGAAACTCTGCCACACCCATTTTCATCATAATCATATCCAGCTGGGCAATGCGTTCAGGATCCCAGTTTTTTAATTTCGGGATGATCAGCTCCTGCAGGTGTTCACTTTTGTCTAATACGGTTTGTAACAAGTCTTTGGCAAACTGAGCCTTATCCGGGCTCAACATATGTTTGAAGTCGTAACTTCCGGGTTTTTGTAAATAAGCTACCAGCAGCTGAACTACCATTTCCCCGTCATCATCCCAGTTGGAAAAATTCTCTTCGACATGAGAGACAAATATTTCGTTTGCAAGTAGCAGGTCATTAAGGATAAATTCAATGATCTTTTTTTCATCTTGTTTTTCCCTTGAACCTTTGGATATATATGCTCTGTACTCCGGGGTTTCAGCCAGATTCAGGTATATTTTCCTAATCAGTTCTTTGTCAGTGAAAGTTTCAGGCTTTTCTTTATTGAATTGTTCTTTCAGTGAGGGATCGTCAAGCATCTTCCATAGCACTTCGTTGCCGGCGATTTTGGTATTCACATTCAGGTCTTCGGCAGTGGGTAGGTGCTTGGAAGCTTTTTGATGTGCATCCGTTTCTGCATAACGGGTTACTTCCGTTAAAAACCACGTTAGATAAACCAGTAAAGAACGGGTCTGGTCAAAATGTTCCTGTAAAATTTTTTGAGCTTCTCCGGGTGTCACCTCTTTTTCCAGGGTAGTTAGGGTGTAAACCGTTTGCATCACTTTTACCCGGATATTTCGTCTGCTGATCATGCGTTAAGAACTAATTGAACGGCGAAGATAGGCGATTATCACTTACATCTCTATAGCTCATGTTATCAGTTTATTAGCCATTCTCTGACTGTCAGAAATAAAGTCGATAACTGACACATTAGCCGGAAAAAGTCTTTTATGTATTGTCTTTTTTATAACGAACATGACAGAACTGCAAATTTTTCATATTCGGTCTCTGTGGCATGTTATTTCCTGTACCTTCGCCGCCCTGCCTCCGAAGAAATGAATCGGGCAGGTAGTTTCAATTCAAAAAACTCAAAATCAATACAATTATGGCTAAGAAAGTCAATGTTACCCCACTTCATGACAGGGTAATTGTAAAAGCTGCCGCTGCGGAAGAGAAAACTGCAGGTGGTATTATTATACCCGACACAGCTAAAGAAAAACCTCAGCGTGGTACCGTTATCGCCGCAGGTCCAGGCAAAAAAGATGAGCCGGTGACCGTGAAAACCGGTGACACTGTTCTTTATGGCAAATATGCAGGAACAGAGATCCAGATTGATGGTGAAGACTTCCTCATTATGAGAGAGTCGGATATTTTGGCGATTGTATAAAAACCTGCAAGCCTTATGGAATAATCCTTAATAAAGGCTAATCTAAAATCACAAATCTAAAATCTAAAATAGTCTGATATGGCAAAACAAATCTTCTTCGACATCGAAGCTAGAAATAAGATGAAGAAAGGCGTTGACACCCTGGCCAACGCTGTAAAAGTAACCCTCGGTCCCAAAGGCCGCAATGTGGTTATTGAGAAAAAATTTGGTGCACCTGCTGTTACAAAAGATGGTGTGACTGTTGCAAAAGAAATTGAACTCGATGATCCGATCGAGAATATGGGTGCCCAGATGGTGAAAGAGGTAGCATCCAAAACAGCTGACCTGGCAGGTGATGGTACCACTACGGCTACTGTTTTAGCACAATCAATTATCAGTGAAGGGTTGAAAATGGTAGCTGCCGGCGCCAACCCGATGGATCTGAAAAGAGGTATCGACAAAGCTGTTAGCCTGGTAGTGGAAAGTTTGAAGTCTCAGAGCCAGACAGTAGGAAGCGACAGCAAAAAAATTCAGCAGGTAGCTACTATCTCTGCTAACAATGATGAAACGATCGGTAAACTGATTGCTGAAGCTTTCACTAAGGTTGGAAAAGAAGGTGTGATCACTGTAGAAGAAGCAAAAGGTACTGACACTACAGTGGATGTGGTAGAGGGTATGCAGTTTGACCGTGGTTATATCTCTCCTTATTTCGTTACGAACAGCGAAAAAATGGAAGCAGAACTACAGAATCCATATATCCTGATCTATGACAAAAAGATCAGCAATATGAAAGATATTCTCCATATTTTGGAGAAAGTGGCACAGGGCGGCCGCCCGCTGCTGATCATTGCCGAAGACCTCGAAGGAGAAGCGCTGGCTACATTAGTTGTGAATAAATTGCGTGGTACATTGAAAGTGGCTGCTGTAAAAGCTCCCGGTTTTGGTGATCGCAGAAAAGAAATGCTGCAGGATATTGCTATTCTCACAAAAGGTATTGTGATCAGTGAAGAGCAGGGGTACAAACTGGAGAATGCTGATCTGAGCTACCTTGGAACAGCGGCTTCTGTAACAATTGATAAAGACAATACTACAGTCGTAGGTGGCAAAGGCAAGAAAGAGGATATCGTTGCCCGTGTGAACCAGATCAAAGCGCAGATCGAAACAACAACGTCTGATTACGATAAAGAAAAATTACAGGAACGCCTTGCTAAATTAAGCGGTGGTGTAGCTGTTTTATATGTTGGTGCAGCTACAGAAGTGGAAATGAAAGAAAAGAAAGACCGTGTAGATGATGCCCTGCATGCAACGAGAGCTGCGGTAGAAGAAGGTATCGTTCCCGGTGGTGGTGTAGCTTACATCCGTGCTATCGAAAGCCTCGAAGCAAAAGTTCGTGGCCAGATCGCTGATGAGCAAACAGGTATGGCTATCGTTCGCCGTGCATTAGAAGAACCGGTTCGTATTCTTACTGCTAATGCTGGTATTGATGGTTCCATCGTAGTGCAGAAGATCAAAGAAGGCAAAGCTGATTTTGGTTTCAATGCAAGAACCGAAGAGTATGAAAATCTCTTCAAGGCTGGCGTTATCGATCCTACAAAAGTTAGCCGTGTTGCCCTGGAAAATGCAGCTTCCATCGCAGGTATGCTGCTGACCACTGAATGTGTGGTAGCTGACAAACCAAAGAAAGAAGAGCCGCATACACACGGCGCTCCTGATATGGGTGGTATGGGCTATTAAAAAACATTTGCAAATATCAAATATCTCAAATGCCCCTGTTAGCAACAGGGGCATTTTTTAGAATTGTCTCCTGGTAATCCGAATGTTATTTTTTGAGTTATAAAACCCCGTCATTACGGGGTTTTGTTTTGGGTAAAAAAACGGTTGGCAGCCGTCACAATTATCCTTAGTTTTATGAGCTACTTTCAGGCTCTGATAATATTTCGCCTGGAATATTTTTATCAAAATAATTTATTTATGAGAAAAATCTACAAGCTCAGCTTTACGGTTTTTGCGCTTTTCTTTCTCTCTTTATCACTCGAAGCTCAAAATTATTTTTTCACCGATGCCGGTGAAAACAGGATTTTGAATACTACAGGACAAAGAGTGATAGTGCCGCAAAAATTCAGAACATCTTCTATGGATGTTTCGGCCATGAAATCCTTTTTATGGACTTTGCCAGAAGAAAAAACTATTACAAACAGGAGGCAAGCCCCGGTAATATCCATACCAACACCTGATGGTAAGTCTGCCCGGTTTTATGTGTGGGAGAGTAGTATTCAGGAGCCTGGTCTCGCAGCAAAATTTCCTGATATTAAAACATTCTTAGGCCAGGGCATTGATGATCCCTATGCAACTATTCGTATGGATTTTGGGCCCAATGGTTTTCATGCACAGGTGTTAACCGCAAATGGTACCTATTATATTGATCCCTATGCAAGAGGTGAAATCAATAATTATATCAGTTATTTCAGAACTGATCTTCAAAAAGCAGGAACCTGGCTTTGTGAAGTCCCCGATAATCCAACCTCTTTCCGGGGCCCTGTTACTGAAGCAGCTTGTTTGGGAACCAATTTGAGGACCTATCGGCTTGCAGTTGCTTGTACAGGTGAATATGCCCAAGCACCGGGTATTGCAGCAGGTTCAAATCCAACTACACTGCACAATGCAATTGTAACAACTGTGAACAGGGTAACAGGTGTGTATGAAGTTGAGGTGTCTGTAAGAATGGTATTGGTTGCCAACAATAACCTTATTGAATTTTTAAACGCAGGCACAGATCCTTTTACTGGAAATAATAATGCCAATGTCCTTATCAATGAAAGCCAAACTGTAATTGATGCTAACATTGGTTCTGCTAACTATGATATCGGTCACACGTTTAGTACCGGTGGTGGCGGTTTGGCACAGCTTAGCTGTGTTTGTGGTTCTAGTAAGGCAAGAGGTATTACCGGAAGCCCCAGCCCAACAGGCGATGCCTACGATATTGATTATGTAGCTCATGAAATGGGTCACCAGTTTGGTGGTAATCACTCTATGGCAGGTTGTGGTTCATCCCCTGCCTCTACCAAATATGAAGTTGGAAGCGGAACAACTATCCAGGCTTATGCCGGGATATGCGGAGCAGAAAATATTCAACCTAACAGTGATCCGTTCTTCCATGCAATTAGTTTTGATGAAATCAGCAATTTCGTAAATGGTGCCGGCGGTACTTGTGCCGTACTTACTCCAACTGGTAATACACTCCCGGTTATTGATCCACTGCCAAATAGTGGGGTTACTATCCCAATAAGCACTCCTTTTACATTATCCGGAACAGCATCGGATGCTAATGGTGACGCTTTGACGTATTGCTGGGAGCAATGGGATTTACAAGGAGCACAAACCTGGAATGCAGGTGCTACAGCGCCGGCAGGCAATACGGTACCATTATTCAAATCAAGGGTTCCAAAAACTAATGGCAACAGAACATTCCCGGATATTGCTGTGATCCTTGCAAACTACCCTGCGAATCCTGCTGCTACAATGGGTGGATTAAAAGGAGAAACGTTGTCACCGGTTGCCCGTGCAATGAATTTCAGGCTTACCGTGAGAGATAACAGGGCCGGCGGCGGAGGTGTATCTTCCAGCGGAGGCGGGGGATGCCAATCATCTACACCTTTTACAATCAATGTTGCTGGTACAGCACCATTTGTTGTTACTTCACCTAATGGTGGCGAAAGCTATGCCGGTGGATCCACACAAACTGTTACCTGGAATGTTGTAGGAACTAATGCTGCACCATTCAATGTATCTAATGTACGCATCCTTTTCTCTAATGATGGAGGTTTAACATTCCCAACGGTGTTATTGGCAAGTACTGCTAATGATGGCTCAGAGTCTGTAACCATCCCTGTTGGTGTAACTTCTACTGCCCGTATCAAAGTGGAAGCTTTAGGTAATATCTTCTTTGATATTTCTAATAATAACTTCAGTGTAACTGCACCGGTAAACGGATTTACATTTAATAGTCCTGCTGCAGTAGTAGTTACATGTCCTGCACCTAATCCGATGACATCTGGTAACCTGACTGCAACATACGTTGGGTCATTTACCGGTAATATTAATCTGAGTGCAGTTTCTGTTCCTGCTTTACCTGGTGGAGCAACCATTTCATTCAGCAATAACCCACTGACAACTGGTTCACCTTCTACTACAGTTTCATTGAATGGTATGCAAAATGCTGGACCCGGTTCTTACACTATTACTGTAACAGGTGTTGGTGTAGCTGGACCTACTGTCACAAGAGATATAGTCTTTACGATCAATGCAGGTTCCGGTCCATCAGTGTCAGTGCAACCTGTAAACCAAACGGTATGTTCAGGCGGTACAGCTAATTTTAGTGTAACAGCATCAGGAGTGACAGGCTACCAGTGGCAGTTTAGTACCAATGGCGGCGGTACCTGGACAAATATTGCAGGTGCGACAAACGCTACCTATGCATTCCCGGGTGCAGTAATAGCCAACAATGGCTGGCAGTTCCGTTGTGTACTTACCGGCCAGTGCGGAACCACAAATTCCAATGCAGCGACATTGACAGTCAATACAGTGCCTGTTGTAACAAGTAGCCCTTCCAATATAAGTGTTTGTTCAGGAAGTAATGCTTCCTTTACCGTAGCAGCTACAGGCTCAGGTCTTACATATCAGTGGAACCTGAGCACCAATGGTGGCAGTACCTGGTCACCGGTTAGCGGAGCTACTTCGCCTACTATTACTCTAACCAATGTGACTGTTGCACAAAATGGCCACATGTATTATTGCGAAGTGAGTGGTACCTGTACACCATCAGCAGGATCTTTCCCTGCAACACTTACTGTTAACTCATCAGTGACAGTAACGGGCAACCCGTCCAACAGTACTATTTGTGAGGGTACTGGCACCAGTTTCACTGCATCTGCCAGCGGTACAGGCCTTAACTATCAATGGGAAGTGAGTACCAATGGTGGATCAACCTGGAGTAACGTAACCAACGGAGGAGTATATAGTGGAGCAACAACACCTACATTGACATTGACAAATGTTCCGCCTTCATTGAATGGTTATCGTTATCGTTGCTTTATTAGCAGTCCTCCTTGTACGCCTGCTACTACTAGCTCGGCGCTTTTGACAGTGAATACATTCCCTGTGATCACCGCTCAGCCAACGAATGTTACGATATGTGAGTTTGGTAATCCTACTTTTAGTGTTACGGCGACCACCGGTGTAGGCTCGTTGAGTTATCAGTGGCAGATCAGCACCAATGCTGGTGTTAGCTGGACAAATATAGCCGGTGCTACCAGCAGCAGCTATGCACAGACAAATATTCCTGCTGGTCAGAACGGTTACCGTTTCCGGGTAATTGTAACAGCAGGTTGCGGATCTACTACATCTAATGCCGGTATACTGACAGTAAATACCTACCCGGTATTTGACCTGACGAATATTCCAGTAACGCTATGCCTGAGTGATCCTGCATATGCACTGACAGCTTCAATAGGAGGCGGTACATGGAGTGGTCCTGGTGTAAGCGGCGGCAATTTTGTTCCGTCAGTAGCCGGACTTGGCGCCAAGACAGTCAGCTATGCGGTAAGCAATGCCGGATGTGTGGCAACGAAGTCAGCGATAGTGAATGTGAATGAGTGTGCTGACCGTCATCGATTGCTGGATGCCTTCCAGGCAGTATTTGTATATCCCAATCCGTCCAACGGCATAGTAAATATGCGGTTGAATACCGACTTGTATAACAGTCTTGGCTTAAGGATATTCAATGCCGTGGGCCAGGAAGTGAAGAGTGAATTGTTTACAGGTCTTGGATTTGGCAGTGTTGTTTCAACTGATCTGGGCAGGTTGCCATCCGGAACCTACCAGTTCTACCTGTACAATACACAGAATGGCTTCATTAAGAAAGCTGTAAGTGTGATTTACTACAAGAGATAATTGTAAATCTTTTCAGAGAGGAGAACCCATCCAACCGGATGGGTTCTTTTTTATTTGCTGATGATCCTGATCTCCACCCGCCTGTTTAATTTTTCTTCTTCTAAGGATTTTTCGGGATAAGGATAAAGTGGTATTGAATGACCAAAGCCTTTATAGCTTATCCTTTTTGATTCAATTCCATTTTTGACCAGGTATTCTTTTACAGCTTTAGCTCTTGCTTCCGAGAGGTTAAAAAGACCTGTTTCATTATCCAATCCATCAGCAGGGGTGGGGTTGCAGCAAATATGACCTTCTACCCGGATCACTAATGAAGGATAAGATCGCATAGCATCCAGTAACTCCTCGAGCATCGGGTAAGATTCAGGTAAAATGCGATGAAGTCCTCCTGCAAAATTGATATTCCGAAGAATAAAATTAGTACCTGCTTTGACTGTTGAATCAGCAATTTTTACTTTCAGGGGTACAGGATTTTTGTCAATTGAAATAATATCAGCAACAGCCGGCTTACCATAAATGATCTTTATCTCCACTCTGCGGTTAAGACTTCTCTGTTCCGGGTTGTTATTATTTGCAACAGGCATCATCTCACCGTGTCCTTCTGCCATTAGTATGTCTTTACTTTCCCACCCAATATCCAGCAGGTAGTTTTTAACTGCCCTTACTCTTTTTTGAGAAAGTACATCATTGTAATCATTGGAGCCGATCGCATCACAATGACCATGTAATTCTATACGGTCGCTTACATCCAATGAATCTGTCAGGCTGTCTAACCTGGCCCTTGCAGAAGCATCGAGTACAGCTTTATTAAAAGCAAAATGAACGTAAACAGACTTCACATTTTGCGCATAGCTGCTTACTGTAATCAGCAGTAGTAAAAACAAAAAACAGGGCCTGTAAATCTTTAATATCCGGGTGGCAGTCATTATCAACAAATTATAGCGGAATAACCTAATAACGGCAGGAGATCATTTTTCTTGTAATACAAGCCGGCAGCCGCCTGTTTTAACCTACCTTTGCGCCTCAAAATTTGACGAATGATCAGTGTAAAAGACCTGAAACTGGCCTATGGCAAACGGGTATTATTCGAAGAGGTGAACCTGAACTTTACCAAAGGCAACTGTTATGGTGTGATTGGCGCCAACGGGGCGGGTAAGAGTACTTTTTTGAAAATACTCAGCGGCGAAATTGAGCCAAATAAAGGCACGGTGGAAATTACACCGGGCGAACGTATGGCTGTATTGAAGCAGAACCAGTTTCAGTTTGACGAAGAAACTGTTCTGAATACAGTTATGATGGGCCATACCAAGTTGTGGTCAATAGCCAAGGAAAGGGAAACCATTTATGCACTGGCCGACTTCACCGAAGAAGATGGAATAAGGGCCGGGGAGCTGGAGCATGAATTTGGTGAAATGGGTGGCTATACTGCCGAAAGTGATGCTGCAACTTTGCTGAGTGAGCTGGGTGTGAAAGAAGAGTTTCACCAGTCGCTGATGAAGGATATTCCTTCCAACCTGAAAGTACGGGTGTTACTGGCACAGGCACTATTTGGTAATCCCGATATCCTGTTGCTGGATGAACCTACCAACGGTCTGGATATTGAGACGATCAGTTGGTTAGAGAATTTCCTTGCTGATTATGAAAATATTGTTTTGGTGGTGAGCCATGACCGTCACTTCCTGGATGCAGTGTGTACACATGTGGCCGATGTGGACAGGCAAAAGATCAAAATCTTTACCGGTAACTATACCTTCTGGTACCAGTCATCTCAATTGATGGCCCGCCAGATCAATGACAAGAATAAGAAAGTAGAAGAAAAGCGGCAGGCTTTGCTGGACTTCATTGCTCGTTTCAGTGCCAATGCTTCGAAAAGTAAACAGGCAACCTCCAGGAAAAAGGCATTAGAAAAGTTAACCATTGAAGAGATTGAGCCCAGCTACCGGAAATATCCTGGGATTATTTTCCAGCAATTAAGAGAAGTGGGCAACCAGATCCTCAACACACAAAAGCTTAAAAAAGCGGTTGATGGCAGGGTGCTGTTTAGTGATGTTACTTTCACTGTCAATAAAGGCGATAAGATTGCCTTGCTAAGCCGTGACCCGTTGGCTATTACCAGTTTTTTCAACATCATTACCGGGGAAACGATGGCTGACAGTGGTTCTTATGAATGGGGAAGCACTGTAACCCATGCTTACCTGCCGCAGGAGAACAACCAGTATTTTGATAAAGACCTGAACCTGATGGATTGGCTGCGCCAGTATGTGCCCGATCATGTGAAGGATGTAGATGAGCCGTTTCTCAGAGGCTTCCTGGGAAAAATGCTTTTCAGTGGTGATGATGTGACAAAGAAGACCAATGTGCTGAGCGGAGGCGAAAAGGTTCGTTGTATGATCAGCCGTATGATGCTGCAAAATCCGAATGTGATATTACTGGATCAGCCCACCAATCACCTTGACCTGGAAAGTATCCAAAGTTTCAACGAACAGTGTACGGATTACAAGGGCATAGTTTTACTAACGAGTCATGACCATACGTTCATGCAAACGGTAGCTAACCGCATCATTGAACTGACGCCAAAAGGTATCATCGACCGCCTGACAACCTTTGATGAATACCTGGAAGACGAAAGAGTGAAAGCACTGAAAGAAGAGATGTACAGTTAATTTGGTCAAGCTTTCCAAACAAATTTTTGGCGCTGACTCTTGACAAAGAAATTTCTTCTTTCTACTTTAGCTGTCATAAGCCAACTGTTCTTTTATAACCGGAATCCAACACCTACCGTACCTGTTAATCCTTCCGGGAAAAACTTGTATCCGGCCGGAGGGTATGTCCCGACAACAATTCGGGAGATTCGGGTTGAAGCCAAATGAGATAAATGATTTTGAAAGCCCCGTTGTAAGACGGGGCTTTTTGTTATCTTACCTTTTATGCCAACCACCTCATCCCTTGCCAAAAAGATCGGCTTCTGGTCTGCCACCTCCATCATTATCGGAAGTATTATCGGTTCCGGTGTATTTATGAAGCCGGCCAGCATGGCGGGTCAGTTAGGCTCACCGGTTTGGTTGACATTGGTATGGATAATTGCAGGGCTTTTCTCTCTGTTTGGTGCATTGGTATATGCAGAGCTGGGGGCTATGATGCCGGAAACCGGGGGCATTTATGTTTACTTCCGTAAAATGTTCGGCGACTTCTTCGCTTACCTCTACGGTTGGGCAGCTTTCTCAGTCATCAACACAACCGGTGTGGCGGCGATAGCATTTGTATGTGCACAGTATGCTGATTATTTTTTGCATCTGCCTAGGTTTGATACAGCCACGGAACAATCTGTTATCTGGCATCTGCCATTTATCGGTGACCTCCGCCCATTGGAAAATTTTGGGGTAAAATCGCTGGCCATTTCAATAGTCGCCGGATTAACATGGCTGAATACACGAAGTGTAAAAGCAGGAAGTTCCTTCCAGGTTATTTCTACGATCATCAAGGTCGCAGTGATTGCTGCCCTGGTTATTGGTATCTTCTTTTTTGGAAATGGCTCAGTAGATAATTTCTTTTACACAGACAATGCTAAACAAGGAACGGCTTTGTTCAGTGGTATCATAGCCGCATTGACCGGTGCCTTCTTTGCATACGACGGATGGATCAATATCACTTTTATTGCCGGTGAGATCAAACAGCCGCAGCGAAATATTCCCCGAAGTTTATTTACCGGTGTTATTGCCTGCATATTGGTGTATGTGCTGGTAAACCAGGCTTATCTCTATGTATTGCCTGTTGAAAAGATAGCGGCATCATCATTGGTGGCTTCAGATGCGATTTCGTTGGCGATCGGGAATGCAGGGGGTGCATTGGTAGCCGCCATGATTGTCATTTGTACATTAGGCGCCGTGAACGGTAATTTGATGGCAACGACCCGTGTTACTTATGCTATGGGAAAGGATAAAGTATTCTTGCCATGGGCAGGCAGGGAGCACAAAAAATATCAAACACCGGGCAACGCCTTATGGCTTCACGGCTGCTGGATTGCTGTACTGATAATATCCGGTTCTTTTGATATGCTGGCGGATATGATGGTTTTCATCAGCTGGATCGCTTATGGGCTGGGAGCTGTGGGAATTTTTATGCTCCGAAAAAAAATGCCATTGGCCGAACGGCCTTACAAGATATGGATGCATCCTTTCGTCACATTACTGTTCATCATCTTTACTGCGCTTTTTCTTGTAATTACCGTTTACAACGATGTTACCAATTACCTGAACGACCGGCAGCCGGTTGTGAATTCATTACTGGGTGTTTTGATTGTTGCCCTTGGCATACCATTCTACTTCTATTATCGTTCAAAAAATAAAAAGGAACAATCATCAGCGGAGTAAAAGGGTAGTACCTTTTTCATATACTTTCTCGCCGGTATCTGCATGGGTATAGCTTAGCTGCCATGCATAGACACCTGTTGATTGCGGCAGGCCATTAATGGTGCCATCCCATTTGCGGGTCCAGTCGCGGCTGAAGAATACCAATTGACCATAACGGTTGAAGACTTTGAATTCAAGATTCATTGCTTTTACAGCATTCAACGGGTAAAGAAAATCGTTTTTACCATCACCGTTTGGTGTAAAGGCAGTTGGCACTTTGATGAGGCAACTGCTTAATAACCGCATAGTTTGTTTTAATGTATCGCTGCATTGTAACACATCGCTGCTAGCAATCAATGTAATGGTAAAAAAAACATCCCGGCTGACAGCAGGATAACGATGGCCGGAAGGTGTTTTCTCGGTTGATCTTGTCCCATCACCCAGGTCCCATTGCCAGCGGTCAATACTACCGGTGCTGGTGTTTACCAGTTGAAGTGTATCGCCGGGGCAAATAGCAGGAGATACTGTAAAGCCTGCTTCCAGGTTGCCGTTCACTTTTATAGTCTGTTTGCTCGAGTCTGTACAGAGATTGTTTTTCACAATCAGTGTAGCCGTATAAGTGCCGGGGGTGCTGTAATAATGAACCGGATTTTGAGATGAACTGTTTTGGCCATCGCCAAAAATCCAGTTCCAGCTATTTGTATTGTTGTTTCCGTCATGAAAAAAGCGAATGCTGTCCTGTTTGCAGCTAAGCGGATTATTGACAGTAAACACAGGTGATAATGGTGATACCACATCGAATGTCAATGGAGATCCTGGGTTAACAACCAGGCCACATTCATCAATGATTGAATTGCCATCATTGCCGGTAACTAGGGATACTGTATAAGTTCCACCTACGGTGATAGGCGTATTAAATAGCAGACGAATACGGTTGGTAACAGAACCGGTATTGCAGGCTCCGGGAACGAAAGCAGCATTAATTGGCTGTGGTCCGGTGAATGAAAAATCACTACCATCCGGAGCAATGGAACTGCACTGGATACCTTTTTCAAAAACAAGATCAACAAATGCAGGAGAGCAGCCGCCCGGGTTTTGCAAACTATCCATAGTAATCGGTTGCAGGGCCGTTACCTCAAAGCTTATTGTTTCATTCTCCGGAATGCTTCGGTTGCACACATCCATTAACGTATTGCCATCGTTGCCTGTATTCATTGTAAGTGTGTATGTGCCTATGGGTAATGGAGCAACGAGTTCAATCATGATAGAGTCGGCACCCAACGGCGAAGTGCAGTCACCGGGGTAGGCACTGTAGATCACGGCGCCACCAGAAATACTAAAATCACTTCCATCACCTGCCAGGGTGCTGCATTGCAATTTTTTGTTACCTCTTAGAACAATAGTATTTCCTTCACAACTTGCCCTTGCACTCAGCAGGTGTGGTTCAACTGGGTCAGTAATGCTGGCAGTGCCACCGGTAAAAGTGATATTATATCCTTCAAAGGCATTATTCTGGTTGGTAACCATCAGCAGGTAAGTTCTTCCCTCCCTTACCATCGGCATCCGGCTGAATAAAGGCATGCCGCCTCCACCACAAACGATGGTATCTGTTCCGTCAATAGATGCACCTGTTTCACCCGGCTCTGATGACCAGTTGCAGGCAACAAAGAGAGAAGTGTTGGTGAAAACCTCATTTGGGTTGGTATTAGTAATATCAAATAACTGCCAGCTATAGTCCGAAGTCGGGTTATCCGGTGTGATGACAAAGCCTAGTGTGCCGGAGGCAAAACAATTCATCCGGAAAAAGTTGGGGTTCTTGTTGTAATAGGTAAACCCGCCAGGGCAGGGAACGGGTATGGGAATGGTGCCGCAATAAACTGGTGTGCTGGCATAAAAACTTTCTGTACCGCAAACTAACACTGCTGTTACTGGTGTTTGTCCCGGTGTGGTGCATAACTGTGCCGAAGCTTTATCGTAAAAGCTTATAAGGGTCAGCAGCAGCAGTATGCTTCTTTTCATAATGCGTCAAACGGAACACAGGTGTTACAGGTTGCCAGTCAATGACCTTACAAGTTACAAAACATTCCGGGTGCTAATTCCGTATTTTCGTCAATATGAAATTTGCTGTTGTTACCGGCGCTTCCGGCAATCTTGGCCAGGCCGTCATTCAGAAGTTCCTGGATGAAGGATATCATGTTACGGGTACGGTGGTTCCTGCCGATCCGGTAAAGCTGGATGTCAGTCACCCCAATCTTCATCTCGTTGAAGCAGACCTTTTAAATGAAACCGCTGCAGCACAAGTATCACAAAAGGTGATTGAGTCCTACGGACAAATAGATGTGGCTGTTCTTACTGTGGGAGGATTTGCCATGGGCTCTGTTGCTGAAACCACAGCGGCTGACCTGCTGAGACAATATAAACTGAATGTAGAAACAGCCTATAATGTTGCCCGGCCTGTTTTTCTGCAAATGATGAAGCAGGGCAGTGGCCGTATTTTTATGATTGGCGCCCGGCCCGGTATAGATATGAAGAACAGTAAAGGAATGGTAGCCTATGGCATGGCCAAATCACTCATCTTCCGGCTGGCCGAACTGATGAACGAAGAAGCAAAGGGAACTAATGTAGTCGTAGCAGTTGTCGTTCCATCTACCATTGATACACCACAAAACAGGAAAGCAATGCCCAATGCTGATTACAGTAAATGGGTAAGCCCTGCCAGTATTGCTTCGGTCATTCATTTTCATTGCAGTGATGATGCGGCTGCCTTGCGTGAAACTGTCATTAAACTGTACGGAAATTCCTGATTCTTACTAATCCTGTCACCCCTTCCGGCGTTTGGCAAGACTTTTGCAAAATGCCCGTGAACCAAACTGTATGTATATGAAAACAAGAACAAAGCTTCTTACCGTTATCGTTTTTTCTTTCACCGTTTTTTCTGCGCAGGCACAATCTATCCGTTCAGGAGTTAACCTAGCCAATGTAACGATCACCAACGACGGGGATATAGATGATAATAAAATGCTCACCAGTTTCCAGGTGGGAGTCAGTGGTGATGTTTTCATCACCAAACATTTTTTCTTTCAGCCTGGTATTTACCTTACAGGGAAAGGTTCTAAAACACAATCCGGCAGCACAACCGATGCTACGTATTTCAGGGCTACCAGTAATCCTTATTATGTAGAGATTCCTGCCAATTTTGTTTTTAAGACTAACCCTTTACCGGTAAAGTTTTTTGCCGGTGCAGGTCCTTATATTGCTATGGGTGTGGCAGGAAAGAATAAGGTGGATGGCAAATTTCTCGGCACTTCCTTCAGCAGCGAAGAAAATATCAAATGGTCCAATGATGATCCATCAACTTTTGATTACGAAGAAGGTGCCGGTTATGGTATTATGAAACGCTTTGATTATGGTGTCAATATTCTGGGCGGTATAGAAACCCGTGGCGCCGTATTTTCTGTCAACTATGGTCTTGGCTTAGCCAAACTACAATCCGGTAGCAACAGCAGCGCTGATGATAAGAATAAGCACCGGGTGCTGAGTTTTGTGGTGGGGATAAAGTTGTGATTTCCTCACCCCGGCCCTCTCCATTGCATGGAGAGGGGGCTACGGAGTCCCCAAAAAAATAAACCTGTTCATACTATCGGAGTTTATTCCCCTCTCCGCATGCGGAGAGGGGTAAGGGGTGAGGAAAAAAATCTATCTTGCATCCCTATGCGTTACATGAAATGGATCGGGCTGGCTGCTGTTGCTTTATTGGTCTATGCCTGTTTTTCTCCCTGGGTTATTATTGAATCAAAAAACATAGTTGTAAGCGGTGTGGATGCCGCAGGCACCAACTTTGGCAAGCCCGGTTACCTGCACCTGTTCCTTAGTTTTTTCTTTCTCGTTTTTCATTTCATTCCCCGGCTCTGGGCCAAGAGGGCCAACCTGCCCGTAGTCGCCGTCAACCTGGGCTGGGCCATCCGTAACTTCTTTGTCATAGCCGCCTGCAGGGCGGGGGATTGTCCCGAAAAGCAACTCGGACTATGGCTTACCGGCATCGCTTCCCTGCTGATGTTGCTGGCTGCCCTTTTCCCGGACATCGAAATCCGCAACAACAAACAATAACTACAAGGGCAAGCAGGATGGGAACCGGGTTAAGCCGCTTGACCCTTATCAATACTTTTCCACAATTCAAACGCTGCACATTTCTGATTGTCTTATCTGCTATTTTTATAGCCTGATGCTTATGTAATTCCCCGTCCATTATCCACTGAAGAAACAGCACCTTCCCCTCTGACCTGTACTAAGCAGGAAAAACTTAGTAAGCCAACCATTATACTTTTTACCGCTGAGTGTATTACTTGTTCATGTTTTCTTAATACAGGAAAACAAGTGCAGGCAATACCAACTGATAATTTTGCGCCCGTCCGATCCCATTGAAAGCCCAACCTCCGTTTCCTTTGATGACCATATTAAAAATCTAAAAATTGTTTATGAGGAAGATTTACTTTTTGTTGGTGATGGTAGTTATTGGACTGCCAGGATTTTCACAAACTACAATCGCAGAACAAGATTTTGATGCAGGTACATCAATGACTTACACAAATACGCTTGGGTCAACTCAAACCGGAAGTTCGGGGACTGGAGATCGCCCAGCTTCAAGTACCTTTTATTCAAATGGATCTACCGCTTGGAAAGCAGTTAACCAAACTTCAGTTGTTACCTTCTCAAATGTGACTGGACTTGGTGCTTATACTTCCAAGTATTTTGAATTCAGGCTTGCTGCGTGGTCTATCGGCTCTACCGGCAACGGAATGGAGGCAGGGGATATTGTTACCGTAGCAGTTTCTCTTGATGATGGAACTACATACTCAAATGAGGTTAGAGTGCTAGGTAGTGCTACTAATAATGCTTGGTGGCATTATTCTACTGGAACGGGTATAGCCTCTGTAATTTATGATGGAAACAATTCACCAACTGATTTTGCACCAACTGGTAGTGGCGGTAGGACTACGGATGGTTATTCGACTGTTCGAGTAAACTTGGATAATTCTGTTACACAAGCAAGGTTAAGAATTACAATGTTGAATAATGCTAGTGCTGAGTATTGGACAATTGACGAAGTAAAGTTAATTGGTACTCTAGCGCCAACAGGTACTTCAACAATTACTGCCGGACCTGCTTCAGAGCCAGCTACTATATCTTCTTTAATAAATACTCAAGGTACTGCTTCAGTCAACTTTGATTTTACTATCCAGGATGATGGGGCCACACCGGCTACTGATGCGCTAGCTACGCAGATCTCACAAATTGTACTCAATGCTGGAGCCGGTAATGCCGTGTCAAACTGGACAACTGCCATCGCAGGTGTTGAATTAAGTGATGGTACTAATAGTACCACTACTGCCACTATAGGTGCTTCATCAATTACATTTTCTGGAATTTCTAATGCCGTTGGAGAACTTGGTTATATAGCCGATGATGCCAGTAAAACGTATACTTTGAAAATATGGCTTAATACCAATCTTGGAGCATTAGCTACAACCATTGATGGAAGTGATTTTGTTTTCAGAATACAAGGTACCGGGGTGACAGCTACTGGCAGCCAGTTTGCATCAGGGCAGGATGTTAATTCTGGGGATGGCAATAATGTTGTTTCAGTTGCGGCAACTACATTATCTTTTGTGCAAAATACAACATCTCCCACAGCATTAAATGCAGCTATGACTCCGGCTCCCACCGTCAGCGCAAATGATGTGAATGCTAACCGTGACCTTGATTTCACTGCCTTTATTGATATTACATCAACCGGAACATTACTGGGCACTCCTGTTTCCACACAGGCCGTTGCCGGTTTATCTACTTTTTCCGGTGCTATTATACATACTGTTGCCGGTACTGGTCTTCAGCTTACAGCAGCATCAACCGGGCTTACCAGTGCAACCAGTAATTTATTTAACATACAAGTAGCTTCTTCTGCTACAGATTATTTTCGTTCAGCAGTAGTTACAGGGAACTGGAATGATGTTGGTTCATGGGAGTCATCACCGGATAACAGTACCTGGAACCCTTCTACACTGGTACCGGATGCAAATGCTAATATCATAACTATCCTCAACGGACATGATATTACTGTTGCAATTGCTGCCGGCGGTGATCAAATTGTAGTGGAAGCAGGCGGTACCCTTACACTAAATGCAAACTTTACTTTGGCAGATGGCACAGGTACTGATTTGGATGTGAGTGGCACAGTGGTTAATACAAGTGGCACACATGTCTTCACTGGTACAATCGCTTTTGGAGCAAATAGTTTGTATCAGCATAACAGAAATGGAGGTCCCGTGCTTACTGCAACCTGGAATGTTACTTCCACAGCAGAGATTACAGGTGTTACTACATCTCAACCAACTGCAATTAGTCTTGGTCAGACTTTCGGTAACTTCACTTGGAACTGTCCTTCGCAATCGTCAAGTATTGGCTTGGGAAACCCTGCCGGGTTTGCTATTGCTGGTAATTTAACGGTTACTAACACTGGTGGAGTTAGTGGCAGAGCATTCAGATTTACATCTGGTACACCTTATACTTTAACAGTTGGAGGTAACCTAACTCTTAATGGCGGTCATCTTGGATTGTCAAGTGGCACGGGTACTATGGCATTAACTGTTGCAGGAAATGTATCCATTTCAAACAGCAGCGAACTTTACCTCAGTCAGGCAGGAAGTGCATTAGGGACATTAAACATTGGCGGTGATTTATCCATAAACAACGCAACACTTACAGAAACAGGTTCAGCTAATGGAATTGTAATTTTTAATAAAAATGGCACACAGTCATTTAGTGCAAGCTCTGCAACAATTTCTAATATTGTAAATTATACTATTACAAATACATCAACTCTTCTGGTAAATAGTGGGTTTCCGGTGAATACAGGAGCTACACTAACTGTTGATGGTACCTTAATAGCGGCTGCTACTTTAACTAATAGCGGTTCAACGAATATCAACGGTACATTGCAGATAAATAGCGGTGGTTCCTATACCGGTGCAAACGGTCCTTTGTATGGCCCTGCTTCTTTGCTGCGGTATAATACCGGCGGTGTATTTGGTAGAGGTAATGAATTTTTTTGTTCAGGTGGCTTAGGTTGCCCCAACAATATACAGATCAGTAATAACACCGAACTGAATGTGCCTAACGGAGCAATTTTTGCCAATGGCCAGGTACAGGGCAATCTAACAATTGATGCAGGCTCTGCCATGTCGATGGATTATGGCAGTATTGGTCAGAACCAGGTTGTAGAAGTGTATAAAGATGTAATACTGAATGGTACACTTTCCCTGGGTGATGCGGCCGGTGGCGATCTGCATGTACGGGGCAACTGGACAAAAGATGCGGCTGCCATTTTCAATCCGAATAGCCGTGCTGTTATCTTTAATGGAGGGACAGATCAGACCATCACAGGGGAAACCACATTTGGTAACCTGGTGGTTAATAAATCTACAGGCAGCTTGTTATTAGCAAATAATGCTTCCTGCACCAACGGCCTTACGCTTACCAGCGGTAAGATCGTTCTGGGTGCAAATGACCTTAGCTTGTTGAATAATTTTCCCAGTGCATTGAGTGCATCCTCTTCCTCATCTTATGTTGTTACCAATGGTGCCGGGGCTTTTAGAAGGGCAATTGGTACAGCATTTATTGGTCAGAATTATCATTTCCAGGTGGGCACACTATCCAATTTACAGACAGCTGTTATCACCTTTAGTACGCTTGGCACCGATAATTCTTTAGCAGCAAGATTCATAACCGGCCCCGCTGGGAATGCCGGTCTGCCATTAACAGAAGGAGGTGATAATTTAGTAAGAGTGGCCAACGATGGTTATTGGGAGGTTAATATGGCATCGCCAACAACCAATGTGTATATGGGAGCTTTTATAGCCAAAGCATTTACTGATATAACTGATTATACAAAGCTACACCTGGTAAAGAGGACTGATGCTTTTTCAAACTGGCAGTTGAATGGTACACATATCGCCACAAGCGGTTCCAATGTGCTGGCTAATTTGCAACGTAGTGGTATGGCTGGTTTTTCACAGTTTGCGGTTGGGGGAGAAAGCAATATTTCTTTACCGGTATCATTACTCAGCTTCTCCGGTTACAAAGACGGCAGCCGCAACCAGCTTAGCTGGACTACGGCCAGTGAACTGAACAACCGCGGTTTTGAAGTACAGCGTTCAACAGACGGTGTTAACTACACAGCTATAGGTTTTGTAAGCAGTTTGGCCACTGGCGGCAACAGCAATGACCAGCTCAGCTATCGCTTTACAGATAACACACCGGCAGGAGTGAAGCAATACTATCGCCTGCGTCAGGAAGATATAGATGGGCGAAGCAAACTCAGCACTATTGTACTGATCAATGGAGCAAGGCCAACGGTGATCGCATTAAGAAGCATTTTTCCCAATCCTGCATCTGCTACCGCCAGTATGATCGTTGACGCACCGTCAGCAGTAAAACTCACGGTGCTGGTAACAGATATGGCCGGCCGCAATATGGTACAGCAAATAGTGAATGTATCAGAAGGAAGCAATACGGTGTCATTGAATATTGCCTCACTACAAAGTGGTACTTACTTATTAAGGGTGATGAGTGAGGAGGGTGAAGTGGTAACGGGCAAGCTGGTGAAACAGTAGAGATTGGAGTCATGAGTCATTTTTGTCATGTTTCGACAAGCTCAACATGACAGCATCACTCAACCTTGCAAAAGTTGTTAGAACGGATTATCAGAAAAACCAAGTAATGGAATCCGCCTCTGTATGGGGGCGGATTTTTTTTAGAATCGTAAAAGATGAAGACAGCATATCGTAAAAGATGAAATTGATTTTAAGGATTTTTCCCATTGCATTTCTTACCCCAGGGGATGAATCAATTTTTACTGTTTTGGATCAGTATAGAATAATGTAAGTGTAACTTCTTAACGGGGGTTTAGTATTTTCTTCATTTACGTAGAATTACTAATAAAAATTCTCGTAAAAGATGTTGTTTAAAATAGTAACTCATGCTATTTTTGCGGAGCATTTACGGGAAAACACCCTATAAGTACCGTAAAAACCCTAAGTAATCCGTAACTAAAGAAAACAACCGTACCATGAAGAAATTTTTACCCATTATTCTTTTTTTTGCTGCCAGCGCCATTTCATTCACAGTTTCAGCACAGGCATCTTGCCCCCAGATCGTAAACTCTACCTTTCGTATTGTTAATAACCAGTCTAATCAGACAAAGAAAAGTGTAAGCTTTGACTTTATTAATCCTTCCAACGGAAGTAAAAGAATCAGCATACTGGTAACGGTAAATGGAAGTACTGTATACAGCACTTGTATCGATGCTTCCGGTCAGAAGGACATTCAACGAAATTTTACCTCATCAGAATTTACAGTAACTAACCTTGCTAATCTTGAAGTGACAATTACTCCTTTCACCGGCAATAGCTGTGGTGGTTCATCCTGTGCACCAACTATCCGTTCTATCGGTGGTGCCCCCTTGCCGGTCGTGTTTGCTGATTTCAGCCTTAGCAGGAGCAATGCTGCTGTGTCTGTTAAATGGGAAACTGTAACGGAGATAAATAACAGTGGTTTTAGCGTAGAACGTAATAATAATGGTAACTGGGAAACGATTGCTTTTGTTCCTACAAAGGCAGATGGCGGTAACAGCAGCAGCCGTCTGAGCTATGCATATACTGATATTAACAGCAGCAAGGCTGTTTCTCAATACCGTATTAAGCAGGTGGACATTGACGGCCAGTTTAAGTATAGTGAAGTAAGAGCTATCCGGGGTACAGAGCAGGATGCTAAAACAATGGTATTCCCCAACCCCAGCAGTAATGGTACAGTGAATGTTGTTTATGCAGATGCTTCTGTTCGTGATATTATGCTGGTAGATATGGCCGGCCGCACAGTAAAGCAGTGGAATGCTTATACTAATAACAGCCTGCAGGCAAACAACCTGGTACCGGGTATGTACACCCTTCGTTCTTTTGACAGGGAGACAGCCACTCAGCAGGTACAAAAAATTGTAATCAACGGACGTTAATTTATAAAGTAGTCATTCATCCTTGACCTTGTTTTCATAGGGACGGAAACAAAAAAATGCCGGGTGGGTTCTCCCATCCGGCTTTTGCTTTTGCTGCAAAGGGCGAATTAATTTTTTTGTCCCACAAAGTGTACAAAGAGACACAAAGGTTTTACTGCTGATTAAAAGGATAAATTGTTTTAGCAGTAAGATTTCCTGTAAGTGCACAATGCTTGTTAAAGAATTTCTCAGTGTTCTTCGTGGCTTTGTGGGAGATGCGTTTAAGCCATCCATCAATCCAGCACTTTCAAACTTTTTCTGATAATCTCCACACATTCCATGATCTGTTCTTCATTGATCACCAAAGGAGGGGAGAACCGTATCTTATCACCATGCGTTGGTTTAGCCAGCAGGCCATTCTCTTTCAGTTCCAGGCAAAGTTTCCACGCTGCATCTTTATCCGCATGTTTGATCACAATCGCATTCAGCAGGCCTTTTCCTCTTACAAGGGCGATATGAGGTGAGTGCAAAGCTTTCAATTCCCTGCGCATCAGCTCACCCATTTTTATTGAGTTATCCGCCATGTTTTCGTCTTTCAAAACCTGCAGGGCCGTAATGGCTACACGACAGGCTAAAGGATTACCACCGTAGGTGGAACCATGTTCACCAGGTTTGATGGTCATCATTATTTCATTATCGCACAAAGCCACACTAACCGGCATCATACCGCCGCTGAGTGCTTTGCCTAAAATGAGAATATCAGGTCTTACGTTTTCATGATCGCAGGCCAGCATTTTACCGGTACGGCAAAGTCCTGTTTGAATTTCATCGGCGATGAATAATACATTGGCTTCTTCACAAAGTGCTTTTGCTCCGGAGAGAAAACCTTCATCTGGTACCACTACGCCGGCTTCGCCTTGTATCGGTTCAACGAGGAATCCCGCCACATTTTTATCTTTTAACGCCTCGGCCAAAGCCGGAATATTATTGTAGGGAATAGCTTTGAATCCCGGTGTGTAAGGGCCAAAATTCTTTTTGGCAGAAGGATCGCTGCTAAAAGAAATGATGGAAGTGGTACGGCCATGGAAATTATTTTCACAAACAATGATCACCGCTTTATTCTCTTCAATACCTTTTACTTCATAGGCCCATTTGCGGCAGAGTTTAATCGCCGTTTCTACACCTTCGGCACCGGCATTCATTGGCAGCACTTTTTCGTAGCCGAAATAATCTGTAATGTATTTGGCAAATTCTCCCAGCAGGTCGCTGTGAAAAGCACGGCTGGTCAGTGTAAGTTTTTGTGCCTGGTCTGTCAGTGCTGCTACAATTTTTGGGTGACAATGTCCCTGGTTTACGGCGGAATAGCCGCTCAGAAAATCGTAATAACGTTTGCCATCTACATCCCATACATGGGGGCCCTTGCCACGGGTAAGTACCACAGGAATAGGGTGATAGTTATGGGCGCCGCTGTTTTCTTCCAGTTCCAGGTAGTATTGCGTTCTTTCTGTCATATTGATAAGCGTTTGCATAAAAGTTGAATTAAAAGTGAAGGGATGCGGGTTACAATATAGGGGAACTGCCTTCCTGCACGGAAGGCGCATTCAGATTTAACCTCGGTGATTGAGGAGATCAAGATTTTCCGAGAGGAATGATATCGTAATAGCGATCAGCATGAATGTGACTGCAAGGTACAAAATACAAGCGAATTTTTTGCTGATGTTGTTAGCCACTGAGACACTGAAATTGTAATAATTACTTTAAACAGGGTTTCAGCACTTTCGAATTTAGAAGGAAATTATTGCGACTTTGCGTCTTGGCGTGAAATTTATACTGTGTTTCTGTGCTTGCTTGCCCGGTAGGCTGGTTTCTGCGGCGGTTCTAAAACCAACTTAATTATTCCCCGGAATACATTACACCACTGGTAGGTGTTTCTTTTAATTCAATGCGGCTCAGGTTAGGTACCAAAGGTTTAATGCGGTTCCAGCACCAGATAGTGATATTTTCTGCAGTAGGGTTTTCAAGGCCCTTGATATTATTGATCAGTGTATGGTCCAGTTCATCTACAATTGGTTTTACTACATCTTTCAGTTCTTTAAAATCAATAATCCAGCCGGTATGTTCTCCGGGGGTGCCCTTTACATACACTCTCAGGTGATAAGTATGTCCATGAATATTCTTGCATTTATGCCCTTCGGGAACATTGGGCAGAAAATGGGCCGCATCAAAAGCAAACTCTTTGTAGATCTCCATACCGCTTCAAATTTGTTGCAAAAGTAACGGTACAGGATTTATCATCAGCTGACAGGGTAAAACATTATTTCCCGGGTATTATTTTGACAAAATATTCGGGCTGGAATGAAAATGATGGCATTTTGTCTTTTTCAAAAATTCCATAAACCGTGCTGCCACTGCCGCTCATGGATGCATATAGTGCCCCTTGCTGGTACAGGCTGTCTTTGATATCAACTATTTCCCGGTATGCTTTAAAAACGGTCTTTTCAAAATCATTCTGCAGTTTGTATTTCCATTGACTAACCGGCTGCCTGAGTATTTCTTTGATTGAATATTCAGGTATAGCCGGTACGATCCCTGAAAAAGCAACGCCGGTATTTACATGAATGCCGGGATTGACAAGTAATATTGAATAACCGGAAAGGTCCAGTTCAAATTCTTCCAAGTTTTCTCCCCGGCCTGTTGCATAGCAGGGTTTGTTGATGATAAAAAAGGGACAATCGCTGCCCAATTGTGCGGCATACTGTAAAAGCTGTTGCTGGTTCAGTCCGAGGCCTGCTATTTCGTTGATCATTTGCAGTGTAAAAGATGCATTGGCACTCCCTCCACCCAGACCGGCGCCGGCTGGTATCACTTTGTGCAGATGGATCAGCATAGGCGGCAAGGAAAGAAAATCTTTTTGGAGTAACCTGTAGGCCCGGACACAAAGATTATTCGCAGGCCTGCCTTCTACCGGTAAACCACTGGTACTTAAGTGTACGGCTGTTTTGGCATTCCTGCTCTCAATTATTTCCAGTACATCGGTGAGGCCAATAGGGTAGAAAACAGTTTCCAGGTCATGATAACCGTCGCTGCGTTTACGCAGTATGTGTAAGCCAAGATTGATTTTGCAATTGGGAAAACTAACCAAGGATCGATAGGTTTTTCAGGTAAAATGGAATAAAGCTATATGCGAAAGGTCATTTGCCTTTTTTCCGGCTGTTGATCTCATCTCTTATAGCGATGGCACGGATATAATCTTCATTGTCCAGCACTTCGTTCAACAGGCTGTTTAGTTCTTCCAGGGTCATTGTCTTCAGGTCTTCATGACCGGTTGGCCCTTCGTCTTCCACCACTACTTCCTGTTTAGACTTTTTCTTTTTGCCGGTTCCTGTTTCTTCCATCAGGATGCCGGCACTTTCCAGGATGTTTTCATAGGTATAAATGGGACAACCAAAACGTACAGCCAGTGCAATCGCATCTGAGGTACGGGAATCAATTTCCACGGTGTCATTATCAGTTGAGCAAACAAGCTTGGAGTAGAAAATTCCTTCCTGCAGGTCGCAGATAATGATCTCATGCAGTTCGATTGCAAACGCATTCATGAAATTTTTCATCAGGTCGTGGGTTAGGGGGCGGCTGGGTGCCATTTTCTCCAGGGCAACGGCAATTGCCTGGGCCTCAAACCCGCCGATAACGATGGGCAGCCTTCTCAGTCCGTTCACTTCGCCCAGCACCACGGCATAAGAATGGGTTTGTGTAATACTGTGAGAGAGGGCCACGATTTCTAATTCTATCTTCTTCATACCGGCCACGAATTTAAGCCATTAGCTTAAAAAGACCTGATTTTAAGTGATTAAAAAAGCATGATATTCTCAGTCTGATCATTTAGGCTTATACTGGCTTAGGTCGAAATAACTTTCCATATTTCCCGGCTCAATTTTATAGGCCATAAAATAGGAGTTCTCGTTTTCAGGTGACTTATTGCGATAGCCTAAAACGATCTTATAGCCAAGCACCATTGGTTGAATATTTAGGAAATTAAAATCCATTGTATTATTAAAGTAATGCTGGTTGCTGACCAGGCAGGCCGCTTCGAAACTGGTACCATCCTTTAAGGTCATGCTGCCTTTGTATTCCGGGCAGGTAAAACCCATAACGGGTGCTGTTTTCCGGTAATTGAGTAACATGAATTCAGTGCCGGCGTTACGTTCATCCAGTTTTTCTGTTTTGTACGTTTTGTTTTTAGGGTCAAGCGTCAATAAACTGCTGTCGCTGAAACGGGCAATCAGATGCTGTTCAAATACCTGGTCGGCACGATAGCCGGGAATGAACATGATGACACCAATCTGATTTTCACCAAAGATGACAAACATGGAATCTCTTTCTGAGGGATCATCAGAGGTGATACGATATTTGATAATGCCGGTAAATCTTCTGCTGGTGTCTGGTACAGGATCAGCCTGCTGGTAATCCACAAATGCAGGTTCTTTTTTGTTCTTGCCCTTGTCTTTATCTTTTCCTTTTTTCTGTGCTTCGGCAGCAATGCAGAAAGATAGCAATATGAAAAGAAGGGTGGTGGTCTTATTCATAGTTCAATGGTTTTTACTCTCACAAGTTGGCAATAAAAAACCACAAACGCAAGGGTTTGTGGTTTAGGTTTTTTTCAAAGGGAAATATCTTAAGCTACACCTTTCAGTTTCTTTATAGCAGCAGTCAATTTCGGCACTACATCAAAAGCATCACCTACAATACCATAATCAGCCGCTTTAAAGAAAGGCGCTTCAGGATCTTTATTGATTACTACGATCACTTTACTCCTGTTTACACCAGCTAAGTGCTGAATAGCTCCTGATATGCCAATAGCGATATACAGGTTGGGTGCAATGGCGAAGCCGGTTTGACCCACATGTTCATTATGCGGACGCCAGTGTGCATCTGCAACAGGGCGGCTGCAGGCAGTGGCAGCATGCAATGTTTTGGCCAGTTCTTCTACCATACCCCAGTTCTCGGGTCCTTTCATACCACGGCCGGCACTGACTACGATCTCTGCTTCTGTCAGCGGCACTTCACCACTGGCTTTGTTCACGGCTGTTACTTTTACCTTGCCTGCAGTTGCTGTAGTAGAGGCTGAAACTACTTCTGCGGTTCCTTCACCGGCAATTGTTTGATAAGCATTCGGGTTCAGGGCAATGATTTTCACTTCCGTGTTCACTGCGACATTGGCGAAGGCCTTGCCGGAGAAAACATTTTTCTTCACCACGAAACCATTGCTGGTATCAGGCAATGCAACTGCACCGGAAACCAATCCTGCTTTCAAACGGACAGACAGGCGGGGAGCAATGGCTTTGCCGCTGATATTATTGGAGAAAACAATCACTTTGGCACCAGTAGCGGTGGCTACTTCAGCTATAGCTTTATTGAAAACCTGTGCATCAAAATGATTGAGTGCATCTGCAGCTACATGATGGATCTTTTTGACACCGTATTTACCAAGTGCACTCAGGTCATCATTGACTGTACCCAGCACAACGGCTTCTGCAGTGGTACCCAGTTGCTCTGCTACTTTGGCGCCATAGGTCATTGCTTCCAACGAAGATTTTTTCACATGGCCTTCAGCAGTATCAATAAAAATTAAAACAGACATATAAAGAGTTTAAAGTTTGATGTTTGAATTTTAGAGTGAATATGCCTTAAATGGCTTTTGCTTCTTCGTGCAGCAAGCGAACCAGTTCATCTACATTTTCGGCATCCACCAGTTTAACGCCTGCTTTGGCAGGCGGCAAGCCAAAACCAGCTACAGAAGTAAGTGCATCCACCGTTACAGGCTCCATTACTTTCAGCGGTTTGGTACGGGCAGCCATAATGCCCCGCATATTAGGAATCCTTGCTTCAGCCATTCCTTTCTGGCAGCTTACTACTGCAGGCAATTCCACTTCATTTACTTCTTCACCGCCTTCTATTTCTCTTGTAACTGTTGCTTTATTACCAGCCAGCTCGAATTTGGTAGCTAATGATATATAGGGAAGATCAAGTAATTCTGCAACCATGCCTCCAATAGAGGAGCCATTGTAATCAATGGTTTCTTTACCGGTAAAGATGATGTCATACCCTCCTTGTTTGGCTACTTCAGCAATTTGCGAAGCAATATAATAACTGTCGTGACTGTCAGCATTCACCCGGATAGCTTCATCACCGCCCAGGGCAAGTGCCTTGCGTATGATAGGTTCTGCATCGGCAGCACCCACTGTTACCAAATGTATAACAGCAGAGGCATCAGCTTCTTTCAGTTCGATGGCACGAACCAGTGAATACCATTCATCATATGGATTGATGATCCATTGCACACCATTCACATCGAATTTCGTGTTATTATCGGTGAAGGCTATTTTTGCCGTTGTGTCCGGCGTTTTACTGATACAAACGAGGATCTTCATTGCGTTTTGTTTAGATCGTTAGAAGGATAGTTGTTTATGCAACTAAAGCAAAGATAGGGAAGGGAGCTTAATAAAATCAAATAACTAATTAAGATTTTTTAAAGTGGACAGGATAGCTAAGCTGAAAGAGTTTTTGATAGCCAACCCGGCAGATAGTTTTGTGCAGCATGCACTTGCGCTGGAGTATATAAAGCTGGGTGATGATGAAGGGGCCCGCCGTTTATTTGAAGAAATCTTAAACAGGGAGCCGGGGTATATCGGCAGCTATTATCACCTTGGCAAACTGCTGGAACGAATTGAAAAAACCGAAGAGGCGGTGAAAGTGTACGAACGGGGAATGGAAGAAGCAAAGAAAGCCGGAGACAACCATGCTTTTGGCGAATTGAGGGGAGCTTACGAAGAACTAACTTTTTAGCATGAGCTTACTGCAACGATTTAAGGATAATATCAAGCAGCAGCATCTTTTTTCAACAAAAGACAAACTGCTTCTTGCCGTCAGTGGAGGCTTGGACTCTGTGGTATTATGTGAACTATGTAGCCAGGCAGGATATGAATTTACTATTGCACATTGCAATTTCCAGCTGAGAGGAGAGGAGAGTATAAGGGATGAAGAATTTGTAAAAAAGCTGGGAAATAATTACAAGGTTGAAGTGAAGGTTCAGCGGTTTAATACAGAACAATATGCGGCTGAACATAAAATGTCTATACAGGAAGCAGCAAGGGCTTTGCGATACGAATGGTTTGAGCAATTAGTAGTGAGTCCTGAGTCCGGAGTAGGGAATTTGGTTTTGAATACCATTGTAACAGCTCATCACAAAGATGACAATATTGAAACCCTGCTGATGAATTTTTTCCGCGGCACCGGGTTGCATGGATTAACCGGCATTCCTGTTTCCTACGGGCATATCAAAAGGCCGCTGCTGAATTTTTCAAAAGAAGAGATAATACAGTTTGCCCTGGAAAACAAGCTTGAATTTGTGGAAGACTCTTCTAACCTGTCTTCGAAATACACACGGAATTTTTTCCGAAACGAAATCATCCCCGCCATCAGCAAAGTATATCCGCAGGTGAAGGAAAACCTGGCTGATAATATTGAACGCTTTAAAGAAACGGAAAAACTCTATCGGCGAACAGTAGGGGAGTTGAAAAAAAAGATATGCAAAGAAAAAGGGGCAGAAGTACATATTCCTATTCTTCAGCTGCTGAAATACAATAACCGGGCATTGCTCTACGAGATCATCCGGGATTATGGCTTTAATGAAAAGCAGGTGGAAGAACTGATCAAACTTGCAGGCAGTGAATCGGGAAAATATATTGAATCACCGGTATTGCAATACCGTATCATCAAACACCGGAATTGGTTCATCATTAGTCCTGCACAAAGTACTTCGGCTGCTAACATTGTTATTGAAGCAAAAGATAAATCAGTTGGTTTTGAAAAAGGGATTCTTCATATTGAATTAACCAACAACGGACACCTGGCATCGGACAACCGGGTAGCATATCTCGATGCTAAAGAAATAACATTTCCGCTCTTACTCCGTCCCTGGAAGACGGGTGATTACTTCTATCCGCTGGGCATGACCAAAAAGAAAAAGCTGTCCCGCTTTTTTATTGATCAGAAATTATCCAAAATCGAAAAAGAAAATACCTGGGTAATGGAAAGTAACAAGCGGATCATTTGGGTAGTGGGCTACCGCATAGACAACAGGTTTAAAATAACCGATCAGACAAAACAGGTATTGAAAGTAACCTTAGAGGCCTAAGCTGTATTTGATCTTCAGCCAAAATTGCTCTGCAGGCTGGTAATCAGATTTAAGAATGGCGGCCGCGGCAATAATAAAACCAATACCAAACAGGGCTCCCCATATATGGGCAGAGTGATTTACATTGTCTTTTGCCTGTTTTTCAAGGTAGGTGGAGGCGATGAGGTACAAGGGGCCGAATATGTAACCCGGTATTACCGGCGGAATAAAGAAGAAACCAATCTTATTAGTCGGGTCGAACAGGATGCCGGCAAACACTACCGCACTTACCGCACCGGAGGCGCCAAGGCTTCGGTAGTAGTAATCGTTTTTATGTTTGATAAAAGTAGGAACCAGGCATACAAAAAGGGCCAGTACATACATGCCGAGGTACAGAAATTTTCCTCTCTCCCCAAAAAGGATAGGAGTAGAGAAACTTCTTTCCACAAACTCGCCGAACATGTACAACGAGATCATGTTGAACAAAAGATGCCCAATGTCTGCATGTATTAATCCGCAGGTGAAGAAACGGTACCATTGCCCTCTTTCTGTTACAGAAGGAGGATAAAAAATCAGGTCATCAATGATCTTTTGGTTGCTAAAGGCACTAAATGAGATAAGCCCGGTAATGATTATAATAATAAGGGTGATTGATAATTCCATCGGCTAAATGTAAAATCAAAAATACAGACCGGCAAATGCCGTTTTATTTATGATGATATTTTTCATTCTTCAAAATGGTGCAGGCCCTGTACACCTGTTCGGCCAAAATAAGCCGCACTAACTGGTGCGGAAAGACCAGATGTGATAAACTCCATTTGTAGTTAGCCCTTTTAAGCACTGCTTCATCTAAGCCAAAGGCGCCGCCAATAAGGAAAATTATGCGTTTCGTACTCTCGTTCGCCCTTGACTGTACAAATGTGGCTAAGCCTTCTGAACTCAGTTGTTTTCCTCTTTCATCCAGTGCAATCAAATAATCGTCCTTCTCCAGCCATTGTAAAATGGTTTCACCTTCTTTTTTTTTCAGGTCCATTTCACTTAGCATACCGGCATTTTTTGGCTGGGGGATGATGGTCCAGTCCACTTTATAATATTTGGAGATGCGGTGAGTAAATTCTTCCACACCGGCTTTTACATATGGTTCATGATTTTTTCCGACGGACCAGAAACTGAATCGCATAGAAGGTAAAAATAAAGCATTCGACAATTCCGTTTATTTTTCCTTGTACCGGCCACTCCATGAAATGTACAGTGGCCAAGGTGAATAATCTATCAAAAAAAAGTCCTGCACCAGGGCAGGACCTCTTTAATAAGCAATTTGCCTGGCTATTTTATTTCGTAATCTTTTTTGAATGACATTAAAGTGGCACGGTATAATGCATTAGCTGGATCTAACGTAGCAGCCTTGGTATAATACTGGTAAGCCTCGGCCAGGTAGTGTGCATCTTCCAGCATGAAGGCGAGGCGGTATGCCTGCTCAGCCGGCGCTTCAAATGCGGCTCCCTGTGCTTTCATTTCTTTTTCAATTTCTGCAAAAGCCTCTTTGCTTACATAATTGAAGATTTTCAATTCCTCATTTTCTTCTCCTTTAATAGCAGCGGTCCAGAAATAAGTATTGCCGGGTTTCAGTTTTTTTATAAAATCGACAATAGGAATTTTCAGCTTGCTTACAGTCGTTTTGAAAATTGGCTGGCTGATATTATCACTGCTGTAAAGGAAAAATTCAAATTCCTTTGCCTCTGCATATGACTTCCATGAAAGAGGGAAGCTATCGCCGGCGGAGAAATTTACGGTATCAAGTCTTGGGTCCACCCAGATATTATTGATAGAACGGGTAACCGCACCCACATTGTTCATGTAGGCTTTGCGATTGCTGCCGGGGGCACCGGATGATTTGGTCATTTGTGCCCAAACATATTTTACATAATTACTGCTCACAGAATTACTGCTCACTTTACAGGAGTCGCCAAAATTCTTAAGAGCATAACTACCTGGTTTGGTAAGAGTGAACATGGCTGCCTCATTGCAGATCAGAGTGGCGGCAGCGCCGGCCGTCAATTTGATGGTAGCATTGCTGTTAAGAGGCTTACCTACTTTGGCTTTTGTTTCCACGTTGTTTTCAACAACTGATACATTGCCTTTGAAACTGTAGAGCAGGAAGTTATTCTGTGCCACAGCGGCAACAGTAAAACAACTTGCCAGGATAAGGATGGTTAACTTTTTCATGTGCTTCAGGTTTATATCAATTTTAATGTGATGATTCTTCGTCTTTTTTGGTTGCTCCTCCTTCCGGATGTTCTTCATCATGTTTCTCATGTCCGCTATCATGGCCCCCATGATCGTCCCCGTGGCCATGGTGGTGCGGCTTAAATACGGTCTGGTAACCAAATTTCCGGTGCATCCACACAGCCCAGGCCTCGTAAAAATAAATAACATCAACTGCCATGACAATTACGATCAGCGAAAGCTTCATATCCAGTTTTATCCGGTACCTGTCAAATAAATAGATACCTACATAAGTGAAGAAAATCGCCGATGCTAACTGTGCAATCTTTGCTACTAAATGGAACCAGATATGGTTATCAAGGTAATAACGGATGAAAAACGACATATGCAGCCAGCCAATAAAAATAGCTACCAGCCACACGACCCACGAAGGTACTTTTTTTATGTAGTTTTTGGCCAAAACCATGGAAATAATATTGGCATGAACCACTATCCCGTTCATATCAGGGACAGTTTTTCCATAAGTCTTCTCGTTCATGGGTGTAAACTTCTTATCGTCAATGTTATTGGGGTCAATATTGATATAGCCAAGTAAAGCAATTTTACCAGCTATGGCAGCCGAATCAACATTGTCAGTTAGCAGGTCTTCAGGTTCAACGACCTGGTACTGCTGTGTGCGCCGGGTATAATTGATGATCTCTTGTTTTTTGCTGGGCAGGTAACTGAGTTTCGTGGAGTCAAAGAGCTTAATTATTGAATAGGCAAAACTTGGGAACCTGATTTTGTTGGCGCTATCAATTTTTATTTTGATTGTCGGGTTCCAGATTCGCAATGTTGCAATTTCCTCATTTAAAAAATTTACATAACCCTCTGTACCGGAAGCATAAGGCTTAAAATAATTGCTGTGGTAATCGCCTTCATCCCGTTCTTCCTCAGTTGCGGGTTTGAAACGGCTTGCGAGAATTAGATTAGGTGTGCGGCTTACAACTTCCTTCATTAGGGAATCTTTGTAAGGATCTTTAGCCTCTTCCATCCATACATCAAGACCAATTGCTTTGGCTTTGTAGGAAGCAGTTTTATCAATCAGCAAGGCAAGCCCTTCTCTGTCCAGATCTCCGATATTAATAATGACAATATTCTTATCGAACTTGGAATCTTCACTACTTCCCAGTTTCCCTTTTCCCAACTTGGAATAAGCCAGATCGTTGAAATCAAAATCCTTCATGGCCAGCTTCAGCGGATTCAGGAAGTAAAAATTAATGGGGATCTGGCTTAACCCTATTATGAAAATAAACACCCACAGCGTTGAGAAAATGGTATCTCTTTCGTACAGGTATTTGGTCAGGTGCTTGGAAACGTTTTTGGCTTTTGTTCCAAATTTTTTGACCGCTTTTTTCATCAGAATAGTTTACTGCTGGCCTGCAGTTGATTAACAATGATTTGCTAAAGATTAACAGGGTTGCAACTACCCGACATATTCTTACCATCTGCTTTGTCGTTGTTTTTTGCCGAGCCACCGGTTAAAACAGGCTACATTGCAGATATTCTCCTGTAAATCCGTAAATTAGTCGGTCGAATTTATGCGAAAATCTCTTTCCATAATCATTTGCATCTTTTTGTTTTGCATGGCTGCTGCAATTCCGGCCACTGCACAACAACCTGCACCACCCAAACCAAGAGATACTACCATCCAGGGGCCACAGACTTTTGCCATGATCATGGGGATATCTGATTATAAACATGTAAGAAAACTGAATTATGCCGACAAGGATGCAGAAATGTTTAAAGAGTTTCTCAAATCGCCTGCCGGGGGCAGCCTGAGCGAGGATAATATTTACATGTTGCTCAATGACCAGGCCCTGGCAGCTAATTTTTTTATTGCAGGGTTTAAATGGCTGAAAGCAAAGAAATTGCAAAACGGAGATAAGCTTTTTATTTATATGGCGGGGCATGGGGATGCTATTGATGAAGACCAGTTTTTTTATCTTGCTTACGACTGTAATCCTGCCGGAGACAAGAACAGTTATCTCGTAAGCGGGGCTATCCGCATGGCGGATGTAAAAATCAAAATCTCCAAAGAAACGGCCAAAGGGGTGGAAGTATTTCTGATCATGGATGCCTGTCGCTCCAATGAATTGCCCGGCGGAACAGAAGGTCAGGGTTTCTTTAATTCGGCCATATCTGAAAGAAGGGCTGGCGAGATTGTGATGCTTGCTACCGGTGCAGGACAAGAATCACTGGAAGATGCAACTATTGGGAATGGCCATGGATTATTTACCTACTACCTTGTTGATGGTTTGAATGGAATGGCCGATGGAGATGGTGACAAGGATAACAAAGTAACAGTAGAGGAAATCCAAAAATATGTGCAAAAGAATGTCCCCACTGTTGCACAGCAGCAGTTTCGCCGCAAACAGGATCCTTATTTCTGCTGTACTGAACATAGCGGTAAAGTAGTGAGTATAGTAGATCCGGAATACCTGAAACGGTGGATTGAAAAAAAGAAACAATGGAATGGCGGAAATTCTTTTGGTGGCGGATCATGGGCTATGTACACAAATCCTGCTGATACTGCATTGGCGGAATTATACAATTCGTTTTACACTGCGGTAAAAGAAAGCAAACTTACCGGTAAAAACTCTGCAGAGTTTTATTATGACCGGATGGAGAAAAAATATCCTGGCAACAGTTATACCGTTGATGCGCAATCAATCCTGGCGGTAGAATTTATCAATTTTGCACAGAGCAAGATCAACTTATACCTCGACTGTAAAGACCCTGCCTCCATCCAGAAAATAAGGGCGCAGATTGATGAGGATGAAAAAACTGATGAAATAGATGCCAGCCTGGACAGGATGGAAAAAGTAGCCCGGCAGGAATTTTATGAAGTGGGCAATATGCTGGAGAAAGCTATTGGTTACATCATGCCCGATGATCCTGATTTTGCCAAATCCCTGATGGGCAGGATGTATTTCTTCAAAGCAAGAGGTTACTTTACCAGCGGAAGAAAACTGGTGGATATCAACAAAGCGTTCCAGTATGCCTATTCTGCCAACAGCGCTGAAAAAAATGCAGCTTACGTATTACATACTCTGGCTTCTTTGCACCTGGATAATAACCGGATGGACAGTGCTATCATTTATTCCCGAAGAGCAATAGCTATTGCACCTAAATGGCGTTATCCTTATGTAACGCTTGCTTATTGCTACAAGATGCAAAACAAACCTGATTCAGCGATCAAATACTATCGCAAGTCCATTGATGTTAATCCTGAGAATGCGGATGCTTATGTAGATATTGGCCATTATTACTATTCGCAATCTAAAACCGATTCTGCTATCGCCAATTATGAAAAGGCATTGGGTATTGAGCCTCGTAATACTTATGCCAGTAATAATATAGGCTGGATTTACCACGACAGGAAGCAGTATGAAAAAGCTATCAACTATTTCAAGCAAAGTATTGCTTCTGATCCTAAGTTCATCAACGCTTATAACGGTTTGGGTAAAACATTTTTCGAAGCCGGGCAAGCAGATTCTGCGAAAATCTATTATACAAAAGCCTTTGCTAATTACCAGGATAAATCGATTGTAAATGTTTATCTCGGTAATTTCTTCAGGGAATTAAAGCAATATGATTCAGCCAAAACGTATTATCGCATTGCAACAGAACTTGACCCTACTTATGAAGAGGCTTTCAATCACCTGGGCAAAGCAAGTTTTGCCCTGAAGCAATTTGACTCTGCCAATATTTATTACCAGAAAGCATTGGTGGCAAATCCATATTCGGCATTTGCCCTGATCAATATTGGTTTGGTGTTTAAGGAACTTAAGTCGCCGGATTCAACATATAAATATTTCCAGCAGGCGGTGAAAACAGAACCCTGGAATCCATCGATCCTGAACAGCCTGGGAGTTATCTACGGCCAGGAAAAGAATTATGATTCAGCTAAGAAATATTTCAGAAAGGCATTAGATGTCAGACCTGATTATAAACTGGCTTCCAATAACCTGTTGCGTATTTTCCGGGAATTGAATCAGCTGGATTCAGTAACCAACTTCCTGAAAGGGTCTTCACTTATGGACCCGGCCAGTCTTGGTTTCCTGGATGAAATGGCCCGCACCTTCCTTGACCAGAAACGTTATGACTCTGCCCGTAAATACTATCGTCTGGCGCTGAACAAGGATCCTATCAACCCGCAACTGCTCAATAATATGGGTATGGTTTTCCAGGGAATGAAGCGTTACGATTCTGCCAAAGTATATATCCAGAGGGCTATGCGGCTTGATCCGAACAACAGTGTGTTCTGGGGCAACCTGGCTGGTATATTCCGGCAATTGAAGGATTATGATTCCGCTTCCTATTATTATCAAAAGCAGGTGTTCAATAAATCAGATGTTACGGCCCAGGCATTTTATACAGTAGGCAGTATTATGCAAGACATGAAGCTGTATGATTCTGCCATTGCTTATTTTAAACGGGCAGCCGCTATTAACCCGGAATATGTGGAAGCGTTAAGTAACATCTGTGCTGCATATATTCAACTGGAACAATTAGACTCAGCCATTGCATACGGTCGGAAAGCGGTTGCACTTACCACGACCTATGAAAATGCTTACCAAAACCTTGGCCTTGCATTCCATGCCCAACAGCAATATGATTCAGCCATTGTATACCTGAAAAAATCTATTGAGCTGAGTCCGACAAAAGGCAAGAATTATTTCCAGCTTGCCTGTAGCTATGCATTGAATAAACAAACAGACCAGGCTATCCTGCACCTGAAACTTGCTTACGAACTGGGATATAATAATAAAGATGCCCTATTTACCGACCCTGACCTGGCAGGATTGAGAGATATTAAAGCCTACCAGGATTTACTGGATAAATATGTGCCCAACTGGCGACAGCGATGATGCCAAATCTCTCTTTTTCACTTATTTATTTTGTCCTATATTTGCCGCCCAATCGATAAAAAGACCGGCCCCGTAGCTCAACTGAATAGAGCATCTGACTACGGATCAGAAGGTTTCAGGTTTGAATCCTGACGGGGTCACAAAAGGTTAGCTTCAACGGCTAACCTTTTTGTTTTAATAGAATTTAATTAGGGTTATTTATCCGAGGCAGGAAAACGAAACCCATCCAAAAACATATTTACTTTTGTTTCTGGTAGTTCCTTCTTGCTATATGCATACATTACAGCTACAATCTTGCCGTCTGTCCAGCCCTTAACCTTCCATCCGTCATTTTCTTTATCCTTCCAGTAATCAATGATGCCACGGGTATTTTCATTATTGTTTAACCGGTGGCCTTTGCCATAACCGGCAGCGCTGGTGATTTCGAAACTTTGTTTGAGGAAATCCATGTAAGCAATCAGCAGGTCTTCCGCCATTTGCAGATCGGTAACAGGATTCAGCAGTTTTACACAAATGATACCATAGGTTACATCGGCTGCTGCACATTCTCCGGTATAGATATCGGACGAATCAGTACTTTTTGAGATGTCAAATTTTGCATCGCAATAATTATAATAAGAACAACCGGATTTGCTTACCGGGTATTTCTTCAGGCTTTGCGAAAAAGCTGTACAACTGATCAACAGTAATAAGGGCAGGATGATCTTTTTCATTTTCTAATTTGCTTATTATTATTTCATACCGGGAAAACGAAGCCCTTCCAGGAATATTTCCGTTTTTTTCTCAGGTAGCTCTTTGGTGCCGTGTACATGCAAAACACAAATAAAATTACCGTTGGTCCATGCTTTCACTTTCCACTTATTCTTGTCAACATCTTCCCATGTATCATAGATACCACGGGTATTATCATCTTTCTTCAGTTTATGTCCTTTGTCATAGCCCTTGCCCTTTACGATGCCATAGTCCAGTTTCAGGAAATCAAGGTAGGTGATCATCGTATCTTCAGCCGCTTTCAGGTCAGTGATGGGCTTTTTTAGTTTAATGCAGTAGATGCCATAGGTCACTCCGTCCTTTTCACAATCATCCGCATATACGGTAGAACCATCCTCCAGGTCATACACATCAAAACGTCCCGGCAGGCAAAACACCTCAACGGTACAGCCGGTGGTGCTGATAGCCACTTTTTGCGGATCCTGTGCATGAAGTTGAAAAATGCTTCCGGTTAGGAGCAGTAATAAGGTTAGATGGCGCATATAATCAGTTTTGTTGGTGATGCCTCTTATTTCCCGGGCCGGATCAGTGTTGTAAAGATAAACTCCTTTATGTATTGGTTGCAAGCATTGAGCAAATAAAACCACTCGTTTCAAATCTTTATCTTGCAGCCCACAATTGCCTGCTATGAGTGTTACTTTTAATTATGGTATTGACCGCCTCACTACTGCTGTTGCTTTACAAATTGCTTCCGGAAAAATAAAAGGGGTATTGAATAAAGCTGCTGTTGAAAAAGTGAACAGCAGCCATAAAGCCGTGCAGGAAATTGTGGCTGCTAATAAAACGGTTTACGGTGTCAATACCGGCTTCGGCATTTTGGCCAATACGGCTATTTCTGCGGAAGATACCGCCACACTGCAATATAAAATCTTACAAAGCCATAGCGTAGGAGTGGGTGATCCCATTCCGCAGGAAGTTGCCAAATTGATGCTTATCACCAAAGTGCAGGCGCTGGCACAGGGTTATAGCGGTGTGCAGCTGGCTACATTACAAAGAATCATATGGCATATAGATAACGATGTGATACCGGTAGTGCCGGAGAAAGGAAGTGTGGGTGCTTCCGGAGACCTGGCACCATTGGCACATTTGTTTCTGCCGTTGATAGGATTGGGAGAAGTATTTTATAAAGGAGAGAGAAGGGATACTTCATCTGTGTTGCGGGATATGGGGTTACAACCCATTCAGCTTGGACCAAAAGAAGGTCTTGCACTCATCAACGGCACACAATTCATTTTATCCTTTGCGGTGAAAGCAGTTCAGCGGATGCACAATTGCCTGGAAGCGGCTGATATCATCGGGGCGATGAGCCTTGAAGCACTTACCGGTACCAAAGCTCCCTTTGATGAACGGCTGCATGAACTGCGCCCTTATAGCGGTAATAAATTAGTCGCACAGCGTTTGCGCCTGTTGCTGAATGATTCCGAGATCATGCAGAGCCATGTGGATTGCGGCCGGGTACAGGATCCTTACTCACTCCGCTGTATGCCACAGGTGCATGGTGCATCCCGTAATGCATGGTTGCATTTAAAAGAGCTGACAGAGATAGAACTGAATGCGGTGACAGATAACCCCATCATTCTTTCTGCCGATGATACCATCAGTGGCGGCAACTTTCATGGTCAGCCGATGGCCCTGCCATTAGATTATGCCTGCTTTGCAGCGGCAGAAGTAGGAAATATTGCTGACCGCCGTTGTTATTTATTACTGGAAGGCAAATGGGGCTTGCCTGTATTGCTGATGAACAATGTAGGATTAAACAGCGGCTTTATGATTCCGCAATACACTACGGCGGCACTCGTTACCGAAAACAAAACATTGTGTTTCCCTTCCAGCGCCGATAGTATTCCTACTTCACTGGGACAGGAAGACCATGTAAGCATGGGCAGCATCAGCGGCAGGAAACTGAACAAGGTGCTTGACAATTTGGAATTTATCCTTGCTATTGAATTACTCTCTGCCTGCCAGGCCATCGAATTCAGAAGGCCGTTAAAGAGTTCTGCGTTACTGGAATATGCTCACGACTATGTAAGAGAGTTTGTCGGCTTTGCTTCCGAAGACCGCATTTTCGCTGATGATATCAACCAGGTAGCCGGCCTCATCAAAGATTTTTCTTTTGTGGAGAAGGTGAATGGTTTTGCCGCTTCTAAAGGTATTTACCTGAATAACGGGTTTGAAGGGTTTAATGGATTGTAGTGTTTTGTCATGCCGGGGAACGAGGCATCTCAGAGACTAATAGCAATGATAAACTATGTTTAATTACAATCAGCACCAGTATTACGTTTACATTGTAACCAACCCTGAACGAACAGTTCTGTATACTGGTGTTACCAATAACCTGCCTCAGCGATTGATGGAGCACTGGGCCAACCGGGGACAGCCCAAAACTTTTGCAGGCAAGTACTATTGTTATAATCTTATTTACTATGAAAATTTTACATACATCAATAATGCGATAGCAAGGGAAAAAGAAATAAAAGGCTGGAGAAGACAAAAGAAACTGGATATGATTAAAACAATGAATCCTGATTGGACATTTCTTAATCCTTCCGTTTGCGGTGGATGGCCACCTGAAGATGTAGTAAAAAGAGGATGAACTTCCAGGAAAAAAGAAAGTCTTCAGTCCCCGAGGGTCTTGTCACTCCGACGAAGGAGGAGTCTCAGAGTTTTCATCCTTACTTAAGTTAATAGTCTTTGAGATGCCTCGTTCCTCGGCATGACAAGGCCCTGAAAGTTTCAATAGTCTGAATGGAATCACAACTTCACCGCAGCTTCCAGCGCAAGTTCCATCATGGGCAACAATGCCTTTTCTCTTTCTTCCGCAGAGATCTTTTCATGTGTGGGGATGACATCTGAAACAGTGAGCAGGGTAGCCGCCGTTTTTCCCAAATGCTTTGCATTCGCAAACAACGCAAAGGCCTCCATCTCTACAGCCAGGCATTTTTTCTTTACCGCTACTTTCGGAATATCTGTATCCTTCCGGTAAAAAATATCACTGGAGTGCACATTGCAGTTCTTGATTTCCTGGTTCAGTCTTTTTGCTGTTCGTTTGATGACGGAGAAAGCCTTTCCCTGGTGTTTGATACTGTTGCCGCCAATGCCCCAGGCATATTTGGCAAAAGTGGATTCGCTGGCAGCATAGTTCACATTCACCAGGTCAAACAGGTTGAGTTCGGTAGTATAAGCGCCGCAGGTGCCGATTCGGATGATATTCTCCACATCATATTCTGTATACAGTTCGTAAGAATAAATACCGATGGAAGGACAGCCCATACCACTGGCGCCAATAGAAACTGTTTTGCCTTTGTATTTCCCGGTAAAATAGAATGCATTACGTACCTGGCTTACTAATTCCACTTCCTGCAGGTAACGGTCGGCAATATATTTGGCCCGAAGCGGATCACCGGGCATCAATACAGTCTTCGCTATTTCGCCTTTTTTGGCGCTGATATGAATACTCATTGGTAATGGTTTAAGTTTCGGCGGACAAGATATATTTTTTATCCAAGAATAACGACTTTTGCAGTGATTATGCTAAATGTTGAATGCTGTATTATAAATGATACCAGACTCCCTACATTCAACATTTAAAATTCAACATTCAACATAATACAAAATGACAACGATTACCCGCCATTACGATCCCGTTAAATACAAAACACCAACTGGTCCTACACTTTCCTGCAAAGGATGGATACAGGAAGCCGCTTTGCGGATGTTATTGAACAACCTGAACCCCGAAGTAGCCGAACGTCCCGATGATCTCATCGTTTACGGCGGCAGAGGAAAAGCAGCCCGCAACTTTGAAGCGCTGGATAATATCATCGCAGCGCTGAAAGTATTGGAGAATGATGAATCATTGCTCATTCAATCCGGCAAGCCGGTAGGAATATTGAAAACACACAAGGATGCTCCAAGGGTACTCATCAGCAATTCGCAGTTAGTTCCCAACTGGGCCAACTGGAAACATTTTGATGAACTGGAACAAAAAGGCCTGATGATGTACGGCCAGATGACAGCCGGCTCCTGGATATATATCGGCAGCCAGGGTATAGTGCAGGGCACTTATGAAACCTATGCTGCCCTTGCCAACAAACATTTTGGCGGCACTTTAAAAGGCACACTCAATGTTACAGCCGGACTCGGTGGTATGGGCGGCGCACAGCCGCTGGCCATTACCATGAACGAAGGAGTGGCCCTTATTGCTGAAGTAGAAGAGTGGCGTATTGACAAACGCATCGAAACAAAATACCTTGATGAAAAACATACCAGTATTGATGATGCCATCAATGCTGCCATGCATTACCGCCGCGAAGGCGAAGCCAAAAGTATTGGTGTGCTCTGCAATGCCGTTGACCTGCTCGACCGCCTGATACAAAGAGATGTAATTCCCGATACATTGACTGACCAGACCAGTGCCCACGACCCGCTGATCGGTTATGTGCCGCATACGCTGACCAACGAGCAGGCCAATGTGCTGAGAGAACAAAACCCGGATGAGTATATCCGCCGCAGTTATGAAAGTATGCACCTGCATGTGCAGCTGATGCTGCAACTGATGGACAAAGGCGCTATCACATTTGACTATGGCAACAATATCCGTGCAAGGGCACAGGAGTTTGAGCAGCAGCATCCCGAAGCCAGTATGGAAGACCTGAAAACAAAAGGCCGCTGCTTCGACTTTCCCGGATTTGTTCCTGCCTATATCCGTCCGCTGTTTTGCGAGGGCAAGGGCCCTTTCCGCTGGGCGGCGCTGAGCGGCGATCCTGCTGATATTGCGGTGACCGATGAACTCATCATGAATATGTTCCCGGAAAATAAAGGCATGATACGCTGGATGCAGATGGCCAAAGAAAAAATTGCTTTCCAGGGATTGCCCGCCAGGATATGCTGGCTGGGCCAGGGCGAAAGAGAAAAAGCAGGACTGGCCTTTAATGAACTGGTAAGAACAGGAAAAGTAAAAGCACCCATCGTTATCGGCCGTGATCATCTCGATACCGGTTCTGTGGCTTCACCCAACCGGGAAACAGAATCTATGCTTGATGGCAGTGATGCCGTGGCCGACTGGCCTATCTTAAATGCACTGGTGAATACGGCAGGTGGCGCCAGTTGGGTTTCATTGCACCATGGCGGCGGGGTAGGTATGGGTTACAGTATACATGCTGGTATGGTTATCGTGGCTGATGGTACTGCCGATGCTGAAGCAAGACTGAAACGGGTATTACGCAACGACCCCGGTATGGGAGTGATACGGCATGCTGATGCCGGATATGATATTGCGAAAGAGACGCTGAAAGAAAATGGATTGGATTTTAAAGACCGGCTACATTAGAAAATAAGAAGAGGCTGTCACAAAAGACATGGCAGCCTGAGCTTGTCGAAGGCTATCGTTTTGATTGCCAATATTTCGACCCTTCGGTTCCTCAGGGTAAACTGAGCTCAATATGACAATCAAAACGTTTTTTGAGACAGCCTCTTTGTTTTATGTGGGATTTTGATTGAGGATTATATCTAAAGAAGTGTTGCCACCCAACGTGACCTCCACATCTTCTTCTGTTTTGGTGGCATAGCCTGTTTTGCTAAAGGTGATATTATACTCACCGGGCACCGGTATCTTTAAAATATACTCCCCGTCTGAATTGGTGGTGGTGCTGTATGCCTGATCCACAACCTGGATAATAACATCTGCTACGGGATTATTCGTCCACTGGTCGGTGACCGTACCGGAAACCTGTGTGGCTGATGAGGCAGGATCGAGAATGACACGGTTGCTGCGGTAGGCATTATAGAAATTGGGGTGTGTGGACTGGAACTGCACAGCCAGTTTATCAATCTGCTTTTTTAATAACTCATCGGCTGATTTGAAATACTGACGGATGGACTCAGCAATGGATGCCCTGTTGGCCACTGCATTGCGAGGGGCGGGTACGGCGGAAATATAATCATCAATTGCATCTTCCAGCGCCGTGATCTTTGCGGCAGTAACACCGAAAGGAACAAGGGCTGCTGCATTTGCATTGGCCGCATCTACAATATTGGAACAGGCGGGACCCAGCAATTCATCTTTGAGGCGAAGCAAATCACTGGGAGTGATATGTACCTGCTCTCTCAGCACCAGGTTATTGACGGAAGCAGCGTAAGCATAAATAGCGCCGGACATATCCAGCGTAAGCTGTGATAAATTTTTGCGCTGCTCAGCTTTATCCAGTGCATAGCCGGTGGTAGCGCTGATCTCATCCTGTGCTGCCTGCCTGAGATCGTCTACAATGTCTTCAAAATTGTTGACAGCTGTCTGAAATGCGGGAACTGTGGCTACGATGGCTGCATTAGCATCGCAATGTGCAAGGACGGCATCATACATATTGAGCCGTGCCTCCTGTTTACTGTTCATAGATTAAGGTTTTAAGTGAAAGAATAAATATTACTTGCTGAAATTAGTATCACTGCTATTTACAGACAATACAACTTTTGTGGTATTTTTTGCAACAGCGCCTATTGCAGGCCGGTAGCCTGTTTTTTAGAGGGGATTGTGTGCATTTGAAGCGAGGTAGTTGCCCAATTATTTGCGATTGTTGCTGCCTGAATTGTGAGAGATGTGGTTTGAACTGCTGACAGGCTGTGTTGAATTTGTGACAGCACCGATTGAATTACTGACAGGTGCATTTGAACTTGCAGCAGCACCTATTGAACTATTGACAGACTAGTTTGAATAAGATACAGACCTCTTTGAACTACTTACAGTATGCTTTGAAATACCGACAGATTGGTTTGAACTACTGACAGTGTGTGTTGAATTTGTGACAGCATCGTTTGAACTGCTGACAGATGGCTTTGAACTTTGTGAAAATGTGTTAGTTAGTAGGTAAATCCTTGTTTTGCTGCCTGATTTCTTCCTTACGAAGCTGCTCCAGCCTGAGGATGACTGCACCGATGAAACCGGGGGTTTTATAAATGCTGGTATGGACAGGGCGGCCTATGCGGGTTATGCTATTGCCGGGGGGCTTTAAGAAATAGTGATCTTAATTACCGGGACCGGTTTTGAGCTAAATGGAATAATTGGCGATTAGACCAGCCCTGATACAGGACTACAGATTTTAATTATTATTACTGTGGTATTAATTTGAATTGCTACAGAGGGGCTGGCATAAAATTGTGCTGATAATCAACAACAATTTATGCCTGGAGTGGCGTATATTTATGAGTTAGCAGCCATTATATTGACACCCTAAAATAATTCGAGCATTGCGACATATAATCATTTCTATACTCTGCTTCTTTTCGATACAGTTCTCATTTGGACAGGCAAAGGATGTTTGGATTCGTTTTTATGACACAACTACTGAATTATCGGGCTACAAAGATTTAAAAGGGAATATCAAAATTCCCGCTAAATATGACAACTTAACACGGGCAGACACATTCCACAACATTATTGCAGTAACCGAAAAAATTGACAGTTCATACAAATCATATTATTTGCTAAAAGACGGCAGAAAAGTTGGACAAGACAGCGTTTTTATGTTTGACTTTACATATGACTGCGAAAGTGAAGGGAAAATATTATTCAAAGACAACAAGAAAGA
>JBGARY010000021.1:0-63240 GCA_044229985.1 Chitinophagaceae bacterium
GGCGGACCGAGTGCATGCAGTTTGATGTTGGGAAACTCTTCTTTTATCTGGCGGAAAGTGTCCACATAAAATTGTAAGCCCAGCTCCGGATGGTGACCGCCTTGCAGCAACAACTGGTCGCCGCCATATTTCAATGTCTCGGTGATCTTTTGCCGGTAAGTGGGCATGTCGGTGATATAGGCTTCAGCATGTCCGGGTATGCGATAAAAGTTGCAGAATTTACAATTGGCAATACACACATTGGTGGTATTCACATTGCGGTCGATCTGCCAGGTTACTTTTCCATGCGGCACCTGTTTTTTCCGCAGTTCATCGGCAATGAACATTAAATCGGCCAGTGGCGCATGATGATAGAGATGAACTCCTTCCTCCACCGACAGAAAGCCAAAAGTAGCGGCTTTGTCGTATAACTCGTTTAACTGCATAGGCGCAAAGGTACAAGGCTATAACAGATTATATGACGAGTGGTTGTAAAAGGCTGATATATTAAACTAATTTTCGATAAACAAAAAACCGGATTGCATCATTTTGAGGCAAATACCTGTCTAAAGAGAGCATGAGTTTGCGAAAAAAGGCCATATATCTTTTATTTACCGGTATTATTTTGCTGGCAGCCGCTTCATCGAAAGCACAGGAAGAGTTTATTGAGCCGCCTTCCCGGGAGATCACTAAAGTGCCCTTTACCCAGCTTACCGGTGGCATTGTCATCATGCAGGCCAAGCTGGAAAGTTTTCCGGATACCCTCAATTTTATTCTTGATACCGGCAGCAGCGGTATTTCGCTGGACTCCACCACGGTGGATTATTTAAAACTGCAGCCGACACCATCCGACAGAACCATCCGTGGTATTGCAGGCATCCGCAAAGTGAGTTTTCTCTACAACCAGAAACTTCATTTCCCCGGGTTAACGGTTGACAGTCTTAATTTTCACATTAATGATTACACCATACTGACGGCTGTTTATGGCGAACGTATTGACGGTATCATTGGCTATTCTGTATTGAGCCGTTATATCCTGAAAGTAGATTACGACAGTATGAGGATCAGTTTCTGCACCAAAGGAACAATCCGTTACCCGAGAGGCGGCTACCTGCTGAAGCCAACGATCAATCAATTAGTATCACAACCGCTTCGGGTGCGGGATGAAAAAACGATCTATTCCCGTTTTCTGTATGATATGGGTGCAGGGCTTTGTATGCTGTTGTCCAAAGAATTTGCAGAAGACAGTAATTTTCTTAGCAAAAAGAGAAAAAGATTTATCAAAGAAGGTGAAGGACTGGGCGGAAAAATTGATATGGAGTTGATGGTGATGCGGGAAGTAAAAATTGGCCCGTATAAATTCAGGAACGTTCCCACTTTCATTTTTGATGACGAGAATAATGTAACCAGCTATCCCTATATGGGCGGGCTGATCGGCAATGATATTTTGCGGCGCTTTAATATTATCCTCAACTATGCCAAAGGCGACATCTTTATCATTCCCAACCGGCACTTCAATGAAACATTTGATTATTCCTATTCCGGTATAGAGCTTTACTTTATTAATGGCCTTATCATTATCGGCGATGTAGCCAAAGGCTCGCCAGGTGAAGCAGTGGGTTTAAAAGAAGGAGATGAGGTAATTGCCATCAACAAGAATTTTTCGCAAAACCTGAATCAATACAAGATAGCCCTGCAGGTTCCCGGCGAAAAGGTCAAGGTTGTCTTCCGTCGTGACGGCAGGCTGATGGAAGTGGAGTTTAAAGTAAAGAGCATTCTCTGATGACGGCACCGCCCTGAGCCGTATTTTTCAATACTTTTACAACTTGTTTTTTGTAAAGCTGTTACAACTGTATGATCCAATTTGAAAGATTTACACTGGCCAATGGCCTGCGGGTAATTGTGCACCAGGACCTGTCCACTCCAATGGCAGTCATGAATATAATGTATGATGTAGGCGCAAGAGATGAGGATCCCGAACAAACAGGGTTTGCGCATTTGTTCGAGCACCTGATGTTTGGGGGTTCAGTAAATGTGCCCAGTTATGATGAGCCGCTGCAAATGGCCGGTGGAGAAAATAATGCCTACACCACCAACGACCTCACCAACTATTACATACAACTGCCGGCAGAAAACCTGGAAACAGCTTTCTGGCTGGAGAGTGACCGGATGCTATCACTGGCCTTCAGCGACAAAAGTCTGGATGTGCAGCGCAAAGTAGTGTGTGAAGAGTTTAAAGAACATTATCTCACCAAACCTTACGGTGATGTGTGGCACAAGATGCGGGAGCTGGCCTATAAAAAACATCCGTATCGCTGGATGACGATCGGCAAAGAGCTATCGCATATAGAGAATGCAAAACTGGATGACGTAAAAAACTTTTTCTTCAAACATTACCGCCCGGTGAATGCCGTGCTGGTGGTAGCGGGAAATGTAACGGTGGAGAGAGTGAAAGAGCTGGCCGAAAAATGGTTTGGTGATATTCCTTCCGGGGAAAAATATAACCGCAGCCTGCCGGCAGAACCTGATCAAACCGAAGAACGTTTTTTGGAAATAAAAGCCAATGTGCCGCTGGATGCATTATATAAATGCTGGCATATGGGCAGCAGGATGGATGGAAGTTATTATGCTGTTGACCTAATGACGGATATCCTCAGCGGTGGTGGTTCATCAAGGCTCTATCAATCGCTGGTAAAAGAACAAAAACTGTTCAGCAATATTGAATGTCATCATTTTGGCAGCACCGATGCAGGGCTGGTAGTAGTGGAAGGCAAGCTGGTGAAAGGGGTGAAGATGGAAGATGCAGAAAAAGCAGTGGAGAAGGAGTTGGAGAAAATGAAGAATGAAAAAGTAAGTGAAGCGGAATTGCAGAAAGTAAAGAACAAAACAGAAAGCATGATCGCTTTTGAAGACATGAGTGTGATGAGCAGGGCCAACAGCCTTGCCTATTATGAAACATTGGGCGATGCTGCCTGGATGAATTTTGAATTGCAGAAATATGCGAAAGTGACCACGGAAGATATTTTGGAACAAAGCCGCCAGATCTTCCGCCGGGAAAACTGCAGTACGATCCATTACTTATCACAAAACTGATTGAAGAAATAAACGAAGGGAAATAATTTATGCCAGACAGGAAACATGCCCCGGAAATAGTGGATGCGGTAAATTTCAAATTGCAGCTGAAGCAGGCAGAAAAGTTTGTATTAAAGAATGGCGTGGAAGCATATGCCGTAGATGCAGGCGCTGAAGAAGTGCTGGCCGTGGAATGGGTGTTTTCTGCAGGTAACTGGTTTGAAGAACAAAACCTGGTGGCGGCCACGACTAACTTTTTACTGCGGAATGGTACATCAAAGAAGACAGCGTTCCAGATAAATGAGTATTTTGAATACTATGGCTCTTACCTGAACAGGGCCTGCTACAACGAAACAGCTACTATTACACTGCACTGTCTTTCCAAACACATAAAAGAATTACTGCCTTCTGTCAGGGAGCTTATAGTTGATTCGGTAATGCCGCAGGAAGAACTCGATATCTATAAGCAGAACATGAAGCAGCGGCTGAAAGTGAACCTGAAGAAAAGTGATTTTGTGGCAACCCGTCTTATTGATGTTTACCTGTATGGTGAAAATCATCCGTATGGTAAATACAGCAAGCTGGAAGATTTCGATACATTGAACAGGGAGCAGTTGCTTGATTTTTATAAAAAGTATTACCAGCAGGGTAAGCTGGTGCTATTTGTGGCAGGTAAACTGCCTGCCGATATTGCTTCTTTGCTGGATCAGTATTTTGGCGACCTTCCCAATCAGCCGGTTGCTTTACAGGAGATAATGGCACAGCCTGCTGCGGACAGAAAATACCGGATCACTAACGATGAGGCCGGTGTGCAGGGCTCTGTTCGCATGGCCCGTTCATTTCCCAACCGTCACCATCCTGATTTTATGAAAGTGATGGTGCTGAATACGCTGTTGGGCGGTTTCTTTGGTTCACGGTTAATGAGTAATATCCGGGAAGAAAAAGGATATACCTATGGTATTCATAGTTTTATTCAAAATCATATTCATGATACAGCCTGGATGATCAGTACCGAAGCCGGTAAAGATGTTTGTGAAGCAACCATTGAAGAGGTGTACAAAGAAATGAAGTTGCTGCGGGAACAAGTGGTAGATGAAGAAGAACTGCTGCTTGTCAGGAATTATATGATGGGTGGCATTCTCGGCGACCTGGACGGGCCTTTCCAGACCATGGGCCGCTGGAAGAATATCGTTTTAAATAATCTCACCGAACAATATTTCTACGATTCTATTCACACCATCAAAACAATTTCTGCGGAAGAACTGCAGTTCCTGGCACAGAAATACCTGCAGCCGGAAGCGTTTTATGAGCTGGTGGTAGTGTAATTTGTTTAAGGTTGAAAAGTTTAACGTTTAATGTTGGCTCAACCGCTGAAGCCATAACTTTGAACCTGAAACTTTAAACGTTAAACTGCAAATGACTTTCGACCGGAAGGATTTATCTAACGAGCAGCTTGTCTCTTTCTATAAACACCTGTTGTGGCCCCGCATGATCGAAGAAAAAATGCTGGTGCTGCTGCGGCAGGGCAAGATCTCCAAATGGTTTAGTGGAATCGGGCAGGAAGCGATTGCTGTCGGCGCCACGCTGGCATTGCAGGATGATGAATGGATTATGCCGATGCACCGCAATCTTGGTGTGTTTACCACCCGCAACATGCCATTGAGTCGTTTGTTCATGCAATGGCAGGGAGCCAAAGAAGGATACAGCAAAGCAAGAGAAAGAAGCTTTCATTTTGGGAGCCGTGAACATCATATCTGTGGTATGATCTCACACCTTGGTCCGCAGATGGCCATTGCCGATGGCGTAGCATTAGCGTATAAATTACGAAAAGAGAACCTGCCTACCGGACAGGCAGGCAAAGTTTCTCTTGCTTTCACCGGTGACGGTGCTACCAGCGAAGGTGATTTTCATGAAGCATTGAATGTAGCAGCTGTTTGGGACCTTCCCGTTATCTTTTTAATAGAGAACAATGGTTATGGTTTAAGTACACCGGTAAATGAGCAATACCGTTGCATCAGTTTGGTGGATAAAGCCAAAGGTTACGGGATGGAAGGAGTGCAGATCGATGGCAATAATTTATTGTCGGTATATGATACGATAAAAGGTGTAAGGGAATTCTGTATCAAACACCAAAAGCCTTACCTCATCGAGTGTATGACTTTTCGTATGAGAGGACATGAAGAAGCCAGCGGAACCAAGTATGTACCGCAGGATCTGTTCCGTCTATGGGAACAAAAAGACCCGATCAAAAATTATGAACATTACTTAATTGATGCAGGAGTACTCAGTGAAATGAAAGTGGCTGAGATACGGAACGAGTTCAAAGAGAAAATAGATAGTGAACTGGCCATCGGATTTAATACAAAACCGGTAGTGGCTGATACGGAAGAAGAACTGGAAGATGTGTATGCGGTTCGGTCAACAGATAATGGTCAACAGTCAACGGCCAAAGTCATCGACAATTCGAAACTTACAACGGACTCCCGGCTCCCGACAAAAGACTCCCGTCTCATTGATGCTATAAAAGAAGGTCTTCATCAATCCATGCAACGTCACCCCAATCTCATCCTCATGGGACAGGATATTGCTGAGTATGGCGGTGCTTTTAAGATCACAGAAGGATTTGTACAGGAATTCGGCAAAGCAAGAGTGAGGAATACGCCGCTTTGTGAAAGTGCCATTGTGGGTACTGCATTAGGATTATCGCTGGAAGGATACAAGAGTATGATGGAAATGCAGTTCGCCGATTTTGTTACGGTGGGGTTCAACCAGATCGTAAACAACCTCGCCAAGATTCATTACCGCTGGGGGCAACATGCAGATGTGGTGATCCGGATGCCGGCAGGCGGTGGTGTAGGCGCCGGTCCGTTCCATTCGCAAAGCAATGAAGCATGGTTTACCAAAGTGCCGGGATTGAAAGTGGTTTATCCCAGTACACCGATGGATGCAAAAGGATTATTGATCGCTGCCATTAATGATCCTAACCCGGTGATGTATTTTGAGCACAAAGCCTTGTACCGCTCCGTAACTGGTCCGGTGCCGGAAGAGTATTATGAAATAGAGATCGGTAAAGCCAGGCATGTAAGAGAAGGCGATGAGATTTCTATTATCACTTATGGAAGCGGTGTACTTTGGGCAGAAGATTATGCCGCAGAGCATCCGGAAATTTCTATTGATATATTGGACTTAAGAACATTGGCACCGCTGGATTATATAGCCATCCGTGAAGCGGTTAAACGAACCGGAAGAGTGTTGTTATTGCATGAAGACACACTCATTGGCGGTATCGGTGGTGAAATAGCCGCATGGATTGCAGAAAACTGTTTTGAATTATTGGATGCACCGGTGATGAGGTGTGCTTCGCTGGATACACCAGTTCCTTTCTCCATTGAATTAGAACAGAATTTTCTGGCCAAATCGAGACTGAATGAAACCATTCAAAAATTAATGTCGTACTAGAAAAGGATTTATTTTTTATTGAAATATCTTACCTTAATACTCATTTACTGATCCATTAGTTTTCTCCGTACCAGGTTAATCCTATTTATTCATTTTAAAAACCTGGTGTATGTACATTGTAAGAGACATCTTTTACCTGCAGTTTGGCCATTACCGCCCGGCCAAACAATTACTGGATGAAGCCCTTAAAAACGGCTTGTTACCCGAAAACAAATATGCAAGAGTGCTGTCCGATTTCACCGGTGATGCCTACCGGCTCATTTTCGAAGAAGGATTTGAAACACTGGCAGCCTATGAGCAATCACTAACAGGCAGTATGCGGAAAGACGAATGGCAGCAGTGGTATGAAAAATTCAAACCACATGTGGTAAGAAGTCATAGAGAGCTGTTGAAGCAGGTCGTGTAGAAACGGGATAAAGCCAAAACCAACATACCATGTCCAACCCGCCTGTTAATGCCCCGGCTGCACCTGTCAGCCAGGGGGAGAGAATCATTTTATTGGATTCATTAAGAGGTATTGCCATCCTTGGTATCTTACTTATGAATATTCCGGGCTTTGCCTTGCCAGACCCTGTTATTTATGATCCTTCTGTCTTGAATGAATGGGGTACGATCAACTTTAAAACCTGGTATTTTATTGACTGGTTTATGGAGGGCAGCCAGAGAGCCTTGTTCTCCATGTTATTTGGGGCGGGCATCATTCTTTTTGTAACCCGGCAGGAGAAAAAAGTGGATGGGCTTCTTCCGGCAGATTATTTTTTCCGGCGTCAAATCTGGCTCCTTGTTTTTGGCCTTTTCAATGCCTATATCCTTTTATGGTTCTGGGACATATTATTTCATTATGCTTGTTTAGGAATGATCATGTTTACATTCCGGCGATTATCTCCGCGGGCATTGATAATCGGGGCCTTTATCAGCCTTATCCTGATGACAGCAAGAGAGAATGTAGACGCTTACCGTGACAAGAGAGTGATTTCTAAAGGGGAAGTAATAGCCAAAATTGATACCACGGTGACAAAGCTTACTGATCAGCAAAAAGAAGACCTCGGTGCCATGACAGAATTCAAGGAGGAATCAACTCCGGAAGGCAAGACAAAGAAAATGGAAAAAAGCCTGAAGGCTGTCAGGGGCAACTACGGAGGTTTTTATGAATACCAGAGTGAACGGAGTATGAGAAGTGAAATTAATTATCTCTACTATGGCGGCTGGGATATTTTAGTATTTATGATGCTGGGAATGGCTTTTTACAAGAACGGTGTATTAACTGCTAAAGCATCTGCAAAGGTATATTGGGGATTATTCATCATCGGGCTTGGAGGTGGTTTGGTTCTTTCTTACTTCCGTTTACAGCCATTGATAGACTCCCAATTCAATTATTTTAATTACATCAAGGCAACTCCATTCCAATACTATGAAATATCCCGCACTTTCAGGGCCCTTGGCATTTTTGGTTTGATTATGTTGTTGTATAAATCAGGCTGGTTCAAATGGCTATTTGCATTGATGCGGCCGGTAGGACAAATGGCGTTTACAAATTATCTCATGCAATCCTTATTGGTTGGACTATTCTTCTATGGGGTTGGGCTGGGTTATTTTGGTAAGCTGCAGCGCCACGAAATATATTATGTAGTGGCTGTTACCTGGGCGCTGCAAATAATCTGGAGTCATATCTGGTTAAGGTTTTTCCGCTTTGGACCCCTGGAATGGGCCTGGCGAAGCCTCACTTACTGGAAAAAACAGCCCATGAAAAAATCAAATACAAAAGAAGTAATGGCACCATAAAGTGCCGGTTATTTTAAAAAATCATTGCTTTGATTACACTGTTAATTCACTATGGCTTTTGAGTTCCCGGCCCGTATAATGCTTTTCCTGCCCTTACGCCAAGGTGTTTTTCATAGTTGACCGTCAGCACTCCGTTGACGATCACAAAATGAAATCCTTTGGAGTAAGCATGGGGCTTTTCAAAAGTGGAAACATCTTTCACTTCGTTTTCATCAAAGATGACAATGTCGGCTGCCATACCTTCTTTCAGCAGACCGCGGTCTTTTAATTGAAATTTTTGTGCTGGCAATGATGTCATACGACGGATGGCCTCTTCAAGCGATATTACTTTCTCTTCCCGTACATATTTGGACAAAACCCTTGCATTAGTGCCATATCCTCTCGGGTGGGGCATACCGGCGTTCAGCACTCTTATCGTTGCATCGCTGGCAAACATGTTGAACGGGTATTGCATGATGCGTTTGATATCATCTTCACTCATGCCATGAAAGACAGCGCTGGCGCCACCGGCCATCATAATATCAATTACCGTTTCGGCTTCGTATTTGGCCTTGTGCTTTCTTCCTTTCATCAGGTTGATCTGTTCAATACTCTTACCGTTATACGTTGTATCCGGGGCGAAGTAGGCAATGACGGCGTAACTGAGGTGTTTCAGTTTTCTTTTCTTCAACCGTTCCAGTATGGATTTGACCACATACTTTTTCACTTCCGGTCTTTGCAATCTTGCTTTGATGGAATCTTGTCCGTCTGCTAATATTTCATCCGGAATTAATGTGCTGATGGATGTACTGCTGGCGGTGTAAGGGTATTGATCAATGGTTACTTCTATTCCTTCTTTCCTTGCTTTTTCTATCATGGGAACAGTGATCTTGCTCCTGCCCCAGTTGTGTTGCCCGCTGAGTTTGAAGTGAGATATCTCTACCGGAATATAGGCCTCTCTTCCAATGGTCAGTGCTTCTTCTATGGCGAACGTCACACTATCTCCCTCATCCCGCATATGGGTGGCATAAATGCCATTATACTTTCCTGCAATCTTCGCCAGCGCAACGATCTCAGGAGTTTTAGTGTAGGTGCCCGGAATATAAATAAGGCCGGTAGATAAACCCACCGCTCCGTCTTTCATTGCTTTTTCGGTGATGTCTTCCATCCGTTTCATTTCATCAGCTGTTGCATCACGGTTGGCACGGCCCATTACAGCTTTGCGTATGTCGTTGTGCCCGATCAGGGATGCTACATTAATGGATAGCTTTAATGAATCTACCCATCGCAGGTATTTTCCAATATCTGTATTGGATGATCCGCAATTACCGGTAACACAGGTAGTCACTCCATCCAGTATAAAATTGGTGGCATTGGGATCTTTTACTTCATCGCCTTCCAGGTGGGTATGCACATCAATAAAACCTGGCGCTACAATCATCCCCCTTGCATCAATGGTTCTGGCGGCATGAAAATAATAGACTTTACCGATAGCAATGATCTTTCCGTCCTTTATGGCAATATTACCATAGTACCAGTTGTTGCCGGTACCGTCAATGATTTTGCCGTTAACGATCATAATATCACAGGGTGGTTGTGCAAACAATGTAAGCGGCAAAAATGCCAGGGATATAATCAGAGCCTTCATTCCGGAAAATTACTTAAAAAAGAAGGAAGCAGTGACAGGGCTATTGTAAAAAGGTTATAGAGACTCCGCTTTTTTTCTCATGTCGGCAGCCCTTTGCTTCAGGCTGGTCATCACCTGCCGGAAGCCGGGTTCGTTGCGGATGTTCTTGTACCAGGGGGTCAGTTCGCCAAAACCATAATCCATCCATTTGAATTCCTGTGCTTTTTTCAGCCAGGTCAGGGCTTGCTGTTTATCATTCTTTATGGAATAGATTGCTGCAATGAAGAGTGCATGGTCATCGTCCATTGAGCCATCTTCAATAGCTTTTTTATAGGCAGACAATGCCGTAGTAAGATGTATGTCCGCTTCTATCGTATTTCCTTCATTTAATAATAACTGGCCAAGACTTACCGCTTCATAACCTTCAATATCTGTGGAAATAGATTTATTCAGGCTTACCGATTTTTCAAAGTACTTCTTTGCTGTAATTGTATCACCCATCATATGAGTGATCATTCCTGCCACTTCATAATTACGGTTATTGGTACTGTCAATAGCAATGATCAGTGGTACGATCTTCCTGGCCGAATCTGTCTTTTGCTGTAATAAAAAGGTATAGGCCAGCTCCCGGTAGGTATCAATAAACTTTCTGAGCTCCAGTGATTTTCTCAGCCATTGTTCAGCCTGTGTATAATCACCAAGAATGCGATAGGTCCACCCAATAACCATGTACGGAATTCCATTCTTCGGATTGATAGCGGCTGCCTTTTTTTCCCAGCGAAGCGCTTCATCTAATTGTGCTTTTAAGAAATATGCGGTTCCGAGATTACCGACCGCCTGCGCATTATTGGGATTGAGTGCAACAGACTTTTCCAGCAGTTCAAATCCCTTATCATAATCCTTAGCATAATAATAGGCGTTGGACAATGCTTTGTACGCTTCTGATGAATTACTGTCGAGCAGTATGGCCCGCTGACCGGCTATCTTGCTGGAATCAAGCCAGGCAGCTTCGGCCCCATAGCGGCTGTGTTTCTGGCTGTAAGCATCACCCAGTCCGGCCCATGCTAATGAATAGTTATTGTCAAGTGCAATGGCTTTTTTAAAATATTCAATTGCTTTTTCGTTGTCTTCATTTTTATAGTGGTAATAGTAATCTCTCCCTTGCAGATAATACTCATAAGCCTGCAGGTTGTCCGTTGGTTTTTGTTCAATACGTTTTTTTTCTGCTTCAGAAACTTTTACGGCCAGCTTATTGGCGATCTGCTGGGCTATCTCACTCTGTATGTCGAAGATCTTTGCATAGTCTTTTTCTATTGTTTCGCTCCACAGGCTTTTTTGTGTAGCCACATCCACCAGTTCAGCATATATCCTGATCTTATCGCCCATTCTCCGCAAACTGCCTTTTAAAACACTGTTTACATTCAGCTCTTTTCCGATCTCTTTAATACCCTTCGCCGTCTTTTTGAATGCCTGCATAGTGGTATGCGAGATCACCGTCAGCGAACTGATCCTGGATAAATTGGTGTTGATGTCTTCTGTAATTCCATCGGCAAAAAAATCGCTTTGAACATCCTTGTCCTGGTTATCGAAAGGCAAAACAGCGATTGATTCTACGGAAGTTGATTTTTTATCTCCCGGTTTTATGAAAAGAAAATAAACAGCAATGGTGATCAATAAGGTGGCGCCGATACCCGCCAGGGCAGCTTTGGGTAACAGGAACTTATTTTTTTCTACTACTACACCTTTCCCTGTCAGCTTCTGTTTGTCGGGGATGGTAATACCTTCATTCCGGATGGCAAATATTTCAACAGGGTCTTCTACGTTCTTGAACCGGAATTTGCCAACAGGCATAGTTTGTATGTCCGGTTTGTTTCTTACTTCATCATACACTTTTTCTGAAATAAAAATACTGCCGGGTATAGCGAATGATTCAACCCGGGATGCCAGGTTGACCACACTGCCATATACACTGCTTTCTTCTAATACTACTTCACCGGTATGAATGCCGGCCCTTAAAGGAACAGGACTTTCCTTTTTCATATCTAGCTGAATGGCAATCGCTGCTTTCACCGCTTCATAGGCGCTTTGAAAAAAGGTCAAAGCACCATCACCGTTCAACTCTATAATACGGCCGTTGAAAAAGGATACATGGGTCTTCAATGACTGGCGCAAACGGGTACGCCATTCATTAGCTGTTTGTTCGTTGGCTTCCATCATGGCGGTAAACCCCATGATATCGGTAAACATTATTGCTCCCAGCTGGCGGGTTGGGCTCATGTGCCTTTTTCTTTAAGGAGTAAATATACTGTCTTAATCTAAGTCGAAGCTAGCCTTGCAAAATTGCGTATTCATTTTTCCCAGTACTTATCAATTTTTAGTAACTTGTTATGCTGTATAATTTACTGTTTATGTGAGTTTATCATTGCCTCTTTGTGTATCAAATTTGTTTTTTACGCATTGATTTATGAAAATACAAGCTACTATATTCAGGAGGCCATTGCTTGTCGGATTAGTTGTTTTCTTTATACTGCTTTTCTTAACCCAATATCTTACCTACCAGCGATACCACCTTCGCCTTAATACTGAACAGAAAGAAGTAACTAGTGTGGTGAATGCAGCCAAGGAACGTATGCAGGCGACATTAAACTACAGTTTTGCTGCTTCCAAAATACTCGCCTTTGTAGTAGAGAATTTTGGCGAACCAAGAAATTTTGATTCTCTGGCCTATTCACTGCTTCGGTCTAATAAGTTCATTGATGCAGTACAGTTGACCCGCAAAGGAACCATTATTCAGATTTATCCCTTAAAAGGAAATGAGTCGGTAATTGGTTATGATATCCTGGCCGATTCAACCAGGAACAGGGAAGCACTTAAAGCAATCGAAAAAAGGGAACTTTTTTTTTCAGGTCCTTTTGAACTGAAACAGGGAGGGCTTGGTATCGTTGGGCGTCAACCCATATTTATCAATGATGAGTTCTGGGGATTTGCAGCTGTAATTATCAGGCTGCCAACTTTGTTAAAAGAGGCAGGAATCAGTAATAGCGAAAGCAGCGATTTTGCATTTGAACTATCCAAAATAAATCCGAATACACAGAAGGAAGAGTTCTTCCTGAATTATCCGGCAAAGTTTAATGAAAGCAGTTACATGGTGGTGGATGTACCCAATGGGGAATGGAAATTATATGTACAACGAAAGCAAACAACCAGCTTTGAAGATGTTTTACCTTTTGGATTACTGGGACTTTTTTTATCCCTGACAGGAGGAATATTTGCATGGCACCGTACCCGTCAGCCGCTAAAACTGAGACAGCTGGTAAATGAGCAGACCGAAAAGCTAAGTGCCAGCGAAAAAAACTACAGGACATTATTGGAGAGTATCACGGATGCTTTTGTAGCTATAGATAAGAACTGGCGATACACTTATATGAATAAAAAGGCAGGGCAGGTATTTGGTTGTGACCCAGCAAAAATGATTGGCAGACATATCTGGACAGAATTTCCGGAAGGTATTGGGCAGCCTTTTCAAAAGGCGTATGAACTGGCGATGCAGGAAGGTCAATACGTTTACCTGGAAGAACGTTATGGGTCCTATGATCGTTGGTTTGAAAATCACATCTATCCAACGGATAATGGGATCGCTATTTTTTTGCGAGATATTACGGAAAGAAAAAAAAGTGAGGCCAAGATCATAAAGATGAGCCGGCTGTATGACTTCTCCCGGCAGGTGAACCAGGTCATCATTGATGTAACCAATGAACCGGCTTTATTCAAGTCTATTTGTGATGTAGCTGTATCAGTAGGCAGGTTTAAAATGGCCTGGATAGGGATGGTTAATGAAGAAATGCATGCAGTTGATCCGGTTTCTTTTTCCGGTGAGGAAAGGGGCTACCTGGTGCAGATCAAAAAAATTACAACAGATAATATCAGGGAAGGAAAAGGACCTACCGGTACAGCACTACGGGAAGGGAAAACGATAGTTTGCAGTGATATAGAAACTGACCCCCGTATGGAGCCCTGGAGACAAGAGGCGCTTGAGAGAGGTTACAGATCGTCGATATCATTACCGCTTAAAAGGCTCGGTAAAGTAGTAGGTTCTTTGTCGCTGTATGCAACAGAAAAAAGTTTCTTTGACCAGGAGGAACTGGAAATGCTGGAGCGGATTGCGGCTAATATTTCTTTCTCACTGGATAATTACGGAAAAGAAAAGTTAAGAAGACAGGCTGAAGTGGCTCTTAAAACCAGTGAGGCATTTATACAAAGCATTATTAATGCAACCCCGGAGATTATCTACATCTATGATATTGAAGAAAGGAGAAATATATATATAAACGAGGGTATGCAAAAAATGCTGGGATATTCAGACAGTGAAATAAAAAATCTTGGCGATAATGTCATTGCGCATCTGATGCACCCCGAGGACTTCAGTATCTACCTGGCACATACCTACCCGCAGTATAATGATCTTCCTGATGATCAGTTGCTGGTGCATGAGTTTCGGATGAAAGACAAAAAAGGTGACTGGCACTGGTTGCTGGCAAAGGAATCTATATACCAGCGTAGTAATGATAATACACCAAGGCAAATTTTTGGTGTTGCTGCCGATATCAGTGAAAGAAAGAGGGCAGAGCAGGAAATAATTCATGCCAATGAAATGCTGGAACAGGCGGAAGAACAGGCAAAGCTCGGCAGTTGGGAGTTTGATGTGTTGAAACAAAAAGGAAGATGGTCAAAGCAAATGTTCAGGTTATTTGGTTTGCCGCTGAGCGAATCTCCGCCCAACCTGGAGGAGTTTCTAATGCTGGTTCATCCTGATGACAGGCACCTGCTAAAATCGCCGCTGGATGATATGGCTGTGGGAAAAAACCCGGTGGCCCACCTCTTCAGAACTAACCCTGACAGTACAGAGTTGAAATACCTGATGCCTTCCTGGTTTGCAGAAAAAGATAATAAAGGCCGTACCATCAGGTTTTCCGGAACTGCGTATGATATAACAAAACAACATCTGGCAGAGCAACTGATAATAAATGAGAAGGAGTTATCAGACTCGATTATCAATAGTTTACCAGGTGTTTTCTATCTCTATAACCGGCAGGGCAAATTTTACCGGTGGAATACAAACTTTAAAAATGTAACAGGCTATACTGACGCTGAAATTGAAAACATGCATCCGCTGCAATTTTTTGATACTCCCGACAAAGATTTACTGGCACAAAAAATCAACAGCGTTTTTTTAAATGGCGAGGACGCAGTTGAAGCAGATTTCCTGTTGAAATCCGGCGATAAAATTCCGCATTATTTTACCGGCAGGTCTATTGATTATCATGGAGAGCTTTGCCTGATGGGTGTGGGTATTGATATTTCTGAAAGAATAAGGGCCCAGGAAGAAATCACGCAGGCATCGGAACAACTCAGGCAACTAACTGCTCACCTGCAAAGGATCCGGGAAGAGGAAAGAAAACGGATCGGCCGTGAAATACATGATGAACTGGGCCAGCAATTAACAGCCATTAAGATGGATGTGGCATGGATCGACAAGAAAACATCGCCGGAATCAGAACAGATCAAACTGAAATTGCAAAACATCATAACCCTTCTTGATAGCAGTAACTTATCTATCCGTAAAATCCTGAATGAACTGCGGATGGGAATACTGGAACACCAGACCATTGAAGAAGCCCTGCGCTGGCAGGGGCAACAGTTTTCAGATAACACCGGCATACCCATTGAGTTTAATTGCCCCAGGCCGATAAGTAAAACGGATGAAATGGCTGCCACCTGTTTGTTCAGGGTATTCCAGGAATCACTGACCAACATAACCCGGTATGCAAAAGCAAAAAAGGTGATTACATGGTTAACACAGGACGAGCAGTTTGTCAGCCTGAGTATCGAAGATGATGGAAAAGGGTTTGATGCATCACAATTGAGTACAACCAAATCATTTGGTATCTTGGGAATGAAAGAAAGGGTAGCCTCGTTAAACGGAAAATTTGAACTCATAACAGCTCCCGGAAAAGGTACCCGTATAGAAATAAAGATACCTGTAAACCTTACCTAATTTGCATTTTATGAAAAGAATTATTGTTGCGGACGATCATAGCTTTGTTAGAGTTGGTCTTATCCAAATTCTTAAGGATGAGTATCCTCAGGCTGAAATTAAGGAAGTTGGTGATGGAGAGTCGCTGGTGAAGGAAGTGATGCAGCAAGAATGGGATCTTGTAATTTCTGACCTGGATATGCCCGGGCGAAGCGGATTAGAAGCATTGGAACAAATCAAACTAATAAAGCCTGCATTACCGGTAATTATTTTGAGCATTTATTCAGAAGATCTTTATGCAGTAAGAGCCCTCAAAGTTGGAGCTGCCGGCTACCTCAATAAAAATGCAGCGCCGTATGAACTGATCAAAGCAGTCGAAAGAGTTTCGATGGGCAGAAAATACATCACTCCCGAACTGGCAGAAAAGCTGCTTGAGTTTGGTGATACCGATAAACCCCATGAAAAATTAACCAACCGGGAGTTTGAAATATTTAAAATGCTGGCTGCAGGTAAAACGATTTCCCAGATAGCTGAAACACTTTCACTGGCACTGACAACAGTAAGTACCCACCGAAGTCATATATTGGAGAAACTGGGCCTGGGCAATAATGCAGAATTGACCCGTTACGCCATCGCAAATCATATCATTTCAGACCTCAAAGACTAGAACATAAAAGACGTCTTGTAGTTATTCGTCTACCCGCATAGTAGTTATTCTATGCCTGTCTGTGCTTTATTCTAACGACTATAAGCATACCCTGCTATTTTTTACAACAACTTGTTTGTTGTTCTTTGTTGGCTCATTTGAAGATTAGCATGACAGTAGCAATATTTGAAACATCACCTTATATATCAGAACGACTGATAGATCTTATTGCTGAAAAAAACGGTGATATTGATTTTCAAAAATATACTAAGAGGACCGAGGCTGTTGAATACTTACGCAACCCCTTGCCTGGTACGATACTGATGGATGTGCGGTTTGTAGGAAGCCAGTTTGAAGAAATGTTTAACCAGTTCAGGAAGAATGAAAACATTACGCTGATTGTTATGCACCAGGTAATGGATGAGCAAACAAGGGAAAAATACCAGGCAATCGGGGCAGATCATTTGGTTGACCTGTACCATGATTTTGAAAAAATACCAGCACTGATCAGGGAGATCAGAACAAAAATAACTTATGAAAACAACGAGGGAACCCGTTTTTAATTTTCCATCCTGTTGAATGAACTAAACGATATGCACAAAGAGCAGAAACATAAGCAGACACTGGTGAGCAGGAAGAGAGTTCTGCTCTTTGTGCTATTATTTGCCATTGCCTTATTGGGTACGGCCATGTTCATTGTAACCCAGAAAAACCAATGGCTCAGTAAAGAGTATGACCGGCGGGAAGAGTATATCAGGGAAAGAGAACTACTGGCTATGCTCAACCTTAATATTCGTGAAGCTGAATCTGGAACGAGGGGTTATGTACTTACAGGCAATGAAGCTTTTATTGCGAATATTAACGCTACAGTTGATACTATTAACAATACAACCCGGCAATTACTCATATTACAAATCAGACAGGTAAAGAACACACAACTTTTTTCCCGCCTTGACAGCCTCGTAAATCTAAGACTGGCTTTTATACAGCAAGTGGTGATGCTTACTGCAACTGACCGTAAAAAAGGGATCGATCTGATCGCAACAGCAAGAGGTAAGCAGCTCACTGATCAGATAGCGGCTGTGAGTAAAGAAATTGTCCTGGATTATGAGCAACAAATCAAGATGGCGGAGAAAGGGTTTTGGAATGAGGTGTATAATAACAATGCCTTTGTTTATCTCAGCATGGCGGTAGCTATTTTACTGATCATAGCTTCTTTCTATTTTTTACTGAAAGCTATTGATACAGGTAAAAAGCTGCGTAACGAATTGAAGAGCCAAAAAGAATACCTCAGCACAACACTTACCAGTATGGCGGAGGGTCTTATTACAACAGATGATGCCGGTAAGATCGTTTACATGAATCCTGCAGCTGAAAATCTCACTGGCTGGAAAAAGACGGAAGCAAAGAATCAGCCGCTTCATAAAGTGTATGATGTGTTCTCGGAATCTTCCGGTCAGCCGGTTGATAATATTGTCAGCAAAATACTGCGATACGGAAAGCCTGTTGAATTTGAGAATAACACAGTTCTCAAAACCAAATACAAAGGAGAGATCATCATTGAGAATAGTGGTACCCCGCTATTTAACGGTAATAAACAGGTAACAGGGGCCTTACTGGTCTTTAGTGACAATACCGAAAAGAAGCGGATAGAAAAGAAACTGCTGCAGCGGGAAAAATACCTGAGAGATATTATTCAAAATCTTCCGGAACCGGTGTATACCTGTGATGCGGACGGCTATATACAATTATATAATAAGGCGGCAGCTGAACTTTGGGGCCGGGAGCCACAACCCGGAAGAGACCAGTGGACCGGTGCCTGGAAAATACTGAGGCCGGAAGATAAAACTGAAATTCCGGCAGATCTTATACCGATGGCAATAGTTGTAAGGAATAAGATACCTGTATACGGAGAACAAATTATTATTCAGCGGCCGGATGGTAGTCTTCGCTATGTATTGACTTATCCTACTCCTTTGTTTGATGAAGATGGTACTCTTACCGGAGCCCTGAATATGATGATTGATATTACCGACAGGAAGGAAAGGGAAATAATGGTGAAGAAAACGGAAGCGAAATACCAGAACCTGGTTGAACAAGCCTCAGATGCCATTGTGATCTATACACTGGACGGAACCATTTATGAATTCAACAAAACAGCCTGCCAGCTTACAGGCTATAGCAAAGAAGAGTTCAGGAAATTGGGTTTAGAAGACCTTGTGGCCGATGGCCAAATCATCAAGAACCAGGAAGTGGTCAATAAATTACTTAGCGGTGAACCAGTCATTTTCTACAGGCAGATCAGGAGAAAAGACGGATCTGTGGTGGATGTAGAGATCAATGCCAGCTTGCAGGCTGACAAAAAATTACTGGCCTTTATCAGGGATATAACTGATCGTAAAAAAGCAGAAAGGGCTTTAAAAGAAAGTGAACTGTTCAACCGGAGCATATTAACTGCCATTTCTTCTCATATCGGTGTAATGGATGTGAGCGGAAAAATTCTTGCCGTTAATAAAGCATGGAGTGATTTTGCTGACAATGATTGTATGTCAGGGCTAAAAAGGCCGGCCACCGGAACTAATTATCTTGAAATACTGAAAAAAGCAGCTGACGCAGATGATCTTTATGCTTCAAAAGCCGTGGCAGGTATTCAAAAGGTATTCAGTGGTGAGTTAATGAGTTTTGAAATGGAGTATCCCTGCCATACAGTTGCGCAGAAGCAGTGGTTCATACTGAGTGTAAACCGCTTTACAGAAGACAATAGCAGGGTGGTGCTACGGCATAATGATATATCTCAGCGTAAAACTCTTGAGATAAAAATGCAGGCAGCTCTTGAACGGTACAACCTGCTGGCAAAAGCAACAAGCGACACGGTATGGGACTGGGACATTAAATCAGACAGGATTATTTATAATGAAGGTATAACCCGCATGTTTGGTTATGATATGCGAAGAATTGAAAATACTACCGGCTGGTGGAAACAAAATGTACACCCCGAAGATCAGCTGACCATTTATGAACAGATTGATGAGGCCATTGCCGGCAAGAAGGAAACAGTACAGATGCAATACCGCTATAAATGTGCTGATGGTTCTTACAAATATATTTATGACAGGGCCATTTTGTTATACGACAGGAATTTCAGACCGGAAAGAATGATCGGGGCTATGCAGGATGTAACATACCAGAAAGAAGAGGATATGCGTATTGACAGGGCGATCATACGGGCACAGGAAGAAGAAAGGAAGCAAATTGGTATGGAACTGCATGATAATGTGAACCAGTTATTATCAGCTTCCCTGTTGTACCTCAGTATGGCAGACGGAGCAGCTCAAAACAGTATAAGTTTTTATGACATCGTAAAAAACAGCCGGCACAATATCAATGAAGCCATTGCAGACATCCGCCGGCTATCGCACCAGCTGGCGCCGGCTACATATGAACACATTGCGGTGAATGAGATTTTTGAATCCCTCATCAACAGTGTAAAAGCTGCCAGGGGTTTTGATATAGCACTGGAAGTAAAAGGATTTGAGAACAAAAAAATTCAAACGGATATCCAGCTAAACCTTTACCGGGTTTTGCAGGAGCAATTGAACAATATTGTCAAATATTCTAAGGCTAAAAAAGTAGATGTTCAGCTTACCTGCATTGATAACAAAGCCCGGTTATTTATTGCCGATGACGGGGTTGGCTTTGATCCTTCAGCAATAAAAAATGGAATCGGTCTGGAGAATATCCGCAGAAGGACCAAGCTGTTCAATGGTCATGTAGAGATCAGTTCAGCACCGGGTAAAGGATGCAAAGTATTGGTGGAGCTGCCCGTACAAAAAAGTTAGTTAGCCCGGATATTTTAATACTCTCAGGAAAGCCATTAATAGCCTCATGGGTTCTGAAAATGATATAATAATCATTTTACCCGGTTGTATTTCTTTAAAACATCTATCACCAGCTTGTGCGGCAAACCGTAGGATTTGTTGCCATTAATGCCCTCCATTGTTTCAGCGGCTACCATTGCGTTGATAATAGCCTCTGCGGTTGCCTGTATAGTTGCTTCAAATAATGGATTGATCATGTCGTTGGGCAGCTCATCTACTTTCGTAAATTTTTCTCGTTGAAACGCAGACGGATTAGCCGTAGAGAAAGCGATAAAAATATCACCGGAACCATTGGTGCCCTGGCCACCCACCTGGCCAATTCCCAAAGAAACCCGTTGAACAATTCTTTTTAACTGGTGTGGTAAAACCGGCGCATCGGTGGCAACAACAACGATAATCGAACCATCACCTTGTTGATAGGAAGGCGGCGCTTTGAATTCATTATTCAAGGTGTCAATTAGGGCTTCACCAACCGGCACACCAGCAATGGTAAGGTTTCTTTTTCTGCCAAAATTGGCTTGTACAAATACCCCCAGTGTGTATACAGAGTCACCAACTTCAACTATTCTGGATGATGTTCCTGATCCTCCTTTAAATCCCAGGCACATCATACCCGTGCCGCCGCCTACATTGCCTTCTTTTATAAAACCACTTTTTGCACTGTCAAGGGCTTCCCATGCATTTTCTTCTTTTACATGAAAGCCGTAGATATCATTTAAAAAGCCATCATAAGTTTCTGCCACTACAGGATAGGTGTACCAGAAATCTTCTTTATACCAGCCGGTTTTTACATACCATTTCAGCACAGCATCTCTTACCACACCCACACTGTTGGTATTGGTGATCATTATGGGGCCTTCTAAAAAACCGGATTCAGTTATCCAGGTGGTGCCGGTCATTTCTCCATTACCATTCAATGAATACCAGTTAGCATACACCGGGTTATTTGTTCTGCCTCTCGGTAAAATAGCTGTTACTCCTGTACGCACCGGGCCTTTACCTCGGATATTTTTTCCTGATCCGGAAATGATGGTGCTGTAGCCAACTTCCACACCTCTTACATCGGTGATAGCATTAAATTTTCCAGGTTTACCCTCAAAAGGAATTCCGATATCCCTTGCACGGGGTTTTTGTGCATAGCTTACTGCAAAATGAATAACAAGTAAGGGGAGCAGTATTATTTTTTTTATACTACTCTTGTTGATGGTATTGCTAAAATGCATTGCCGTTGATGTTTAACTTCGTTTAATAAGTGTTGAATGCAGGTGTTTTACCTTCCACTGTTTTTTTTCTTTCACTAAAGCTACCGTTTCCAGCCATTGTACCGTTACCTGCTTGCCATCTTTAAAAATTTCTGAAAGCAGACGGTAAGTAACCCATCCGGTATTTTTATCTACTGTGGTATTGATGAATTCGAAAGTATTGTTACGTTTAAAATCTGTTGACTTATTCAGTGTAATGGCTCTCAGAATTAGTGTGTCTAAATTCCATACCTGGCCATACTCGTATAAGGTGATATCTGCTGTGCTGTAATTTTTCAGGCTGACAGAATCCCGGTTGGACAAAGCATCAAATAGTTTAATAACCGTTTGCTGTATGGCCTGCTGATTAGTGGTTGCAGATTGCTGTGCCTGTAACAATACTAAGTATAAAATAGCGGGAAGGAGGAGTATTGTTTTTTTCATGAATTATTTTTTCGGGTTACAGGAGATCCGATAACTACCAGATGCAGTAATTCCGTATTAACGTATTAAACTATTCCGTTTTCTTTAATTCAGTTTTCAACCCGTTTACAATCAGCCATGTTTTGCTGATCTTGTTATTGGCATCTAACTCAAACTCTATTTGCCTGTCGCTGTCGTCTGTATAGAAAAACTTAGTGGCCGATTCGGGTTTAAGTTCCAGCGATTGACCAGACGAAGTGATACGAAAAAGTTTTGACCCTTTTTGCTCAAGCCTGATTTTTGTAGTTGCCTCATAAGTACCGGTAAATTTTACTAGTGCTGCTGAGTCCAATATAATTTCTTTATGCTCATAAGGAAGGATAACCGGTTTGCCTGCAAATAAATGTTCCATTGTTTTACTTAGTGAGGGAGCATTTGCACTGTTATTGGATAAGATAATAATCGTACGGTCTGCATTCACATTCCGGGAAAGATTGGTAACATAGCCCGGCCAGCCGCCGGAATGGGTGATATTATCTCCATCTTCTGTCTTTTCAACCATTACTCCATATCCATAATATGTTTTCTTTAATGTGTCCACCAGTTCCTGTCCTTTCAGCATTTCCTTTTGTGTTGCTTCGCTTAAAAGAGTATGATTTTTTAATGCCCGGTCCCATATCAGCAGGTCACCGGTAGTGGAGTTTACAATACCATCACCCTGTATACCATCGAGATAAACGACAAAATTTGTACTGGAATCAGAGTCGGGTAAAATATACTTTTTCGTATCAGGCTTATAAATGTAACCATAAGCATAATTGGCAATAGTATCTTTTAGTGATCTGCGGGTATTGTAAACTCTTGAATGGCGCATACCCAAAGGCTTAAAAATGTTTTCTGCAAGAAAGGCAGCAAAGGTTTGGCCTGATACTTTCTCAATGATGGATGCAAGGATAGCATAAGCTGTATTGCTGTATTCCCATTTTGTACCCGGAGCAAAGGAAGCGGGTAGTTTTTCCTTTACAAGGAATGCAATCATATCGCTGTTGAATGCAATTTTTGTTTTATCCCATTTTTCAGTCATTACCGATTCATAGCCCGGCAAACCGGAAGTATGTGTCAGCATGTGCCTCAAAGTAACATTGGAATATGGCAATTCAGGAAAATAATGCCGGAGTGAATCGGTAAGTTTTAGCTTATCTCTTTCCATCAGCAGCAATATACCCATAGCGGTGAATTGTTTGCTTACTGATGCCAGCTCAAATACAGACGAATCGTTCAGCATTCTGCCTGAGTCAAAATCAGCATAGCCATAAGACTTTTGAAAAATGATATTGCCTTTTTCCGCAACCAATACATTACCGTTAAACCGGTGATATTTCATCTGGCCGGAGAAAAATTCATCAGCCTTATCGGCGAACGAATTTTTTGTTTCCTTTTTTGGGGTGCAGGCAGATAGAAAAAGGAGCACAAATGGAAAAAATTTCTTTATAGCAGAAATTAAATGGTTGTATACTTTCATGTTCATAATTTATAATGATCTTAAAAATGCCAGCAGCGCTTTTTTGTCTTCTTCACTGATGTATAAACCGAAAGTATGCCCTTTCACAGCAAATGGTTTATCTACATTGGGGTTAAATCCCGAAGGGATAAAATCATCTTTTAACCTGGCCGGGTTAAACATTTCTTCCAAGCTGGTCACATAGCCGCTGTGCATCAGGGCAGAACGGTTCCATACGCCTATCAATGATGGCACTTTATAATATCCTGTGCCACGGCGGCTGTACATAGCGAGGTTCGGATCGGTTTTTACACTTAACTCTATTATGTCATAATTGATTTTATCTTCTTTAGAAGGAGTAAAACCTGATGCCGGTGTAAGTTTATTGCTGGAATAAAGTGGCGGAGTGTGGCAGTCCACACAGGTTTCCTCTTCAAAGATGGCTTTGCCTTTGGCAATTAATGCAGGCGCTGCTTTTTCCGGGTTGGGCAATGATTTTAATGAATAAAGATATTTTGCCAATGCAAATGCCTGGGCATCGGAAAAACGGGTGTACCGTTTTGTAATAATACTATCGGGGCTGGTATCTGGTTTAAACCCTCCATACGAATTAGTAAAGTCCATTTCCTGGTTTAGTACAGCATAGCGCATCACATCACTGATATCTCTGTGAATAATAAGACCGGTTCGGTCTAAGTATTTTCTCTCTTTTAAATTAAACAGGTCAGGAATAGCCGTTGGTGCACCAAGGATACTGCTATGCCGGTGCATCACACCGGGAACGGTGGCCATCAATACACTGGTTGCATGTTTCCAGTCCGGATTATTTATATAGTCCTGGCTTTGATGTTTGATCCACGGAGCACCGAACAACCCCCTGAAGGATTGACTTACCATAGCATTGGCGGCGCTATCCGGCATTTTTGTTTCTTCGGCACGGCCTTTCAATCCGCCGCCAAATATGTCATCAAAAGGATAATTACCTTGCCCGCCTTTTAATACAGAACCATCCGGCATCACTTTGTTATGACAATTGCCGCAGGAAAATGTACCAGCTTCAATCTTACCTTTTTGGCGGATCACCAATTTGAAAAATGGAATGCTGCCGTCACTGGCTACCGGCATATGCACCGAGTTCATGAATGCTGCCATTCCCTGCAGCGCCTCAAGGTTTACAACACTGTCAATGAAGCCATCAAAATTCTGCGGCATTTCGTAAATGATCTCTCCTGCTTTTATCCAGTCCTCTTCGGTTTTGAGCTTTGAAGCATCAAAGACAATTTCAGGCTCCTGTTGCAGTAGCCATTCATAATATCCCTTCGGCTCACGGCCCGGCATATACATGGGATATGTTTTATAGGCAATGCGTTCAGGAATTTTATTGTACAGATCTTCTGCTATTGGCTCCACATCTATGGACCTGTCCACCAGTGGCAAATGTGCCGATTTAAGTTTTTTTAAATCCCAAAGCTTTGGAATATCGTTGTTATAGTTATGTACAGAAAAACTAAGGAAGGCGATACTTACAATCATTGCTGTAATGGTGCCGATAATTTTCTTGTATTTCATAAACTATTAATTTTTGAATTTATATAACCCGTAAAGCGTTTTAAAGAATTCCAGACTAGCCTGTGCCGGAACTGCTATTCAGCTTCCGCATAGGTTGCCATTTTTTATAAGTAGCACTTCGCCACAGCCATTCCACAGGGCCATAATTAAAATACTTTAACCAGAAAGTACTAAATGCAACCTGGAAGATGAACACGGCTATTCCGAAAAGGGTATAATACACAGGGCCCACCTGTCCCATAAAGCCCAGCCCGGCTCCTAAAAAAACAAAATTGCCGATCAGGGATTGCATGCTGTAGTTGCTAAAAGCCATTTTACCGGCTGGTGCTACCAGCGACATTATTTTTCTTCCTGCTGCTGACTGAAAACAAAGCATAAAAATGGCCACATAAGCCAGGGCAAGCGGGGCTACTCCTAATGCATAGAAGATCGTTTGATAAAGTCCTTTTATTTTCAGGGTAAAATATTCCTGGTTAAAGTGAGTCATGTATTTTGCCAGGAAATAATTGGCAGGTAATCCAACCACCAGGCCAATACCGATAACCCAATACAGTAGTTTTTTATGTTGCAGGATATTTTTGTAAAAATCAGAACGGCCAATCACATAACCGATCAGGAACATGCCCAGCACTTTGGGAATTCTGCTTACAAAAAATAAATGCCTGTAACGGAAAAAGAAACCGCTGATATTCATCTTCAATTGATCCAACCAGCTCCCTTCGTTCATAATTTTCATAAACTCTTCTTCCGATTGAATATTCATAATGGCAGTATCAACCTTAATGCCTGTTTGTAACAGCCAATCGGCCGGGTAATTCAAAACAGGCCAGGTCATTTTGGCCCAGTAAAGAAGTATAGGAGAAAGCAGTAGCATAGCACCAGTTATCAGGAGGGTTTTATTAGAAAATTTTCTCAGTGGCAGCAGGATAAAGGCCAGTAACGCATAAAAGAACACAATATCACCCGGCCAAATCAATAAATGAATGGCTCCAAGCAATAACATAAACAACAGTCTTCTTCTGATCGTTGGCAAAGCATTGATACCCTTGTTTTCTGCTCTTTTAAATTGCAGGGCAATGCCCCATCCAAATAATAAACTAAAAATGGAATAAAATTTTCCTTCAATAAGCATATGGTGCAGGAAGCTCATTTTAGTGTCCCAACCGGGAACCAGGTAAGGGCCGGTAGCATGGGCACTTTCATTGTACCAGCTAAAACCTGAGCCCAGGTTGGCGATGAAAATGCCCAGGATGGCAATGCCCCGCAGCACATCCATAAAAATTTCCCGTTCATTAGCTTTTACAGGAGCCAGTGTTTGCATTAGAAAGTTGGTTTTTGTTTTAGCAGAAAGTTTGCACAGGAAGCGGAGTGATATTAAATATACCAATATGCATGCAGAAAATCAACTTTGATCCGGTACTAAAGATCTACTTGTTGTAGATTTATTCTCTAATCAATCTAAGTATGCCGCTTGCTGTTACAGAAATTAAAAAATATTTGCCGGAATTTTCAAATGAACTGCTCAACGAAATTGCCGAATACGGACAGTTAAAAGAAATACCGGAGGGAGTAGAGATACTGAAGGAGGGACAGTATGTAAAAGCAATTCCCATTGTACTGGAAGGGCTGGTAAAAACATTTACCAGGGCAGAAGAGAAGGAACTGCTGTTGTATTATATAGGCCCTGCCCAAAGTTGTATCATGTCTTTTTCTGCGGGGCTTTCAAATGCTCCCAGTCGCATATTTGCTTTTACAGAGGATGCCTCACTGCTTTTGTTATTACCTGCTGATAAACTGAGCAAATGGGTAAAGCAATACCCGCAGATCAACGAACTTTTTTTCCAGCAATACAATCTTCGCTATACAGAAATGCTGGACACCATCAATTCTTTACTTTTCGATAAACTCGATCAACGGCTATATAACTACTTACTGGAGAAAAGTAAACTGAAAGGAGAAAAGATTTTATCACTCCGGCACAAACAAATTGCAGGTGAGCTGGGAACCGCAAGAGAGGTCATCACCCGGGTAATGAAACGCCTGGAGCAGGAAGGAAAAGTGCGGCAGTTGCCGGATGGCATAGAAATCATTCAGGCTGGTGACTGATGTCACCGTACCATCTTGTTCGGGCTTTATAGTTTTACAGCATCAATTCAGGCAATGAAATCGCAATGGGCAAAGCTGGTTCTTGTTTGTATCCTCTGCCTCGCTGCAGTTGCAGGAATTGTTTTGTTGACAAAACTTTTTTAATCACTAAAAAAATTATTTGTTATGAAACCAAACATGGGAACCGTTGACCGCATCATCCGGGTTTTAATTGCCGCTGTATTTGCTTACCTCTATTTCAGCGGAACAGTTACAGGCACATTTGGATTGGTAATGGTAATACTGGGTGGGGTATTTGTATTGACCAGCCTGGTTAGTTTTTGCCCGCTGTACACTCTGGTGGGGTTAAACACATGTCCCCGTAAACAATCGTAAGAAGCTGCTGCTTTTTTGCAGCGGGTGATTAAAAAGGTAAGGGTGAAACCGGCCGGTTTCGCCCTTTTTAATCATTCATCTTTATTGCTCTTTTCTCCCACAAAATACTGCTCTTTATTCCTGAACAGTACATTAAAGGTGGTCAATGAGCCATAGCATCGGGTAATGTATTGCTGTATGTTTACTTTCTCTTCGTCATTCAGGGTTTTACTGCTGTTGATATTTTGTTCCAATACCCTTAGCCTGTCACGCAGCATCACAATCTTGTGAAAGAAATCTTCGATGGGAATTTCTTTTGGCTTTAATGATTTGTCAAAAGGTTGTAATAGCATCATGCCTTTAATCCATTTATCACCAAGGGGCACTGTTTCGGTGATACCGCCCCACATTTTTAAGATCTTCAATAAAGATTTTTCAGTTTCGCTTTGTGTTTCCACTTCCACTGATACATTTTCCGGAATGATCTCTTCCAGGTTTACATCTGTTTTGTCGATTTCTTTTACACCTGTATTGATAAAGGAAATCAGGTAAGTGGCATACCTGATTCCAACGATTACACCCGGCCCATACTGGGTGTGCTGCAAACGGGTGCCGATGCCAAGAGTTGTTTGATCCATGGTTATCCTGTTTTGAATAAAATTAGTAAGGCAGGATACAAAAAGCAAAAACAGCCTTTAATACTAATGCCCTCATTGTAATCTTTGGGCCCGGGCAGGCCGAAACTGGCTTAATTCAGGTAGTCTTCCAGCAGTTTTGCAAAATGGAGGCTTTGTGTCCTGAGCTGCTGATAAGTGTCGTATGACAATCGCATGAACCTGATCCTGGATACAAAAGCCTTACTTACATTACTGCAAAAAGCCGCTGCCTCATTACCGGTTATGATGTCACTATGGCCGGGTACCGCTGTTTTGCCAGGGATATCCAGCATCAGGCAGGAAGCATCAAAGTTTCTGTAGATCTCGGGGTAATTCTGTTCCAGGGCAATCTTTCGTTCGTTTTCCATTGCCCTCCATTCTGTCAGATCGGCAAAGCGGTTATAGTCCACAATACCATTCAGCACTTTATCGTCATCCAGGTAGCGCAGGGATCCTGTCATGATCATCTGCTCAAATGTTTCTTTCCGGTTCTTAAAAAGCCGCATGAAAACCGGGAATATTTTTTGAGCATAGCTGTACCGGTCAACCTGTGCCGGTTTTTTCAGTAATTCACCCAGCAGGGAATCGTACTGAAACAGCATTGTTTTGTTTTGGGAAAGCAGGGAATCTATCTGCCTGATATTACTTTTTACATCCTGCAGCACATTGACGAGGTATTTTTTCATCCGTTTGTGCTCTACAAAATGTTCCCGCCTGTTCTCTACAATAAACCCAAGGGTGATGGCGAGAAAAAGCAAAAAGAAATCCCATATATACTGTGTCCATTTTTTATGATGGGTGTGTTGATGATGTTGTACTTCCATAAAATCGGTTAAAGTGATAGTATCTCTTTACCCAGGTTGATGAAAGTATTTTTGGCAAACAATGGCTTTTGTAAGAATCAGCAATCAAAAGGTAAGGATTACCGTGCGGAAGAACAATGATGTAATTCCATAATCTATTTTATCCTGTAGTCTTTTTTAATAAGTACAAGTAATTCAGTTGCTTTTTCATTCAGCTCATCCAGCAACTGTGTAAGCCTGTACTGGCTGCCCATGAGGTAATTTATTTTGTTAATCATTTCATTGATAGCTGCCGGAGAGCTGTCAAAAAGCTGTGGATTACCCTCGGGTTTATAGGCCACATTGTTGATGGATAATAGCTGGAAAACACCGCCATCAAAAACCCGGGCCGCATAAGTACGGTAATCGGTCACCAATTCTGTTTCTACATCCAGTTGCCGCAGGTAGCTGCGGTAAGTAACATCATAAGCAATGATTTTTTGTGCCAGCTCCTGGTTGTGGATCAGCCGGAGGTTCCCGGCATTTTTCAATTGTTGCATGGTGCCATCGGCTGAGAGGAAAAAGCGGCGGCGGGAAATATCCCTTCCCCACAAATACACATTGGCGCCATTGGTTTTATAAGTGCCGTTTATTAATGCGTTTCGAAGGGAATCAGCCTGGTCATGTTTTATTACCCGGTAGATTTTTATTTTTGCAATGGAATCACTATCCGATTGCAGATCCTGCACCAGCAACCGCATAAATTTTCTTTCTCTGTCCTTTTCAATCTTATGCTCCAGTTGATATTCTGCTAAAAACCCGCAAAACACTGCGAGGAATAACATCAAAAACTCCCAGAAGTAGTGGGTCCATTTTTTTCGTGATGTATGGGTGTGTGCATGTACTTCCATATTGCTTATTTAAAATGATATTCTTCTTTTAGTAGCCGTAGTACCGCCCCGGCCTGTAGTTTCAAAAATTTAAAATGCAATGCTGAGCGGTTCATATAAAACTTTTTAAGGGTGCACCAGTTTGCATATTCTTTTAAAAGGAAAGGGTCGGTTGTCAATAATTGAGTATTGGGGGGAAAGAACAAAGAATTGGGATGTATTTTTTCCATTTCAAAAGTACTTTGGAGTGAGAAAGCTGTAATGAGAGGATTCAATTCCAACACTTTTCCCTGCGCTTTCCGGAATTCAATATTAAAACTCCCGATATCCTCCCTGAAATCTTTGAACAATTGTATTTCCCTGTTGTATTCTTTAACAGAGTCAATTAACCTGTTGCTTCTGAAATAACGAAGCGAACCGGAGTTGAGCAATTGCTGAATGGTAGATTCATTGGGTTTGCCTCCGGGAAAAACAAAAGCATATACACTCAGCTTGTAAATACTGCTTGTATTCTTAATAATTTCTCCTTTTTTATCAAGTAACCCAATTAGTGAATCAATATTAGTGACACAGGTATTTAAATTTTTGATATTCCTTTCATACGCCAGCGTATCTGCTGTTAAATCCCGGTGAAGCGATAAGGCAAATTCTTTTGCACGTTGTTTTTCTATGTAATGTTCCAATTGATACTCAGCTAAGAATCCACAGAACACAGCAAGGAATAACATCAAAAACTCCCAGAAATAATGCGTCCATTTTTTTCGGGCGGTATGTGAATGGTGGTGTACTTCCATAAAAATTATTTTTTGAAGTATTTATACAGAAAAGCACAAGAAAAGCCCACTATTACATATATCACAAATCGAATTAGCCGGCCCTTCCATGTATCATTATTTCCGAACATGATGAATATTTAAATTTTATTTCAGGTGATATTCTTTTCTCAGCAGCTTGAGTAACCGGGCATTCAGTTCGCTATAATTTTTATAATGTAATGTACGGGTAGAATTTAATGCGTTAAAACAGTAGTTGTTCAGAATATTTATTGCATATAGCCTGTCCAGTTTATCCAGGGCTTTTAATTGAAAAGGTATTATTTCATTATTCTTTTCATAATCAACTATCGCATCAAAAATGAGTATTTTTCCATCCTGTGTTAGTTGTGACTGGAAGTCAAAATCAAAATGACGTATCATGATCGGGTTGATATATTCCAGCCTGATGGAGCCTTCCAGTCCCTGCCTGTCATTAATATTATGAATGGCTACGGATAAGTCGCCGATTAATTTTTGCAGTTCATTATTCTTAAAATAACGCAGAGCCCCAGAATTTTTAAGCTGTTCCAGCACCACGGTTCTTGGTTCAAAAAGGGAAGGGGACCGGAAGTTGATACCATAAAGAAAATTTATTGCAAACGTTTTGGAAACATCGGTAAGGCTGCTGTCTTTAAAATACTTAATAAGATACTTAAGGGCATCTTCCTGTCTTATCCTGTTTGCAGATTTAAGTACAACGTTTGCCGAATCACTTCTCAACTCTTCATAAAAACTTTTTGCCAGTTCTTTTGCCCTGTCCCTTTCTATCTTATGTTCCAACTGGTACTCTGCCAGGAAACCACAAAACACTGCAAGAAACAACATGAGAAATTCCCAGAAATAATGTGTCCATTTTTTGCGGGCCGTATGAGAGTGGTGGTGTACTTCCATTGTTGTTTATTAAAAATAGTTGCTGAGTTTATTTGTTTCGGAAATAATAATCGGATAAAGCCCTTACAATAGCTGCCGGATTGGCCTCATCTGTATTGGTCATAATAATGATAGACAAACCGTCATTTACAAAACGGGTATAATAAGAACGAAAACCAATATTGGCACCACCGTGCATCACCATTTTACGGCCGTTATACTCATCAATCATCCATCCAAAGCCATAGTACGCTTTTGAACCCGGAACATCTGCTGTTTTTATAAATGGCTGCCATAGTAATTCCCAGTTTTCTTTTTTCAGGATGATATTTTTTTCTCTCAGTACTTTATCCCAAAGTATCATATCGGTGCTGGTAGAAAGAAAACCACCGCTGGGCCTCACGGCGTACATAGCATCCGCATTCACCAGCACACCTTTTTTGTGCATATAACCACTTGCACGATTAGGAATGATGGGATAAAAGTCTGTCATGCGGCTATTCTTCATGCCTGCAGGTAAAAAAAGCTTTTCCTGTATATAATCCTGCCAGGGCTTGCCGCTGACTTGTGTGATGATTTGTGCCAGCATATAGTAGGCAAGATTGCAGTATTGGTATTTGTCACCGGTTTTAAAATCCAGCGGCAGCGGATAAGCCGCTTTAATGATTTCAAGGTCACTTATCATTTTATTATTATCATAGGCCGGGCTTTCTCTTTTCAAGCCTGAAGTGTGAGACATTAAGTGCTTTACTTGTATCGGTCTCCATGTTTCAGGAGCATCTGGAAAAAACGTATGTACAGAATCTTCAATGCTCAGCTTTCCTTCCTCCTGTAATTTAAGAATGGCTGTGGTAAAAAATTGCTTGCTCACGGAACCAAGCCTGATGACGGTTTCTGCAGTTACAGGCACATTGTGTTCCACATTGGCCAATCCATATCCTTTGTTAACGACCGGGTTGCCGTTTTTTATAACAGCCAGTGAAAGACCGGTGATCTTTTGATCCTTCATCATCTTCTGTACAATAAGATCAGTACTGTCTGCCTGTCCATACGCAAGAATACGGATCAAAAGAAACAGGAGAAACAATTTACTTTTCATACAACAGTATTTTAAATGCATTAATTGATTTATTTTATATGATATTCCTTTTTAAGTGTATTAATCAGGACAACTGATTCTTTTTCCATTTCTTTTAAGCGGTTGATATATTGCAGTAGAACACCTTTGTAGATCACGGCTATATTTCCCATTTCCATCAGTTTTAAGCGATCTGGATTTATCAGTTTCGCAGTATCATATGGATGCACTTCTTTTCTGCTATGCCCCCATAATACTAGAAAATTCATCAGCTGGGCCGAAGAATTAGTGAGGTCATTCAGGTATGTTTCATAATAAGTTTGTTGATTAATCAGTCTTTTCCCGCTATTGTCATAAGCAATTATACTTTCCGTGGCTTTCTTTTTTCTGATAAGCCGCATGCCACCTGAGTTTTTCAACTGGAACAAGGTGCGATCGGTAGGGTACACAAGGTCCGGGCGGTAAATACAGTTACGGTGTGTTTCATAAATGTTTGTGTTTTCCGGCTGTGTTCCCCGGTAATTCAAGCAGGCAATACTCAGGCTGTCGGCATAGCCGGCTCTTTCCAAATTGAGCGGTATGGCAGCATGGATATTGGTTGTGTCCGTCATCGCATCCTCAATCATGGATAATATGAACTCCTTTTCCCGGTGCCGTTCAATAGTCTGCTCCAATTTGTACTCTGCTAAAAATCCACAGAACACAGCAAGAAACAACATGAGAAACTCCCAGAAATAGTGTGTCCATTTTTTTCGGGCAGTGTGAGCATGGTGGTGTACTTCCATTTTGCTGGTTTATGGTTTGTAATAAATGGGAGTTTTCAAAGACGGATAGCAGCCACCAGCAAAAGATAAGATTTTTTATAACGGGAAACAGCCGGAACCTTTATCCTAACCTGCCTGCCACTGTCCGCTACTGTTATCTTTGTTATCCAGCACGGAAACGGCCTCTTCTTGTTTTTTGATATTTAAAAACCGGAGGGATAACCATCCGGCTGCTATCATCACCCCAAAGATGAGAAATGAAGTTTGCCAGCTGAAAGCTGCCTTTACAGGTCCAATGAAAGCGGCAAATAAAATTTGTCCGAGGTTAGCAATGGTCATGTATAAGGTAAACTGGCTGGCCGACACTTTTTTCCAGCAACATTGCATGGCAATGGCAAAAAGACTGATACAGGCCAAAGTGTAAAGTACATTTTGTACAATCATAAAAGCATAAATAAAACTTTTACTGGCCCAGTATATTTTTGAAAAGGAGAATATGGTTATAATTACGATAAAGCCCAGCAGGTAAAAGTTCATCATACTTTTTTTGCCGTATTTTTCAATTAAAACGCCACCTAAGAGCATACCCAAAATACCGCCGATCAACTTGGCGGTGGCATAGTATTGTGAGTACTCTACATTACTCCATCCCAGTTCGTTCACTGTAAAAATGGGGAGCAGGGTAGCAATATATTTCGTACTTCCCTGGCAAATAAAGAGCAGTAAAGCAATTAGCAGGGAATTGCGCAAACTGAATACGCTATATAATGATTTAAAAATTAAACGCCAGCTTTCTATTTGCAATTTTTTAGTTTCAGGTGATGCTTCTCCTCTCGAAAAAGGGGTTAATTTTTCGCCTTGTCTTTCTTTTAAAAATAGCGGTACCAGCATGATAAGGCCAATAACTACTGCCATTGTAAGCATCGCAGATGTAAAACCATATTTATTTAAAATCCAGCTACCAGCGGCAAGTGACAGAGACATACCAATAATTTTTGAACCCCACATGAAACCATTAGCTTTTGCCTGTTGTCCGGCAGGAATGACATCAATAGCCATTCCATCGGTGGCCACATCCTGAAACGCACCAAAGCAGGAAATGAAAAACGCAGCCATCATCAGGTGATTTAAGTTGTTAAGTGGTTCAGGGATATAAGCCATGTAGATACAACTTGCAACCAGCCCGATTTGTCCTAACAATACCCAGGGTCTTTTTCGGCCCATAGGCAAATAGGTATAGCGATCCATAAGTGGTGCAACTAAAAATTTAAAACTCCATGGCAATACGGCAACTATGGCAAAGCTGGCTATTTCGCCCGGTGACTTTCCATTTACAGCCAGCCAGGCAGGAATACCAAACGTAAGCATCCCTTCCGGCACACCTTGCGCAAAATACAAGGCAATAAAATTGAAGTAACGAAGAAATGAATTCTCTGAGAGGGATGGCAGGCTCTTGCTTTTTGGCAGTGTAATGGTTTTGACAACTTGCATAGTATAATAATGGATAAGGTGGTGATTGATTGTTACAGTTTATTTGACTTGCAGAGGTTAGTGTCCCCAAGAACTATGGAAGAGGTTATTTTGACTTATGCGCTTCCATGTCTATCTCAATTAGTTGTCCATCTACGGCAAGTCCCTTTACTTCAAGCCAGGTGCCGGTAGGGAATTGCTTTTTGTAAATTGAGTTACGAAGCCCCGAGACACTAATAAAATCTTTCATATTAGTTGTGTAAACATTCTCTGCAACAACATCGTCAAAAGTGTAGCCATAGTGCTTCAGGATTTTTTCTAAGTCACTATAGCAATTTTTCATTTGTTGTTCCATATTTCCTGGCGCTACAATAGTGCCCTTGTCGTCCATGCTTACCGCTCCTGATATTTTAAGATCATCTCCAATTTTCACAGCATGGCTGTAGCCATAAGACTTCTCAAGCGCAGGACGTAATAAATAGTATTCAGGCGTTTCTGTTTTTACAAGAGGGTCTTTTGCTTCTTTGTTTTCCTGTTTGCAACTGTAAAAAGCTGTGGCTAAAAGAACAATTGCCAGCAATATTGCTATGCTATTTGATTTTTTGTAATAGTTCTTTTTCATAAGCGCTTTTTTGTTACTTATGTTGTTTGGTTTATTTTATTAAAACAGGGACAGCCGGGTAGTTTTGACACTGATGTTTTATAAAGCCCCGGAGTTTTAGCATCTCCGGGGCCTCTAATCTCATTTGAGAGAGTTATTTTGAACTTAACTCCTTGCGTAAAAAAAGCAGCTCACTCCAGCTTTCATTTACATATTCAGCAACATCTTTCAGGTATTGCGCATAGGAGCCTTCGCCGTTAACGGATTCATATACTTCTTTGAATGGCTTGCGAAAACCGGCAGCTCTTTCTTTTAGCCCTTGCTTATACCTTGTTACCAAAGTGTACTGTGCCGGTCCGGAAGAACTGGCAATATATACGGCTACTGTTACGCCGGATGCCTCCCATGTTTTTTTCAGTTTTTTGATGATTTTTACCACATTTTCGCCCTGGGCAACTTTGGGATAAATATGCGATATATTGATTTTGTCTGAAAAATCTCCTAAGGCAACAGTACTTAACGAATCCTGGTAAACGGAGTAACCGCCGGACTGCCTGTCGGTTAAATGAACGGCGATATTTTTATTCCAATCCAGCATATGATCTGCGCCCAGATCACCTCTTGCATCTTCACCAGCCCAGCTGGTAGGGCCTTCCGTAATATGATAACCGCCAAAATCCGGACCCGACTGAATGGCAAACACCCTCCAATGGGCATCTCCGGTATGGTATTTTTGGGCATGGGCAGCAAGGGCCTTTTCAAACTCCGCTACTTTATCCATTTTTGGAAAAACCCGGTGGGTAGAAATAACATTCTTCGTTTGGCCAATGCTACAAAAAGGGGCCAGCATAACAAAAAGGAAGAATGCGCTAAGCTTTGCATTAAATCTGTGTTTCATGTTAGAATTTTTTTGGTGAAAAGAATGGTAATGATTCAATTGTAAATCAGCATAAAGCTCACCTGAAAACTGGCCTTTTGTGAGTACAAATCCACCATTAAGCTTTACTTTTTCCGCAATCAGCAGGACAAATTGTGCAGCAACAGGATAAATTCATCATTTTCGGAAAAACAGCCTTGATTTATTGTAACATCGTAATCTATAAAAGCCTGTTACTGCTATCTTTATAGCAGGGTGCCAAAACAACTTAGCCAAATTAAACTGCTGCTTATCGTTGCCTTTATAGGGGCAGCTGGAGTGGCTTTTGGACAAAAAGAAAAGGACTACGAAAGCATTTCGATAGCACAGGGTTTATCGCAGGGTATGGTGTTTGATATGCTGCAGGATGCCGAAGGATTTATTTGGATAGCCACCAAAAACGGCCTGAACCGCTACGACGGTTATAGTTTTAAAATCTTCACTAACGACCCCTACAATGACCATACCCTCAGTAGTAATACCATCATTAAACTGTTTGAAGACAGCAAAGGCAGAATATGGGTGGGCACAGAAAATGCCGGTGTAAACATTTATGATAAGAAAACCGGCATCTTTTACCGGATTGCCCATGCACCTTCAAATCCCAATAGTCTTTCCGGCAATGGCATCAAAACCATGGAAGAAATGCCCGATGGCAGAATGCTTATTGCCACCGATGCAGCTGGTCTTAATATAGTAACTATAACCAGTGATTTTTTAGAAAAAGACTTGTTGCCACTGGTTACCAGGCTTTCATTACCTAATAACAGCCAGGTATATGGTATGGGAAAAGATAAAACTGGTAAGATATGGATTGGCGGTATGGATGGAATGGTTTATCGGTTTGACCCTGGAAATAACGACTTCATTCCCTTACCCAACGGGAAATTGTATAACAATGGCTATCTGAATAAAGACGGATCTGTTTTAATCAATAATAACCTTTTCCTGTATGATGGGAGAGATATTATTCCTTTGTTTGATACCAACAGGATGCCCGAAGGCAATATCATGCTGAACCCCAACAGTGCTCTGTGGGAATTTCATCACCGGGAATTATTTTTTTACGACATCAGCAGGCGGGAAAAAGGAAAACCAGCAAACTGGAACGAAAGGTTACCGGTAGACAGTGCCATCAGGATTTGTTACCCTTTTATTATTGACCAGTCTGGAATATTATGGAGTGGCTCTGTTGGCTATGGGCTACGGAAATATAGTTCCACCAATACAATATTTACCACAAAAGCCAAAGGCAAAAGCATACGCCTGATAGTACCAGCAGCGGACAACGATTTCTTTTTAGCAGATTATTCCTACGAATGGCTGCAACTAAAGAACGATACACTTGTAAACAATGCCTTCAAAAAAATACCTTCGGTCACACAGATTGACAATTTTATTTTTTCTTCAAAAAAGGACTACTGGATAAAAAGCGATAAAACCGGTTATTACTCCTATACCCCTGAAACCAATTTGCTGGTTGCGTATCCACATATACGTTATAATCCAACCTATGGTAAAAAGCAACCTTTTTTGGAAGATAAAAGCGGAAATATTTGGCTTCCGGGTTTGGATGGTATCATTTATATTTTTAACAAAGCGGCCAGCAAACTGGATAGTATAGATATCAGCAAAGGAGGTCCTAAAATTATTTACACTTCTTTGCTCCAGGATAGAGAAGGAGTTGTTTGGGTGGGGGCAGAAAATGGCTTTGCAAAAATTGTCCTTGCAAGCGGCAGTAATTTAACAGCACAGGTAAAATGGTTTTATAACAATAGTAATGATCGTAATTCGCTCAATTATAATTTAGTTTCTTGTTTTTTAGAAGACCCGCAGGCGCCTGAAAAATATATATGGATTGCTACGAAGGGGGGTGGCTTGAACAGGCTTGATAAATCTACAGGCAATTTTTTTCACCTGACGATAAAAGATGGTTTGCCGGATGATGTAGTGTATGGCATACTTACAGATGAGGCGGGTAATATCTGGGGCAGTACCAATAAAGGTATTTTTTGTATGTCTGCAACTAAAAACGACAGAGGAACTGCCTATAGTTTCAGAAACTTTACAAAATCATCCGGCCTGCAGGATGATGAGTTTAATACCGGTGCCTTTGCAAAACTGCCCAACGGAAACCTTGCTTTTGGTGGTATCAACGGGTTGAATATTTTTAATCCGGCATCAGTTTTACAAAGTGGGTTCTCGCCCAATGTTTTTATCACCAGTATTCTGATCGGCAATAAAGCGGTTTTGCCCAATGACAAAACCGGTGTATTACAATCTGCCATTGAACAAACACAGTCTATTACATTAAATTATCTGCAGGATATTTTGACCCTTGAATTTTCATCGCTTGATTTTACCGCTCCTGCGCAGAATAAATACCGGTATCAGTTGGTGGGCATTGATGATGATTGGGTAGAAAGCGGCACCAGGAGAACGGCCACCTACCTGCACCTGCCATCTGGTACTTATACTTTTAAGGTGCAGGGAAGTAATAGCCAGGGGGTATGGAGTGATAAAATAGCGGAGTTAAAAATTATTGTAAAGCCACCCTGGTGGCGCACCTGGTGGGCTTATCTTACCTATTTGCTGTTGATCGGATTTGCCGTAAGAACATACTTTAAGTTTAGAATAAATAAAGCAAAGCTGCAATCTCAGTTACATTATGAGCAGCAGGAAGCGAAACGGGTAAAAGAATTAGACACTGTAAAGACACAACTGTATGCCAACATCACCCATGAATTCAGGACACCGCTTACCGTTATCCTGGGTATGGCCAACCAGGTAAAGAATGACCCGGAAAAGCACCTGCACACCGGTGTAGATATGATTGTTAGGAATGGAGAAAATTTATTGAACCTGGTAAATGAGATGCTGGATCTGTCAAAACTGGAAGACGGAAAAATGACGTTGAACCTGATAACAGGCGATATTGTAGCTTTCCTCCGATATATCGTAGAGTCGTTTCAATCTTTGGCGGCCAGTCAGCAAAAGCAGTTTCACTTTTTAGCAGACACAGACGAATTGAACGTAGCATTTGATGCGGAGAAAATAAGACAAATCATTACCAACTTGTTTTCCAATGCATTAAAATTCACACCGGCATCCGGTAATGTATATGTTAGTATTTCACAGCAGGCAGCTGCCAACAGCGATCAAACAACGCTGGTGTTAAAGGTAAAAGATACCGGTATTGGTATACCCGAAAATCAGATTGCACACATATTTGATCGCTTTTATCAATTGGACAATAGCCACACCCGTAAGGCAGAAGGAACCGGCATCGGGCTCTCCCTCACCAGGGAGTTGGTAAAACTGATGAATGGAACAATTGCTGTAAAAAGTCCTCCGGTAGGCGCAACCAGGGGCACGGAGTTTATTATTACTATCCCATTAACCAAAGCAAACCCCGTTGATGGTGAAAGCCTTGTTATACCACCATACAATGAAAAAAGTATAACATCACCTGAAGTGGAAAAATCAATGGCTCATTTCATTCAATCTGAAAATACTGGCAATACCAATCCATTAATCTTATTGGTGGAAGATAATGCTGATGTAGTAGCCTATACTGCAAGCTGTTTACCGGATTATAAATTGGCAGTGGGTAAAGATGGAAGAGAAGGCTTTGATATTGCCGTAGATATTATACCTGATTTGATAATCACCGATGTAATGATGCCTTTTGTAGACGGGTTTGAAATGTGCCGTAAATTAAGAGAGGATGAGAGGACAAGTCATATACCGGTGATAATGCTTACGGCAAAAGCGGATATGCCAAGCAAACTGGAAGGATTGGAGAAAGGTGCCGATGTATACCTGGAAAAACCTTTTCATAAGGAAGAGCTGTTGCTGAGAATAAGAAAATTATTAGAACTCAGGAAAAACCTGCAGCAGTATTACAGCAGGCAAATTGGTATAACAGACATCACGGAAGCTGAACCTAAACACAGTACAGAAACCTTCAGGGAAGAAAAAACAGAACATGAATTTGTAATAAAAGTCAGGGAGATAGTAGAAGCTAATTTTACTAATTATAAGTTCAGTGTGGAACAGCTTTGTAAGCAGGTCTTTATGAGCCACTCACAGTTACACCGTAAACTGGAAGCACTTACCGGTTGTTCACCCAATAAATTCATTCGGATTGTCCGTTTAAATAAAGCAAAAGAATTATTGCTCAATCCATCCTTAAGTATTGCAGCCATTGCATTGGATTGTGGGTACAACGATCCCGGGTATTTTGCCAGGGTATTTAAACAAGAAGTGGGTACAACGCCACAGGAGTGGCGCAGTGCCCAGTCAAATGGATGACCCTCTATTTTATTTTCATAAACTCATAAGGAGTAAACTCAACAAAATCAGCTACTCTTACCGTGAGAGACTTTACTTTACCACCTTGAACAGCAAACTCCAGTTTTTTTCTTCCATAAAGAGGATCGCTGTAAATACAGAAGAATCGGTTGCCCCCTAATGCCTCCAGTGTTCCAAAGATGCCTTTGTGGTGTTCGAAACGCATCACCAGTTTTCCATCTTCCATCTTAATATTCATCTTTCCATATACATTGTGATTGTATTCGCCTGCATAAGCCGTAAGCGGCAGGGCAGTGGGCTTCTTCATGGCAATAGTATCATTTGCATTGCTCCATTCTTTTTCCTTTTTTTCTTCGCTGCTGCGGTGATAACTCATGTACACATTGCTATAGTTTCGGAAAGGCAATCCAAGCATGGCATCCTGTATCTCGTTTCGCAAAGCTTCATAAAAGCCATTGGCATCTGTATTGGTGAGTACAATAATGCCGAGTTTCTCTTCCGGAACCAGGCAAACACTGGTAACAAAACCATTAACCCCTCCGGTATGCGCCACAATTTTTCTTCCGGCATACTCTTCCAGGAACCAACCAAGGCCATACAGATTGAAGTGTGCTTTGTTGAACATATGCCCGCCATCACCCATGATGGATTCGGGCTGCCGGGTACGTTTAATGGCAGCTGATGGTATTACCGCTTTATCTTCCATTTTGCCATCGTTCAGCAGTGCCAGCACCCATTTACTCATATCACTTGCACTGGAAGAGATACTGCCGGCAGGAGCCATGTTATCCAGCTGCCCATAAGGAATCTTTTTCAGTTCCCCCATCACCACAGTATGTGCAGCGGACTTATTGGTGGCGGTCTCTATTTCCTTACATAAAGCAAGGCTGCGGCTCATGCCCAACGGTATGAAGATTTTCTCTGATATATATTCTGCCCATGATTTACCGGTTACCTTGGGTATTATTTCTCCTGCGGTCATAAAGGCTGCATTGCAATAACCCCATTTGTTACGGAAGCCATACATCGGTTTTACTTTGCCAAACTTTTCTCTTACCTGTGCAGTGGTAAGGTCAGAGTCGAAATACATAAAATCTCCCTGGAAGGTTTCAAAACCCAGGCGGTGGCAAAGCAGGTCGGCTATATTGACCTCTTTGGTAACCCAGGGATCATATAATTTAAAATCAGGTAACCACTTCTGCACTTTATCCTCCAGCGATAATTTTTTCTCGCTTTCCAGCATGGCCAGTGCAGTTCCGGTGAAAGCCTTGGTATTGCTGCCGATCATGAACAGCGTATTTTCATCCACGGAATTCTTTGTATCCATTTCTTTTACTCCATACCCCTTCATGTATACAATTTTACTTCCTCTTACAACAGCTACCGCTGCACCGGGTATCTGCCAGTCGCCCAATGCTTTTTCAACATATTGGTCCAGGCTATCGCCGATAAATGACCGGGTACTTTCTTTCTGTGCAATAGCAGCAGAGCAAATGAGAAACACTAAAATGGCTAAGGCCAGGATCCTTTTCATTGAAATTGTTTAAGAGTGAAAAAATTAAAGACAGTTTCAACGGGTAAGACTAAAATACTTTTCTTTTTTGACTTGAAAAAAGCATTAGCGTCTTTTGCGCCATTGCGAGAAAAAATGTAATAAAAGCAGCATGACCTGTTATTCATCTTCCTTGCGGAAAGGATCCAGTGGTGGTAACCCTCTTTTAAAACGATAGAGAGCTTCTTTGATGTAATACTGAAATTCATAATCACCGGCCATGGTGGTGAATATGTAGGAAGGACGAAAGACCCGCATAAAACTGTCAAGTTCGTTGCCATCCAATAGCGTAAGCCGGCGAACCAGTGCTTTGTTGAAACGATAGTTGATATATTTTTCCTGTTCTTCTTCCAGTAACCTTTTCTGGAAGGAGGCTATGCTTCTGTTTCGCTTGGTACGAAACATATTGATAAGCTCATTTACATCGAAACCGGCACCTACTCCATACTGCGGTGTTACGGTTTTCAGTTTGGGTTTTTGGTAATTAAAAATCTTAGCATAGTCCAGCCTGTTTTGTGTAGAATCCTGCTTGTATATTCTCGGCTTGATCTTCACTTCTCTAAGCATTGGTACACTTATCTGTATGGAAATATCAAAGGACATCGGGTTGATAATCTTCAGTACCGGAAATTTCATTGTGGGTTTATTCAGGTAGCTGAACCAGATGGAATCTTTTTCCTGCACTTCTATTTCATAATAACCTTCTGAGTTGGTAACGGTTCCTGTTCCCGAAGTGCTAAGCACACTCACCAGTTCAATGGGATAGTTGCGGGAACTGTCATATACAGTCCCCCTGATTTTGTAAAACTGCCCGATAGCAGATGAGGAAAGCAGTAACGAAATGGCGAGTATGGGTATAAAAAATTTCAACAGCGTTCAGGGTTGCCTTTTTAACCAGTTAACTGATCAACTTTTCAACTAACAGGGTGGCAAGTAACGAAAGAAAGTGCTAAATGAATGATAAAAGAACAATCAATCATTCAGTGCTGAATACACCAGCACTTTAAACTTATTGGCTGTTTCGCCAAAGGTTGATCTCCACAACTGCCTGTAGAATATACCAATCAGTTTTTCTTTTGGATCAACCCAATAAGTGGTAGCAAAAGCGCCACCCCATTCATATACACCTTCCGGCGCAGGTAATAAGGAGCTACCCCTTTCAGTAGTGATACCAAAACCCAGTCCGAACTTATTGATCCCCCTGCTGATGTCTCCGATCTGGTTCATCGTCATCATCCGTACTGTGTGGCGTGACAGTAACCGCTTACCGTTGTAAGTGCCGCCATTCAGCAGCATTTGCAGAAAAACAGCGTAGTCCTTTGTGGTGGAGGAAAGACCGCCGCCACCGGAGTAATAAGTGTTTTGCATTTTAGGATAATCTGTATTGATCTCGCCATTGAAATCAACCATAGCTCCCGGCTTTTCAAGTTGCTTATCTTTTTCAACATACAGATTGACCAGGCGGCTCTGTTTGGCAGCAGGCAGGTAAAACCAGGTATCATTCATGCCCAATGGTTCAAAAATTCTTTTTTGGAAAAAGGCATCCAGGCTCGTTCCGGAAAAATATTCCACTAAGTATCCCAGGATATCTGTGTTAAAACCATAGGTGAATTTTTCACCCGGCTGGTGCATGAGCGGCAGCTTTGCAATGGTTTTTACATCGGCAGCGAGAGAACGGTTGTTGTCCACTCCGATACCGGCCATTAAACGGGCTTTTGCATAAATAGCATTAGCTTCTTTAGTGCCTATTTGCGGGTAGCTGACACCGGAAGTATGGGTAAGTAACTGCCGGATGGTAATTTCTGATTTGGCAGGAACGGTAGTGTAGGTTGTATCCTCTGGATTGAACTTGTCCAATACCTGCTGTTTGGCAAACTCAGGTATATAACGGCTGACCGGGTCGTCTAATAAAAACTTTCCTTCTTCATATAACATCATGATGGCTACACTGGTAATGGCCTTTGTCTGTGAAGCAATACGGTAAATATTATCGGTGCGGAGTGGTTTTGTTTTTTCCAGGTCATCAAATCCAAACGCTTTATGGTAAACGATTTTTCCGTTTCTGATGATCAGCGCTACACCACCGTTCAGCCTTCCGTCTGCAATCCATTGGTTGATGTTTTCATCAATGTGCTTCAACCTTTCTGCCGAAAAGCCGGCTGCTTCCGGTTTTGCCGGCGTGAGTACTGTAGCCTTCGATGCGGTAACTACTGGCTGTTGTGCAAAGCTGATTACTTGAAAAATAATAAGAGATGAAACAAGAATTATCTTTTTCATTTTTGCTGATTTAAAAAGAAACAGAAAGATACTATTGAAATTAATTTATCAGCGATTCAATTACCCGGGGGTAATGCTCATGTTCCAGCTCCTGTACCCGTTTTGAGAGTAAAGCAACCGTATCATTATCATTAACAGTGCAACGGGCCTGGAAAATGATCTTACCATTGTCGTAAACTTCATCCACATAATGAATGGTTATACCAGTTTCCTTTTCCTTGTTGTCAATTACAGCCTGGTGCACTCTTTGACCATACATTCCTTTTCCCCCGTATTTAGGCAATAGGGCGGGATGTATATTAATTATATGATCACGGTAAGCATTGACGAGGGTGCCGGGGATTTTCCAAAGAAAGCCTGCCAGTGCAATAAGGTCGGTCCTTTTTTCAATCAGTTCATGGAGGTATGCATCGCCAGTGAGGAAGCGATCCTTTTCTATTAGTAATACCGGAATTTGTTCTTTGCGGGCAATGTCAAGTACACCGGCTTTTGGGTTGTTGCAAACAATCAGTACTATTTTAACCAAAGGGTTTTTCCGGAACCAGTCAATGATCTTCTGGGCATTTGAGCCGCTGCCAGAGGCAAAAATGGCAATATGTACCGGTTCGGAAACCGCTGGTGATTCCGGTGCCTTGACTAATCCCAGCTTGCTGCCCAGTTTGCGGATATAATTAATAAAGAAGCGAAATTGTCCGAATGGAATGCTTACGATCAGTACCGCCATTGGCCATATAATGGTAACAAGCAGGATATAAACCACTGCCCACAACCAGTCCTGCTGTATCTGCAGCACATTCATGACCTTTTTGCCTACAAAACCGGTAGCACTGCCGCCAATGGCGAAGGTGCAAAGGATGAGGGCCAGTTGCAGCCCGTTTACTTTCCATTTTTTCTGGAGCTTTTCAAACATATAGAGCCGATAAAAACCGGGAAAAAGATTGGTGCCGGGTAATGAGCCGCAAAATTGCGGAAAAAACAGCCAGCAAACAGGCGCCCTTCGTCATTCTTTTGTTTTTTGTGTGCTTGATCTGTCTCAAATTTTCACATATGTTGAAGCTTTATACGAAGTTGACCTCTTTATGACAAACAACTTTTAGTACCTTACAGAAAACCCCTTAAATCGGCTGAAATGCAGGCTGGTAGCGGATCAAAAAAAAGTTAAACCGCTTGTCTTTTTGATAGGTTGATGGCTTATTTTTGCGGCTGTTTATCGGTTTTTATCCACATTTTTTCAGAATCAATTGTGTCTATGATTCCTTGTAAACCAATCGGCCGGCGACTGATAGTATTCTGCTTTTCTTTTTTTGTTTTTTCTGTAGTCAATAATAGTTATGCAGCAGGTGATCCTGCAGCAGGTAAAGCCGTTTTTTTAGGAAAATGTGCTGCCTGTCATAACGTATTCAAAGACGGTACAGGACCAGCCTTAATGGGCATGGAAGAAAGAGGTAAATGGGCAGACCATAATGAGTTGCTGAAATGGATCAACAATCCGGCAGCTTATATGGCCAATGATGCCTATACTCAGGGCCTGAAAGCCAAATACGGTTCAATGATGACTGGCTTTGCCGATGTAACCCTCGCCGATGTAGATAATATAGTAGCATATGTAAATGATGAGGTGGCTAAATCAAAAGCACCAAAAGCGGGGCCGGTCGGTGAGCCAGCTCCTATCAGTAATAATGCCATCATTTTCGGAATTATCTCTCTGATCCTTGCTGTTATCGCTCTGATCTTAATGCAGGTGAACAGCAACCTGAAGAAAATGAGCGATGACGCAGAAGGTATTGTCCGCCCTGAGCCGGTTCCTTTCTATCGCAATAAAGCCTATATCGCCGTTCTGGCACTGGTTTTCTTTGTAATTGGTGGTTACCTGGTAGCAAAAGGAGCTATCGGCCTGGGCCGCCAGAAAGATTACCAGCCTGAGCAGCCTATTTATTATTCCCATAAAGTACATGCCGGTATCAACCAGATCAGCTGTTTGTACTGCCACGGTTCAGCATGGGACAGCAAGCATGCCGCCATTCCTTCGGTGAATGTGTGTATGAACTGTCACAAGTCTATCCAGACTTACGAAAAAGGTCCAAAACTTTACGATGAAAGCGGTAACGAAATCAACGGTACTGCTGAAATCCAGAAACTATATACGTATGCAGGATTTGATCCCAACAATGCTTCTAAATGGGATCCTTCCATGATCAAAAAGCCCATCGAATGGGTAAAGATCCACAACCTGCCTGACCATGTTTATTTCAACCACTCACAGCATGTAAGAGCCGGCAAGGTTCAGTGCCAGAGCTGCCACGGAGAAATTACCGCAATGGATGAAGTAAAACAGGTTTCAGACCTGAGCATGGGCTGGTGTGTGAACTGTCACCGGGAAACAAAGGTTGACTTTAATTACACCGAAGGCAAGGGCAACAAATACTACAGCATTTATGAGAAGTTTCATAATGACATTAAGGCCGGTAAAATGGACAGTGTAACCGTAAGCGATATCGGTGGCCTGGAATGTCAGAAATGTCACTACTAATCTGTAGAGAAAGAAGAAGACCGCTATTCAGCACATTATAGAATTATCAAATTGATATACATGAGCCAAAACAAGTACTGGCAAAGCTTCGGAGAAGTGAATGATCCGGAAAATTTCAAAAAACTCACTCAAGACGAGTTCAAAGAAGAACTTCCGTTTGAAGGGTTTGATGACAAAGGACTGATAGATGCCAAAGCTCCCCGCAGAGATTTCTTAAAATACCTGGGCTTTAGCACGGCTGCTGCTACATTAGCTGCTAGTTGTAAAGTGCCTGTTCGCAAGGCAATCCCTTATGCCAACAAACCAGAAAACCTGGTACCCGGTGTGGCTAAATATTATGCCACTACATATGTTCAGGAAGGAGATGTGGTGCCGGTGGTAGCCAAAGTAAGAGATGGCCGTCCAATAAAAATTGAAGGCAATGTACTGGAAGGAAGCAGCTATGCTACCGGTGGCACTTCTGCCAGGGCACAGGCTTCTGTTTTGGACCTTTATGATATGTACCGCCTGAAATATCCCCAGCACAGGGTAGCCGGCGGTGCTGATGGCGAAGCAAAATTTGAAGAAGTTCCCACTTTCGAGCAGTTTGATAAAATGGTAGGTGATGCGATGAAGGCAGCAGGCGGAACCACTGTATTGCTGACTTCAAGTATTGTTTCTCCTTCTACAAAAGAAATTATTGCCAAATTCCCGAACCTGAAACATGTGCAGTACGATGCTGTTTCTTACAGCGGTATGCTGCTGGCTAATGAGGCAACCGGTTTTGGCAGAGCCATACCTTCTTATGATTTCGGCGCAGCCAAAGTAATTGTTGGCATTGGTGCTGATTTTCTCGGTACATGGCTTAGTCCGGTTGAATTCGCCAAAGGATATGCAAAGGGTCGTCGCATTGATGAGAAGAACCCGGTGATGAGCAAGCATTACCATTTCGAGGGCCATCTCAGCATGACAGGTTCAAACGCTGATGAACGCTTTACGCATCGTCCTTCTGAAACAGGCGCTGTAGTAGCTGCACTGGCTGCCGCAGTTGGTGTAGCTGGTGTTAGTTCATCTGTAACCGATGCAAAACTGAAAGCAGGTATCGAAAAAGCAGCGGCTGATCTGAAAGCCGCCAATGGCGAAGCATTGGTAGTGTGTGGCAGCAACGATACAGAGGTACAGGTATTGGTTAATGCCATTAACAATGCAATTGGCGCCTATGGCAAAACAATTGACTGGAGCAAACCGGTAAAATATCGCCAGGGTGTTGACAGCGAATTTGCACAACTGATCACTGACATGGAAGCCGGTACGGTGGGTACCCTGATGATCCACGGTGCTAACCCGGCTTATACATGGTATGATGCGGATAAATTCAAAGCCGCATTGAAGAAAGTGAAAGTGACGGTTTCTTTCAATGAAAAAATGGATGAAACTACTTCGCTTTGCGAATTTGTTCTTCCTGATCATAATTACTTAGAGAGCTGGGGAGATGCTGAGCCAAAGACCGGTGTTATCGCCTTCCAGCAGCCTACTATCTATCCTTTGTTCAAGACCCGCCCTTACCAGACTTCATTACTGAGATGGAGCGGCAGCACACAGGATTACGAAGATTATTTCAAAGCATATTGGACAGGCAAACTCGGATCTGAAGAAGCCTTCAACACCGCATTACAAAACGGCGTGAAAGAAGATGCACCTGCTGCGCCTTCTGCTGGTTCTTATAATGGTGGTGCTGTAGCCGCCGCCGCTGCTGAAATTGCCGGTTACAAAAAAGCAACGGGTACAGAGGTAGTAGTTTACCAAAAAGTTTCGATGGGTACAGGTGCTCAATCCGGCAACCCCTGGCTGCAGGAATTACCTGATCCTGTATCTAAAGCCACTTGGGATAACTATGCATTGATCTCTTTACCAAAGGCGAAGGAATTAGGCATTAAAGTGGACATGGATTATGAGTACTATCCCGAAAAGCCGGTGATAGAAATTACTGTTGGAAAAAATAAAGTGGAACTGCCTGTACTGGTTATACCCGGTATGAATGCTGATACCATTGCTGTAGCAGTGGGGTATGGCAGGGCAGATACATTAGGTGTGGCTGCCGCAGGTGTTGGTAAAAACGCTTATCCGTTTACAACGTACAACGGAAAAACGGTTGATTATGTGGCAACCGGAGTTACTGCCACCAACCTGAAGAAAAAATACAAGATTGCCCAGACACAAAAGCATAACTCTTACGAAAACCGCCAGGAAGTAGTAAGGGAAACAACACTGGCTTCTTTTAAGAAGGACCCCAATGTAATTGTTGCTTACAGCAAGCATTTGCAGGATGCTTTTTATAAGAATTCTAATGGCAGCTATCGCAGCAATGCCACACTTTATCCCGATCCGAATACAAGGCAGCATGAGATACACTGGGGCATGAGCATTGACATGAATGCCTGCAACGGTTGCGGCGCTTGTATTGTTTCCTGCCATGCTGAGAATAATGTTCCTGTGGTTGGTAAAAGGGAAGTGTTGCGTTACCATGATATGCACTGGCTGCGTATCGACCGTTACTTCATCTCTGATGAAAAAGATCCTGATAACCTGAAAGGCGTAGTATTCCAGCCGATGATGTGCCAGCACTGCGACAATGCTCCTTGTGAGAACGTTTGCCCGGTAGCCGCTACCAATCACAGCCAGGAAGGTATCAACCAGATGACATATAACCGTTGTATCGGTACAAGGTATTGTGCCAACAACTGTCCGTATAAAGTTCGTCGTTTCAACTGGGCCGATTATACCGGCGCAGACAGCTTCCCTAACAATCGTGACCAGCAATTAGTAGGTAAACTGGATACTGTGATTGAGCAGATGAACGATGACCTGACAAGAATGGTATTGAACCCGGATGTAACCGTTCGTTCAAGAGGTGTGATCGAGAAATGTTCTTTCTGTGTTCAGAAGATACAGGCAGCGAAACTGGATGCGAAAAAAGAGAACAGGGTGCTTGGCGGTGATGATGTAAAAACGGCTTGCCAGACTGCTTGCCCAACCAATGCTATCGTATTTGGAAATGCAGTAGACAAGAGCAGCACAGTAACTAAAGTGAGAGAAGATAACAAGCAGCGCACCTATCATGTACTGGAACAATTGCATGTGCTTCCCAATGTAACCTACATGGCCAAGATCCGCAACACTGAGGAAATCGATACGCATTGGGGCGGAGATCATGCAGCGGAAAGCCATGATGAGGGCGGACATGAGAAAGAAGCACACCCGGCCGACAGCACTTCGAAAGTGCCAACCGGTTCAACAATGGAACAAGGACAACATTAATAAAGGAAAATTGACTAAAAGTCTGGTAGCAATAGTTATCAGTTCAAAGCTTAGAATATGGCATTACTCAGATACGAATCACAAGTAAGACCGCCACTGGTAGAAGGAGAAAAAGATTATCACCAGGTAACGGAAGACATTTGTCGCCCGGTAGAAGCCAAACCCTCAAGGTTGTGGTGGATTGGTTTTCTGATCTCAGTAGCGTTACTCATCTTCGGTATTATATCCGTAACCATCGAGGTTATATATGGTACCGGCCAGTGGAACCTGAACAAAACAGTAGGTTGGGGATGGGATATCACCAACTTCGTATGGTGGGTGGGTATCGGTCACGCCGGAACCCTGATCTCTGCGATCCTGTTGTTGTTCCGCCAGGGATGGAGAACCGGTGTAAACCGTGCTGCAGAAGCGATGACCATCTTTGCGGTAATGTGTGCCGGCCAGTTCCCGATTTGGCACATGGGTCGTGTGTGGAACGCCTTCTTCGTATTGCCTTATCCCAACACAAGGGGTCCTTTGTGGGTGAACTTTAACTCGCCACTTTTGTGGGACGTATTTGCGATCTCTACTTATTTCACTGTATCATTATTGTTTTGGTATTCTGGTTTGATTCCTGACCTGGCCACACTGCGTGACAGGGCGAAGAAAAAATGGGCTAAACACTTTTATGGTGTAGCTGCATTCGGCTGGACAGGAAGTACCAAGCACTGGCAGCGTCATGAAGCCTTATCACTCGTTCTGGCAGGTTTAAGTACGCCGCTGGTATTGTCAGTACACACCATCGTATCGTTCGACTTCGCTACTTCAGTAGTTCCCGGATGGCACACCACCATCTTCCCGCCTTACTTCGTTGCGGGTGCCATCTTCTCCGGTTTTGCCATGGTGCAAACCCTGCTGGTGGTTACAAGAAAAGTATTAGCATTAGAAGACTATATCACCATCGAGCATATTGAGGTAATGAATAAAGTAATCGTACTCACAGGTTCTATTGTGGGTATTGCTTACCTCACTGAGTTGTTCATGGCCTGGTATTCAGCGGTAGAGTATGAAAACTTTGCCTTCTTTGAAAACAGGCTGAACCTGAACAGTCCTTATGGCTGGAGTTACTGGCTGATGATGGGATGTAACGTATTGTCTCCGCAGATTTTCTGGTTCAGGAAAATGAGAAGGAACCTGTTTGTTACCTTCTTCATGTCCATCCTGGTAAATATCGGTATGTGGTTCGAACGTTTTGTGATCATCGTTACTTCCGTGTACCGTGATTACCTGCCCAGTGCCTGGAGTACTTATTATACACCAACGATCTGGGAGGTTGGATTCTATTTGGGAACTTTTGGATTGTTCTTTACCTGTTACTTCCTGTTCTCCAAATTCTTCCCTGTTATTGCGATTGCGGAGATCAAACATATATTAAAGCGAAGCGGACATACCTACAAAGAGAAAATGGATGAACTGGAGCATGAATCAACAGAAGAATTCGGGCATAAACATGGACATGACCATGGCGCTTAATTGATTAAAAAACTTATCACTCAGAACTGAAATAAAATGGCTGTAAAAAAATTCATAACAGGAAATTTTTATGACGAGGCGGTACTGTTTCCTGCGGTAAAAAAAGTTCGTCGTGCCGGTTATAAACTGCACGATGTATATACACCGTTTCCTATTCATGGACTTGATCATGCTATGGGACTCCGTGATACCAGCCTGCATACTGCCGGTTTTATCTATGGTATCACCGGTACTGCCACAGCGGTTGGTTTTATCACCTGGGCATTAACAATGGACTGGCCGATCAACTTTGGTGGTAAGCCTTTCTTCGCATTACCGGCATGGATTCCGATCACTTTTGAGTTGACGGTATTGTTTGCAGCCGTGGGTATGGTGCTTACTTTCTGCTACCTCTGCCAGCTGGCTCCGTTTGTAAAGAAAGATCACTTTAATCCCCGTTCCACTGATGATACGTTTGTAATGGCACTGGAGTGTACCAATAAAACCAATGACGAAGAAGCCATAAAATTTTTAACAGAACTGGGCGCCAAAGAAGTGCAGGTACAGTATAAAGAAACAGGCTGGTGGATTGGCAGGTATGACAAAGAAGAAAAATTGTTTGAAAAGAAAACAGAAGAAGCAGTTCATTAATCATTCTATAATCAACTGATGATGAAAAAATTTGGGATTATAACAATACTGGCGGTTTTTGCAGTGGCCATGGTGAGTTGCAATAAAGTAAGACGCAGCCCCGGCCGTGCCTACATGCCGGATATGGCTTACAGCCGGGCATATGAAACATATGCCTCTACGGAAAATTTACAACAGAAGGGTATCCATTATACAGGTCAGCCAGTTGCCGGTACCATTGCAAAAGGAGACATGAACTGGGTTTATCCTTACAAGAATGATTCTGCAGGCTATGCTAATTCAGCCAGTGTTAAGAATCCTTTACCCAAACTGGAAGCCGGCGACTATATGGAAGCTGCCCGTCTTTACCTGGTGAACTGTGGTATTTGCCACGGCGAAAAATTAGACGGTAATGGACCACTGTGGAATGCAGGCAATGGCCCTTTTACTGCCGCTCCAAGAAATTTGTTGACCGATCCTGTGACGGCTAACATGGCAGAGGGTACTATGTTTCACTCCATTACTTACGGGAAAAATTTAATGGGTGGCCATGCTTCACAGCTGAGTACCAGGCAACGCTGGATGATCGTTCACTATATCAATGAAAAACAAGCTGCTTCGGCTCCGGCTGCGGGTACTGCAACAACTGCCCCGGCACCAGCAAAAGACAGCACGGCGAAGAAGTAACTGATAATTATTTGAAAGCAACTATAAACGAACACTGATGTCAATAAAGGAAAAATTTATCGTACCGAAGAGATACAACAGTATAGCCATTGCACTGATGGTGATCGGTGTGCTGGCAATTATTGGTTTGTATGTTACACATGGGGCAAAAGATGATGCACATAAGCAGGCCCGTTTCTGGGCTTCGCTGCTGCACAACAGCGTTTATTTTCTGCTGGTCGTGAATGCATCGATGTTCTTTATCTGTGCCACTACTCTGGCATGGGGCGGCTGGCAAATGGCTTTCCGCCGGGTACCCGAAGCTATTTCAGCAGTTGTTCCTGTTATTGGTATAATCAGTGCTGCGATATTATTAGCAATTTGCTTTAGTGATAACCATACGATCTATCACTGGACAGATGCAGAACATGTAAAACATGATAAGATCCTCAATTTCAAAAAAGGATTTTTGAATAAAGGATTCTTCGCTTTCATGACCGTTTTCACTGTTGTGGCCTGGTCGGTATTGGGCTGGAAGATGAGACAACTTTCCCGCAGCCTGGATGAAAAACCACTGGCAACAAGGGAAGAAGGAAAGAAATATATCTGGAAAAATACAGTTTGGGCCGCTGTGTACATAGTTGTGTTTTCTCTTACAGTTATGTCCTCTATCCCATGGCTTTGGCTGATGAGTATTGATGCACACTGGTACAGCACTATGTACAGCTGGTATACTTTTGCCAGTTCTTTTGTGGCAGGTATGGCACTGATAGCCCTTTTCGTTGTTTACCTGAAGAACAGTGGCTACCTGGAATATGCTAATGAAGAACACCTGCATGATATTGGCAAGTTCATGTTTGCCTTTTCCATCTTCTGGACCTATCTGTGGTTCTCCCAGTTCATGTTGATCTGGTATGCCAACATTCCCGAAGAAACAACTTATTTCAAACCCAGGGCACAGGGTATATACAGCGGAATTTTTTGGCTGATGTTTATCATCAATTTCCTTGCTCCGTTGTTATTACTGATGAAGAGAGGGGCCAAGAGAAATTACGGCACTATCACTTTTATGGCCTTGCTGATCATTTTCGGTCACTGGCTCGATTTCTTCCAGATGGTGTTCCCGGGCCCTTCACCGGACCATGTGCCGATGATATTGTATGACTTTGGTGTGGCTTTAGGTTTTGTGGGACTGATCATGTTTGTAACCGGCAGGGCATTGAGCAAAGCGCCGCTGCTGGCCAAAAACCATCCTTTTGTGAAAGAAAGCCTTATTCACCATACCTAGTTCAAGAACAAAGTATATAACCTGTAATAACATTTTATTATTTAGCATTTAGATCTAAAACTTATGCAGACATTTTTCATCGTTGCCATTTTAGTGCTCGGCTTTCTGATCACATTCCAGATAGCCAAGGCCAGCGAATATGTAGCAGTTTTGCGTGGCGAAGAAAGGTCCCGTAAACAAAGCAATAAGATCAACGCATTCCTGTTGCTGGCCTTCCTGGTAGTGGGACTGATTGGTGTATACTATTGCAACGAAAGATTAAAAGGCAAGATTTTAGGTGAGCCTGCATCTGATCATGGTGTGCTGGTAGACAGGATGCTCTATATCACTCTTGCCATCACCTTCATTGTTTTTGTTATTACACAAGTTGCTCTTTTCTGGTTCTCTTACAAATACCAGGAATCTGATAAGCGTAAAGCGTTTTTCTATCCGCATAATAACAAACTGGAGCTGATCTGGACTGCCATTCCTGCCATCACATTGACTATCCTTGTAGGCTTTGGTATTTTCTACTGGTTCAAGATCACCGGTGATGCACCCAAAGATGCCATGCAGGTAGAAGTGGTGGGTAAGCAGTTCGGCTGGGAATTCCGCTACCCCGGAAAGGATGGAATTTTAGGCAAGAAATATTTCAAGAATGTAAGCCCGGAAAATAATAATCCTGCCGGTCAGCTGTGGGATGATCCTGCTAACTATGATGATGTTTTCGTAGAGCAGGAAATGCACCTGGTGGTAAATAAACCTGTAAAACTGGTGATCGGTGCCAAAGACGTTATTCATGATGTGGGACTGGCGCACTTCCGTATGAAGATGGATGCGGTACCCGGCACACCTACTACTATGTGGTTCACACCAAAGTACACTACCAAGCAAATGAAAGAAAAGACAGGCAACCCTGACTTTGTTTATGAAATATCCTGCGACCAGATGTGCGGTAAAGGGCACTGGAGTATGAGAGGAACGATTGTAGTAGAAACACAGGAAGAGTTTGATGCATGGCTGGCCGGTAAAAAACCACAATACCTCGTGGCCAACCCGGACAAAGATCCTGCTGCAAAGAAAGATACTGCAACAGCCAAAGCACCTGCTGCAGCTTCTGTAACCAATATCAAAACAAGAAACTAAATAAAGCAAACAGCATCTGCTGAAAAATAAAAGACTATGAGTGAAGTAACGAATGCACAGTCCGGAGCCGTTATCGCACCAGCGATACACCACGATGAACATGGTGTTCATCATCACAAGGAATCATTTGTTTCGAAGTACATCTTCAGCATGGACCATAAAACCATCGGTAAACAGTTTTTGATTACCGGTATCGTATGGGCCATCATCGGTGGTTTGTTTTCGGTACTGTTCCGTTTGCAGCTCGGTTATCCCGACCAGACCTTCCCGATCCTGGAAACAGTTTTCGGTAACTGGGCAAAAGGAGGGCAGATACAGCCTGAGTTTTACTACGGGCTGGTTACCATTCACGGTACCGTGCTGGTGTTCTTTGTATTGACGGCCGGATTGAGCGGTACATTCGCCAACTTGCTTATTCCCCTGCAAATTGGTGCAAGAGACATGGCTTCACCTTTCCTGAATATGCTTTCCTACTGGTTTTTCTTTTTGGCCAGTGTAATAATGTTATCCTCCATATTTGTGCACACAGGTCCTGCATCAGGCGGATGGACCATGTACCCGCCACTGAGTGCATTGCGCCAGGCCGGTGAAGGCCAAAAGATCGGAACCGATCTGTGGCTGATCAGTATGGCGTTGTTTATTGTATCATCACTACTGGGAGGTCTGAACTATATCTCTACCATTTTGAACATGCGTACAAAAGGTATGAGCATGACAAGAATGCCGCTTACTATGTGGGCGATGTTCTTCACCGCCGTATTAGGTGTGTTGTCTTTCCCGGTATTGCTGTCAGGAGCCATCCTGTTGCTGTTCGACCGTAACCTCGGTACCAGTTTCTACCTGAGTGATATTGTTATTAATGGTGAAATATTACCGAATGAAGGAGGTAGCGCCATCTTGTACCAGCACTTATTCTGGTTCCTCGGTCACCCCGAAGTATATATCATCTTATTACCGGCCATGGGTATGGTGTCGGAGATACTATCGGTGAACTCAAGAAAACCCATCTTCGGCTACATGGCCATGCTGGGCTCACTGTTCGCTATCTGTATCCTCGCCTTCCTGGTATGGGCGCACCACATGTTTGTAACAGGTTTGAATCCATTCCTCGGTTCAGTATTCGTGTTGCTTACATTGTTGATTGCGGTGCCATCAGCCATCAAAGTATTTAACTGGCTCACCACTTTGTGGAGAGGTAATATCCGCTTCACACCGGCTACTTTGTTTGCGATCGGTTTTGTGAGCTTGTTCATCTCCGGTGGTTTGACAGGTATCTTCCTCGGAAACTCAACGATTGATATTCACCTTCACGATACCATGTTTGTGGTGGCACACTTCCACATTGTAATGGGTGTGGCATCTTTCTTTGGCATGTTTGCCGGTGTGTATCACTGGTTCCCGAAAATGTTTGGCCGTTACCTGAACAATACATTAGGCTATATCCATTTCTGGGTAACCATGATCGGCGCTTACCTGATTTTCTGGCCAATGCACTACCAGGGTTTGGCAGGTATTCCCCGTCGTTACCTGGATAAAAAAGGCTGGGTTTCTTTCAACCAGTTTGGTGAATTGGATAAAATGATCACCGTTGTTTCTATCATCGTATTTGCTGTTCAGCTGATGTTTGTGTTCAACTTCTTCTATTCTATTTTCAAAGGAAGAAAAGTAACCAACAGCAACCCATGGGGTGCGAATACACTGGAGTGGACAACACCTATCAAACCAGGTCATGGTAACTGGGAAGGAGAGATTCCGGAAGTACACCGCTGGCCATATGATTATGGTAAAGACGGAAGAGAGTTCATTCCCCAGACAGAACCGATAGGGGAAAATGAAAGCAAGGGTCATTAATTACCACTAAGGTGATTGATGCAGTGTGGGATGGTTTTAGAAAGTAGTTTTTTTGAAAATATAGCGAAGGAGAAATGAAGAAGGTCAAAGATTATCTGTTGCTCATAAAACCTTCGCTGAGTATCATGGTGGTGTTCAGCAGTGTGATGAGTTTTGCACTGACGAAAGGATCGGAGAGTTATGTGAGTTTTTGGAAAATGATACTGTTGCTCTTTGCAGGTGGGTTGCTGGTTACAGGCAGTGCCAATGCCATCAACCAGGTAGTAGAGAAAGACACGGATGCACAGATGAAGCGTACAGCTAAACGTCCGATTGCTTCCGGCCGTTTATCGGTGAATGAAGGATGGGCTTTTGCCATCATCACCGGTGCGCTGGGTGTATTTATCCTCGGCAACTGGTTCAACTGGTTATCGGCCGGTCTGGCTGCATTCAGTTTATTTCTCTATGCATTCATCTATACGCCGTTGAAGAAAGTAAATTCAATTGCGGTATTGATGGGAGCGGTTCCCGGTGCTTTGCCTTGTTTGATTGGCTGGGCGGCCGGAGATAATAACCTGGGTATTGGCGGCTGGGTCTTGTTTGCCTTTCAGTTCTTTTGGCAGTTCCCGCATTTCTGGGCTATTGCCTGGGTGGCACACAAAGACTATTCATCAGTGGGCTTTAAGTTATTGCCTGCCGATGAAGGGCCAACAAAGTTTACGGCATTGCAAACGATCATTTACTCGTTGTTGCTGGTGCCGGTTTCGCTGGCGCCGTTTTATACGGGCATCTGCAGTTACAATGACCTGGTTGGAAAAATAAGTTTAGGATTGATCACACTGGCCAACCTGTTCATGATCGGAAGATGTGTGACATTATACAGGAAGATGGATGTAGGTTCGGCAAGGCAAGTGATGTTTGGTAGTTATATGTATTTGCCGGTAGTAATGCTGGCGATGTTACTAAGCAAGAGTTAATAAAAAAGAGAGATGGATATTGTGAGTACACAACAACGAAAAAAATTACATCCGCACAAGTTTACCTTGTGGGTGGCCTTAGGCAGTATCATTATGATGTTTGCCGGTCTGACCAGTGCTTACATCGTAAAAAGCAACCAGACCAACTGGAAACCGGTTTCTGTTCCGCAGATATTCTGGATTTCCACCATAGTGATGGTGTTGAGCAGTTTGACACTGCAGATGGCATTACGTTCTTTTAAACAAAGGGAGATGAGCAAATACCGTTCACTGATCGGTGTTACCCTGCTGCTGGGCATTGCCTTCGTGGTTTGCCAGTGGCTCGGTTTCCAGGATCTGTGGCGGCAGCAGGTTACCTTCAAAGGGGCTGGCGCAGGCCAGTTCCTCTATGTGATCTTTGGATTGCATGCGATACATGTGATCGGCGGAGTGATAGTGCTGCTGGTAATGTTCATCAAAGCCTTTTTGGGAAAAGTAAAATTGTATAGTGCTGTTCCGGTGGAAGTAGCAGCAACCTACTGGCATTTTGTAGACCTGTTGTGGATCTACCTGCTGGTATTCTTTCTTTTCATCGGAAGCAAATAGAGAATAAAGTAAACATTTGAATCAAGTAAAATCAGACAACTGACATGGCGACACAAGCAACAGCACATCAGACCAAGTGGTGGAGCGGCGGTAAAAGCCCCTTCAACCTCGAGTATGGTAAACTGATGATGTGGTACTTCCTCATGAGCGACGCATTTACGTTCGGCGCTTTCCTGATATCCTACGGGTCTATCCGTTTCAGCCAGAATTTCTGGCCCGATCCGAACGTAGTGTTCAATGCGTTTCCCGGAGCCGGTCATGCTAACCTGCCGCTGGCCTTTGTGAGTGTGATGACCTTTATCCTGATCATCAGTTCTGTTACCATGGTACTGGCGGTGCATGCAGGGCATAAAGGCGATAAACAAGGTGTGATCAAATGGCTGGCATGGACCATCGTGGGCGGTATTGCGTTCTTAGGCTGCCAGGCATGGGAGTGGCACCACCTTATCACCGGCGAACATGCAGTGCTGGTTGATGGTAAAATTGAAATGTGGGGACAGAATATGCGTCACAATCCCTGGGGCCCGATAGCAGAAGGGATCACACATAATGGACATCATGTAAGAACACCCGGACCTGTTGCCTTCGGCGGCTACTTTTTTGGTATCACCGGTTTCCATGGCTTCCACGTATTTTCCGGTGTGGTTATTAATATCATCATGCTGATCATGACGCAGAAGAATGTATTCCAGAACAGGGGCCATTACCTGATGATCGAAAAAGCTGGTTTGTACTGGCACTTTGTAGACCTGGTATGGGTATTCGTATTCCTTTGTTTTTACCTGATATAGTTTTAAAATATTCCAGATTCAAAATATTAAATCTGAAACCTGATTAATTATGCAACATCCGGCATTTGAAGAAGTAACCTACCATCATCACGCAGATGATGCGACATTTAAAAAGAAGGTAAGAAAGACAACTATCCTGCTTTCTGTGATCACAATAATTGAACTGGCTATCGGTTTGATGATCTATAACATTCATAAAGGAGAAAACCCAAATGAACTCCTCATACTGATGTTCAAGGGAGCGGTTTGTATCCTTACATTAGCCAAAGCGTATTATATCGTTTCTATTTTCATGCACCTCGGTGATGAGATCAGGAATATGATCATGACCATCGTAGTACCGCTGCTGCTCTTCATCTGGTTCATTGCTGCTTTTCTTTGGGATGGTAATTCGTACAAGAACCTGCGGAATAAGTATGATCCTCATTTTAAGGAAACAACCATGCCTGCCAAACATAAAAAAGCAGACGACAAGACCCATGAAGTGAAACCGGCAGAGAAGAGCGGAAAAGAGTAACAGACTTACTTTAGTATACCAAAACCATTAAACCGGCTGCCTGTTATTAAAGGACGGTTTAATGGTTTTTAATTTTTAAAAAGACAAAGTGAATAAAACGGCCCTATACGGAATACTGCTGGCCCTGCTGCTGCCGCTGGTGGCTTACTTTATTGTAAAACAAAAAAGTGAAAGGGATGTAAAGATGCCAAGGCATTACCTGCCAGACTCCATTGTAACGGTGACAAAGAAAGGCAAGCGGATGGAAGATACCATCTGGCATAAGGTAAAGAACCTTACACTCACCAACCAGGAAGGAAAGACCGTAACCTTCGACAGCCTGAAAGGAAAGATCATCATTGCTGATTTCTTTTTTACCCGTTGCCCCACCATCTGCCCCGCCATGACGATGAATATGAAACGCATGGCCGAGTCTATTCATAACGGCAAAAGAGTGGGCGATAAGACCAATAAGCTGGTGCATTTTATTTCATTGAGTGTGGATTCAGAACGGGATTCGGTGCCGGCGATTAAGAAGTGGGCCGACCGTTTCCAGGTAAACCCGGAAACATGGTGGCTGCTTACTGGCGATAAGAAAGAGATCTATGACTTTGCCCTGAATGAAGTAAAACTTGGACTGATAGATGGGGAAGGAGTGGACACCAATTTTGTACACAGTGATAAGTTTGTACTGATAGACAGTAACCGTCATGTGCGGGGCTATTACAGCGGACTAGATTCTGTTTCGCTTTCTCATTTGTCGGCCGACCTGGTGATGCTCACGATGGAGAAGGATCCCAATAAAAAAAGTTTCTTTGCCGGCAAACTTCAGCTTATTGCGGTTGTTTTCCTGCTGGCTATATTCGGAGTGGGGCTATTGCTGTTCCTGCTTCGCCAAAAAAATAAATGATGCTGAACGCTGCCTGGAAAAAGAATGATAAAAAAGCCAAATGGCTGATCTTTAGTTTTTCTGCTATTGTATTTGCGGCGGTAGTGGCCCTTGGCCGGGTGAAGCTGGATGTACAGGTTGGTTTTGATGTACACATTTTTGCAACTATCAATGCGGTGATCAATTCCATGGTGGCCGTACTGTTGCTGGCGGCGCTGGTAGCGGTGAAGAGCCGGAAGTACCAGCTGCACAAACAACTGATGCTGGCAGCGATGGTTCTCTCTATTCTTTTTTTAGTGAGCTATATCTGTCATCACCTGCTGGCCGGTGAAACAAGATTTGGCGATGTGAACCATGATGGACTGGTGGATGAAGTGGAGAAAGCAGCCGTGAGCGGCAGCCGGATGATCTACTATATTATTCTCGGTACCCATATTCCGCTGGCGGGTATCATTCTTCCTTTTATACTCTTTTCAGCCTACCGGGCACTCACCGGTGAATTTGACAAACACAAAAAATTAGTTCGCATTACCTGGCCGGTATGGTTTTATGTGGCCGTAACCGGTGTGGTGGTGTATTTAATGATCAGTCCGTATTACGGGGGATAGTGTGGAATTAATTGGAACGCTGATGACACTGATTAAAATGATTGACACGGATTTATTTTGTGGTTCAACTATTATCTGCGTATATCAGTAACATCTTGTAATCAGTGTTCTAAATCATTGGTGCCATAGGCACGGAATACAGGGAACACGGATGACGCTGATTGAGGGGATTGACACGGATTTTTTTACTTATTAAAAGATTATCTGTGTATATCCGTAACATCCCTGCCTGCCGGCAGGCAGGCGTGTAATCTGTGTTCTACATCATTGGTGCCATAGGCATAGAATACAAGGGAACACGGATGACGCTGATTAAAGAGATCAGCACAGATTTTTTATTTACTCAAACATTATCCGTGCATATCCGTGACATCAGTGTACTCCGTGTTCAAATCCATTTATGCCGCAGGCATCCAATCACTTTTTCTCTTTTGGTTTTACCAGCCGCAGGTTCCAGGTGATGGTGGTCTTTCCGTCGGGCATTGTTTTGGAGCCGGCTAATACATCCCGGTTTTTTGGATCTGTCTTGCCGCTAACATCAAAACCCGATGCATCCATTTTTTGCTCAGGAAAACTTTGCGCATCGTTGGTTGGGGGTTTCTCCGGGCTGCAGCCTGTTTCTTTTCTTGCTGTTTCAACTTTGGTGAGCAGTGTGCCGGAAGGCGTTTTTACAGATATATTGTAATTACCGTCATTATCAACCGAAACAGAAACCGGCAGGTTATCGGCTCCTCCGCCTAATTGTGTGGTGATTTCCGAATAGGTTAAAAAATAACTCTTCAATTGCGGATTTTTTCCCGGTTCACGGCACCATATTTCGCCGGTTGTTTCCTGTTTTTTTTCAGAGATTATTTTTGACCGCATCCACACTCTTGCCATTGTACTGCCGGAACTAACAGTGCCGCCCGCCTGCGGTGGCAGCAGGGTAGCAATTATGGTATTGGTGGCCGAGTAGGTATCGGTTTTGGTCCGTTTGGTATTTCGGGTGCTGGCATGGGCCGCACCTTCATCGTGGGTTACTTTGCTTTCATTCCAGGAATACACATATTTCACCTCGCCGAGCCAGTGGGGTTTGCAGTTGTCCGGAAGGCCGGAGCCTAACTGCTTCACCATGCTTTCAGCAATTTGTTTGACATCGGTGCCGGTCTGCCGGGCAATGGTTTGTCCTGTTTTTGGGTCCATTACAACCGCCGTGTAAACTGTGCCACCGGCATTGCCGGGTATGGCCGACACACTCATTACATAACTGGCGCCCACCAGGTTGCCGATCTGGGTAAGCACTGCCTGGGGATCGCTGCCCTCGAGCAATTCTTTTTGCCTTTCACTTTCTATGATGTTGCGGATATCATCGTCGTCCATAATATCTACACAGGGTTTTTCCCGGTTGAAGGCAGATTCAATT
>JBGARY010000022.1:0-62114 GCA_044229985.1 Chitinophagaceae bacterium
ATTTTTTAAATTTTCAGCTCTGCGAGACTTGCAGTCTCGCAGCCCTATGCTTCAGCCTCCGGATATCAACAATAGAAGAGATCTTGGCACATTGCGTAATAACGTCCCCAAATCCCAATAATCTCCCCAAATCCAGGTTCAGACAACCAGCAAAGGCCTTTCAGAATAAAATCAGTTAAAGATCAATTACTTACGAAATTTCTACGCTTAAATAGCCCATTTCGGAAGGCCTATAATTCGTATCGGAAGACATCAAATTCATATCGGAAGGGCTCCGGTTCGCATCGAAAGACCTCCGGATCGTATCTGAACGACTCCCTGCTGTATCTGAAGACATCAAACTCGTCTCGGAACGACCCCAATTCGCATCGGAAGACATCAAACCAATCTGAACGACTCCAATTCGTATCGGTAGGCATCAAATTCATATCGAAAGACCCGTAACTCGCATCCTGCATCCCGTAACCCGTAAATTTTCCTTTCTTTGCACATGGCTGTCTATCTCAACAAACTCATCATCATCGCCGCACCATCCGGCGCTGGCAAAACATCGGTAACCAGGCATTTGCTTAACGCCTTCCCTGACGATCTTTCGTTTTCCATTTCCTGCGCCACCCGCCAGCCCCGCCACCACGAAAAGCATGGGGTAGATTATTATTTTATCAGCGCCGATGAGTTCAGGCAGCGCATCGAAAACAAGGAATTTGCCGAATGGGAAATGGTGTACCACGATAAATATTATGGCACTTTAAAAAGCGAACTCGAACGCATCTGGAAGCAGCACAAAGCCCCCCTGCTCGATGTAGATGTAAAAGGCGGCATCAATATACAGGACCAGTACCCGCAGCAGTCCCTGTCATTATTCATCGAACCGCCTTCCATTGCCGAACTGGAAAAAAGATTAAAGGCAAGGGGCACCGAAACAAAAGAATCACTGAAAGCAAGGATCGATAAAGCTTCTTATGAACTCTCCTTTAAAGACCGGTTCGATAAAATCATCATCAACGACAAACTGGAAGATGCCTGCCGCAAGGCCGAAGCTGCCGTGAGGGAATTTTTGATGAGCAACTAAAAGAGTAAGCAGTAATAGTTGGACTCAACCTCGTTTAACCAGTTAACGGCTTAACCAATAACCATTTCCCTGCCACCCGGTATCTTTGCCGCATGATCGAGTGGAATGCAATATTGTTTTTTGTACTCACCCTGGTAATCATGGCCTTCTTTGCCGGTATAGAAATGGCCTATTACAGCGCCAACCGTCTTAGCCTGGAGCTGAAGAAAAAACAGGGCGGTGCCAATGCCCAGCGCCTCACCAAATTCATTGACTCGCCGGCCAGATTCCTTGGCACCACACTTATTGGTTACACTATTTTCCTCGTCTTTCTCGGGCTTCAGTTCAGCGTAGTGATGCGCCCCATCTGGAGTTACCTGCATGTTGGGTCTGATACGGTACACCTTGTAGTGGAAATCGCTTTCACCACCTTAATAGTGCTGGTCTTTGCCGAATACATTCCCCGTGCCTGGTTCAGGGCAAAAAGCAATAGCTGGCTGGCCGGCCTTTCACCTGTTATTGATTTCTTTTACGGATTATTCTCTCCCATTGCCACCTCACTCATCGATTTGTCGGAATGGATACTGAAGTATGTGATGAATATCCGGCTGGATAAAAATAAGGAAGGCTTTACCCGCAGCGATTTAAAAAATCTCTTCCTTATAAAATCGGAAGATGAGCGGCAGGAACGCAATACACAGCTGATGGAAAATGCACAGGAACTGCCAAGGGTGAAGATTCGCCAGTGCCTGGTGCCCCGCAAAGAGATTACAGGTATTGAAAGCAGTGCATCGGTAGATGAAATGAAAGCAAAATTCATCGACACCAAGCTGAGCAAGCTGGTAGTTTATGAAAACAATATTGACCACATCATCGGCTATGTGCACCAGCTGGACCTTTTTAAAAAACCGGCAGCTATAAAAGATATCTTGTTGCCCATCCCCGCCGTACCGGAAAGTATGAGTGCATCCGACCTGATCAGCAAGTTTACCCGTGACCGTAAAAGCATTGCCTGGGTAGTGGATGAGTTTGGCGGTACTGCCGGCATTATTACCATGGAAGATGTGCTGGAAGAATTGTTTGGCGAAATACAAGACGAATACGATACCGAAGAATTTGTAGAAAAGCAGCTCTCTGAAAATGAATACATTTTCTCCGGCCGTCTCGAGCTGGATTACCTCGAAGAAAAATATGGTTTCGATTTTGGCGAAGAAGAATCCGAAACTCTTTCAGGCTATATCATCAACTACTACGAAACCATCCCCCGCCAGAAAGAACGCATCATCATCGAAGATTATGAATTCGACATCCTGAACGTAAGCGACACCCGGATAGAAACAGTAAAAATGCGTAAACTGAAGTAAGATGAGCTGGTTAATTAGTTAATTGGGAATGGGTGGATTGGGTAGTAAGGGTCTGCACCCGAAACTCGTAACCCGAATCCCGAATCCCCGCTTATCTTTGCGACACTTTCTTAAAAAAATGGCCCTTCTCGATTTCTTCAATAACCGGAAAAAAAACAGTGAAAAGGCGGAGATGTCCTTCATCGACCACCTGGAAGAGTTGCGCTGGCATGTGATTCGTTCGGTGATAGCCGTACTGGTAGGAGCTGTGGTCATTTTCATTTACTCCGATTTTGTGGTAAACGATATCCTGTTTGCTCCAACCCGGTCGGATTTTATTTCTGCGAGGTGGCTGTGCCGTTTTGGCCATTCTATTGGCATTGGTGATACGCTTTGTTTTCAGCAGGTAGATGCCAAATTTTTGGAAACCACCATGACGGGCCAGTTCATTGCATCCTTTACCCTGGCCTTTATGGGCGGATTCATCATAGCGTTCCCCTATATTTTCTGGGAGTTCTGGAAGTTTGTAAAACCTGCTTTGTCTGATAAGGAATTAAAGAAAACAAGAGGTGTTATCTTTTGGGTGTCACTTTTATTCTTCACCGGTGTGGCTTTTGGGTATTTTATCCTCACCCCTTTCATGGTGAATTTTTATTTTAACTACAAACTAAGTCCGCAGATACAGATCATGCCCAGTTTTTCAGATTATTTGGAAAACCTGATATATACCACTGTAGGTATTGGCGTACTGTTCCAGATGCCGCTGCTGGTGGCCGTATTGGCCAGGATCGGTATTGTAACGGGAAGGTTCCTGCGTAAATACCGCCGCCATGCTTTTGTGGTGATATTGATTGCGGCAGCCATCATTACTCCGTCTACAGATCCGTTCAGCCTGACCATCGTTACTATACCACTTTACTTGCTATTCGAAGCCAGTATCATTATTGCCTCCCGTATCAATAGAAGCCAGGAACAGGAGCAAAAAGAATGGAGCTGATATTTATCATTCAACAGTACTGAGCGGGGAGTGGGGAGTTTCCTAACTTTACACTATACTCAACTTTTAATTCCATACTATAAACTCCCAACCACTATGCATGCTGCTTTTGATCTTCACAAACCCATTGCTATCGGTAGTGACCATGCCGGTTATGATTATAAAGAAGACCTGATCTCTTTTTTAGAAGGAAAAGGATTACTGTTTAAAGATTTTGGTACCCACAGCAAAGACTCAGTTGATTATCCGGATTTTGCCCATCCCGTAGCCAATGCAGTAGAAAAAGGTGAAGCTGCATTTGGCATTCTGTTATGTGGCAGTGCCAATGGTGTAGCCATCACAGCGAATAAACACCAGGGCGTAAGGGCCGCTATCTGCTGGGGCGAAGAGCTGGCCAAACTGGCAAGAGAACATAATGATGCCAATATCATTTGTATCCCTGCCCGATTTGTGCGGGAAGGTGATGCTGAGAAAATGGTAGCACTTTTTATGACCACTGATTTTGAAGGCGGCCGCCATGCCAACAGGGTGAAGAAGATCGCCTGCGCATAAGCTACCGGTCATCCATATTTTGTCCCTTCCTTAACGGGAAGGGATTATTTTTATAGCTAATTAATACTACACAACGATGATGCTACGAAAAATTATTGCCGTACTCTTTGTTACACTGCCGTTACTGGCCGATGCACAAAAGAAAAATAAAGATGCGGTAAAAGCAGCCGCTACCATTACCACCGATGATTTGAAAAAACATCTTTACATCATTGCCAGCAAGGAAATGCAGGGAAGGGGAACTCCCTCACCAGGGCTGGATAGAGCAGCTGATTATATTGAAACACATTTTAAAGCTATCGGGTTGAAGCCGGGTAATAACGGAAGTTACCGGCAGCAATACCCGCTATTCAAGGATTCAATGATCAGCAGTACTTTGAAAGTAAACGGCACCGCCTACGAACTAAATACAGCTTTTCAACCACAGGCTTCTAACTATACAGCAGATATGCGTTTCTCCGAAGTGGTATTTGCCGGTTACGGTATCAGCGATGGTGAAAACAGGGATGATTACAAAGACCTGAAAGTGGCGGGCAAATTGGTAATGATCATTGACGGTACACCGTCCGGTTATAAACCTTCGCAGCAGGGCTTTGGTTCACCTGCCAGTGCATTCGGCAAAATAAATGCCGCCATGATGAAAGGTGCAGCAGGTTTGCTGATCGTTTATAATAATTTTCCACGTAAGGCAGGTACTACTACCAGCAATTGGAGTATGATGGGCTATAAGGCGTTTCAAAGTCCGTTCACATTTTTCATTTCGCCTGCCATTGCCGCACAGATCACTAAAACGGAAACCAACTTCCTGGAAAAAGCAAAGAATGGTGAGATAGCTACTAAAAACTACAGTGCCAATATTGATCTCTCGTACAGCAAAGAATCCAAAACCACTTATGCATCGAATGTGATTGGTCTTGTAGAAGGCAGTGACCTGAAAGATGAATATGTTTTTGTAACAGCCCACTATGATCACCTTGGTATGAGGGATACGGTGATCTATTACGGTGCAGACGATGACGGTTCGGGCACGGTGGCTGTAATGGAAATGGCAGAAGCTTTTGCAAAAGCAAAAGAAGAAGGCAAAGGCCCCCGGCGTTCCATTGTATTCATGGCAGTAAGTGGTGAGGAAAAAGGATTATGGGGTTCCAGTTATTATACCAGCAACCCGATATTTCCGCTGGACAAAACAACGGTTGACCTGAACATTGATATGATCGGCAGGGCCGATGCCAGCCGCACCACCGGTGATTCTATGAACTATGTGTACGTAGTCGGAGATGATAAGATCAGCACTGACCTGAAAGTGATCAGTGAGGCTACTAACAAACTTTATACAAAGATGGAACTGGACTATAAGTTCAACGATCCAAAAGACCCGAACCGGATTTACTTCCGCAGCGATCATTATATGTTTGCCGAAAAAGGTGTTCCCATCATTTTTTATTATGATGGTATGCTGAAAGCAGATTATCACCGTCCAACTGATACACCCGACAAAATCTATTACCCATTGCTGCAAAAAAGAGCCCAGCTTGTATTTTATACTGCCTGGGAAATGGCCAACCGGAATGAAATGCTGAAGCGGGATATAAAACTGGAAGTCCCAAAAGGATTCTGATAAAAACCAACAATAAAAAAAGCCTCCCCAATCCGGGAGGTTTTTTATTACGTAATTAAACGGGTGGCAACGTTTTTTAGTCTCATTTCCGTTGTGACTGATACGCCTTAATCCTCCCTTATACATATACACTCTGTCCTGTAAAAAATTGGACAGAGTTTTTTATTTTTCTATATTCAAATAAAAAAATGTCAGAGCACCAAAACAACACTGCACCGGATACGCCAAAGGAAAATGAAATTGCCGATTACTATGAAGGTGTGAAGAAGCTGGAGATGGAAGGTCATGAAACAGGCATCAAAAAAGCAAGAAATGCCCTGTTCATTACTGCCGGCCTTGTACTGCTGGGAGAAATTATCGCCATAAGTACTTCCGGAGCAGAAGTAACACCACTTGTTATCGGCATCATCGCTGTTGAAGTAGGTGTTTTCATAGGGCTTGCATTCTGGACAAAAACAAAGCCTTATGCTGCCATCATTACGGGGCTTATCCTATTTATCCTGCTATGGATAGCCGCCATAATTGTGAATGACGATGGTGGCCAGAGTATTTATAAGGGCATACTGGTAAAAGCAATCATTATTTATACATTGGTCAGTGCATTAAAGCCAGCAAAAGAATGGGAGAACCTGAAGAAGAATTCTTAAAATGATGAACCCCGCCTTTAAGCGGGGTTCATCATTATCAAAGGGGTTAGAAAGTTTATTACCAGCCTAACACCCAGCCAAAGATCAACGGCGCTACAATAGTTGCATCACTTTCTACAATAAACTTGGGAGTATTGATATCCAGTTTGCCCCATGTTATCTTTTCATTCGGAACTGCACCTGAATAAGAACCATAAGAAGTAGTTGAATCGCTGATCTGGCAGAAATAACTCCAGAAAGGCACATCGTGCCACTCCAGGTCCTGGTACATCATGGGTACAACACAGATCGGAAAATCGCCGGCAATACCACCACCAATCTGGAAGAAACCAACACCTTTTCCGGATGAATTATTACGGTACCAGTCGGCCAGCCATACCATGTATTCAATGCCGTTCTTTACGGTACTTGCTTTCAGTTCTCCTTTTATTACATAGCTGGCAAAGATGTTACCAGTAGTACTGTCTTCCCATCCCGGTACAACGATCGGGATATTTTTTTCTGCCGCCGCTACGATCCAGCTGTCTTTCGGATCAATCTCATAGTATTGCTGCAACTCCCCACTTAATACTGTCTTGTATAAAAACTCATGAGGAAAATATCTTTCTCCTTTTGCTTCGGCATCCTTCCACTGCTTCACCAGGTGCTTTTGCAGGCGGCGAAAGGCTTCTTCTTCCGGAATGCAGGTATCTGTAACCCTGTTGTAGTGATTCTCGAGCAGATCCCATTCTTCCTGTGGTGTTAAATCACGGTAGTTGGGAATTCTTTTGTAATGTGAGTGAGCAACTAAGTTCATCACATCTTCTTCCAGATTGGCGCCGGTACAGCTGATGATATCAACTTTTCCCTGGCGGATCATTTCTGCCAGTGAAATACCCAGTTCGCCGGTACTCATGGCACCGGCCAGGGTGATCATCATTTTTCCGCCTTCAAGCAAATGCTGCTCATAGCCTTTGGCAGCATCTACCAGTGCTGCGGCGTTGAAGTGACGATAATGATGCTGAATGAATTGCGAGATCGGACCTTTGTTCATTTTACAATATTTATTTAATACCGCCTTCAGATCGTCCCGCATGAGGCGGGAGCGAGACAATGCGGGACGGCAAAATTACAGTTTTACCCAAACAAAAATTCCGCCCCAACAAGGAGACGGAATTTTGTTTTTCCGGCTATTCAATCACTCTATTTTCTTAATCGCTCCGTATCCACTACAGTGCCATCAGCGTCCACTCTTACCCGGTATTTCTTTTTTCCTGTTTCCAGCGTTATTCTGTAATAGGTTCCTGCAGTACTGTTTAATTCGTTTACATCAATAATGTCTGCTCCGGCAAACCGTTTGTCAACGGCTGACATAACTACTAAAGGTAACTGGCTGAAGAAAAGTGAACGGGCACTTCCCTGCAATTCTCCTTCCTGGCTGAAGTAGGCTTCTGTACGGTAACCATTCAATACAAATGTTGCTTTTAAATGATTACCCACTTCTCTCCATTCAACCAGCTCTGCCCCTGTAAATTCTTTTTTGAATGATTCCTTTACGGCTTCATTAATAGAAGGATCAGGGCTGGCAAAAGCTGTACCTGCAGCAACTGTCAATACTAATGACAGGGATAATAATAATTTTTTCATGGCTTAAGGTTTAATGATTAATGTTTGTTGATTGCTGATTTTACAATTCAAATGTATAACGGCATAAAAGCGAAGTCAAGTGAATTGTGATTTACGGAAGTCAATGTTAAACAGCTTAACAATCGGGCACATTCATTAACGAAAGAGCTTTTATTAAAAACAAAACCCCGAAAGCGATGAACACCCCGGGGCTTGTTTTTTACCACACACCAAAACTGTTTTGTATGCTGACAGAAAGATTTTGTCTTTAAGACTTTTTTACTTTCTGAAAATAGTTCCAGTCGCTGCCGTTCTCTGCTTTCAATACTAATTTAGTATCGGCGTTCTCTAAGGTAACATAGTACGCTGTGCCTTCTGGTTTTGAAACTTCAAACAGGTCGCTTACCCAATAATTGTTGTAATCCTTTTTCAATTCTGTCTGCAGGTGCATCGGCATATCTGCAGGGCTGAGATAACGGGTTACACCGAGCAACTCTCCATCTGCAGAGTAATAAGCAAAAACATGCTTCTCGTTGTAGGTAAAAGCGGCTTTGTAATAATTATTACCAGCAGTCCACACCACTTCTTTAGCTGTATTGAAATCAGATTGGAATGATTTCAGTACTTTTTCGTTTACACCCTTAAAAGCAAAAGCACTCAGTGTGGTAACAGCTATTGCCAGGGTTAAGATGATCTTTTTCATGATTATTTATTTAGAAGGTTAAGGTCAATTGTTTTGTTATCGTTTGTGCCATTTGCTAAGTGTGACGGTATAAAGGTATTTTAGGTTACACCCCGTCACAAGCCATTTGTGATTAATGGAGTGCTGTGTTAATTGCTGTTAACAGAAGTTGCCGAAAACTAACCGCTGGCCATTTTTAAATACCGGTCATCAGCATACATCACATGTTTATGTGATTCGAAAAAAAATTCTTTGAAGAGTGAAATAATATTTAGACATTTGTCTAAATATATAATTACAAAGCTTTATGAACAGTGTCTTCAAAGCGCTGAACGATCCTACCCGACGTGAAATACTGGAGCTGTTACAGGAAAAGGATATGACAGCCGGAGAAATTGCGGATCAGTTTAATATGTCTTTTCCCAGTATCTCTCACCACCTTGACCTGCTGAAACAGGCCAAACTGGTGCATGCTGAAAAAGAAGGGCAATTTGTTTATTATTCATTGAATACCACTGTAGTGGATGATATATTAAAATGGTTCATGCAATTCAAATCAAAAAAGAAATAGATATGAACAGCATTCTGAAAAAATTGATTTGGCCGATAATGGCAATACCAGCAGTTTACCTGGCAGTTGTATGGAACAAGCTGCCTGAAAAAGTGGCGGTACATTTTGACCTGAAAGGAAACCCCGACCGGTTTGGCAATAAATCAGAACTGTTAGTTACTACTATTCTGCTGGTAGGTATGAACGTATTGGTCTATCTTATTCTCACCAACATTTACAGGATAGACCCAAAGAAATATGCCGCTGAAAATAAAGACCGCCTGGTGAAGATTGCTTTTGCAGTTGTACTATTCATGTCAGGCATCCTCTGTATGATTATTTATAGTGCTTCCAACGGAAACATCAATTTCAGCACAGGTATTATCTTCAGTGGTACAGGTTTATTATTCGCTGTAATTGGTAATTACCTGCCCAACCTGAAACCTAACTATTTTGCTGGCCTCCGCTTACCCTGGACATTAGAAAATGAAGAGAACTGGAGGAAGACGCATCAGCTGGCCGGAAAATTATGGTTTGCAGGCGGGTTGTTGCTTGCTGTAGTCTGTCTTTTTTTGCCACCGGTAGCAGCGATTGCAGTGTTTTTTGTAATCATGATGATAATAGTAATCATACCCTGTGTGTATTCTTATCGTTTGTATAAAGAGCAAAAAAGAACCATTAAATAGTTGATATGAAAAAAAAATATTTATTCATTCTACTGTTAGTATTACCCTTTCAGTTTGTATGGGCCCAGCCAGGCAGATTTATTGGAACATGGGAAGGAAAACTGAACGTTGGCATTGAACTGCGTATTGTTTTCCATATCAAGCAGCAGACAGATGGATCTTTCAAATCAACCGCCGACAGTCCCGATCAGTCGGCTTATGGCCTGAAGTGTGACACAACCATCCTTTCAGGAAATGAGCTAACCATTCAGATGCTCGATCTCGGCGCCTCTTATACAGGTAAAATGATTGACGACAGCACAATGGAGGGTTTTTTTACCCAACGGGCAGAGTTTCCGCTTGCGTTGAAAAAAGTGGAGCAGGTTTCAGAGAGAAAAAGACCCCAAATACCAAAACCTCCCTTTTCATATAAAAGCGAAGATGTCGTTTACAACAATACTGATAACTCTTTACGTTATGGCGCTACCATTACCATACCGGAAGGAAAAGGCCCTTTCCCGGCTGCTGTACTCATCACCGGCTCCGGTGCACAGGACCGGGACGAGACCCTTGTGGGTCATAAACCATTTGCAGTATTAGCAGACCACCTGAGCAGAGCCGGATATATAATAATACGGGTGGATGACAGGGGAATTGGAAAAAGTACTGGTGACTTTAATCAATCAACCACCGAAGATTTTGCAAAAGATGTAAGCAGCAGTGTAGATTACCTGCTAAACAGACCGGAAGTTGATAAAAAGAAGATCGGCTTGATTGGACATAGTGAAGGTGGAATGATTGCCCCAATGGTGGCCACCGCCCGAAAAGATATTGACTTCGTTGTACTGCTTGCCGGTCCTGGTGTAAGAATAACGGAACTGATGGCTGAGCAAAATGCAGCCATCCTACGCTCCACAGGTATGAGTGATGAGAGTGTGAAGGAAGCCAAAAAACTTTTTCGTTTGATGGTTTCAGCAATTCAGACAACCAGTGATTCTGCCACAGCCTTACAATTATCTTCTGAGGTAATGGAAAACTGGAAAAACAATAAACCAGATTCCATCCTGCATGAACTGCAATTGTCTGCCCCAGAAAAGCGTAAGGAATATGTTACCGGGATGGTAAAACAATTGCAAGGCCCCTGGTTCAGGTATTTTTTAAATTTTAACCCACGGCCTTACCTGGAACAGCTTCGCTGCAAAGTACTTGCCTTGAATGGTAACAAAGACATCCAGGTTATATCTTCACAAAACCTTTCGGGCATTGAAGCAGCATTGAAACAAAGCAACGCAAAAGCAGTAACAATAAAAGAACTACCGGGGCTTAATCATTTATTCCAGAGCTGTAATAAATGTACTATTGACGAATATGGACTGCTGGAAGAAACTTTTGCACCTTCTGCATTGCAGGAGATAAGTAACTGGATGAACAAGTATGTAAAATAACAAAAACTAAAAATTATCAACTACCTGGCCCACGCATACCTGTCTTTTGATCACCCCGAAATACTGGTGGGAAACATGATCAGTGATTTTGTCAAAGGCAAAAAAAAATTCGATTACCATTTCAACATACAAAAAGGTATTGCCCTTCATCGGGCCATTGACAACTTTACGGATGAACATCCTGCTACAAAAGAAGCAAAAGAAATTTTTCGTCCTTACTATCGCCTGTACAGCGGTGCATTTGTAGATGTGGTATATGACCATTTTCTGGCAGCAGATGAACAAGAGTTTACAGAAGAGTCATTACATCGCTTTTCACAGGAAGTTTATCATACGCTGCACATTCATCAGCCGGTGATGCCGGATAGGTTTGCCCATATGTTTCCCTACATGAAAGAACAAAACTGGCTGTTTCATTACCGCACTCACTGGGGTACTGAGAAAAGCCTAGGAGGGCTTGTACGAAGAGCGGCCTATCTTACTGAAAGTGAAACAGCTTTCGGCTTATTCCAGGAGCACTACCAACGCTTGCAGCATTACTACCGTCTTTTCTGGGCCGATGTAAAACCATTTGCGAGGGAAAAATTTGAAGAACTCGTTAATAGTGAAGCACTTTAATCCTTAAATGGTAACTACCGGAAAATTAATTCGTTTTACATTTGTAAATACCTCATTTGTATGAAAAAAGCTTTTTTTCTGTTCCCGGTACTTTGCTTTTCTGTAATGATAGTTGCACAAAGTAATGTACCGCCTGTTGACAAATCACCGCTTGATATCAGTTATTATCCTGTCAACTACCCGGTGCTGAAGATCCAGGATAAGATTACAGAACCACTGGCTGCAAGAGTTATGTATAGCCGGCCCCAAAAAGCAGGCAGACCTATTTTCGGAGGCCTGGTGAAATACGGCGAATTATGGAGATTGGGTGCCAATGAAGCCACAGAGATTGAATTCTTCAAAAACGTTCATTTAGGAAAGAAAAAGATCAATAAAGGAAGATATACACTCTATGCCGTAGCCAATGAAACCACCTGGACCATCATTGTAAACAAAGAAACAGATACATGGGGTTCGTTTAAGTATGATGCAAAAAAAGATGTGACAAGAGTAGTGGTGACTGCTCAAAAGACTGATACTGTTGTGGAATCAATGTCAATGTATTTTGAAAAAACAACCAGTGGTTTTAATCTCATTATTGCATGGGACAACATAAAAACTGCCGTACCATTTACCTTTTAAACCTGTTGTATGAAGATTACCTCCTGCTGCTTTTTTTTGGTGCTATCCATCATTTTTATTTCCTGTAATTCCGGCAAGGATGAAAAGAAAGAAAATACTACAAAAAAAACAACACCGGATAGTATCAACCGGATTCTGCCTGCCAAACCGGTAAATCCGTATGCCACGGTAGATATATCGCCGATGGATATGGCCTACTTTCCTGTTGACTACCCTAAGTTGAAAATGGCAGGGCAACTGACTGCCGCCAAACCACATGCAAGAGTAATCTATAGCCGCCCTCACCTGGAAGGCCGTCATATTTTCAAAGAAGTATTGAAATATGGTGAACCCTGGAGAATGGGCGCCAATGAGTCCACCGAACTTGAACTGTACAGCGAAGCTGTTATCCAAAACAAAAAGATAAAAGCAGGCCGTTACATTTTGTACTGCATTCCACAACCGAACGAATGGACCATTGTCCTAAATAACAACACTGATACATGGGGCCTTCAGCAGGAAACGTCAAAAGATGTGGCCCGTTTCACCGTTCCGGTAAAACAAACAAACAACTCGCTGGAGTATTATACCATGATCTTCGAACAGGCAGAAAAGGGAGCTAATTTGCTGATGGCATGGGATAATGTGGAAGTTAGGCTGCCCTTCTCCTTCTAACAAATTCGGCTTCCTCGCAAATGTTTTGGAAATTGGTATTTGTAATTTGAATATTTGCCAGTTATGTGCGGCATTGCAGGTATCATACAATCCACTTCAACAAGGCTCAACCCTGGTCACTTAAAAAAAATGGCAGATGCTTTGGCTCACCGCGGGCCTGATGGAGGAGGACATTGGCAGCATGAAGAAGAAAACGTTTTGCTGGGCCACCGCCGTCTTTCCATTATTGATCTCAGTGATGCTGGCAGACAACCTATGCATTATCTTAACCGCTACAGCATTGTGCATAATGGTGAAATCTACAACTATATTGAACTAAAAGAAGAACTGCAGAAAAAAGGTTATTCCTTCCGATCACAAACAGATACAGAAGTGATCCTGGCCGCTTATGATTACTGGCAGCAAGAATGTGTGGATCAGTTTGACGGCATGTTTGCCTTTGCTATCTGGGATGAGAAAGAGAAAACACTCTTTGCAGCACGAGACCGGTTTGGCGAAAAGCCATTTTTTTATCACTATGATGGAGAATCTCTGTTTTTTGCCTCAGAGATGAAAGCACTATGGGCAGCGGGAATTGAAAAAACGCCTAACCTAAAAATGCTTTTCAATTTCATCACTATTGGTTATACCGATAACCCGGCAAAAAGAGAAGAGACTTTTTATGAAAATATTTTCCGCCTGCCACCTGCTTCATCACTGGTATACTCACCAGTAAAAAATGAATTACTGATAGAACAATATTGGGATATTGATCTGCAGGCAGAAAATAAAACAATAACCGATGGCGAAGCGATTGAAAGATTTTCTGAATTACTGACCAAATCCGTAAAAAGAAGATTACGCAGTGATGTTGGAGTCGGCACATCCTTAAGCGGAGGGTTGGACAGTTCATCTATTGCAGCATTTATCCATAAGTTACTGCCTGGTAATAATTACTCCTGTTTCACTGCCAGCTTTCCTGAATTAGAAAACAATGATCTTTTTCATGCGAAAAATGTTGCAGATCATTTTGGCCTGCAACAACATATTGCTGAATGTACCGCTGCCGGTTTGATCAAAGACTGGGAAAAGCTTTGTTATCACCAGGAAGAACCATTTGGTTCTGCCAGCGCCTTTGCTCAGTACAAGGTATTCGAACTGGCAAAAGAACAGAATGTAAAAGTTTTGCTGGACGGGCAAGGTGCTGATGAAATACTGGCAGGTTATTATAAATATTACAAATGGTACTGGCAGGAGCTTTTTCGGAAACGTAAACTGAAAAAAAGCAAAGAAATATTTCAAGCCATAGAAATTGGGATCAATGAACCTTTTGATTACCGTAATATGATCGCTGCCTATTTTCCTGCATTCGCCAGCATTGTAATGGAACGGCAATATCTCCTAAGGGCATTAAAACAGGAAGATCTTACCAGGGAATTTGTACAACATCAGAGTAAAGAAGCTTATTATACACCACCTGAGCATTTTGACCTGAACGGCGTACTTTATTTCAATACCATGACACATGGCCTGGAAGAATTATTAAGGTATGCAGACAGAAATTCCATGGCACATGGTAGGGAAATCAGGTTGCCTTTTCTTTCTCATGAGTTAGTAGAATTTGTTTTCTCCCTGCCTTCTCACTTCAAGATCCGGAATGGATGGACCAAATGGCTGCTTCGTGAAAGTGTAAAGGAAAAATTACCCCATTCATCTGCATGGCGAAGAGATAAAGTAGGATTTGAGCCTCCTCAGAAGAAATGGATGGAGAACAGATCTGTGCAGGAGTCTATACAGGAAGCGAAGCGAAAGCTCGTCAATGAGAAAGTATTAAAGCAAGAGGTTTTAGATAAAAAAATTATTTCATCAGCCGCCTTTGATGCAGAGAATTATGACTGGAGATATTTTTCTGCAGCCTCACTCTTCCGCTAAGCTTATTTCAGCATCTTTGCATTTCAATATTTAACCAGATAATTATGAAATCTGCTACCAAGTTCATCCATGCCGGGGCACATCCAGATCCTTCCACCGGCGCTATTATGACACCCGTTTACCAGACATCAACTTATGTACAGGAAGCACCGGGAGTAAACAAAGGCTTTGAATATGCCCGCAGCCAGAACCCCACCCGTAAAGCACTGGAAGAAGCACTGGCAGTGATTGAAAATGGAAAATTTGGCCTTGCCTTCAGCAGTGGAGTAGCCGCTACAGATGCAGTGATCAAGTTACTGGCCCCCGGTGACGAAGTGGTTTGTGCCAATGATATGTACGGTGGTACTTACCGTTTGTTCACCAAAGTATTTGAACGTTTTGGAATTGTTTTTAAATATGTTGACACAACAGATGCTAAGAATGTAGCAGTCGCTGTTACAGAGAAAACAAAACTGGTCTGGCTGGAAACACCTACCAATCCGCTGATGAATGTGACGGATATTGAAGCAGTCGCAGCTATTACAAAACCTAAAAACATTTTATTGGCGGTTGACAACACATTTGCATCACCGGCCTTACAAAACCCGTTAGACCTCGGTGCTGATATTGTAATGCACTCTGTAACCAAGTACCTGGGAGGACACAGTGATGTGATACAGGGAGCGTTGATCATGAATGATGCAGACTTAAGAGAAAGATTATACTTCATACAAAAAAGCTGTGGTGCTGTGCCGGGACCGATGGATTGTTTTTTAGTACTGCGTGGTATCAAAACCTTAGGTGTGCGAATGAAAGCCCATTGCGAGAACGGGGCAAAAATTGCCTATTGGCTCCGTAATCATCCTAAGGTCGGTAAAGTATACTGGCCCGGCTTTGAAGATCATCCGGGATATGCTGTTGCCAAAAAACAAATGAAAGGTTTTGGCGGTATGATCTCCTTTGAACTGAAAAATGATAGTGTGGAAGAAGCTAAAAGAGTCTTATCATCTACGCATTTATTCTCATTAGCAGAAAGCCTGGGCGGTGTGGAATCATTGATCAATCACCCGGCCAGCATGACCCATGCCTCTATACCAAGAGAAGAAAGAATTAAAAACGGATTGTCAGATTCTCTTATCAGGCTGAGTGTGGGCATTGAAGATGCGGATGACTTGATTGAAGACCTCGCAAAGGCTATCGGATAATTGAACAATGAATAAAAGGCATCTAAAAGAATTTCTGGATAAGAAGGTTGATTTCTACAATCAACCTTCTTTTATTACAGCAGACCCAATCAGCATCCCACATCTGTTCACTAAAAAACAGGATATAGAAATTGCCGGTTTCTTCGCTTCCATCTTTGCCTGGGGCAACCGCACCACCATCATCAATAAAGCAAAAGAGCTGATGCACCTGATGGATATGGCGCCTTATGAATTTGTCAGGAGCCATGATGAAAAAGATTTGAAAAGGTTATTGGGATTTAAGCACCGTACATTCAACGACACCGATCTGCTATATTTTGTTGAATTTTTCAAACAACATTACAGCAGTCATAAAAGTCTTGAATCTGCCTTCACCCGGCATGGCAATACAGCCGAGAAAATGCTGACGGGTTTTCATCATTATTTTTTCTCATTGGAAGACATACCTGAAAGAACCCGAAAACATATTGCCACACCGGAAAGAAACTCAACCTGCAAAAGACTGAATATGTACCTCCGCTGGATGGTAAGGCATGATGATAAAGGTGTTGATTTTGGCATCTGGCAAAGCATCTCACAGGAACAACTCATCTGCCCGCTTGATGTTCATGTAGCAAGGGTGGCCCGGCAGCTGGGTATCCTGAAAAGAAAACAAAATGACTGGGAGACTGCCTTGGAGCTAACTGAATACTTGCGAACTTTGGATAAGCATGACCCCGTGAAATACGATTTCGCCTTATTTGGATTGGGAGCAATAGAACCAAAATTTGCGGCATTAAAATGAGTTGGCATGGAAAATCATTCGCTTACAGAAATACTTAATAAAGACCTGGGACTTACCGTTTCGCCCAAATTAAGTTTGGATGCGATCCGGGCTGCCGTAACGAATCATGTTAATCATCTTATCAATACTGATTTTGAAAAACTGGTTTCCCTTCTTTACCGCATTGATGTAAGTGAGCCAAAAATGAGAGCCCTCTTGCAACACAAACAAGGAGAAGACAGTGCCGCACCTATTGCAGACCTTATCATTGAAAGGCAGTTACAAAAAATTATAAGCCGGGAAAAATTCAGTAACAAAAAAGATATTTCAGACGAAGAAAAATGGTAAGCCGCATTACTCGGTTACTCAAGTGGTTTAACCCCTAGTAATTCTGCATATCTGTCCACTTTATGAAACTGGTAGGCCCGGTTGAACAAACTTTCTGCCGTATAAGAAGTATCTGCAGGAACTGCTGCAGCATCAACAGTTAGTAAACGAAGATGCCTTTGGCTTTGTACATACCGGTTCGTTTCATTGATCACTTTAGTTGCTTTCAGAATTTCACCGGCAATGTCCAGCAGGTCGCTTGTCTTTAGTTTATTGATGCCGGGAATGCTCAGCTTGCTTAATTGTAATACACTGTCAAGCCCGGTTATATGAGCAATCTCTCTTACCTTATCCATATCCGGAAAAACGGTGGCAATATCCTTATCCGTTGTATATCGTTCCGCAGTGGTAAATTTTTCTTCCATATCTTTTACAAAAGCTGCGTTACCTACGGCCGGAGCACCGAAAGTGATCAGCTGCAGGTTTCCTCCTTTTTCCGCTGGCAATTCATTTTTAAGGTAGCCAGCCATTGGATAGGCCAGGTTTCCTCCCAAGCTATGCCCGGTAATGACAAAGCTGGCTTCCACAGGGATTTTTTGTTCAATAAATTCTTTAATAGTTAAACCGGAAGATTTGTCTCTGAGTTGCAGCAGGTTTTGAAAGCCAATCCAGGCACCATTGCTGACATATGCCTGTTGAATAGTATCAGTATAGGGCCAGGACTTAATGGTAAAGATGTTGAAATCCTGCATTACAAAATTCTGAAAGCCTTCGTTGCTGAACTCGATCACAGAGCCACGGATAACCAGTGCATACTGTTCTGTTTCTTTTTTTTTGGCAATAAATGCAAAGTTTCCGTTGATAGCTTCCGGAATAAACACAGCTTCAAATTCCGGAGAATATTGGGATAAGGATTCTGCTATAGTTGATTTGTACACTACCTGGTTTAGCCGGACTACTTCTTTGGCAGAAAGAAATGATGGCTTTGCCTTTTGCTTCTGCCTGGTATTACAAGAAACAAAAAACAAAGCAATGAATAAAAATGACTGTACTAATTTTCTTACCATGATTTTAAAAAAGAGAACCACACAGGATTAGCTATGTGGTTCTGAAATTACTTATTTATTAAAAAACTACTTCTTTTTCTCAAACATCAGCTCCTGCACTTTCTCTTTGTCTTCCTTTTCCTTTTTCAGGTCGAACATAGTGCCGAATACATGGTCCCATAGCGTAGAGCTTACCCCATATCCCATATGCTCATCTTTATAATGATGCAGGTGATGGTTTCGCCACAGGCCCTTCATCCATTTGAAAGGCGGGTTCCAGGCATGTATGGCATAATGCATAGTTCCATACATCAGGTAGCCCAGCAAAAATCCTGGGAAGAACATGAATGCATAACTGCCCATGATAAGGTACATCAGCCCGAATAAAGTAGATGAAATAATCAGGCTTGGTACCGGCGGCATAAACAATCGCTGTCTGTCTCTCGGGTAATGATGGTGATTGCCATGCAGGGTATAAACGATCTTGGTAGCTGTTGGTGTCTTGGGCATCCAATGGAAAATAAACCGGTGCGCCAGGTACTCAAAGAATGACCAGAAGAAGATACCACCAAAAAATACTAACAGTATTGTGCCGGTGGAATAATTATACTTCGTTGCAGCGAGATAAATAATATAACTGAGGATCGGTATATACATTCCCCAGATTACCAGCGGATGGGCTTTTGTAAGTGCCTCCAAAAAATCGTTTTTGAACAAACGGGCCTGCCCCTTATTATGAATTTTTTCGAAATGCATGGCGCAAAGATAAGGAAAGCAGGATGGGTGCTACAAAGGCTGTTGAACTGATTTTAATCAGTTTTCAATAAGTAATCAACCTGCTGAAACTGATAGCCTTTTGTCTTTAAATACTGTATCAACTTTGGCAGATATTTATAAAATTTATCGCTTCGCTTGGGATCAGTGCCGATATGCATCAAAAGTATAAACCCGTTCAGCCCGGCTGGTTTTGATTGCTCATACTGAATGATAGACTGGTAAATTTCTTCACTGCTGCGGTAATTCTTATCCACCGGTGTGGTATAATCAGCATGGCTGCGGGTGCCGGGGGTGTAATTGATCAGTTGTAACTGCAATTCTTTTGTCCATGCCGCAATACTGTCATTGTACCATTCATACGGCGGGAGGAAAAAGGTTGCCTTCTGCACATCAATATTGTGCCGGGTCATTTCGGTGTAGTTATCTGCCAGGTCAAACCGAAATTGTTTTTTGGTAACCAGCAGGCTGTCTCTGTTATTCCAGTCGCAATACAACAAATGCCGGTCTGAATGTGCGCCGAGATAGTGATCATCCTTTTTTAAACGCTGGATTATTTTTATGAACGCTTCGTTACGATAAAACCTACCGGTAAAAAAGAAAGATGCTTTTACTTTCTTTTCATCCAGTATTTTGGCGATGTAATCACCGCCATCCGCAAACTCATCGCCGGTAAAGACCAGTGCAATTTGTTTCCTTGTGCTGTCGCCCCGTATGATGGCGCCCCTGCCGTAACTAAAGCCTCCTTTTCCGGAGGCTATTACTTTTTTGGCTTGCTATCCGCCTCCTTCGCAGCCAAGTAATAGATCAGGGAAGCGGTACCATCCATCGTAGGTTCATTGGTGCTGTAATCGCCATAATCATCATGATATACAGCAAGGTCGCTTTGAAATGCTGCATATTCGTCCGGCTGATAAAGTGTAATACCAATAAGGCCTTTGTATATGCTGGTATAAACGGGCCCGTCAATTAATCCGCCGTCAATCGGGTATTGTTTGATATGGGTAAATGCAGAATGCGGATCAACAGGTGTATCACCCCATGACGGCAACCCATATACCATAGATGTGCCCCATGGATTGCAGCCAAACAGCCAGTCGAAATTAGCCTGCTCCAGTTCATCAAAAGTTTTATCACCTGTTAATTGTTTGTACCAATAACATTGAATGGCAAATGATGTGGTAAGGTTGTTACTGCACCAGATAAAAGGAATGCCACGGTAGAAAGCATTTTGTTTGGCCTTGTTCCAGACACGTTGAATGCCTTCTTTATAATAACCAATAATTGTATCTCTTTGCTTCCCTTTTAATTGTTTGGCCAATTCGTAATGACCCAAATTAATAAAAGGATACCACTGATAATGTTTAGCCGTATCAGAACCAAGCCAGGGTGTAACCGGTTCAGCATTTGCATAACCCATCAAAGTCTCTTGAATTACTTGTTTATGCTCGGGCATATTATCTTTCGAAAGCACATATGCATTTGCAAGTTCCATATCATCAACCCAGTTGTCCTCAGCGTATATATATGGCGATTTTACAGATGCAGTTTGTGTCACTCCAGGAATTTTATTTGCAAAAGCAAAGGCAGAAAAAGTTTTTTGTAAAAGCAGGTTACTATAATCCGGATTTGATTTTTCAAATGCTTTTGATCCTAATGCAAACGCACTGACAAATTTACCGGCTGTCGAACTTGTTCCCGTCGTAGCATTCATAAACTTTCCTCTTTGCTGCGGTTCACCACTTACAAAATAAACCGGTCGTTCATAACCCCTGCCATAAAAGGTATCCTGTCCCGGTATCCGCATACCCATATGGTCACGGTCATCTGCTATCTGGTTAAACATCCAGTCGTCCCTTGGGTGCATTTTCAGCAACCAGTCCAACCCCCATTTGGCTTCATCCAGTACATCGGCCATACCGTTTTTGCCCTCTAATCCGTTGGCTTGCTTTTCATCTCCAAATACCTGCGGAAAATCCCGGTAAGCCATCAGCAGATGATATGTAGCATTGGCAGATGTTGTTGAGTATTGCAAATAATCCGATGCATCATGCCATCCGCCCACCACATCTATCCGGGTGCTGTCTTTGATACCTGCTTTTTCACCATACAACACATACCCGTCATGTGTATGGCAACTGTCTTTTAAAAAAGGATTAAAACCGGTACGTTGCTGCCGCATATAACGGAGACAAAAATCTGCGGCCCCTTTGTACACTTCATCACCGATTTCAAATTCCGGAGATTTTACACCGCCTGCCTGCAAATAATAACGGCCCGGTTTTTTGAAATGAGAAAAGTTGAGCCGATAAGTTTGTTTAAACGGCCCGTAAACACCGAAAGCTTTTCCTGTCTTACCTCTTGCAGCTACTTTCTTCGTATCCGCATATACCAACTCCCAATACACTAATTCCTTTTCCTCCTTACTGCACCACACGGCCACTTTTACCCCACCGGGTGTATATCCCAGTTGATTGATACGTATCCAGCTTTGAGGTTCCTCTTTTTTATTAAACGAGAGAACAGGTAAAAGCAGAATGAACAGCCATTTTTTCATTCCCACAATTTACAACCAACCTCGCTAACTTAGCAGCCATTAATTATTCACCGATGAAATTAGTAAGCTACCTTAAAGATGAACATGAACAACTGGGAGTATTGATCAACGGAATGGTGTACAGCATGGATGTGCTACACCCCGATCTGCCCAACAGTATGAATATGTTTTTGAATTACTGGGAAGACACTTATCCTATTGCGCAGGCCGGTGAGTTAATGCTACGGGAAGGAACCCGGACAAGCAGTAAGGGTGTGCCCTTAAGCGAACTTCAACTGCTGGCCCCGGTACCTTTTCCCAATTCCTGCCGGGACGGATATGCATTTCGTCAGCATGTGGCTGCTGCAAGGCGTAACAGAAAGGTGGATATGATACCGGAATTTGATCAGTACCCTATCTTCTATTTCACCAATCATCACAGTATCCAGGGACCGGGTGAGATTCGTTGCATGCCCGATCATTTTGAAAAACTGGATTTTGAACTGGAAGCCGCCGTTGTAATTTGCAAGCATGGCAGAAATATCCGGGCGGAAGAAGCAGATGAATATATCGGAGGCCTGATGATCATGAACGATATGAGTGCAAGAAGGCTGCAGATGGAGGAAATGCTGCTAAACCTGGGCCCTGCCAAGGGAAAAGATTTTTCTACTGTTATTGGCCCCTGGCTGGTAACGCCGGATGAACTGCAGCCTTTCGAAATACCAGCAAAAGAAAACCATACCGGTAAAAGCTGGAACCTGCGGATGCAGTGTTGGGTAAATGATAAGCAGGTAAGTGATGGTAATGTGGGTGATATGGACTGGACCTTTGCGGAAATCATTGAAAGAGCATCTTATGGCGTTGATCTGTATCCCGGCGATGTAATTGGCAGCGGCACAGTAGGAACAGGTTGTTTCCTTGAACTAAACGGCACCGGCAAGCTTAATGACCCCAATTACCCTGAACAATGGCTGCAGGCTGGTGATGTGGTAGAAATGGAAATTGACGGCTTGGGCAAGCTTAGCAATACGATTGTGGCAGAGGAAACCGACTGGAGCATTCTCCATCAAAAGAAAAATAGCTGATCATCATGAAAAAGACAGGAGTAATTATACCTCTGTCGTTTTTGCTTTTTTCATTCAAACTGATGAGCCAGGAAAAAATTGCAGCAAGGATTGATTCATTGTTTTCTTCTCTGCTAAAAGCAGGAGATCCGGGCGGCACCGTATTAGTAGCCCAAAATGATAAGATATTTTTCAGCAAGGGATACGGAATTGCTGATATAAACAGCAAAGAACCAATTACCCCTCATACCATCTTCAATACCGGGTCTGTCAGCAAAACATTTGTCAGTAATGCTATCCTTATCCTCGAACAAAGGCAGCAACTCAGCCTGGATGATAACCTGCTAAAATATTTTCCTGAATTCAAGAACAAGGATATTGCCACAAAAGTAAAGATCAGGCACCTGCTCAGCCATGTAAGTGGCTTACCTGACAACAGGGAAGTAAGCAAGAATCCTGTTTTTTATTTAACAGCTGATGATGCCCAGAATTTTGCCCCCTTATTAAAAACAGATACCCTTGTTTTTGAACCGGGAAGCCGGTACCAATACAGCAATCCTGCTTTCAACGGTCTTGCATTGATCATCGAAAAAGTAACAGGTAATAAATGGCAGGATTTTGTACGCAAAGAAATTTTTGGCCCTGCGAGAATGACTGAAAGCGATATCACAGATGGATCTCATCCGGAAACCGGCGTAGCACATGCCTATGTAAAAGAAAAAGGGAAATTCAAAGAACTGGATTACGGCGAAGAGCCTACTTTCTGCGCCGCAGGCAACGGAGGTATTTGGTGTTCGGTTACCGATTTGCACCGCTATTACCTTGCTTTACAGAAACCAGCTTTCCTGGATGCAGATATCATTGGTAACAGTATGGAAGTAAAAAAATTTGAGCAATGGAAAAGTGAGAAAGAACCAAACAATGGTTACAGCTGGTTCATAACAAAAACGGTGAACGGTTTAAAACGTATTGGTCATACTGGTAGCCAGGGAGGATTTAGGGCAGACTTTGAATTTGTGCCTGAAAAGAAAATTGTGATCTGTCTCTTGTTCAATGCCCCGTATGATGTAAGCCTGCTTACAAAAAAAATTGAAACTATATTGGTTGAAGAAAAAATTTTATAAAATGATTATTGATCTGAAAGAAATAAAGCCGGCAGAAAAGCAATATTACCTGCAACATTTAGTAGCTCCCCGCCCTATCTGCTTTGCATCTACAATAGATAAAAATGGGAATGTAAACCTGAGCCCATTCAGCTTTTTCAATCTTTTTTCATCCAATCCGCCTATTGTTGTTTTTTCTCCGTCAAGGAGAGTGAGAGACAACACCACAAAACATACGCTGGAGAATGTGCTGGAAGTACCGGAAGTGGTAATCAATATTGTAACCTATGACATGGTGCAACAGCAATCACTGGCCAGCTGCGAATTCCCAAAAGAAGTAAATGAATTTACTAAAGCCGGATTTACAGAAGAACCTGCCACTCTTGTACAACCACCCATGGTGAAAGAAAGTAAGGCCAGGATGGAGTGCAAGGTGCTGGAAGTAAAACCCCTGGGTACTGAGGGCGGCGCCGGCAACCTGGTGATCTGTGAAGTGCTGCGCATTCATATAGCCGACGAACTACTGGATGAAAACAAGAAGATTGACCAGCGAAAAATCCATCATGTGGCAAGGCTTGGAGGCGACTGGTATGCTGTGGTCAATGAAAACAGTTTATTCAAAGTACCCAAACCCAATACACAGCTGGGCATCGGTGTGGATGCATTGCCTGAACATATCCGGTATAGTAATATCCTTACCGGCAATGATCTTGGACAGCTGGGCAATGTGCATGAAATGCCAGTCATTAATCCTTCCTTCGATGATCCCCACCTTAAACAAATCATTCAATACTATAGCATTAACCCGGATGAGATGGAAAAGGAACTGCATATCTATGCTCAAAAACTGCTGAAAGAGGGAAATACAGATGCTGCCTGGCAGGTTCTGCTGGCTGGCGCCTGATCTATTGTTTTACTGCCCGGACTTTTCTAACTTTAGAAGCTCACCTTAAAATTGTGTTTTTATGCAAACCATAAGAACATTCCGCCTGCTACTTATACTGGGAATAATGTTTTCCCTGTTTTCTTGTATATCACAGAAAAAATTTGTCGCTGCCAAAAGCGATCTGAGTAAAGAAAACGAAACGCTTGCCTCTTACGAGGCAAAACTGGCAACACTAGACGAACAACGGGCCAAAAAGCAGGAACAAAATGAACTGGCTGATACAGTAGACCTTCAGATCCGGAAATTCATCAATAAAACAAATACAGAAATTGATACGCTTATTGACAAAAACAAGGTCCTGATCAACGGCAACCTGGTGAGCAAGGATGACCTGAACCGGATCATGAAAGTTATTGCCTCCACAAAACTTGCATCTCAACTGATCAACAAAAAAATATTATTTCTTGAAGATCTGATAAAAACAAACATGGTGGTAAAGCTGGACCAGGATGTACTCTTTGAACCCGGCAGTTATAAAGTTTCTCCCGCAGTAATTGCCAATATTGGAAAATTGTTTGAACCCGCAGCGAAGGAAATTGACAAGTTTGCTTCCAAATACCAGGATTTCACCCTTTCACTGGTCATCAGTATCAAAGGTTATGCAGATGCGACAACAATTAACGAAGGCTCCACTCTTTACAACAACTTAAAGGCAAGACTGACTCTTTCCAATTCCAACCCGGACGCCAGGGAGCTTAATAAAGAGTTATCCCGTGCCAGGGCAGAGGAAGTAAAAAAACTCTTTACCAAATATGCTGAGTCTCGCTCCGACAATGGCCTTTATACAAAAAATATTTTCTACATCTATGAAGGTAAGGGAGAACAGTTTCCCGATCCAAAGATCACCAATTACAGTATAGATGATCCGCGGAGAAGGATCGTACTTTTATTCTGGAGCATTTTCCCGGATTGATCAATTACTGCCAAATACTTTCTTCAAAATATCTGAAGTCCTTGCCAACGGGTTGGTCCGGATATTAGCCTCTTCTTTTGCTACCTGGTCAAATAAAGCATCCACCGCCTTGCCCACAACATAGGAAGTAAGATTGGGATCGGCTTTTTTGAAAGTTGTTGGAAGTTTGTTGTAGGTCGTAATAATATCAGTGTAGTACTTCGTGGCTTCTGTTTTATCCAAAGAAGACTTGACTGAAGGAGAAAAAGCGGTGATCAATTTTAGTTTTGTTTTTTCCTTAAAATAACTGGTAGCTGCATCTTTGGGACCTTTTACAATATTCAATGCATCTTTCAAGGTCATTTCTTTAATAGCATCCAAAAAGATGGGTTTGGCGTAAGCTACTGCATCTTCAGCGCCGCGGTTAATGGCAAGGATGGCTTTATCTACCTGGTTACCCATTCCCAGGTTTCGCAAGGTCTTTTCCACCTTCACCGCATCTGGCGGCAGCAACATCTTGTATATCTCACTACCGAAAAAGCCATCAGTTTTATTCAAATTAAGTACAGCATTTGTCACCCCTTGCAGCAGGGCCTCTTTAATTCCCTGGCCGGCCTCATTTTCTGTAATACCGGAAGATTTATTACTTAAGATACCGGGTAATTTGATTTGTGCGGATGACAGGGAAGGAATGCTAACAGCAGCAAAGAACAGTACTTTAAATAATGTTTTCATAGTATGATCTCTTTTAAATGTAAAGTAAAGCGGTTCAGTTTATACAAAAACCTTACCGCTTTATTTTGACGTTATTTTAAGTAAATCGTTGCCTGGCGGCCAGTGGTTATTGCCATTTGGCCCCAAAAACTTTCCGAAGCAGATCTGTAGTACGGGCGGCAATATTCTGGCGTATATTCTGCTCTTCTTTTCCCACCAGGTCAAATAAGGCATCAACGGCTTTGCCGGTAACATGGCTGGGCAAATCCGGATTGATCTTTTTAAATGTAGTAGGAAAATTATTATACGTATTCACTACATCAGCATAGTACTTTGTGGCATCCAGTTTATCCAATGAACCTTTGATAACTGGTGAAAAGGCAGCGATCAGTTTATCAGTAGTCTTCACCCTGAAAAAGTGTGTGGCGCTGGTATCACCATTTTTCACCAGGCCGATGGCATCAGCAATCGTCATGCTTTTAATGGCATCAACAAAAATCGGTTTGGCATATCCTGCTGCATCTTCTGCCGCCCGGTTGATCTGCAGGATGGCTTTGTCAACCATTTTACTCATGCCAAGGTCACGAAGGGTGTTCTCGATTTTCTTTGCATCCGGTGGAAGCAGAACTTTGTACAATGCATCTTTAAAGAAGCCGTCTTCTTTATTCAGTTGCAGGACAGCTTTTACAAGGCCCTGACCCAAGGCTTCTTTTATACCATCAGCTGCTTCAGTTTCCGTTACACCACCGCCTGTACCGGTAGGTAGATTGGTTAGTATTTCACAACTGCTCAGGGTAACCGACAGCAGTATTATTGTAATTAGCTTTTTCATGTTGAAGGTTTTTATCATTCAGTGGTCAGTATGTATGCAATGAATATTCTTTGAAAAATTTTAAGCACTTAAAGGTACTGAATATAAAATCCGGGATTGCTGATTATTACCCGTAAATTAGGTAAATGATAGCCCAGCTTCTTGAGAGGCTAAACTCACTTAACCCCATGAGTGAGGAACTGGCAGATAAAATAATATCTGTTACGAAGACTATCGACTATCCCGCCGGCACTTATATTTTGAAAGAAGGGCAAACCTGCACCAGGGCTTGTATGATAGGTAAAGGACTGGCAAGATCTTATTATATCAATGATGGCAAGGAAATAACTTCCAGGTTCATGGATGAAGGTTTCATTATCACTTCATGGATCAGCTATTATACACAAAAACCCGGCAACGAGTTTATACAAACGGTAGAAGATTGTACACTCTTATGCATTGACCATGCAGACATACAAAAGGTATATAAACAATTTCCGGAATTCAATATCATCGGCAGAAAACAGACAGAATATGCTTTTTACCAGGCAGAATTAAGGACCCAGATGCTACGCAAGCATACCGCTGAGGAGAGGTATAAATTTTTCATTGAACAACAACCTTCACTGCTGCAACGGGTACCCCTGAAACATATCGCTACATATCTTGGCATGAACGAAGAAACATTAAGCAGGGTAAGAAGCCGTTTTCATAAGAAGCATAGTCTTTAACAAAAGCCCGGGAAGAAACTGATTTGACAATAATCATTACTCAACTCCTGCTCTTGACATATGTCAAGCAAAAAAACAGTTTTATTTCTCAATTTCATCAAAACGATTATATGAAAGCAATTGTTACCATTACCTGCTTATGGTTGCTGACACAAACTGTGGTTGCCCAATCTGCGGATCAACCGGTATTATCCAAAGCCGATTATTTGAAGAAAAGCAAAAATCAAAGTACTGCTGCATGGATATTAGTGGGTGGCGGCGCAGCAATGGTATCCATAGGATCAATTATTGGGCTGACTGATGCTACTGAAGCTATTGGATCTATTTTCACCGGAGAGACAGATGAGCCTTCTGATGCCGGCCCAATACTTTTTTATACAGGGGCAGCTGCCATGCTGGGCAGCATTCCTTTATTTATTGCCTCTTCAAGAAATAAAAGAAAAGCCAATAGTATGTCCGCTTTCTTTAAAATGGAAAACCGGCCTTTACTTCAAAGAAGTTCTTTTACAAAAGCATCTTATCCAGCCCTGACATTTAAAATAAAGCTTTAATCACTCTTAAACCCTGCTATATGAGAAAATTATCATTTTGGGCCAGGCACCATAAAAAAGCAACCCGTCTTATAATTGTTTCTTCCTTTTTGTTACTTACCATTATCGGTTATTATACCGGAACCTGGATGAATGACCTGGGTATATCCCTTTCGGAAACTTTTCTATTTATAGCTGTGCTTATGTATATCGCCGGAGTAATCGTTTATCCTCAGCGGCATGGCAGCCTGAAAAGATCAAAAACGAAGTCATTTTATATACGTCAAAAAATCTGTGACACCGGACTTGCTGTATCTACCTTTTTAATGATCGTATATCTCGCCAACCAACCTGGTACCTTTATTCATACGTTTATTCCGGCCAGTGCCATTTCCGGAAATAACCTGGTGCTACCCAAGGACAGCTCAGCCAAAACCTATAAGTCAATACGGGAATTTTCAGCCTCCATTAAGGATAAAGAAGGAAAGCTGCTAAAATGGAAGGAAAGGAAAAAGCTACTGAAAGAACAGGTTCGCAGCATTAAAAAGGCCGACAACCTGTCAAAGGGGGATAAGGCAGGCCTGATTGTCTTGGCTGTCATTGTGGCTCTTGGTCTTGCTGCTTTGGTGGGAGCCCTTGCCTGCGAATTGTCCTGCAACGGATCTGAAGGAGCAGCCCTGCTGGTGGGTATCGGCGGCACTGCCTTAATCATTTTTTTACTGATAATTACGATCCGGGCAATTAAAAAGGGAAAGAAGGAATCAACTACTGAACCAACCGGTTCAGATTAATAACAGAGCCCCGGCTAAACCGGGGTTCTTCTTTAAAAAAAGTATTGCCAGTAGTATTTGCCCCGTAAAATTCAATCAACAAGGCTTGGCACGGTACCTCCTAACCAGTACCTTTGCCCCTCCCGGCACTTTTATGGGTGAAACAGGGGGATCCGGGATTCAGAAATATATTTTCACCCCTTTTACCGGGTTAACTGAAAAATAGTATTTTAGAGCCGGTTTTGGAAGGGGTACTCCCCGCTCTGAGCCGTACGATAACCAAAATAACTGATATGAAAAAATCGATTGTTTTTCTTCTCGCAATCATTACTTGCTTTTCCGTAGCTGCGCAAACTTCTAAAGCTAAAGTAGGTCTCGTTGCCGGCGCAACTATTTCCAACATGAATGGGAATGTGACAGGTGTGGATGTAGATTATAAATCCTATGCCGGATTCACTTTTGGAATGGTAGTAGATGCCCCAATTAAAAAAGGACATTTTAGTTTCCAGCCAGGCCTGCACTATACACAAAAAGGTGCTACCACACTGGATGTAAAAAACCAGGAAGATTATTATGCTTTACGCTATGCTGACCTGGTGGCCAACCTGGTATATAATACACATGGCGACAAAGGCGGTAATTTTTATTTTGGTGCTGGTCCTCAATTGGGAGCCAATCTTCCTTCTAAAAAAGTAACTGTTTTCAAACCAGGTGATACAAAATCTGAATCCAATGTAATATTTGGTGATGATGTGGCTTCCGATTTCCGCGGTATTGATTTTGGCGCTAATATCATTGCCGGATATACCATGAAGTGTGGTGTTACTTTTGCCGCTAATTACAATTTTGGCGTTCGCAACCTGATTCCTTCCGGAAAGAATAATGATGATAAACTCAGAAACAGCCAGATCGGCATCCGGGTGGGTTATTTCTTTAAGTAAGCAAAAACTACTTTTAATAGCGAAACCACCTCAAAAGGGTGGTTTTTTTATGCCCTTTGTTTTACAACCCTTTTTATCGATATCCAGTACCTTTGCCCCCTTAAATTTTACAACATTCATGAGCACTGTACATCTTTCGGAACAAGAGCAGCTTCGCCGGGAAAAACTGGCCGAACTGATCATGATGGGTATTGAACCTTACCCTGCCCCGCTTTATCCCGTTAATAGCAATTCAGTTTATATAAAGGAAAATTTCAAGGAAGAAACCAAAGACCAGTTTACCGATGTATGTATTGCTGGCCGCATTATGAGTGTGAGGGATATGGGCAAGGCCAATTTTGCAGTGATACAGGATGGTCATGGGCGCATTCAGTTATACATTAAAAGAGATGATATCTGCCCCGGCGAAGACAAATCACTATATGATGTAGTATGGAAAAAACTGACAGATATTGGCGATATCATTGGTGTGAAAGGTTATGTATTTACCACTAAAACCGGTGAAACTTCCATACATGTTAAAGAGCTGACCATACTGTGTAAATCACTCCGTCCGCTGCCGATAGTAAAAGAAGCGGAAGGACAGACATTTGATGCAGTAACGGACCCTGAGTTCAAATACCGTCAGCGATATGCCGACCTGATCATAAATCCTGCTGTAAAAGAAACATTTGTAAAGCGGACGAAGATGATCAATTCCATCCGTGAATTTCTAAACAACCAGGGGGCACTGGAAGTGGATACACCGGTACTGCAAAGTATTCCCGGTGGTGCAGCAGCAAGGCCTTTTATTACCCATCACAATGCACTCGATATTCCCTTATACCTGCGTATTGCCAATGAGCTTTACCTGAAAAGGCTGATCGTTGGCGGCTTCGACTGGGTTTATGAATTCAGCCGCAACTTCCGTAATGAAGGAATGGACCGAACTCATAATCCGGAGTTTACCATCCTGGAATTTTATACGGCGTACAAAGATTATTTCTGGATGATGGAAACTACCGAACAACTGCTGGAAAAAACAGCGATAGATGTTTGTGGTACAACAGATGTTCAGGTCGGCGATAAAACTATTTCATTCAAAGCGCCGTTCAAACGCATCAGCATTTTTGATGCAATAAAAGAACATACTGGTTTTGATGTAAGCCGAATGAATGAAGAACAACTCCGTTCCGTTTGTAAGCAACTGAACATACATGTAGACAATACAATGGGTAAGGGTAAACTGATTGATGAGATCTTCGGAGCAAAATGTGAAAAGAGTTATGTGCAGCCGACTTTCATCATTGACTATCCTGTAGAAATGAGCCCATTGACCAAAAAACACCGGGAGAAGCAGGGACTCGTCGAACGTTTTGAATTAATGATCAACGGAAAAGAAATTGCCAATGCCTACAGTGAGCTGAACGATCCGATTGACCAGCGGGAACGTTTTGAAGAGCAGGTGAAACTGATGGAAAGGGGTGATGATGAAGCGATGTTCATTGATTATGATTTTCTGCGGGCACTGGAATATGGTATGCCGCCTACATCCGGCATTGGTATCGGCATCGACAGGCTTTGCATGCTGCTGACCAACCAGGTGTCGATTCAGGATGTACTGCTGTTTCCGCAGATGCGGCCTGAGCAAGGGCTTGAGCAAAAAGAAGAAACAGTGTAAATAACAAATTGTAAAATCCTGTGTCAATCACAGGATTTTTTCTTGAAATAAAGCATATGACCAAACAAGAACTGCTTAATGAATTACAACAGGAAGCTTATGTAATGCTGAAACCATCTCCTGTTCATGGTATTGGCGTTTTCGCAATCCGTGATATTCCCAAAGGATGCCGTACTATCTTTTCCAAAGCTGCTGGTGAATGGATAAAACTTTCGTTTGAGGAGGTGGAGCAATTACCTGCCCATAGCCGTAATTTGATTGAAACGTATTGCCTTTATGATGAGACCCATTATTTCGTACCGGACTATGGTTTCAAACTGATGGACCTTGTTTTATACCTGAATCATTCGGCTGAGCCTAATATTGTTTCTATCAATGAAGGTGAGCAGTTTGAAGCATTGAGAGATATAAAAGAAGGGGAAGAATTGCTTGTAAATTATGGAACGATTGCTGAGGGTTTGAATGATTACTAACCAACAAACAAATCCGTATACAACTTACCACCCGGTACCACTGCGTATTTATCCAAATCAGTAATGCCTTCTTTGGCCAGCACCTGTTCATCAATAAATAAATTACCGGTACAGTCGGTGGAAGGTTGCCGTAAAATATAATAGGCAGCATCGGCCAGTATCTCCGGTGTCCGGCTCATGTTGGCCAGCATTTCACCACCTAATAAATTTCTTACGGCTGCCGTGTCAATCGTTGTTCTTGGCCAAAGTGCATTGGCAGCAATCTTATCTTTTTTAAACTCAGCTGCCCAGCCAATGGTCATCATACTCATATTAAATTTGGTCAACGTATAGGCAACATGATTGGCAAACCATTTCGGATCAAGACTGACGGGCGGAGACAAAGTTAGAATATGCGGATTGGCTGATTTCCGCAGATGGGGAATACAGGCCTTTGTCATCATAAAAGTGCCCCGCACATTAATGTCATGCATCAGGTCGAACCGCTTGGGTTCTGTTTTTTCAGTTGGTGTTAATGAAATGGCCGATGCGTTGTTTATGAGGATATCAATGCCACCAAACCTCTCCACTGTTTTATCTACTACGTTTTGTATCTGCTCCTCAAAACGGATATCGCACTGTATGGCCAATGCTTTGCCACCTGCGGCTTCTATTTCAGCGGCAGCCGTAAAAATAGTACCGCCCAGTTTAGGATTTTCTTCCACACTTTTGGCAGCAATTACAATATTGGCTCCTTCTTTAGCTAAACGAAGGGCAATGGCCTTTCCGATGCCACGGGTTGCACCGGTGATGATGGCGGTTTTGTTTTGAAATGACATGTGATTGTTGCTGGTTTGTGGTTGTTGATTAATGTTCGGGCAATACCGGTTTTGTCTGCACAATATCTTCAATTCGCTGCATTACTTCATCATTTAGTTTGGCAACGGCATCCAAGGACTTCAGGTTTTGCAGTAATTGCTCTTTTCGGGTGGCGCCGAGAATCGCAGTGGTTACATTCGGATTTTTAATACACCAGGCAATACTCAGTTCCGCCTGTGAAATGCCAAGCTCCTTGGCAAGGTTACCCAATTGGCGGACTTTGTTCAGCAGGTCATCTTTCATCCAGCGGTCTTTCAGCCAGTCGAAACCGGTGAGGCCAAAACGGCTGCCATCGGGAATACCTTCATTGTATTTACCACTGAGTAATCCAGATGCCAGCGGACTCCAGATGGTAGTACCCATACCCACTGTTTTAAAAATCATCCCGAACTCATTTTCCATTTTATTCCGTTCCAGCAAATTGTATTGCGGCTGTTCCATGGCAGGACCGATCAGTCCGTACTGATGTGCTACCCTGTGTGCCTCCATAATTTCCACACCACTCCACTCACTGGTGCCCCAGTATAATATTTTTCCCTGCTGAATCAGGTTGTGCATCGTCCACACTGTTTCTTCGATAGGTGTTCCCTTGTCCGGCCGGTGACAGAAAAAAAGATCAAGGTAATCTAACTGCAAACGCTGTAAAGCTTCGTTACAGGCTTCTGTCAAATGTTTCCTGCTGCAACCTGTCTGATTGGGTTTGTTATCTTTTCCTCTCCATCCCCAGAAAGCTTTGGAAGAAACAGTATAAGATGTGCGGTCCCAGTTTTTCTTTTTCAAAACCCGGCCCATCATCTTTTCACTTTCACCCAACGCATACACTTCGGCATTATCAAAGAAGTTTATGCCATTATCATACGCAATGCCCATCAGTTCATCGGCAATACTGTCGTCTATCTGTTTATGAAAACTGACCCAGCTGCCAAAAGAAAGTACACTCAGCTGAAGCCCGGTTTTACCCATTCTCCTGTATTCCATATAGATTGATTATTTGTATTTAGAAAATTGTTGCTTTTGGCAACCTAAAGGTACTTGAACAGCTAAAGCCGTTAAAAAGTTTATTTGGGAAACCCTTCTTCAGAAACCTGTACGGTTCCGGTTGGCTGGTTGAAGATAACACTGCTGAGGTCTTGTGTAGCTGTCAGACCTTTTCCCCCGTAAATCTGTTTGCCAATGCCGTGGTAAGTAGCATACTTATCAGTATAGAACATTTTAGTATTCTGGTCCCACCACAGGTCCGGGCTCTTCAAGGTATCGCCTTTCATGGTTATTACCACCACACTGTCACGCAGATAAACCTTATTAAGGTTCTCAAAGTACTTGGCGTACTTGCTGTCTAACTTGCTTTCTATAACAGTGCTGTCGTTGTAAAAATCTACATGTATGCTTTTGGGAAATTCGACATATACCGTGTCCGCCATTACCCGCAGCATTAATGGCGAGGTAAGTTTGGCCCTCATTTTTCCATCCTGGCTAAGGTAGCTTTCCACACCGGTCACTTCTTCCTTCATCACTTTATTCTCTGTCCATTCTTTTACCTTTTTCTCATCGTTTTCGCAGCTCAAAAGCAAACAGCAGCCTGTAATAAAAGCTGCTGCTGTAAATAAAGATTTTATAGATAAGGGAGCATTAATCATATTTCCGCTTGATGAACCAGAAGTCGCTGACTGAAAAGCCAATCGATACCCGGAACATATTTTCCTTCAGCAAATTATCATTATTTCCCCGCTTGCTGTATTCAAATGCCAGGTTGATGAGTGTTGCCTGGTTAGGCGCCTGCCTGCTGGTAGCCAGCGGCAAGCCCAATCCGAAGCTTCCACCAAACTGGGGAAGTTTCCTGCCTACATGTATATAATCAGGTCCGGCAAATAAACCAAAGCGGTAAGAAACATTGCTTAAATAATTTCTTTTAGGTATGGGATTGATCTGTGCCCCCATTCTTACTTCCCATTTATTCCTCAAAGAGTCTTTTATACCATAGAAACGATAATTATTCCAGCTCTGCTGTGCAAAATCAAGCCCGAATATCCAACCACCTTCTTTGTTGGGAACAGACAATTTTTGAAGGGTAAAACCAAATGTATAGGAAGCCGGGAGTTCAATTTTCCCTTTCAGGTTGCGCTGATCTGATACACTGTCGAGTCGTACTTCACCGGAAGTTTCATTAAAGAGATATGTTTCCCTGAGTATATCTTGTGTAGCATTCATTTTTTGACCCCATGCTCCAAATGCACCAATAGTAAGTACCAACTTCTTATTTAGCGGAAGCAGGTATTGCAAGCCTGCATTGAAGTAAAGATTACCATAATTGGTCTTTGTTTCATAGTTGGCCTGGTTATAACTTACCGTATCGTTGATGAAATACCTTTTTGTACTGTAATCCTTTTCGCCAAAAAGATAACCCGCATTGAAACCTACGTTTAGTTGTTCAATCAGGCCATGTTTTTCTTTACGAAAAACCGTGAAACCGGTTCCCATGGATGCAAGGTAAGAACCACCATCTCCGTTAAATACAGTGGTAGCTGTATCAATCGGTAATCCTGTCAGGGGATCTTTCAGCATCTCTGTACGAAATATTTTATAGCTGATCCGGGAAACAGGCCTGATACCGAAACTGAGTCCCCAGCCTTGCTTCAGGGGTACACCCACCTGTACATAAGAGAACAAAGCGTTGTTGGCAACGAACTTATTATTGTTGGCCGGCTCCCTCAGCGTACGGGTATCAAAATTCAATCCCAGGTCCAGGATGGCACGGCCGGATGACAGCTTCTTTGATTTAGCTTCTTTCACTGATTGAAAGGAGGCATAAGTTGCCGGATTATTAAAATTGATAGATAAAAGATCTGCATAACCGGCAGAAATACCGCCCATACCACGACTGATAATATTGGTGGGAGGCACCAGATCGCCGATGCCATACCGGGAATAAGGTGAATTATCCTGGGCTGAAACAGGCTCAAAAGCAGCGAAAAAAGAAACCAGGATCGTTAAGAATAAGCAGTGTAACGTCTTGATTTTCTTAGGGGTTGTTAACTTCACTAATTGCATACAGACCTTTAAAGATTAAATCAGGGTCTGCAAATATCTTGTTTTTAAGGTGTGAAGCCAAATGCAGGGTATCACCCCCGGTTAAGACCACGTTAAAGTTCCGGTACTTCTCCCGGTAAGCCTCAATAAAACCATCAATCTCTTTGGCCATACCGAGTACCACACCGGACAGTATATTAGTGGCTGTATCATAGCCGATAAGCGGTAAATTGCTGTCTGCTTTTATCAATGGCAGCTTGGCAGTATAATAATTTAACGCCTTAAAACGCATTTCCATACCGGGAGAAATAGCACCGCCCACAAACTCATTGTATTTATTGATGAAATTGTAGGTGATGCAGGTACCCAGCCCAATAATGAAATTATTCTTGCCCGGATAGAAGTGTACCGCAGCAGCAGCCAGGGCCAGCCTGTCTGCTCCGATGGTTTCCGGCTTGCCTACCGGTGTGGTAAAGGCTACTTTAGTATGATGACTCAGCTTGTGAAATTTTGTAGCGGCAGCAAGGGCTTCTTCCATTTGCACATTGTGATCAATCACAGAAGAAAGGATGGATTTCTGCGGATTATATTTTTTTATAAGCGATTGAATAGTCTCCAACGAATCGTCCGCCAATGTAACCGCCTCTTTCATTTCTGCATCCTGAAAGACAGCTACTTTTTTCCGGGTGTTGCCAAAATCAAAGCAAAGGGTGATAGTCATACTGTTCAATTTACCTCAACTGAAATCAAATCCACCCAAATTCTTAAAGTGGCCGTTGAGTTTTATTTTCTCTTTTAATTGCTCCATTCCCGCCACCATCGGTATTACTTTGGTTAAGTGACGCTTCAGGTATTCCTGCCTTTGCCTTTCATCCAGCAGGCCCAGCAGTTCATATTCTTCTTCCAGCGACAAACCTATATGATGAGCCACATCATAACTGTTCATTTCTATATCTTCCTTTTTAAACTCCTTGGTTACTTTAAGCAGTTTATGCAGGTCACGGATGCTGTTCATCACTTTCCGCATCACATCCGGGTTGCCCTGTATATAATTGTCAGGGTAAGTAACAATAGCTCCGCTGTACAATTTTTCCGGTATCTCTTTGATCACTTCCAGTATCCGGAAAATGCGGCTGCCTTTAGTTTTGATATCCATTTCACCGCTATCATGCACCTTACTGATCTCGGTTATTTCCACCAGTGATCCAAAATCCTGCACTTTGTTTTCGATCACCGTCGGTATACCAAATGGTTTATTCAGCTCTTTGCATTCACTGATTAACTGTTTGTACCGCGGTTCGAAGATGTGCAGGTTCAGGTTTTCACCGGGATATACCACAATGCCGAGGGGAAATATGGGAATGAAATTGGTCAACGCTTTTAGCTGCAAATTAGGAAATAAGAAAAATATAATGGATAGTGGATAATTGATAATGAAACACAGATTCACAATAATTTTCAGTTTTTCTTTAGCTCTGTTGCATTTCTCAGTAATTGCTCCAGGTTTTTGTATTTCGCAAAAGTGTAGGCTGCTGTTAATGCTGCACAACTATACCCGGCTTTTCCATCTAAAAATCCTGCCCGGAAAATATAGTTCTGTACAAAGGAGAAAAAGGCTGAGATGTATTTTTTTATAGGATTTGATTTTTTCCCTTGTTCATAATACTTCTCTGCATTCAGCGCAGCATACTTCATCAGCTTGGCTTTGTATTTCTGAACATCTGTAGCCGTGTAGTGCAGCACATAGCCCTTCAGCATGTTTTTCCGAACTCCTGCTAGCAATACCAATCCCTCATGCACCGGCGCATCATTCCAGTTTACCATTTTACGGTTAAACAAACGGGTATGGGTGTCATTTCCCCATTCTCCGTATCTCAGCCATTGATTACCAAAAAAGTTCTTGAATCTTATTTCATACACAACACTATCGTCATTCAATGGGAGGTTTAGTAATGCATTTTTCAACTCATCGTCAATAGATTCATCAGCATCAAGGCTCAATATCCAGTCATGCTTTGCAAGAGCCACTGCTTTTTGTTTTGTTTTGCCAAAACCCTCCCAGTCACCTCGTATCACATTCGCAGTAAATTGTTGGGCAATTGCAACGGTGTCATCTGTGCTTCCATTGTCATATACCACAATGTCATCTGTAAGACCCTGCAGGCTTTGCAGCGTAGTACCAATGATTCCGGCTTCATTTTTACAAACAATAACTACAGACAATGATTGCATAAGTCACAAAGATTACATCTTTTCCTCTTTCATCCATTTCCACCACCATAAAACAGTAAAGGCATAAATGAACACACCAAACTGCACTTCCAGTCCAATATCAAAAATAAAACTGAACGCCGCTGCAGCATTCAGCATCCACCAGGGAAGTTGATGTCGTACCCTGGTTAAAAAAGGAATCAGCATACTAATAGTAAATAAAAAAAAGCCGGGTAATCCAGCCCCAGCACCGTACATCAGCCACTCGCTGGCCGGATACACTTTATCCTGCTCTTGCATTTCAGGATAATGGATGCGATACCATTCATTAACAGAAGCAGGCACATCACCGAAACCAGTTCCTTTTAACGGGTTCTGCAGCATAATTGACCAGCCCGCCTTCAATGAAATTACCCGTACCGCATCATTACCACCCGGCAGGTAATGAGCTTTTTGAAAATAACCTGCTTCGTAACGTATATACTTCACCCTGTTTTGAAATGTGGGAATAAAGAAATAAGCCAGAACCGGTAATGAGAAAATGAAAAGCAGCAGCAATAACCCATATTGCCAATTCATTTTTTTAAACATCAGCCAAACAGTGGCAATGACCACTGCCAGGTAAAAAGAAAAAAGACCGGTTCGCACAGCCAATAAATGAAGATAAATTACCAGCCACACTGCAGCTATCGCTAATGAAACAGCTGCCACTTTTCTCTTTCCTGTTTTTTGGTAAGCTAACCAGCCACTTGCCAATATAGCCACAGCTACTAACCAGCTGAAACGTATGCGGTCGTTTTTCAGGGGAGTAAGCATGGCCTTGGCTCTGAGGTAACCCTCATTCACTGTTTGCACATCCTGCATATAATAAAACACACTCCAGATAGTGCCTGCAATAACCAACAAAACAAACAGGATTGCCAGTCCTTCCCATTGCCTGGCAGATAAGTTAACTGCCCCGGCAAATGCCAGCGGCAGCAATAACAAGGGCAATTTGATGCGAACCATCTCCAGCCACTTTTCTGTGTCATCACTCCACAGACCCGTAAGCAGCGGGATGAAAAATAACAAACTCATCCCCCATAAAAGAGGTGCAGAAAGGAAGCGACGGATATGCTGGCCAAAATTTTTGTCTGCTAAAGCGGCTACAGCGAAGCCTGTCATAGAAATAGTTAAGAAAGCCCTTGGCAAAAACAAACCTGCCAGCATTAGCCCGGCAAAAAGGAAAATGATATGACGACGCCAGTCATTCTGTAACTTGTTCAGCATACTTTTGTAAACGTACAACATCCGGTTTATTCTATGTGGCAGGAATTATTGGAAAAAATAAAGCAAGGCAATATAAAAGCACTGGCCAGGAGTATTTCACTGGTGGAGAATGAATATCCCGGTTACGAGTTATTACTCCAATCCCTTCCGTCCTCCTCTACAAAAATTATCGGGATAACAGGCCCGCCGGGCGCAGGCAAAAGCACATTGGTGGATGCACTGCTCGGCCACTTAGTTAATGCAGGAAAAAACGTCGGAGTAATTTGTGTAGACCCATCATCGCCCTTTAATCTCGGTGCACTGCTGGGCGACCGCATCCGGATGAATGAATGGTATACCCATCCGGGTGTCTATATCCGTTCGTTGGCGACCCGCGGCTCGATGGGTGGCCTGCATCCCAAGATCATTGAAATAAGTGATTTGCTAAAAGCTTTTCCTTTTGATCACATCATTGTAGAAACGGTGGGTGTGGGGCAAAGCGAAATTGAAATTGCCGGCCTGGCCGATGTTACTATCGTTGTGGTAGTTCCCGAAGCTGGTGATGAAGTGCAAACCATGAAAGCAGGGCTGATGGAGATTGCTGACATATTTGTGGTGAACAAGGCTGACAGGCCTGATGCAGACCTCTTTGTAAAGAATCTTCGGCAGATGCTGGCTCCCTCTTTCAGCAAACATTATCATGAAGTGCCTGTTGTAAAAACAGTGGCTTCACAAAACAGCGGCGTGAAAGAATTAAATGAACTGATGCTGAAGTTGCTGCAGAAATCGCATTTAACAGATAAAACATTCTGGCTGCTGGCAGAAAGGGCTTTCTACCTGATCGAACAAAAAAGGATGAAGGATATTGATAAAGCGGTGCTGAAGAAAGAAATTGAAAAATTGTATCCCAAAGGAAATTTTAATCTTTATAAATACATATCAGATAAATAATAACTATGGAAACAATACCGAACGAGGGATTACCAAGAGTGGCAAAATGCGAACCTGCCGGCATTATGGTGGAACCCGGCAAAGTATACTCCTGGTGCAGTTGCGGCCTTTCTGAAAAAGAACCTTTCTGCGACAGTGCTCACAAAAAAATTGAAGGAATGCCCTTCAGGAGTATAAAAGTAACGTTTGACAAAACAGAAGAAGTGTGGTTTTGCCAGTGCAAACAAACCAAGACACCGCCATTTTGTGACGGAAGCCATAAAAAAGTTTAGTCCAGTATAAACCAGGCCGGTTAATGAAAATTTTTGACTGCTTTACTTTTTTTAATGAGCTTGACCTGCTGGAATTCCGCTTAAAATTCCTCGATAAGCAGGTTGACTACTTTGTCATTGCAGAATCAAATATTACTCACTCCGGACAAAACAAACCCTATCATTTTCCGGAAGTAAAAGACCGGTTCAGTCAGTGGGAGGATAAGATCATTTATATTCCTGTAAAGCAAAGTAAAGAGGGCCTTGTGTTTGAAGAGCAAAATAAATACAACCCGGGCAGCGCTGCATGGAAACTGGAAAATGACCAGCGTAATGCACTGCTCCAGGCAGCACACCTGATGAATGATGATGACCTGGTGCTACTCAGCGATCTTGATGAGATACCGTTACCAGCTGCCATAACCAAAGCAAAACATCATAAAAAGCCGGTTGCTTTTTCCTTGCTTTTTCATTACTATTTTTTGAACTGCCAAAACACCGGTGAAAGCCGTTGGTGGAAAGGATGTATAGCAGCTACAGCAAAACAATTCAAAGAAATAACACCACAGGCCTTAAGAGACAACAGGGACAGCTACCCCTCTCTCCCGCATGCCGGCTGGCATTTTTCTTTTTTAGGCGGCGTAGAAAAGATCAGGCAAAAGCTACTGGCTTTTGCACACACAGAGTTTAATAAAGATGAATTTACCAATGAAGAGCATATAAAGGAGGCTATACTGAAAGGAGAAGATATTCTGAAGAGGGATGGTGTTTCTTTCAGGTATGTTCCTCTAAGCTATTACCCGGCAAACCTGCAAAAAATAATGAAAGAATATCCGGGATTGCTTTATCCGAAAAAAAAGAACTTTTTGGCAGATTGTTATTTTACTGCCCGTCGAATTGCAAAAGGAACTTTCTGAATTGACAAATACAGAAACGATACAACCCCTCGTATCAATAGCGCTTTGTACATACAATGGTGCGGCCTATATAAAACAGCAACTGGATTCAATCACTGATCAATCTTATACTAATCTTGAAATAATCATCTGCGATGACGCCTCTGTTGATGACACAATAAAGATCATTGAGGAATACCGGGCAAAAGAGCCCCGCATAAAAATTTTCAGGAATGATAAGAATATAGGCTACAATAAAAATTTCGAAAAAGCATTTTCGCTTTGCAGCGGAGATTATATCGCCATCAGCGACCAGGATGATGTATGGGAAAAAGAAAAGATTGAACTGATGATGAAAAACTGGTCAGCCGGTTCATCGTTCGTTTATTCGCTGTCCGGCAACTTTATGAATGATGATTTCGCAGGAAGAACAGAAGCGCCAAATGTCCGGTATACAGCTATTGACGATCTTCATAAACTGGTTTTCAATAGCCCGGTTCATGGTCATGCCTGTATGTTCAAGAAAGAACTGCTGCAGCTCTGTGTACCATTTCCCTATGATATTTATTATGACTGGTGGATGAGTATGCATGCAGCTGCTGCCGGGACGATAGGTTGTATTCCGATTACACTAACCTGGCACAGGGATCACTCACAGAACAGCTCCCGTACATTGATGACAATTAAGGACCGGGAAGAAAGGGACAAACAACTTCGAAAACAGATGATCTATTTTATTGAGACTTTCTGTCATTCCGTTCAAGTAGCTGCAAAACAAAGGGATTCCTTGCTGAGATATGCCGGAATACTAAAAGAAATGGATGGAAAGAGATTTCACGCCGATATGTTTTTATATGTGCTCAAAAACAGGAAACTCATTTTTCATTATAAAAAGAACAAAGCTTTTGCATTCTTGTCGCACCTGAAGCATGCCCGGAGAATGGGTTACAGAGGTCTGCTATAAATTATTGAGGAGGCAAATCAGCCTTATTGTTTTTCCACCAGCGAAAACCCAGGTAGCCGATGATGGCCATGGGCATAAAGGCAAGATAAAGGATACCTGAGTTCATTCCCTTTGCAGGCTTTTCACCTAATTGCTGTGCTGTTTTGGTACAAATTGAGCACTGGGCAGACGCAATGATGGTTGATATTGAAAAAAGAAGAAGAAAAGCCGATTTCAAAACACACTTTTTCATTCCCTTAAAAATTTCAGCAAATGTACTGTTCTTTTAGTGATCAGACAGCAGCCTGTTTAAGGCAGGATTGGGCAATTTCATAAAATCTTTTACCCCATGATTCCCAGGAAAGAGTTTCATCATAATAAGCCCTGGTGCTATGCTTGAGGTCGATCAATAATTGAGGATTAGTAATAATTGCTTCAATGCGATCCGCATACTCCTGTGGCCCTGCCTTGAGTGGCAACGTAAAGCCATTTATTTCATTTTTTATATAGGTACTTACACCCCCGGTATCTGTGGTAAGAGAAGGAATACCATAAGAAGAAGCTTCACAAAAAACAATTCCAGCACACTCAGCCCTGGTAGGAAGCAGCATAAAATCGGTGTTCAACAAAATTTCATTTATCCGTTTAAAGTCAGCCGGGTTATTTTTATCCAGGTATGGTATAACAGTTACATCAGGGTCATCAATTTTAGCAGGTGGTACACAGCCAACAATCATCAGCTTTGCATTAACTCCCTCTTGCTTTAACTTCCAATAGGCCTCAAGAGCAATATCTCCGCCTTTTCTTGTCCACTCCACACCAAAAAACAGTAACCGGCATTGACGGCCAGCATGAAAGTCGAGTTTATCGGACGCTGGAATGTAATCAAGGTTGGCCCCAAAAGGCACCACTGAAATATTTTCGGGAGCTACGCCATAATCCCTGATTGCAGATTCCCTTGCCCAATCTGATGCCGCCATGATATGTGTCGCTTTCAGAAATGCTCTTTTGTCTACCTCGATACCTTGCCTTATGCTGAAAGGGGCAAAATTCTTCCATGTATCATAATATCCCTGGATCTGGTAAAATGTTCCATCGGTCAGAAAAATAACAGGGATATCAAGATCAGCATAAGCAAAAAGTTGCGGCGCTGATGCTACAAAAAGGATATCAACTTTACGGCGAAGCAGTTCTTTCTCCAGTTTATGACTATAATGACGGGCATAATCTTTTAGAAATTCAACAGCTACATTTCTTCGCAAAAGATTTTGTGGCTTTTTATAAACATTGATCAGGTAAGTCGAGAGCCATTTGGGGTAAGGAAAATGAAATATTTCTACATCGCCGTATTTTTTTATTTCGTTATAGCTGAAATAATAGGTTCCGCTCCAGGATTTTTTGTCCAGGGGACTCCATCTGCCTGCAAAACCGATTTTCATGTGAAGTTGTTTACTTTCTAAAGGAACCTTCTTGCTATAAGATTATAAGTCGTGTCCTTCTGCTGCACAATATCGGGAGTTAGTTTCGAAAGGTAATCATTCCATGAAAAAGATTCCCAGAGATGGTGCAGGTAAGCACCGGGAAATTCCCTTTTTTCTTCAAACATGGCCCTAAGACCTGCTGCATCATACAAAGGATAATGAAAGGCATAGGGACTAAGTTGGGTGATACTCGCCGGGTATAGAGCGACCAGCCTTTCCGGCACCATCACTGAATGCTCATTCCAGTATTTATCTCTTCCTTTGGACCGGAAGGTTTTGTATTCCTTCAACCAGTAATTTACAAAATCACTGTTCTTTTCACTCAGTAGTACCGCATTACAAAGGCCAGTTGCCCCCGCTGAAGGTTTCTTTTTCAGTCCCATTTTCAATTTCAATCGCTGGCGCCAGTTTTTAGGAACATATGCTGGTTTTAATTCCTGTCCTATCACAAATGAATGACCAAGAAGATCAGCCAGGGGTTTAACGCTGATAGTATCCAGGTCAAGATAAATGCCCCCGGTTTCTTTGAGCATTTGCAAACGTATCACATCCGCCTTATGGGCAACATGGTACAAAGGCTGACCCATAAAAGAATCAGGAGCCTTTAGTTTGTTCAGTGTCAGTAATGGTTTGGCCTGCTCCCACCATTGCCCCTCCGGTTCAAACTGGTAGTGGAAATATGCGGCTTCTGGTCTATTCAACTCAACTGCTGATTTTACAGACAGGTAGTGGGCAAACGAAAAAGGCTTGCCACCGAAATCTTCGGCCATTCCAAAAACAAAATGAAAAACATTGGGAATCATTCGGTGTTAAGCTTTGGGTCTTTACGAACGTAGGATTTGTTAGTAATGTCGGAAAAAATTTCCTGGTTGAACAAATTAGATTTACTGATAAAGGCATTCAGCTTTCTCTTCAACACTAATGCCGACAACAGGTTATCGGCCCTGAATTGAACCGGGGTTTGTGCTTCCAGTAGTTTTTTGGCACCTTCCCGGCTTATTGCATAAGCATGGGTGCAATCATGAAAGCCCGCCTTCATGAGACAACTGCTGAATGGCTTTGGTAATACATTACTGAGCATTGAAACAGGCATCCGGCTCATACCAAACATCGCCATTATCTTATACCAGAATACTTTCAGCTTTTTACCGAAGGTTGCCTTTTCATTTTTCAGGTAGCCTAAGTAAAACAGTTCCCAGTCTGCAGGTAATTCCTTTAAACAATTGGCCAGCATAGGTAGTATTGTGTAATCTGGCACCACATCATCTTCCAATATCAGCACCCGCTGCCAGTTATTATCGAGCATAGCCTGGTAGATCATCCGGTGAGAAAGTGAGCAGGCTATCTCACCTGTATTCAATGAAGAGAAAACCTGCCTTACGGCTAATGTGTTTTCTGGCTTGTAACGATAAATATGCTGAATAGCTTTTTCATCCAGTTCATTTTTATCAGCACCAAAGAAGAACTCGAAATTGATTCCTGCCAGTCTTTCTTTGACCCTTTCCTGCCTTTCTTTAAATCGGGGAACCGTCATCACCAGCACTTTATCAAAGTATTGATGTAAAAGATCGTTTGTTTCAGAAACTATGTCCGGCATGAAGACAAATGTAAAAAAACAGCAAATACCCGGGAGTATTTGCTGTTATAAAAAGTTGAGATTTCGATCAATTATACCGCATCCGCTTCCATCTTCTTCTGCACCTTCTTTCTCTCTTCCTCGTTCAATACCACTTTTCTCATACGGATAAAATTTGGCGTCACTTCAATGCACTCATCCTGCTGGATGTATTCCATGCATTCCTCCAGTGTCATCAAAGTCTTCGGGGCAATCCGGGTGGCATCATCACTGCCGCTGGCACGGTGGTTCGTAAGTTTCTTGCCTTCTGTAGCATTCACTACCAGGTCTCCAGGTTTGATGTTTTCCGCAATAATTTGTCCGGCATAAACATCTTCTCCCGGATCTACAAAGAAAGTTCCCCTGTCCTGCAGCTTGTCAATAGAGTAGCCGGTCGTTTTATCCTGAAACTTTGAAATAAGCACTCCGTTGTTTCTTCCGGGTATTTGTCCTTTCCAGGGCTTGTACTCTACAAAGCGGTGGGCCATTACTGCTTCACCGGCTGTATTGGTGAGCATCTGTGAACGGAGACCGATCAACCCCCTGGAAGGTATTTCAAACTCCAGGTGTTGCATTTCTCCTTTTGTTTCCATTACATGCATTTCACCTTTCCTTCTTGTTACCAGGTCGATTACCTTGCTGGCAAATTCCTGCGGCACATCCACCACCAGGTTTTCATACGGTTCACATTTGGTGCCATTGATCTCCTTAACTATTACCTGGGGCTGGCCAATCGTCAATTCATATCCTTCCCGGCGCATGGTCTCGATTAAAATACCTAAGTGCAGGATACCACGGCCGTATACCAGGAAACTATCTCCACTGTCCGTATCTTCTACCCTTAATGCCAGGTTCTTTTCTGTTTCCTTCATTAGCCTGTCACGCAGGTGCCTGGAAGTAACAAACTTTCCGTCTTTACCATAAAAAGGAGAGTTATTGATCGAGAACAGCATGTTCATTGTTGGCTCATCCACACTTATTACCGGCAAAGCTTCAGGGTTTTCTGCGTCAGCAATAGTATCGCCAATATTAAAATCCTCAATACCTACTACAGCACAAAGGTCTCCGGCAATAACTTCAGATACTTTCTTCTTCCCCATTCCCTCAAACACATAGAGTTCTTTTACTCTTGATTTCTTTATGCTGCCATCAGCCTGCATCAATGCTACCGGCTGATTTTCCTTAATGGAACCACGGCTTACTTTACCAACGGCTATACGGCCGAGAAAAGAAGAGTAATCCAGCGAAGTGATCTGCATTTGCAGCGGACCTTCATTAATTTTTGGCGGAGGTACATGTTTAATTATACCATCCAGCAAAGGGTTAATATTATCTATCTGCTCTAATGAATCATTGAACCACCCATTTTTTCCGCTACCATAATAGGTAGGAAAATGAAGCTGCTCTTCTGTGGCATCAAGGTTAAAGAATAATTCAAAAACTGCATCATGCACTTCGTCGGGGCGACAATTAGGTTTATCTACCTTATTGATGACCACAATCGGATGCAGGTTGAGATGTAAAGCCTTTTGCAATACAAATCTTGTTTGAGGCATAGGCCCTTCAAAAGCATCTACCAGCAAAATCACCCCATCAGCCATTTTCAATACCCTTTCCACCTCTCCGCCAAAATCGGCGTGGCCGGGTGTGTCAATTACGTTGATCTTTACGTCCTTATATACCACTGCCGCATTCTTACTAAAAATAGTGATCCCACGTTCCCTTTCCAGGTCATTACTGTCCATGATCAGTTCCCCTGTTTCCTGGTTTTCACGAAACACTTTGGTGGCATGTAAAATCTTGTCAACCAATGTGGTCTTTCCGTGGTCAACGTGGGCTATTATCGCAATATTTCTTATCTCCATATACGTATTTTCAAAAGAGCGGCAAAGGTACGTTAATAAAGCGGGGGCAGCAAACGAAACAGGTATTTAATACAGCCTTAATGCCGCTTTAAACAGGGATTTGGCGTAGTTTTAGGAAAATCAAGGCTATGAAATTTCTCAAAGGGTTGGGTATCTTCCTTTTACTCCTCATTGTCGTTTACTTTTTAGGACCCAAACCATCTACGCCCAGGTACCATAAGCAACTGCCGGATGTACCCGCCAAAGCCACTGACCTTGAACAATACATCAAAAAAGAAGAAGCGAAGCATAAATTAAAACCCGACAACGAAGCAAGAATTATTTGGTACAATGATTCTACAAAACAAAAAACTGAATATGCCATTGTATACCTGCATGGATTTTCTGCTTCGCAGGAAGAAGGCGACCCGGTGCATTATGAGTTTGCCCAAAAATTTGGTTGTAATCTATACCTGAGCCGTTTGGATGCACATGGTATTGAGCCCCGCTGGCCAGTTTCACAACTGAAGGAGTATGGAACTCAGCTAAAGAAGCCTACGCTATTGCCAAACAATTAGGCCATAAAGTGATACTTATGTCTACCTCCACTGGCGGTACACTGGCATTGAAACTCGCTGCAGAATTTCCTGAAATAGCCGGACTGGTTTTGCTTTCACCGAACATTGCCATAAACGATCCTAACGCATGGTTGCTGAACAATCACTGGGGTTTGCAGATTGCACACCTGGTAACAGGCAAGTACCGAACTGTAGATGACACTACTTCAATCTATGCGCAATACTGGAACAACCGGTATGTAACAAAATCATTAGTACAATTAGAAGAGTTGCTGGAAACAACCATGAAAGAATCAACTTTCAAGAAAGTTACCCAGCCTGTTTTACTCCTGTATTATTTCAAAGATGATGAACACCAGGACCCTGTGGTAAAAGTATCGGCAATGAAAAGAATGTTTCGCCAGCTGGGAACACCTGAGAACATGAAAAGAGAAGTGGCTGTACCCAATGCAGGTGATCATGTGATTGGCTCTTACATTAAATCAAAAGATCATCAGACAGTATTGGCAGAATGTGAAAAATTTGTCACAGATATTCTGAAAATGAATCAACACTAAAAAAAATTTTATGCCTTCTAATCTTTCCCGCCGTGATGCACTAAAAGCATTGAGTTTTGCTGCAGCTTCATTTCCTCTTTCATCATGGGCGATGAATGAAAAAGGCGAAAGAATCATTCTGCCTGATAACCCTTTGCACAAAAAATTAAAAAAACCGGTAACCGCCATTACCCTTGGTGCGGGGTCAAGAGGTAATGTATATGGTAATTATGCTGTGCAATATCCTGATCAATTGGATATTGTCGGTGTGGCAGAACCTGTTCAAATCCGGAATGAGCGTTACACTAAAAAGCACAGCATACCTGAACAAAACAGGTTCAACACCTGGGAAGATGTTTTTAAGCGACCCAAATTCGCTGATGCAGTTATTATATCAACACCCGATAATCTGCATTACGGACCCTGTATGGAGGCCTTGAAAATGGGCTATGATGTGTTGCTGGAAAAACCAATCTCCCCGAGTGAAAAAGAATGCCGGGATATTTTGCAACTCGCCAAAAAAACCGGGAGGATTGTGGCTGTATGCCATGTGCTGCGTTATGCACCCTACTTTATCAAACTGAGAGAGCTGATGAACAGTGGCGCTATCGGGGAAGTAATCAGTATTCAGCACCTGGAACCGATTGGCCATATACATATGAGCCATTCTTATGTACGGGGCAACTGGCACAATAGCAAACAAACTACTCCGATCATCCTTGCCAAATCCTGCCATGACCTGGATATACTGAAATGGATGATCAATAAACCTTCAAAACGGATACAAGCTTTTGGTGATTTGAAATGGTTCCAAAAAGGAAATGCCCCGGAGGGAAGTACTGAACGGTGCGCTGATGGATGCAAAATAGAAACCGAATGTCCTTACTCTGCCTTACGTATCTATCATCGTAAAAGAATATGGCTACATGTTTTTGATATGCCGGAAGATAAAAGCAAACATGGTGAGCACATTTTGGAAAAGCTAAAAACAACGAATTACGGCCGCTGTGTATACCGGATGGAAAACGATCAGCCGGATCATTATATCTGCAACATCCAGTTCGCAGATAATGTAACGGCCAGTTTTTCGATGGAAGCCTTTACTTCTTATGAAGGCAGAAGAACCAGGGTAATGGGCAGCATGGGCGATATTGTTGGCGATATGAATTCATTTGTACTGACTGATTTCCGTACCGGTAAAAAAACAGAATGGAAACAGGAAAGCGATGGACATGGTGGCGGCGACTGGCGGCTGGTAGCTGACTGGATACAAGCTGTTGACAAGCAAAACCCTGCTTTACTTACATCAACCATTGACGCTTCCATTGAAAGCCATGTCATGGGCTTTGCGGCAGAAAAAAGCAGAAAGGAAAACAAGGTGGTGGATATAAAGATGTAATGAAACTGTTTCAATCGAAACAGTTTCATTTCCTTCACATTTCCTAACTTCCCCGTTTAAATGCTTGCTATGTTTAAATCGAAGATTGCCGGTATCGGCATGTATGTACCCGAAAGAGTTGTAACCAATAACGACCTGCTGAAGTATATGGACACCAGCGATGAATGGATACAGGAACGTACCGGTATTAAAGAACGCCGTTATGCCCATCGTACTGAAGAAACCACTACTACCATGGGAGTGGAAGCGGCAAAAATCGCTATCGAAAGAGCAGGCATCACCCCGCAGGATATTGATTTTGTCATATTCGCCACCATTTGTCCTGATTACTATTTTCCTGGCTGCGGTGTGCTGGTACAGCGGGCCATGAAGATGAAAGAAATTGGCGCACTGGATGTAAGAAACCAATGTTCAGGTTTTGTGTATGCCCTGAGTGTGGCCGACCAGTTTATCAAAACAGGTATGTACAAAAACATATTGGTGATCGGCTCAGAAAAACACTCATTTGGACTTGATTTTAGCACAAGAGGAAGAAATGTAACGGTAATATTTGGGGATGGTGCAGGAGCCGTAGTGCTACAGCCAACCACTGATGAAAATCGTGGCATCTTAAGCACACATTTACACAGCGATGGCGAAAGCGCCGAGATACTGGCCATGTATAATCCCGGCACCCATGCCAACCACTGGAAGGAAGAAAAATATGCTTCTTTTGATGAAGCAGAAATAGCACAAATGTTTTTTAGTCATCAAATGATTGATGATGGCCAGATATTCCCCTATATGGACGGACCGGCCGTTTTTAAAAAAGCGATAGTTAAATTCCCGGAAGTAATTCATGAGGCGTTATCGGCCAACGGCTTTCAGACTTCAGATCTAAAAATGCTGATTCCCCACCAGGCAAACCTGCGCATCTCGCAGTTTGTACAACAAAAGCTACAGTTGCGTGATGACCAGGTATACAACAATATTCAAAAATTTGGTAATACTACAGCTGCTTCTATACCTATTGCACTTTGTGAAGCATGGGAAAATGGATTAGTAAAAGAAGGTGATATTATTTGCCTTGCCGCCTTTGGAAGTGGTTTTACCTGGGCCAGCGCTTTGCTAAGATGGTAGCATACAAGTTATGCAACGCAGCATCAAACAGCATCATCTTTAAAGCATGAAAAAATTAATATTTACAGTACTATCCTTGGCTTTTTTTACCATGGCACAATCACAGGAAAGCTGGACAATCGGATTTGGTAAAAAAACTGTACTGAAAAAAGTAACAGAAGACCGGGTAAAGAATACTTTCACTTTAAGTAAATCTTCTGTTTCCGGCAATTCAAAACTGATAATACAGTTACATGCAGTTGATACAGCAAACAATATTACCCTGATGGCTAACCTTGATAATGGCAACACTGTAAAAGAATGGGAATACAGCGGTAAAACTTTAAGCATCCCGGCCGTCGAACTTAAAACTCTATTTGGCACTGAAAGCAAACTTTATTTTTATTATCGCTCCCTACCAAAAGATCCGGAAAAGGCAGCCGTTGTACGGATACGACCTGTACATGTTTGTACAATACTGCTAAGATGATTTTATATTTTATTCGTTTCGGCTCTTCTTATTTTTGCCTTACATGAGCCGACACATTCTTTATATCATCAATCCTATTTCCGGCACCCGGAAAAAAAAAGACCTGCAGGCTTTTATTGAAAAAGAAACCACCGAAAGAAACATTCCCTTTGATGTATTTCCATCGGTTGCCAGTGGCGATTACTCATTTCTGCATGCTGTTATCAAAGAAAAAGAAGTAACTGATATTGTAATCGCCGGTGGTGATGGGACGGTCAGCCAGGTAGTTAATAGCCTGATGGGCTTTGATCTGAATTTTGGTATCATCCCCTGTGGGTCCGGCAACGGACTGGCCTATGCTTCAAAAATTTCAAAGAACCCTGCCAAGGCGCTACAAACAATATTTACGGGAACCGCTGTTGCTACTGATGGCTTTTACATCAACGGGCATTTCGCCTGCATGCTTTGCGGATTAGGATTTGATGCCAAAGTAGCCCACGATTTTGCTCAGCAGCCGAAAAGGGGGTTATCTACTTACATCAAACAGGTTGTCAAAAACTTCTTTGCTGCACATACATATTCTTTTGATATAACCGTAAACAAAGAAATTTTTTCAATTGAGGCCTACTTCATCAGTATTGCCAATAGCAACCAGTTTGGAAATAATTTTACAATAGCGCCAAAGGCAAGCCTTAGTGACGGAATGCTGGATATTGTGATCGTTACCAGCCAGAATAAAATCAGTGTGCTGTTACAAACGCTGAGACAGATCAGCGGAATCAACAAATTGCAGCCGACAACCGCAGTTAATAAAAACAAAGGGGTGATTTATTTTCAAACAGACAGCATCAGCATCACCAACAAATCTGACGCTCCCTTGCACATAGATGGTGATCCGGCAGAAACTCCCGATAAAATAACGGTGAAAGTAAAGCCTGCTTGTTTCAGGCTCATTCAGCCCGGGTAGTATCGGCAACAGGTTTCTTTAAAAGCAATTGAATAAGTTGCTGAAAACTCTGCTGGTTAGCCAATGAATTAATAGAAGAAATTATATCCTTTTCTTCGCTTTTGGTCAGGTGAAAGTTCAGGGCAGCTTTTTTCTCTTCTTTATCGGCCGCATACTGAAAAGCGATTTTATGAACCGGTATGCCGCTCCTTGTTACATAATAATTCAGCATATCATTCTGAAAAAACTCCATCATTTTAAACCAGTTGTGTTGCAATAACAAGAAAGGTTTTGTAGCATGATCAGTTATATCATCAGAGAGATAAGGCATTTCCCAGCCGCCGGCTTTGCGGTCACGGATCTGCAGCACCAATACACCGCTGGTGTTTTGTTTTATCCATTCATCGAAGTGCGAAAGAAAACGAAGGGTGGTTTCCTGGCCGTAATTATCCCGCAGTCCTGCATCCATCACATCAATGACCGGTTCAGAAGGCAGCCACACATTCGGCAACACGATCGGGAAAGTGGCATTCATGCGGAGTGCACTCAGCATCCGAAGATTATAGGGGTCCTGTTTGGAAAAGAAAGAAACAAAATCAACCGCATCAGGATCCATGCGGGGGATATTGGTGGTATCCATCGGCGCCTGCATCATAAATCGCACCGGCTGCGTGGAGATGATCATCTTACGGCTATCTCTTGTCACCACCGAGCTGAAAAACATCAACGGAATTTTCGCCGCTTTCTCATCAGCAACATAATCCTTTAACTGCTTATCTAAAAAACCTCTCGTATTATCATTGAGCTTTTCTTCAAATGAATAACCCCTGTCTTTTACATAGCGATAAGGTCCTACAGAAAATTTTTGCGCCGGCGCAATCAGGTCCCTCGCAAAAAAGGAGGTGAATAAAGGGTTTAGCAAATCACCCGAAATGTCGTCTACATATTTTTTATCCTGCAAATGAATATTTATCCCTTGCTGCTTTCGCAGGTATAGTTCTCTGAAATACGCTGCTCCAATCATACCACCCGAGGCTCCGTTGATCAGAAATGTCTTCTTCATAAAATTGCCACCGGTGATGCTGTCTAATTGCTGCAGCACACTCATGGTAAATGTGGCACTGCGGTGACCACCTCCACTGGTATTCACAATAATCAGCAATGGTTTCTCACTTTCTTGTTTCTTTTTCCAGGCATTGAGTATGCTGATCATATTTTGCCTGTCAGCATCCATATTGTCTTTGCTGCAAAGTGCCAGCAGCCCTTCACGGCTATAGGCTGGTCTTTCCTTTTTATTCCAGTAATCAATTCCGTATGCTTTATTGCGGGGATCGATCCAGTCTAATTTGTAAAAAACATTCAGCAGCAGCACCAGGCCGATGAGGTACGGTATGCTCCAGCTCTGCAGAAAATAAGTAATGGCTGCCGAAACACCGATCAGTATAGAGAAAAAGATAGTGATACTGGCAGCAGCGGGTAACTGGAAAAAAGGATTATCCAGCAGGAAGCCAATAACTACCAGGAACATGAACGCTGCAAACACAGATATGATGGCTGCAAAGTGGTGCCGCTTAAAAATGGAATCAATAAAATCGTTGGTATAGTGGGAAACATTCCTGACCGGCTTTAAGCTGATGGGCGAATCGAAATACCATTCTACTTTTATCAGCGGTGTGCCAAGGTGTACCTCTTTTACATTACCGAGGTGTGTAATATAAGAACTGGGATTGGCCATTACCGGCATCATACGGCGCATAATGGAACGGTCGGCCCGAAAAAAATAAAAGAAGGAAGCCGAGAGCAGAATGATCAGGCCGCTGAGGAAGCCGCCGAAAAAAATAAATATCTCCGGTGTAGAGATCAGCTCTTTATAATGATCAAATTGCCATGCTTTATAGAAATAGAAAAGGATAAATATGCCGGGGATAATAGAATTATTGATACAATACTTCAAAAAAGGATTGGTGGTAGCTGCTAAAAATCGAAAATGACGGCAAAACAAAATGAACGTAGCAATATTCCAACTCATGATGAACATTCCAACAGATGCTCCTACCAATGCAAAACTCATGGAATTGACATTGCCCAAATATTCCGGAGAAAGATATAATGAATCAGCCCCGAAGGTTTTCATAAACGTTCCATTCACAGTGCTGAACAGGATAAACCAAAAGATGATCAGCACCTGGTACTTCCTTAAATGAAGAAATAACAGTTGAATGGGAAATGAGTAAAAAAAGCCGCGAAGCCAGGTTTTCATGAATGGCCAATGGTTATTTCCTAAAAATACTGATTATTGTCAGCTGAATCAAATTGCCTGCCCGCCCCTTACGGTAAACAACAATGCAATTAATGAAAGGAGAAGGAACATGGCAATTAACTGATGTAATTGCGCCATCCACTCAAAAACACCCCATTGATTAGGAACGATCTGCAAGCTGGTCAATACCGTAAATATTCCCAGCACCACCTGAATGATGACCAGTAAAGCCGGCCACCATCTTAGTTTTTTTAGGAAAGAGGTTGTACCTGTTTTATACAAACGATACGTAAGCACCAAAATCATTATTAAAAGAAGGTAAGCCAATCCCCGGTGTATAAAATGAATAGTGATCTTATTATCCAGCAGGTTCAGCAGGCCTTCATCATGACCCATCATATGCGGTGGAAATACATACCCGTTGATATCCGGCCAGGTTGGCCCTGCCGTGGCGGCTTTATTACCTGCCATCAAAGCGCCATAAATTAATTGAATGACCAAAACAGCTATGATGGCGATATTGAGTTGCCTTGCTTTTTTATTGACCACCCATTCGTTCTTGGGTACCAATAGTTCCAGGGCAAACCAGAACGTATAAGCCAATAATCCTAATGCAAAAATGAAATGCAGGGCCAGCCGGGTGGGTTTTACATAGATGGCATCACCGGTAAGGCCGCTGGCTACCATGATCCAACCTACCGCACCCTGCAAGGCCCCCAGTAAAAACAAAATGATCATCGGCTTCACCATAGAAGGCCTGAACCTTTTTTGCACCAGGAAAATAACAAAGGGGATAAAGAATACCACGCCGATCAGCCTGGCCCAGAAACGGTGAAACCATTCCCAAAAGAAAATGAATTTGAAGTCTTTTAAAGTGAAGTCAAAATTCAACAAGTTGTATTGCGGTGTTTGCCGGTATTTTTCAAACTCGGTCAACCATTGTTGTTCGTTCATTGGAGGCAGTGTGCCGGTTACCACATTCCACTCTGTAATAGAAAGCCCGGAACCGGTGAGCCGGGTGATTCCACCCAATAAAATCTGAATAATGATCATACCCACACCCACCAGCAGCCAGATGGCTATCGGCCTGGAAGAACGCTGTACTAATTCATTTCCCATTGCGGCTGCAAAGTTAGCTAAGAGCCACAGGCTAAATCCCTATTTGTTGAACATTATTTATGAAATTGCATGCCGATGCTGAAACCTTTTTACCAGGAGGAACTGACCGAAGCCGGCCTTGATGAAGCCGGCCGAGGTTGCCTGGCTGGACCTGTATTTGCAGCTGCTGTAATACTGCCTAAAGCCTTTTCCCATCCATTGTTGAACGACTCCAAACAGGTAACCCCAAAAAACAGGAATGAACTAAGAAGTATTATTGAGGAATCAGCGCTTGCCTTTGCAGTAGCCAGCATTGACAATGAAGAAATTGACCGTATCAATATTCTGAAAGCATCTTTTAAAGCCATGCATCGGGCATTGGATCAGTTGAAAGCAAAACCACAACTATTACTGATTGATGGCAACCGGTTTATCAAATACAAAAGAACACCTCACCGATGTATTGTAAAAGGTGATGCCACATTTACCTCCATTGCTGCTGCCAGCATTTTAGCCAAAACCTACCGGGATGAATACATGCTGCAACTGCATGAAGAGTTTCCGCATTACGACTGGATCAATAATAAAGGGTATGGTACAGCCAGTCATATTAAAGCCATGGAACAGTATGGCCAGTGCAGATACCACCGGAAAACCTTCCTTGTAAAAAGTATCCAGGCTGATTTATTCTGATTCATTTTTCTTCTATTAAACCTGGAAGCTCCTTTTTTGTCATATAGACAAATAAGAAAAAAATGAAAAAGTTTTTAGTCCTTAGCCTGGCTTTAGTTTTTACTACTATTGCCGTTTCAGCACAACGGGGGCCCGGCGATCGTTTCCGTCACCTGAGAATACAACAGGGTTTCCGTAGCGGCGAAATAACAAGATTAGAACGTATGCACCTGAGAAAAGATGCTGTTCGCCTCAATATGGTACAACGCAATGCCCGCAGAGATGGAATAGTGACACCGGCAGAAAGAGTAAGAATTCACCGCCTGAAAGCAGATACCCGCCGCGACATGTTCCGTTTCCGTCACAATGGCCGTCAACGGGTAATTTGAAAATAGTAAATCACCATATATCAAAAGAATCGTGAAGAAGGAAAGCACTGTTTAACAAGCAGTGCTTTTGTTTTGCAGTTTATTCCTCCCACTCCCCCAGCCCCATCCGGGTAACCACCGGCTCATCACCGGTACAGTCCACCACGGTAGAAGGAGTCATACCGCCGATGCCCCCGTCTATAACAAAGTCTACTTCGTTGTGAAAGTTCTCAAACATCACCTCAGGGTCGGTATAATCCTCTACCATTTCCCCGGGGAGTGAAGCACTGAGGATGGGCCTTCCCAGTTCTTCGATGATGGCCTGTGCTATCCGGTTATCAGGTATTCGTAAGCCGATAGTATCCTTTTTGCTCTGCATTATTTTGGGCACCATCTTACTTGCTGGTAATATAAAAGTGTAGGGCCCGGGCAAATGCTCTTTCAACAAGCGGTACACCGGGTTGGAAAGCGGTTTGGCATAATCACTCAAATGCGACAGATCACTGCATACAAAAGATAGTTGCGCCTTGCGGGGCTCTACCTTTTTGATGCGGCATATTCTTTCCACGGCCTTCTGCTGCAGGATATCACAGCCCAAACCGTAAACTGTATCAGTGGGATAAATAATAATGCCTCCTTCCTGTAATTTGGCAACTACCTGTTTGATGAGGCGGGGCTGCGGGTCTTTCGGATGTATGCGTAGTATCATAGTGTCAGGTATCTATAAAATTACTTGGTTTTTGCGAATCATCCCATTACCAACGGACATTTACACAGCAATTAGTATTTTCACCCCATCTTTGTAAAAACCCAATCTAAAAACATGCAGTTAAGGCCGGTTGCCACTTACGATACTATTGAACCAGCAATGTTCAAAAAGGAGTTTTATGAGCCGGCTATTCCTGTGGTGATCAAAAACCTTTCTAAAGAATGGCCGGCCTACACCAAATGGAACTGGGATTATTTCAAACAATTAGTGGGTGAAAAAAAAGTGCCGCTTTATAACAATGTAAAGAGTGATGCTTATACACCCATCAATAAAGCAGATGATTACAAGACCTTTGGCGAATACATAGACATGATCAGCCAGGGCCCCGCCGCCTGGCGCATTTTTCTGTTCAATATTTTTGAACATGCCCCGCAGCTGATCAACGATTTTATCTGGCCGGAACACCTGGCAAAGGGTTTTGTAAAAAGATACCCAATGCTGTTTACCGGTGGCGCCGGTAGTATTACCCATATGCATTTCGACATTGATATGTCGCATATCTTCCATACACAGTTCGGCGGAAGAAAAAGAGTGCTGATGTTCCCTTTCAACGAACAGTATAAGCTATACCGCAAACCATGGGAAGTATTGAGCCTCGCAGATTTTTCCAACTATTACCAGGAAGGAAAAGTAGATTATGAAAAATTCCCGGCGCTGAAACTGGCGCAGGGTTTAGATTTTATTTTGGAGCCCGGCGATACCCTCTTTATGCCTTCTGGTTACTGGCACCATATGGAATACCTTGACAGTGGTTTTGCCATGAGCCTCCGGGCCATGCAGCCTTCTTTAGCCGGTAAACTAAAAGGTCTTTGGAACATCGTTGGTATGCGCAATATTGATACAGTAATGAAAAAAACGGCGCCGCATTGGTGGTATAAACGAAAAGAGAAAAAGATTTTTGCGAAAGCAGAAAGAGAACTGAATGCAACAGCTATTGCATAAAAAAAGCCCCGCAACCGGGGCTTTATATTTCCTGAATCATTTCGTTAATTGATCGTCCAAACCTCGTTACCTCTGAGCAACTTATCCAGGTCGGCAGGTTTTTTAGCTTTTGCTTCTGCCAGTTGTGCTTCCAGCATGTCCTCGTAGCATGGCCTTTGTGTTTCGTAGAAAACACCAAATGGCCTTGGCAGGTGCCCTTCTTTATGCGGATCGTCAAAGATGCGGGTCAGTATCTGTGCTTTGTAAATATCTTTTTCATCATGCACCCACAGATCATCTGTGCTATGGCCATTATTTAGTTCAACCACCACCGGCCTGAAGCCATCCAGTTTTATGCCCTTCTCACCATTAGCGCCAAATACCAGCGGCTTACCATGCTCGAGGAATATAGTTTCCTGCGCCTTAGTTCCTTTTTCAGTAAATATCTCAAAAGCCCCATCATTAAAGATGTTGCAGTTCTGGTATATCTCGAGGAAAGAAGCTCCTTTATGTGCATTGGCCCGCAGCAGCATTGTTTGCATATGCTTGGGATCACGGTCCATGGTGCGGCCTACAAAAGTAGCATCAGCTCCCAGGGCCAGTGCCGCCGGGTTAAACGGATGGTCAATGCTTCCCATCGGCGTACTCTTGGTGATCTTATGTTCTTCTGATGTAGGAGAGTATTGTCCTTTGGTCAATCCGTAGATCTGGTTATTGAAGAGCAGGATATTTACATTGAAATTCCTGCGGAGAATATGAATGGTATGATTACCGCCAATGCTCAATCCATCACCGTCACCGGTTACAATCCACACACTCAATTCTGGTCTTGCCGCTTTTAAACCGGAAGCTACAGCAGTTGCCCTTCCGTGGATCGAATGCATACCATATGTATTCATGTAATAAGGAAAACGGCTGCTGCATCCGATACCGGATATGATAGCAATATTTTCCCTGGGTATGCCCAATGTTGGCATTACTTTCTGCACCTGTGCCAAAATGGAATAGTCACCACAACCGGGACACCAGCGAACTTCCTGGTCGGTAGCAAAATCTTTAGCGGTCAGGGCCGGAATTGTCGTTACGTCACTCATAATAAAAAAGATTCCGACAAATTTAATGAATATCGGGGTCGGTTTCCCGAAGGGTTCAATGATTTTTATCTTTTTGAAAACTAACCTTTATCATTGGATTGCAATTCCTCCCAATATTCAGCTGCCCGGCGGGTATGGGGAATGACAATCGTTCCCCCCACAATATTGGCCACGGCAAAAACCTCGTACATCTCTTCCGTTGTTACTCCCTGTTCATAGCTTTTTCCCAGGTGATATTTGATACAGTCATCGCAGCGAAGTACCATACTGGCCACCAGGCCCAGCAATTCCTTGGTTTTTACATCCAGGGCACCGGCGGCGTAAGTATTGGTATCCAGGTTCCAGAGACGCTTGATAACCAAATTGTCTTTGCTAAGTATCACCTCATTCATCCGGGTGCGGTAGTCATTGAATTCTTTTACAAGATTGCTCATGTTCTAAAATTTTGACCCCAAATGTAGCCAAGATGTCCGTTTGTCATTTACCAATAGCGGAACCATGCTGAATTCGTATTTTCAGCAACTAAATGTTTAGTATGCGAAAATTGTTGCTGCTCCTGTTTATTCTCCCTATCACCCTTTTTTCGACTGCTCAAAACGGCAAAGAACCGGTTAAGGTCACCGATATGCTGAAAATAAAATCAATTAGCGGAGTGACCCTTAGTAAAGATGGCAGCAAAGCAGTTTTTACCGTTACCTCCATAGAACCGGAAGGCGACAGCAAACTGGAGCATAAATATGTAAGCCAGCTTTGGATCGCCGGAACAGAAGGTGATACAAAGCCCAAACAGCTCACCACCGCAAAAGAAAGTTCGTCACAAGCTGTATTCAGCCCAGATGGAAAACAACTTGTTTTCGTTCGTGCGGTTGACGGAAGATCACAATTGTTCTTGTTGTCACTGGAAGGTGGCGAAGCGGTGCAGTTGACAAAGTTTAAATATGGCGCAGTCAACCCCAAATGGAGTCCTGACGGAAAACAGATCCTGTTTTCAGCCAATATCCCATTCAAAGAACTAATGAAAGATTCATTACTTAATCCGGGTAAAGCTTTGCCCAAATGGCCAATGGAAAAACCAGGATTTGAAAATAATGAACAACTGAAGCCGGCCACTACAAAAGCCGATCCCGATGGCAGCATAGAAGAAGTAAGAGCTTATTTGGAAAACAATGCCAATGATAAAAAGGCCAAGGTCTTTACTAAACTGAATTTCCTGGATGAAATGGATATTAACCCTGATATGGGCTTTACACATTTCTTTCTGATAGAAGCAAAACCCGATGCAAAATCAACAGCCATCACCAAAGGTTTTTACCGCTATAACTATGCTGAGTTCACTCCTGATGGAAAACAATTGATACTGGCAGGAAATATGGATTCAACACAACACCCCGACAGGGCCCTGGAGGGAGAAATTTTCATTGTCAATACAGATGGAAACAACCTTAAAAAGATATTGGGTGAAAAAGATAAAAACTATAACTCACCTCGTCTTTCTCCATCCGGCAAATGGCTGGCTTTTCAATATGGCAATACTTCCTTTGTCAGTGTCCCGGCATTGGCCATTATGCCTTTGAATGGTTCAGCTAAAGAAGCTCTTGAAATTCCGTTTGACCGGAATAAAGGAAATATCACCTGGAGTGATGATGAACAGTACATCTACTTCTCTGCACAAAGCAATGGAGGGCAGCCGGTTTACCGGGCTGATTTAGGCAGTGGCTGGACATTGAATCCACCGTTGAGTGCACTTAAAAACAAGAATATTAAAGTTGAACAATTAACCGACTATAGCAGCGGCATTGGCAGTTTCGATATTGCCAGCAATAAAATGGTGTTAGTGAAAACAGAGGTAGCAAATCCTTTTGAAGTTTATTTCGCTGATGCAGCAGGAAAGAACCCAAAAAGAATAAGCGACTTAAATTCAGGCTGGATTGCAGATAAGAAACTCAGTTTCCCGGAAAAACATAGTTTCAAAAATGAAAAAGGTATGGATATAGAATACTGGGTCATGAAGCCATCCAACTACGAACCCGGAAAAAAATATCCGTTGTTATTAGAGATACACGGCGGCCCTTCAGCCATGTGGGGTCCCGGCGAAAGCAGTATGTGGCATGAATACCAGTTCTTCTGTAGCAAGGGCTACGGAGTAGTATATGCCAACCCCCGTGGCAGCGGCGGGTATGGCCTTAATTTTTTGCGGGCCAACATCAATGACTGGGGTGCGGGTCCCACCAAAGACGTTTTGACTGCTTTAGACAAAACAATTGCTCAAGGCTGGGCCGACACTTCCAAACTGCTGGTAACGGGTGGCTCCTATGCCGGTTATTTGGTAGCCTGGATTATTGCACATGACCAGCGAT
>JBGARY010000023.1:0-51122 GCA_044229985.1 Chitinophagaceae bacterium
CAATACTCTACATAACTAACATGATCCAATCCTCCTGCGCAAGCAGCAGGACATGCACCGTGTATGCTTTGCGGATTTGTCCGCAGATATTCCGCCGTAAATTCATCTGATATAGCACCGCCTGAACCAGAAACTCCTATAGGTGCATATATACTTCCCTTGCCAACAGGGAAAATAAAATTATCATCACCTATTTTTTTCATAGGCCCATCAATAAAACTATTAGTGCTACCACCGGTATAAATAGCGTTATCTACCATTGTTAAAAGATTGGTAGAGGTAGTAGTTATTTTTCCAGTAGTCAATGTGAGGTTATATGGTAGAGTGAGTGAAGAGTTAAGGGTTGTACCAAAAGAATTGTTCATTAACAAAGTAATCGAATTCGTAATACTTCCTGTTCCAGAAAAAAGCTGATTTGCAGTTCCGTTAAATTCAAATGTAGTTGAAAGAGATGTCCCACTTTCAGTTAAGACTCCATCTAAAATGATATTTCCTTTTACTTGAAACAGCATAGTATTTGACCCATTAAGGCATAAGTTAAATATCGAACTTGCCTCAAGCGTAAAATCGCCATTCACAACAAAAAAAATTCCCGCTACTGGTGGTGTATAATTGTAAGTTGTCCCTGTATTAATGATTAGATCTCCATTTACAGTCAACGTTCCACCAGCAGTTGAAAGATATGTTTGGGCTCCTCCCGCTTGATCTGATGATAACTCAAGAGTACCGTAAAATCTATCATTAGAAGTTGCAATAGGATATCCCCCGCCTGAAGGAACATCAAACTCAAAAACGCCATATTCAGTACCACTAATCCTGGCTAATCTTTCATTCCATGTTCCATGCCCACTTCGGGTTCTATGAATATACCTGCCGCCATTATTTATTCGGAAAGAATCAGAAATTGTAAGATTTGTAGACCCCCCAACAGTAGCATTGTTATCAAAAACACCTCCATTGTCAATTACAACAGTATATCCAGTGCCAGTTGTCACAAAAGCATTGACAAGTATTGTATTAGTAGAAGGCAAGAGGAGTGTAATTGTATTGCTTGCAGTTGGAGTAATCATTAATGAGACTACAGTAACTGAAGTATTAGGCAACGTAACAACATAATTACCTGCTAAAAAAAAATTATCTAGTAGTACATTATCACCAGCACCCGGTACTACATCCCCAACCCAATTAGCCGCTGTTGACCAAAGACCATCACCGCCCTCACCATCCCATGTAATCTGTGATTTCGATGTAATTGAAAAGACAACAAGAGAAAGTGCCAATAAATACCTTTTCATTCGCAATCAATTAAATTTAGCGGGCAGGAAAAATGAAAAGGCTTTTTGCAGAAAATTGGATATGGGAAATTAATACATCCGGATAAACAAATGATTATGCCGCAGGCTCACCGGAAGGTTTGTGGAAAACTATGGCAAAACAAAACCCCGGCCTCCTTCGACAAGCTCAGGATGACCGGGGAATTATTTCTTGCAAGAAAGTGTATCGTAACGTCAGCAGACGATTACATAGCCTTCTTGGTAGTATCAGCAGCAGGAGCAGCTGTAGTATCAGCGGCAGGAGCAGCAGTAGTATCTGCAGGAGCCGGAGTTACTGTTTCAGTTGCAGGAGCAGCTGTAGTGTCTTTAGTTTCTTCTTTTTTCTCACCGCTGTTGTTACAAGCAGCGAATACGGCTGTCAGCGCCAGGATTGCGAAAACTTTTTTCATTTTTTCTGGTTTTTTCTTGTTGTGTTTAAAAATTCGGTCGCAAAGGTAGCCGGATATGGCAGGAAACCAAATTTTTTTGAAACTATTTCGCTTTTTTCAATGCATAGCAGCCACTGGATCACAGAGAGTTAAATACTATTCTGTGCAACGGCCCTAATGGCAGCAATGATAGCAATTGCAGCCTTTTATGCCGGTGCAAACAGGATTTATGGAATAACTCTTTGAGCCTTTCGTGTACTTAGTGGAAAACTCCTTTATTTCTTCCGGAAGAATAACCGCACCGGCACACCGGTCAGGTCAAAGTTTTCCCGCAGCTTGTTCTCCAGGTAGTTCTTGTAAGGTTGCTTGATATCGTCCGGGAAATTGCAGAAGAAAGCAAAACTTGGAACGGCAGTAGGCAACTGCGTTACATATTTTACTTTTATGGGATGGCCCCGCACTACCGGGGGGTGATAAGCTTCGATCGCTTTGAGAATAATATCATTCAGTTGCGATGTAGGTATTTTGCGCTGGCGGTTTTCGTATACTTCCAGGGCCAGTTCAATAGCTTTGAATATCCTTGTTTTTTCTTTGGCCGATACAAAGAGAATAGGCACATCACTGAAAGGGGCAAACCTTTTTTTCAGTTCTGTTTCATATTCTTTGGCCGTATTGGTTTCCTTTTTCACCAGGTCCCATTTATTGACCAGTACTACAATGCCTTTCCCTTTTTTAGCGGCAAGGCTGAAGATGTTCAGGTCCTGTGCCGTGATGCCTTTCTCTGCATCCAGTAACAACAAACACACATCCGCTTCATCCACCGCCTTGATGGCACGGATGACGGAATAAAATTCCAGGTCTTCATGCACTTTGGCTTTGCGACGTATACCAGCTGTATCGATCAGGATAAATTCTTTTTGAAACAGTTTGTAATGCGTATGAATGGTATCACGGGTAGTACCGGCAACATCACTCACAATGGTTCTCTCTTCGCCGATCAGTGCATTCAGCATGGATGATTTGCCCACATTAGGCTGACCGATGATGGCAAACTTGGGCAGGCCGGCCATCTCTTTGGTTTCTTCTGAAGCATCTTCAGTGATCAGTTCTGCGATAGCATCCAGCAATTCGCCGGTGCCGCTGCCGCTGGCTGCCGCTATGAAAAAGATATGATCAAAACCCATACTGTAAAACTCAGTAGCTTCCAGCATGCGGTCGTTGTTGTCCACTTTGTTCACGGTGAGAAAAACCGGTTTCGTACTGCGGCGCAATACATCGGCCATGGAATCATCAAGATCCGTCATGCCGGTGGCTGCATCCACCATAAAGATGATGGCATTGGCTTCTTCCACCGCTACCAGTACCTGCTTGGCAATTTCCTTTTCAAACACATCTTCACTGCCATGTACAAAACCACCGGTGTCGATGACATTAAAAGTTTTGCCATTCCAGTCGGTAACACCATACTGGCGGTCACGGGTCACCCCGCTGATATCATCCACGATGGCTTTGCGCTGTTCCAGCAAACGGTTGAACAGGGTGCTCTTGCCTACGTTAGGTCTTCCTACTATTGCTACGGTAAACGACATAATAATTAGTTGACAGTTAATAGTTGATGGTTCATGGCCGCTTCAACACTATCTCTAAACCATGATCCATGAACAATGAACTTTTTTTAATATCCATACTCCTTCAGCTGCATCTCATTCTCTCTCCACTTTGGTTTCACTTTTACAAATAATTCCAAAAACACTTTTTGCTGCAGAAATTCTTCTATATCCTTTCGGGCCGCAGTTCCTATCTTCTTAATCATGCTGCCCTTCTCTCCTATCAGTATCACTTTTTGTGTTTCCCGGTGAACGATGATATCTGCGACTATTTTCACCAGTGAGGTTTTTTCCTTGAACTCCCTCACCAGTACAGCTGTGTGGTAGGGTATCTCATCCTGCGACAGTTCGTATATCTTTTCCCTGATAAGCTCACTTACAAAAAACTTAGTCGGCAGGTCGCTGATATCATCATCTGTGTAATAAGGTTCACCTTCCGGTAACAGTTCCAAAATCGGCTTCAAAAAATTTTTGATGTTGATACCGCTGCTGGCGGAGATGGTCAGTATTTTTTTGCAGTACTTTTTGCTTTCAAAATAAGTAACCGCTTCTTTTATCTTTTCCTGTGATGCCCTGTCGATCTTGTTGATGACCACCACAGCCGGTACTTTCAGTTTCAGCGCTTCAAAAATTGTATTGCATTCTTCCCAGTTCTCATTTACATCCACGATCAGCAGGGCAATATCAGCGTCTTCCAATGCACTTTTTACAGCCTGCATCATTTTTTCATGCAGTTTGTATTTAGGCTCAATGATCCCCGGCGTATCGGAAAAAATGACCTGGTAATCCTTATCGGTCATAATGGCTTTGATCCGGTGGCGGGTAGTCTGCACCTTGGGTGAAACAATGGCCAGCTTTTCTCCCATCAGTGCATTGAGGAGAGTGCTTTTGCCGGCATTGGGCCGGCCGAATATGTTGACAAAGCCAGTTTTCATGATAAAAACCTGCAGGTGCACACTACAGGCAGCAAGATGATGAGGAGGTAATCAATCCTTGCCAGTTGAGGTGCAACTGCTTGGAAAATTTAAAAAAGCCACCAGCAACTGCGGATGGCTTTCTTTGTTGCGAAGGGAGGGATCGAACCTCCGTCCGCCAGCCGGCGGACATGAGCCCGGAGTCAGGAGTTTTTTATCAACTGCCAAATCCATTCACGGCCTTTGGCAGTTTTTAACTCCTTTTCTCTGCTCATCGCATTTGCTTTAGTTTCAAATAACTCACTATGAATTAATTTCCACGGCCGAAACTTTATAGTCCAGCCTTTTGTAGCCAGTTCATTGTGTGCTTTCAATCTTTCCTCTGTGTCTGATGTGAAGCCTATATAGATTTTATCAAATTTCTCACTATATAGAACATATACAGTAAACATAAGAAAAACCCCGCCTGCAGCGGGGATTTGGTTGCGAAGGGAGGGATCGAACCTCCGACCTACGGGTTATGAGCCCGTCGAGCTACCGCTGCTCTACTTCGCGATGTTGAGGCGCAAAGGTAAGCGTATACAGGTTAAGTTCCAAAGAAAAAACGCCCTGTTTTGCAACAGAACGTTCCTTCATGGCTGTATCCTTTTATATGACTATCCTTTAGAGACGCTGCTCGAACCACTGCTCTTAATATCACGAATCACACCATTGCCTTTGTAACGAACATCACTGGCGCCGCTGGCCTGGGCAGATAATTCTTTATTCACCGTAATCTTGATATCACTGGCACCGCTGGCCCTTGCATCGCAGGTTTCTGACACTAATTCATATCCTTTGAAATCACTTGCACCGCTTGCTTCTACACTTAGTTGAGTAGCTGAACCTGACACCATCATATCGGATGCACCACTCAGGTCAACAGTAAGTTTATTTACATCCAGTTTCCCTTTCAGGTCGCTGGCACCGGATTGTTTGATAGAAAGCTCACTGGCCTTTAATATGCCAGTAATATATACATCGCATGCCCCGCTGATATCCAGTTTGTCAATTTGCTTAAAGGAAATATAGGCTTTTAGCTTTTTATTACCGGTACTCCAGCTCATTCCTTTACCATCATAACTGATATGCAGAATGCCGTCTTTCACTTCTACTTTTATCCGATCACGGTGTTTTGTTTCCGCAGCACTCACAGCCACTGCTTCTTCATTACTCTGGCTCAGGTACACATCAAAGGCACTGGACAAACTGATGCCATGGAAATTCTTAGCCTCTCTTACTTCCGCATTCGGATCATTCACTTTCTGGGCAACAGCCGCAAAACTGCAAACAAAAGCCAGCAACAGGATTGATAATTTTTTCATTTTTTTCTTTTATCGGTTGAATTAAATTTTTGATACAGTACCACCTGTATTTGTTTTGATCTCCTTGATGGAAGCATTCCCTTTATAGCGTACCACACCTCCGGTATTGGCCTTTACCTGTAATTCTTTTTCTGCTTTTACAGAAACGATAGCGCCGGTACTTACAGTTACATTACAATTGGAAGTAGCCATCTCCTCTCCTTTGAACTTGCTGCCCGTATCTCCGTCAACCGTAAGCTTATCGGCACGGCCGGATAAATTTATTTTAGACCCGGTATTTTGGCTCACTTTCAGGGTTGTTACATCCACTTCACCATCTATCAATGCACCAGTGTTAGCCTTGATAGAAAGGATGTTTGATTTTAGTGCACCGACAATCTCCACATCAGCGCCGGTATTGGCATTTAATACATCCAGTGTTTTAAATGAAACATAGGCCTTCAGGTTCTTGCTTTCTTTTATTTTGTTGACGGATCCCATTTTGCTGTCATAATGAATCTTCAGGATTCCGTTCTCTACCTTGGTAATAATCCGGTCACGATGTTCGGTCTTTGCGGCACTTACGGCCACATCCTCGGTGTTACTCTGCGTAAGGCTTAATTCAATACCTGTTCCTACTTCAATACCGTGAAAACTGCTTACTGTTCTTTTTTCCGCATTGGGGTCGTTGATGGTCTTTTGAGCCATAACCGCCACACTGAATACCATCACTAAAAAGGATAAGAATAACTTCTGCATAATAATTGGTTTAGAAGTGGTACGAAAACGGACGTAGAAAAGTTACAGCCCGAAGAAAAAAAATTGTACTTATTTTTGCATCAGTTCTTCGCTTTTATAAAAGCGTTGGTTTTCAATGTCCCGCAAAAGCGGGGCAGGTTTCCCGGGGTGCTTCGAAAGAGGCTGAGATCAAACCCGTAGAACCTGGACAGGGTAATGCCTGCGAAGGGAAGGAGTAACAGAAGGTCCTTTCTCACACAGCGTTTCCCTCTTATTTTTTAAACGTTTAAAACTTAAAAAATGAAGAGGATTTTCATCACCGGCTGTATCAGTATGACAGCCATCCTTGCATTTTCACAACAACCTGAAACAGTAAAAGACAGTTTTTACCTGCTAACACCTGTAGAAGTAAGGGCGGTGAGGGCTGCCGAAAACGCACCCTTCACCAAAACAAACCTATCCAAAAAGGAACTGGCTAAAGTGAACCTGGGACAGGACATTCCTTTCCTGCTGAACCAGACACCTTCTGTTGTTGTCAACTCCGATGCCGGAAACGGGGTTGGTTATACAGGTATCCGCATCCGCGGTACGGATGCAACACGGATCAATGTGACATTAAATGGTATTCCATACAATGATGCAGAAAGCCAGGGATTATTTTTTGTCAATCTGCCTGATTTCTCTTCATCAGCCGGAAGTGTACAGATACAAAGAGGTGTAGGAACTTCCTCCAACGGCGCCGGTGCATTTGGCGCCAGCCTCAACTTCAGCACTAATGAAACAAACAGCCAGCCTTACCTCGAATTGAACAACAGCTACGGATCTTTCAATACTTTGAAAAATACCATTAAAGCCGGTAGCGGCTTGCAGAATGGCTTCAGTACAGATATCAGGCTATCACGCATCGTTAGTGATGGATTTATTGACAGGGCCAGCAGCGACCTGAAATCGTTTTACTTTACTACCGGGTATACCAATCATAAATCCACCATCCGTGTCAATGTTTTTTCCGGGAAAGAAAAGACTTACCAGGCATGGTATGGCATTTCAGAAGCTGATCTGAAAGCCGGTAACAGAACAATTAATTATGCAGGGACAGAAAGGCCCGGTGAACCTTACGATAATGAAACCGATAATTACACCCAGACACATTATCAATTTTTCTTCAACCAACTGGCAGGTAAGAAATTCACTTTTCATACTGCCTTGTTTCTAACCAAAGGGAAAGGTTATTATGAACAATACAAAGCTGACGAAGCTTATGCCGATTATGGTTTCCCTGATCCCTTACCTGCAGGAGGAAACACCATTACCAATTCTGATATGGTAAGACAACTTTGGCTGGATAATGATTTCTATGGCAATATTTTTTCGCTGCAATACAAAACGGATAAAACACAGGCAACGCTTGGCGGAGGTTATACCCGTTATGACGGCAAACATTTTGGCAAAGTGATATGGGCGCAGAAAGGATTAACCTCTGTTGACAATTGGTACGACCTGGATGCAAAGAAAACAGACTTTAATATTTACCTGAAGCAGCAGACAAAATTTGCCGGAAACTGGAATTGGTTTTATGACCTGCAATTTCGCAGTGCTAATTACACAATTGAAGGTTTCCGGAACAACCCCGGGCTTCACATTGATAACAATTTTAATTTCTTCAACCCCAAAGCAGGAATCAGCTACAGCCGTAATAACTGGAAAGGTTATGCTTCCTTTGGCATAGCCAACAAAGAGCCTAACCGGGATGATTTTGAAGCCGGAACTGCACAACAACCCAGGCCGGAAAGATTGCAGGATGTAGAAATTGGTATTGAAAGTTCAGGAAAAAAATACAACTGGTCTGCCACATTCTATTACATGAACTACAAAGACCAATTAGTGCTGACCGGCAAGATCAATGATGTGGGAGCATACACCCGGACCAATATTCCTAATAGCTACAGGACCGGCGTAGAATTACAGGGCGCATATAAATTTAATGAATGGCTAAATGCTACCGCTAACCTGGCGCTGAGCCGTAATAAAGTGAAGAATTTCACCGAGTATATTGATGACTATGATAACGGCGGACAAAAAGAGATCAGGTACAATTTACCAGACATTGCTTACTCCCCCGCCGTTGTGGGAGGCGCCGGGATTAATATTCTGCCGGTAAAAAAAGGTGAACTGAGCTTATTAAGCAAATATGTAAGCAGACAATATCTTGATAATACGCAGAACGAAAACAGGGCACTCAATGCTTTTTTTGTACAAGATATAAGGGCGATGTACACAGTAAAACCCAAATGGCTGAAAGAGATAAATATGATTGCGCAGGTAAACAATGTATTCAACAGGAAATACGAACCTAACGGCTACACCTTCAGTTACATCTATGGCGGGGTAACAACAACTGAGAATTTTTATTTCCCGATGGCGGGAACGAATTTTATGATTGCGTTAAATATTAAGCTTTAGGACCAAACTTTTCCTGCCAAGCCAACATACCACCAATTAGATTTTTGGTATTCTTGAATCCCAGGGTATCAAGAAACAGGCAGGCCATCATGCTGCGCTGTCCGCTGCGGCAGTGAATGATGATCTCTTCGTCTTTCAGGTCATCCAGTTCATCGGTTTGCATCGTTTGTATCTTTCCCAATGGAATGAGTTTGCCGCCAATATTAAATTCAGCGTATTCTGAAGGTTCACGGCAATCTATCAGGTTGATCTTTTCGCCGGCATCCATGCGGGCCTTTAATTCTTCAACAGTAATGGTCTGCATAAACAATCAAACGTTATATAGGTGAAGGTATTTCTGTTTTAGTTGTATCTCTGACGGGTTTATCTACCTGCAGCCAGACATCAATTGTTTGGCCGGAACGGATCTTTTGAATTCTTTTTTCATCATCAAAACGTTCCGGGTTTTGTTTGTATATCCAGGCGCCGAGTGTATCTGTAACATTAGCATCTGTAACAATAGCCCCAATCACAATTCCATTGGCTTCGAGTATTTCTTTGGCCTGTCCGAATAACATACCTGTTATTACTGGTACGGTAAACTCTCTTTCTCCTACCCCATCACCCAGCACCAGTGATATAACACTGCCCTTTCGGATTTTTGTTCCTGGTGTGATGATGGCACCATTATAACGTTGTTCCAGCACCGCATTCTTGGCAAAGTCAGGCTTAAACGTTGTGTCACCAATTTTCAGATCCATATTCTTCAGTACCATTTCTGCATTTCTGAAACTATAACCCACAAGATTTGGCATTTCAATTTCCGGTGGTATGGCCCTGCTGATAACCAGGTAAACTGTCCTGTTAGATTTTACAACTTCATCTGCATCAGGAAATTGCTTTATAACGGACATCGGCTTTGCCGTATCCACATAAATAGAATCCTGTATGTCCACATCAAATCCGGCTTTCTTTAAAATTTTCCGGGCTTCCTCATACGACTTACCGGTAAGAGAAGGAACGGTAGCTGCCTTACCATGACCGGTTATCCAGTTGAGCGAAAGCAGGAATAAGAAAAACAATCCCAATGCCAGTATAATACCCACCAGGATATTAAGCCATAAAGGACGTTGTGTGATGAATTTTAGCATGAAAAGGTCAGATTAGTATTTACAATTGTAATGATCATTCGGGAAAACATTCCATTACAATTTTAGTATAAAATTCTTTCAGGCTCCATCCCATTGCCCTTACCTGCTGTGGCACCACACTGGCCTCACTCTGGCCGGGAATAGTATTTATTTCAAGCATGTATGGCTTGCCCTCAGCTTCATTATAAATGAAATCAATTCTGATCACCCCTTTACAATTAAACACAGCATAGATCTTCTTTGCAGCATCCCTGATTTTATCAGCAGCCACTTCATCAACTTCTGCCGGTGTGGTTTCTGTTGATTTACCCTCATACTTTGCTTCAAAGTCAAAAAAGCTTTTGCTTTCATGTATCATCACTTCTGTCAATGGCAGCACAATGATATTTCCTTTTGATTTGAAAACACCCACCGTAAATTCCCGGCCATTGACCATTTCTTCTACCAGCACCTGGTCATCTTCCTTAAAGGCCTTTTCAATCGCACCGGCCACATCATCTGCAGGCTTGTCCACTTTCGACATGCCGATACTGGAACCGCCATTATTGGGTTTTACAAATACAGGAAACTTTAACCTGTCCTTTATTTCCTCAACATTATAGGAGTTGTTCTTTAACAGAACTACCGAACGGGAAACAGCTATGCCTGCCATGGCAGCCACTGCCACAGCGTAGCCCTTATTAAAAGTAATAGCTGAACTGGCTGCATCACAACCAGTGTACGGTATTTTCAAAGTATCAAAGTAACCCTGCAACTTGCCATCTTCCCCGGGTGTGCCATGCATTCCTATATATACAGCATCAAATGTCACTTTACTATCGGGCAAAGGGATTGAGAAATCATTCTTGTCAATGGCAATTTTAGTTCCATCCTGCTGTGCATAATACCAGCCTTCCGGATTAATGTCAATTTTATAAACATTAAACAGGTTCCTGTCCAGGTTATTATCAATGGTGTTGGCGCTTCGGTAAGAGATTACGGCCTCGCCGGAAAAGCCGCCCGTTACAAGGGCTATATTCTTCTTCATTGTGGTTGTGTATGGATTTGGGCTTCCGCAAAACGGAAACAACTATGCAAATATTGCAGAATTATTTAAGATGCCCAACCCTTGGGCTTTTAATCAGTTAGCATTAACAAAAAATATAATAAACAGGAATTATTACACAGAAGATTCACCAGAAAATAAGAAAGGTGAAGGTTGTTTCCCCTTCACCTTTTTACGACGGGAAATATCACCCGCCACTCTTTCGGCAGCTTTCGCTGCTGCTACCTTTTGGTACAAAATAAAGTTAAATCAAAAACAAAGCGAATACAAAAAATACATGCAGAATTTATGCACACTTTTTTTGTTTTAAGCTACGTGTAACTTGTCTTTCTTAGCGATCAGCTGATCAACCGTTTCCTGGTACATTTCATCCGGTACACAACAATCAACCGGGCAAACGGCCGCACACTGAGGCTCCTCATGGAAACCCTGGCACTCAGTGCATTTATTGGGAGTAATGTAATAAGTATCAACAGCAACAGGAGCATTTTTTTGCTCTGCATCCACTACCGTTCCATCCAGTAAAGTAAATGAGCCTTTTACAGATGTGCCATCGGCAACAGCCCATTCCACACCACCTTCATAAATAGCATTATTAGGACATTCGGGTTCGCAGGCACCACAGTTGATGCATTCTTCAGTGATCTTGATAGCCATAAAAATTAATTAACGGGTTGAGAATTACTTTTGCATGACAAATTTAACTGTTTTCCAATCCGGATGAATTGGTTTGGCAATTTTTATTTACAGTCTGCCCTAATTTGCACCCGGGTTGAAAATAGCTTCTTTTCAAAATTATAACAGGCAAATGAACTTACTGCACCGCATCGATTTGTTGACTAAACTAGGTGATTATATGCTGTCCGGCGAGGAGGGGTGGGTCGCTGCAGTAGAAAAAGCAGGCCGGGAAAACGGGTGGTTTACCCCCGAATTTACAGACGCAGCCATAAAAAATATTGCCACTTCTTTTTTAAAGAAAGAGAAGCTGGAGAACTGGGCTGAAACTTACCAGTTGCCGGCCCAAACCCAAATACCCCGTAAGATTGGGATTGTAATGGCTGGCAATATACCCCTGGTAGGTTTTCATGACTTTTTAAGCGTTTTTATAACCGGGCACAAAGCCATTATTAAGCCCTCCTCAAAGGACCAGGTTTTGATCAAACACCTTGTCGGAAAATTAATAGAATGGGAACCTGTACTGGCCAACCAAATTGAGTTTAGCGAAATGCTGAAAGGATGTGATGCTTATATCGCCACCGGCAGTAATAACACATCCCGTTATTTTGAATACTACTTTGGAAAATACCCGCATATTATCCGTCGTAACCGTACATCTGCAGCTATACTTACCGGAGAGGAAACCGAAACAGAACTTAGTAAACTGGCAGACGATGTGTACCAGTATTTTGGATTGGGTTGCCGGAATGTGACCAAGATCTATGTACCCCAGGGTTATGACTTTGTGCCATTGCTTGAAGTTTTTAGAAAGTATAACTACCTCGCCGATCATCACAAGTATAAAAACAACTATGATTATAACCTGGCCCTGCATATATTGAACAAGAAATTCTATATGACCAACGGATCGGTATTGCTGGTAGAAGAACCGGGGCTTTTCTCACCCATCAGCCAGCTCAACTATGAATTTTATGCGGATAAAAACAGCCTGGCAGAACAGCTTTTGCAAAACCCCGATTTGCAATGCCTTGTCAGCAAAAACCATATTCCTTTTGGTGGGGCACAGTCACCCTTGTTGACTGATTATGCTGATGGTACAGATACAATGGCCTTTCTCCGGAATCTATAAAATCCGTACAGGCCGGTATTCACTGTCAAAGTTTGAATTGTAATTTTATAGGATATTTGAAGTACGAAAGTCTTAGTAAAGATTTGTTAAACTAAATTGACGGTCAACAAATATGGTATGACAGTTTGTTATTTTGTAAAGCAAAGGCACAGGTTTTGATGCCGGTATTACCCGAAAAAGTATTCAAAAGAAAAAAGATATAACGCTATGAAACTGAAACAAATCCTTTTGATCGTTGCCATTAGTGCCGTTTCTGCTGTAAGCAGTGTGTGGATCTATGGAAAAATCACCCGTAAGCAGCCAAATTTTGTTCAGTCTGAAAATGGGAATATTCCCGCCAATTATGCTGGCTTTTTTGACAATGCAGCCGGCGCCGGTGAGCCAATTGATTTTACCAAGGCCGCCAATGCAGCCGTGCCGGCCGTTGTACATATTAAGACCAAAATACCGGCCAAGAGGATAAGTAACCAGTTACCCCGCAGCCGGGGCAATAGTATGGAAGACTGGTTTAACCAGTTCTTTGATTTCGGTCCACAGATTCAGCCGGAACAAAGGGCTTCAGGCAGTGGTGTAATTATCAGTGAGGATGGATACATCATTACCAATAATCATGTGATCTCCGATGGAGGTGAAGGTGTGGCAGATGAAATAACAGTCACCCTCAACAATAAGAAAACATATAAGGCAAGGGTGATTGGCAAAGACCCCAGCAGCGATATTGCTGTTTTAAAAATTGATGGCAATGGATTCCCCTTCCTTTTATATGGTAACTCTGATAATGTAAAACTCGGACAGTGGGTGCTGGCCATAGGTTATCCGCTTACACTGGAAACAACAGTAACGGCAGGTATCGTTAGCGCCAAAGGAAGAAATATCGGTATCAATCAGCGGCAGAGTAAGACCCCTATTGAAGCTTTTATTCAGACAGATGCGGCAGTAAACCAGGGTAACAGCGGTGGTGCACTCATCACCACAGACGGACAACTGGTAGGCATCAACTCTGCCATCTATGCCCCCACCGGAACGTATGCCGGTTATTCTTTCGCCATACCCGTCAACCTGGTAAAGAAAATTGTAAATGACCTGATCAAATACGGTGATGTGAAAAGACCTTACCTGGGTGTATGGGTAGCAGAAGACAAAGTAGATGCCGGTGACGGTGCCCATATCGGTAATGTGGCGAAGGATGGTGCAGCTGCAGCGATAGGGTTAAAACCCGGTGACGTAATCACCAAGATCAATGATGCAACAATTACCTCATGGACTGAATTACAGGCTACCGTTTCATCATACAATGCCGGTGATAAGATCAACATCACTTACAAACGAAATGGAAAAGAATATACTGCTACTGCAACCTTAACTGCCAAGTCAGGAACCTTTGATGAAATAGCCACTAATACCGTTGGTGAAAAGTTGGGGGCAGACCTGGTGACCATTGATAAAAAACAAGCTATGCAGTACGAAGTGGAAGGAGGAGTGCTGGTTAAAAAAATCAAACAAGGAGGACCTTTCAGCAAGACAAGGATGCAGGATGGCTTTATCATCACCAGTGTAAATGGTACAGATATTACCAATATTGAAGAACTGAGCCAGGCTATTCGCAGCCTGAAAGGCGAAACCATTCAACTCGAAGGTTTTTATCCCGGTTATGATGGCATCTATCGTTACCCGCTGAACATTGGGGAAGAATAACCAATAAAGAGAATACATAATAGAAATGGTCACTTTAAAGTGACCATTTCTATTATACACAATACTTATTTCTCATACACAAGAAACTCCCATGGTTGCATTTCAAAACTACGGGTTGCATTGAAATCACTCTCAGCGCCGGAAAAAGCATTCCTGAAAACACCGTTCACTTTTTCATCTGAGATATCAAAGTGCAGGTCTTTCTCCCCGGACATATTTAATAGTACCAGCACCTCTTTTGCACCATTTTTTCGCAGGAAGGCAAAAACATTCTTCACATCACTCGTTTTGATACGAAATGTTTTTACCTGGGTATCTCCGCTTCTCAATGCTGGATGATTGGTATGCAGGTTAAGCAGGGTTTTGTAAAAATCATGTAACTCGTTAGTCCCTTTCCAGGCAATTGTGTCTTTATCAAAAAATTTTATTCTTTTTAAATTAGGCAACTCCTGACCTGAATAAAGCAATGGTATGCCATTCCAGGTGGCGCTAAAAACGGCCAGTGCTTTAGCCATATCGCCATATTTCTCATATTCAGTTCCGTTCCAGCTGTTTTCATCATGATTGGTGGTGAACCAGGCCCTCATAGTACTATCGCCCAAATCATCATAACGATTCAAAACCTTATGAAGTGAATCCAGAGATTGTTTTTGCTGGTAAAAATCTTTCGCCTTATGCATCCATGTCCAGGTATAACTGGCATCGAATGCTTCACCGTATTCGGGAGAATCGAGTTCATCAAATTCACCTAACCAGAATAAAGGTTTGATAGCATCAATTTCTTTACGGGCCTCCTTCCAGAAGTCAAGTTCTACCCAAAAAGCAAGGTCGGCACGGAAACCATCTATATCACATTCTTCTACCCAAAAATTCATTGCATCTTTCATAGCCTGCCGGAGTGCCGGGTTCTTAAAATCCAATTCAATAATGTCATCCATACCTGAAGCGATCTTGAAATCATTGGTAGCAGAATCTTTCAGGTAATACTCCGGGTGTTCTTTGGTCCATTTATGGTCCCACCCGGTGTGATTGGCGACCCAGTCAATGATGATCTTCATCCCCATATCATGGGCTTTTTTTACCAGGTTTTTAAAATCATCCAGAGTGCCAAATTCAGGATTGATAGACGTATAATCAGAACAGGCATAATAACTGCCCAACGATCCTTTTTTATTCTTCTGGGCGATAGGTGTTATGGGCATGAACCACAAAGTTTGAACACCCATTTCTTTCAGGCGGGGCATTTCCCGTACAAAAGCATCAAATGTTCCCTCCACAGTATATTGCCGCACATTCACTTCATAAATATTGGTGTTATGTGCCCAGTCAACAGGCTTGAATCTGTTTTGCATAGTTGTATTCGTAGTTTTTTTATTCTTTTCTTCTTTTTTGGGCATGAGCTTGCATGACCCGGCTAAAGTAATAAGGCTAATAGCAAGCAAATAAATTCGCATATACCGGTCTTTTTGGGAAAGATAAGAAGAACATTTGAACAGCCGGGTTGTTGTTAATCACACAACCAAGTATTGTTACCTTTACGCCATGAAGAGTTTTGACGTTCCTATTATTTACCGAAGCCCATTGATTTCCGCAGTAAAAAAGAAGCGGAAAGAAATGGATAAAATGAAAAAGGACTTCACCCCTACCCTGCTGAATTTTGGCCCGCTTCAAATTTTCCTTGCCCGGCATTTCGGCTTTTGTTACGGAGTTGAAAATGCAATAGAAATTGCATTCAGAACGGTGGAAGAGAATCCCGGCAAACGTATTTTCCTGCTGAGTGAAATGATTCATAACCCGCAGGTAAATGCTGATCTTATTGCACACGGTATTGAATTTTTACAGGATACTCATGGTAAACAGCTAATACCATTTGAGCAAATAACTACACAAGATATTGTACTAATCCCCGCTTTCGGCACTACTCTTGAAATCGAAGAAAAACTGAGAGAAATTGGCATCCAGACTGAAAAGTACAACACCACCTGCCCCTTTGTAGAAAAGGTTTGGAACAGAAGTGAACAGATCGCTGAGAAGGACTATACCATCATCATTCATGGTAAACCTCAACATGAAGAAACAAGGGCTACATTCTCCCATGCTGCTGCCAATGCCCCTTCAGTTGTGATTAAGGACATGAAGGAGGCTATTGAACTTGGCAGATTTATCTCCGGCGAAAAACCGGCAGAAGAATTTTATGCTGTTTTCAAAAACCAATATTCCGAAGGTTTTAATGTGAATAATGACCTGCAGAGAATCGGAGTAGTCAATCAAACCACCATGCTGGCCAGCGATACGCAGTCCATCGCTGATTACTTGAAAAAAATTATGCTGGAAAAATACCAACCGGAAAATCCAGAAGAAAGGTTTGCGGAGACCAGGGATACCTTATGCTATGCTACTAATGATAACCAGACTGCTGTAACAGGAATGCTACAAACAAAAGCAGATCTTGCTATTGTCGTCGGTGGTTACAATTCTTCCAACACCTCGCACCTGGTAGAACTGTGTGAGGAGAAGCTACCAACATACTTTATCAATAATGAAGAAAAGATATTAAGTGAAAACGAAATACTGCATTTCAACTTTCAAACAAAAGAAGAATTGCAAACCAGTAATTATCTGCCTGAAAAGTCACCCGTAAAAATCCTGATCACCAGTGGTGCTTCCTGCCCCGATGCACTGGTAGAGGGAGTCATCCGCAAACTGGTAAGTTTTTACCCCGAAGCAAGATCACTGGATGAAATTGTCAACAGCTTTCAATAAAAAATCCCGGTTAGTAACCGGGATTAAATTTGATTGACTATTTCTCATTTATACAACAGTTCATAATATTCATGTGCCATCCGGTTGCTGTCAAACTGGAAGCGGACATCCTGCATGCCATTTTTCATTACCTGTCTCCAGGTATTGTAATTCTCATAATACAACGGAAGTATCTCCTTCTCTAATATCTCGTACAGTTTTTCGAGGTCATACTCATCCTGCTCATGAACGGCCATATTAGCATAATCCGCTTTAGGCACTACGAAACCGTTATGGCCGTGGTTAATAAATTCAGGAATCCATCCATCATCTGTAGAAAAATTGATAGCACCGTTCATTGCAGCTGTCATACCACTGGTTCCTGATGCTTCCCTGGGCACTCTTGGATTATTCAGCCATATGTCTGCGGCCTGCTTCAAACGCTTGGACAATCCAAGTTCATAACCGATGAGGACCGCCACATTCTTGTAACGTTTACTCAGATGGACCAACTGGTTAAACTCACTGATAGCCGGATGATCAACCGGGTACGGCTTTCCTGCCCAAATGATCTGTACAGGGTATTTACTGCTACTCAATAATTTTTCAAACCGCTGTTCATCTGTAGTAATCAACCCCGCCCTTTTATAACCTGCAAATCTCCTGGCCCATACAATGGTGAACACATCCGGATTAAACAGCTTTCCTGTTTGATCCGCCACAATTTCAAAAGCCCTTTTCTTTAAATATTTTTTGCGGTCATCAATTCCGTAATCATCTCCGGCCTCCATGAACTTGTACAACTGTTTGTCTGCCCAGTATCGCCAGTTTTGTGCATTAGTGATAGAAATGATGGGACAAATATTCTCATGTTTACTCCACATGGCTCTTGACACATGACCATGCAACTGAGAAACTCCATTGGCCAGCCGGGCAAAACGTAAGGCTGCCAGTGAATGATTGAATTGATCGCTGTCGTTGCCATAAAGATTTTTCACTTCATCCACTGTCAGGCCGCAGAAATAACTCATTTTATGGCAGAGATAAATATCATGCTTCTCATTACCCGCCTCCTCAGGCGTATGTGTGGTAAATACCAGTCTTTTTTTTACATCATTGAGGTTGTTGCCAAACTTCTTGTACAAATAAAATGCAGCAGACAGGCCATGTGCTTCATTAAGATGATAAAGCTCAGGATTAAAGCCTAAAAGATCTATCAGTTTGGCACCGCCAACACCGAGCAATATGAACTGCGCTACTTTGGTGGCTACGTTAGCATCGTATAGCCGGTGTGTAATGGTTTGTGATACGTAATCGTTTTCCGGAAGATCGGTAGATAAGAGAAACAAGGGCGCAGTCTTAAAAGTATCAGGGTTTAAATACCATGCCTTCACCCACACCGGATGTTCATGTATGGTGATCTGGAATTTTATACCTGTATCTTCTAAGAAACTATATTGTTTTTCATTCCAGGCCACATCCAGTGTTTGATCCTGGTTTCTTTCCTGGTCATAATATCCGTACTTCCATAAAATACCAATACCAATCAGGTTTTGTCTGAGTTCGTAAGCGCTTCGCAAATGTGATCCTGCTAAAAAACCAAGACCGCCGGAATAGATCTTCAGTGGCTGGTGAGTTGCAAATTCCATTGAGAAGTAAGCCACCTTTTTTGAATAACGTTCTTCAACGGGATACGGGACTGAAAAGGGAGTAAAGCTCATAATGTGTTTTTTTTACACGAGGACGCAATATAAAATTAAAAGTTCAATTATATAAAAGGATGAAGTGCAGGGATGAAAGACTTTTGCACAAATAGTGGGAAAATATTAGTCAATCGGTTGATTAAAAACAAATACGGGAGGGTTACCTTTTTTGTTTATTACTTGCTGAGGGTTTTACATACTTCTTTCTGGCAAAACTACCGTCAAAAGAACATTTAAGTCCCCTTCGGGAACCACAACCTTCTTCTTCTTTTAGCGTAACAGCATTTGAAGAGAAGATAAACTTCAGGCGACAAGGATCTCCCTCCTCTTTGTACTCTGCCGTATTGGATGATTTGATCAATGCCTCTCCTTTCAATTCGCCGGAACAGGTACCATTATCTTTTTCAAAATGAACAAAAAAGGTGATTCTGTCATTTTTGCGGCCATCTCTCACCGATACAAGGTTCATTTTACCATTGGCATAATCGGCCGACCACTTGTGTTTTCGGGGTAATGTATCTATCGGGTTGATGAGTTCTGTGATCTTATCTTCCAGTGCTTCCGTCATAATCAGCATAAAATTCTTAGCCGCTGCATTCAACACATAGACCTCTTTTCCCTCGCTGGTGCTGCCATCCCTGTTCTTTCGGGCTATTGTTTGTGTTATGGTGTATTTCCTGTCGAGTGTAACTGACTGTAACGTGGAACTCTGTTTATCCGGCCGGAGCAGTGGCATCCCGGCAATGAATTGTTCTTTTTCATCAAACGCAAGCAAAAAATAAGCTCTCTTGTCGGCGCTCATTGTTTTGACAAAAAGGTACTGCTCCGCTTTCGGAACAACCGTTTTACCCAATGCATAAATTTTGGGCTTAACTCCTTTCGCATATACCTTTCTTAAAACTGAATCAGGTACAAACTGAGTAAATATTTTATAGCTGATCAGTAAAGAGTCTTTTTCTTTTTTTACAAGTGAACTGTCTGAAAATTGAACAGGCAGGTTTAAGGGCTGGAAGAATTCAATAAAATCAGACACTTCAACCGGCTCTTCTCCTGACAGAGATATTTTTTTCTTGCCCTTGCAGCTACCCAACGCAATGGCCAGCGTTAAAATAAAAAGGAGTTTTGAAAATAATCGCATCTGGAAATATTTCTTCCCGAATGTAGGGAATTTGTACTGACCGGCTTCCTTCGCCAGTTAAGAAAATTATTTTAGCTTTGTCTAAAATAATTTTTAGACATGCTAAACTACTCTGTTAGCGAAGAAAATTATATCAAGGCTATATTCCACCTGCAACAACAGGATGGAACTGTCACTACCAACGAACTGGCCGGTGAATTGAAGACCCGCCCGGCTTCTGTTACTGATATGATGAAAAAATTAAAAGCCAAGAAATTGGTTCATTATCAGCCATACAGGGGTTTCAGACTTAGTTCAGAAGGTAGCAAAGTAGCATTGGGCATTATTCGCCGTCATCGCCTGTGGGAATATTTTCTCGCAGAAAAATTAAAATTCAGCTGGGATGAAGTACATGCTGTGGCAGAGGAATTGGAACATGTCAGCAGCAAGAAATTGATTGAAAAACTGGATGAATTTCTTGGCTATCCTAAAACAGACCCTCACGGCGACCCCATCCCGGATATAAATGGAAAGATCGAACAGTACTCTCAGCAATGCCTCACCAGTTTACCTGCAAATAAATTAGTAGTGGTGAGCAATGTCAGCAACCAGTCAAATGAGATACTGGACCTGCTTAAACATAAAAAGATAAGCATTGGCACAAAACTGGAAATAAAAAGACGGTTTGATTTTGATGATTCAATGGAAATTAAAATCGGACGACAGCCTGTTTTCACCATCAGCAAACAGGTAGCAGAAAACATCTTCGTTAAAATAAGTTAGTATGGAAGCATTGGAAAAATTCTTAGTTGAGATCGGACCGGTGTGGTCAGCTTTAATCGCTACCACATTTACCTGGCTGGTAACGGCACTGGGAGCTTCATTTGTTTTTTTCTTCAAAACATTAAGCCGGGGTGTATTGGACCCTATGCTGGGTTTTACCGGGGGAGTGATGGTGGCCGCCAGTTTCTGGTCATTACTCAACCCGGCGATTGAAATGTCGGAAAAAATGTACCCTGGTCTTAGTTGGATGCCCGCTTCGGTAGGCTTTTTATTAGGAGCACTATTTATTTTTGTGCTGGATAAATTCACGCCACATCTGCATATCAATTTTGGGGTTGAAGAAACGGAAGGTGTAAAAACCAAATTGCATAAAACCACTTTGCTGATTTTAGCAATTACGCTTCATAATATCCCCGAAGGGTTGGCTGTAGGTGTACTCTTCGGCGCCGCAGCTATCGGAATGGAAGATGCATCTGTATCCGGAGCCATTGCATTGGCAATTGGTATCGGTATTCAAAATTTTCCCGAAGGCATAGCCGTTGCCATGCCGTTACGAAGGCACGGTGTAAGCCGGAGAAAAAGTTTTTGGTACGGTCAGTTATCTGCGATTGTAGAACCGATTGCTGGCGTTATAGGAGCTATTGCAGTAATCTATATGCAACCAGTATTGCCATTTGCCCTTGCCTTTGCTGCAGGAGCCATGATTTTTGTGGTAGTGGAGGAAGTGATACCCGAAACTCAACGGGATAAATATACTGACAGATCGGTGCTTGGATTTATTGGAGGCTTCCTTGTAATGATGATGCTGGATGTAGGGCTTGGATAATGGTATCAGGCAGTTGCTGAGCGATGATGGTTCCGAAGTAAATGCTTAAAGCGACTGAAGGTTTCAGGTTTGATATTCAGGTAAGAGGCCAGGTATTTCTGAGGCACCCGCTGCATTAGTTCCGGGTTTCTTGTTACAAAATTGATGAATCTCTCCCTCGGTGTCATTTTAATTAATTGCATTTGCCAACGATCCTTAAGGATCATAGTATGTGTAATTACAAGCCTGCCCATATGTTCCATTTTTTTAGTTTGGGCAAAAACGGCTTCGAGGTCTTCATAAGTAATCGAAGCAACAACACTGGGTTCTATCGCTTCGACAGAATATTCTGAAGGTTTTCGGCTGTGAAAAGATTCCTGGCTGTGAATGATATGCCCCTCAAAAGAAATCTGTGTATTTATTTCCTCTCTTCCTTTTTTGTAATACTTGCGGATAAGGCCCTTCAGGATAAAATTGAAGTAATTCTCTGTTTCGCCAGCTTTCGTCAGTATTTCCCTTTTGTCAAACTTCCGGATCTTAATAAAAGGCAGCAAAATCGCATTAAATTCATCGTCTGGCAAATCGATAAATTTTCGGAGGTATTCTTTTAATAACTGAAGCGATTCCATACTACTAATTCATGTAAAAGGTACAACTAATCTTATTGATCCAAATCAAGCCTCGTAAAATTTCTTTACTAACAAAATTCCACGATTTAAGAGAATAAAATTGTGATCTTCGTCACATAAAGGAATATTGTAGCTTTGCAACTTTCTGAAAATAAACAGTAAACACAACTTTTATGTCGCAAAAAATTAAAGTCGCCAACCCGGTAGTGGAGCTTGATGGAGATGAAATGACACGGATTATCTGGAAATTTATCAAAGACAAACTGATCCTTCCCTATCTCGACCTTGACATTAAATATTTTGACCTTGGTATCGAATACAGGGATAAAACGGACGACCAGGTGACGGTTGATGCCGCCAACGCAATCAAAGAATATGGTGTAGGTATAAAATGCGCCACCATAACACCAGATGAAGCAAGGGTAAAAGAATTTAATCTGAAACAGATGTGGAAGAGCCCCAATGGCACTATCCGAAATATACTGGATGGAACTGTATTCAGGGAGCCGATTGTGATCAGTAACGTTCCAAGATTAGTTACCAACTGGACAGCACCGATTATTGTTGGTCGTCATGCTTTTGGTGATCAATACCGGGCAACAGATACAGTTATCAAAGGGAAAGGAAAGCTTACAATGACCTTTACACCCGAGGGTGGTGGAGAACCCCAAACCTTTGAAGTGTTCAATTTCAAAGGAGAAGGTGTGGCTATGACCATGTACAACACGGATGATAGCATCAAGGGTTTTGCCAGGAGCTGTTTCAATATGGCCCTTAGTAAAAAATGGCCGCTCTATCTTTCTACCAAAAACACCATTCTAAAAAAATATGATGGCCGCTTTAAAGATATTTTTGAAGATATCTATCAAAATGAATTTAAAGCTCAATTTGATACAGCAGGCATCACCTATGAACATCGCCTGATTGATGATATGGTGGCCAGTGCGTTAAAATGGAACGGCAATTTTGTATGGGCCTGTAAAAACTATGACGGCGATGTACAAAGTGACACTGTAGCCCAGGGATTCGGATCACTCGGACTGATGACTTCTGTTTTGATTACTCCTGACGGTAAAACAATGGAAGCAGAAGCTGCACATGGCACTGTTACCCGCCATTATAGGGACCACCAGGCCGGAAAGCCAACTTCCACAAATCCAATCGCCAGTATTTTTGCCTGGACAAGAGGTTTGGCATTCCGTGGCAAATTAGACGGTAACCAGCCGCTTATTGACTTCAGTAATGCACTGGAAGCAGTTTGTATTGAAACAGTAGAGCAGGGAAAAATGACCAAGGACCTTGCTGTTTGTATCCATGGCAATAAAGTAAAGCATGGTGAGCATTACCTGTACACTGAAGAGTTTTTGGAAGCCATCAATGAAAACCTGAAGAAGAAACTGGGCTGACACGATCAATTAATAAGAAAAGGATTAAGCGCTGCGAGACTTCCCGTTTCGCAGTCTTATTTTATGGCTTTTCGCCATTCCATATTTGTATCTTCTTTTCATTAATCAAAAAGTATTTCAATCGTTATTTTCGTTTCATGCAATACCCAATGCTTGAATGGCTGAGATGCCCGGTAACCAAAACCCCATTAAGGTTAGAGGTATTGACTGAATTTGAAAAACAATACGCAAATGGAAGTACCAGGGAAATAAAAGACGGTTTCCTTTTTTCTGAAGCAGGTTTTGTATTTCCCATTATTGACGGAATCCCCCGTATGCTGGTAGAAACTGTGTATGATTATAAAGATTTCCTGGAAAGGAGGCTGCCGGGATATGCTGCAATAAAAAAAGATCTTGAAGAGAAATACGTCGATCTGCTAAAAATATGTTCCCGCCGGAACAAAAAGACAAAAAAGACCTTCGAATTTGAATGGAGCTTTTTGAACACCAAAAAGAAAGACCGTATCTGGCAGGAACAGGTAGATGAAATGAAGGATGTATTCCTGAAAGAAACTGGCCAGGTTGCAGATTTTTACAATAATAAAACTGTAATTGATATTGGCGCCGGACATGGTGTAATGACCAGTAAGATAGCAGAAATTGCTTCATTAGCCATCGGGGTGGAAATAAGTAAAGCCGTAGAAAATGCCTATGCCAATAATACAAATCCCAACGTATGGTACCTGCAGGCAGATTTACAACAACTGCCTTTTGCCGACCATAGTTTTGATTCACTTTATTCAAGCGGCGTCATCCACCATACTCCTAATACAGAACATTCTCTTTCATTGATTGAGAAATCACTGAAACCCGGGGGCAATATCTGTCTTTGGCTATATCATCCGCAGAAAAGTATGTTACATAATCTTTCTCTCCAGTTGCGAAAAATAACCAGCCGCCTCCCGTTATGGCTGACTTTCTTCTTTCTTTCCGTTTTCGTCTTTCCTTTTACATTTCTGATTAAAAGCATTCGAAGAAAAAAAGCTCCCAACTACCGGGAAGAGATGATTGATCTGCTCGATGCCTTTACGCCTGAATACCGTTTTGAAATTCCGCAGAAAGAAGCTATTCAATGGCTTGAAATGAGAAACTACAGGCAAGTTAGTATCACCACCACAAACCAGTTTGGCTTTTCCATTACTGGGATTAAATAAAGGCTTGGAAAACAAAAAAGCCATCCGTATAACGAATGGCCTTGTTCAGTTGTATTGAAATCGTTTACACCTTAAAGTGAGCAAAAGCCTTGTTGGCTTCAGCCATACGGTGTGTATCTTCTTTTTTCTTAAAAGCAGCGCCTTCACCCTTGCTGGCAGCTACGATCTCGTTGGCAAGTTTATCAGCCATACTGCGGCCGTTTCTCTCACGGCTATAGCGGATAAGCCACTTAATGCTGAGCGATATCTTCCTGTCAGGACGAACTTCTGAAGGAATCTGGAAAGTTGCACCACCGATACGACGGCTGCGCACCTCTACAGCAGGAGTTACATTGGCCAGGGCTTTCTTCCACACTTCATAACCATCTTCATTGGTAAACTTGGCCACTTTATCCAATGCATCATAAAAAATAGTAAATGCTCCGCTTTTCTTTCCTTCCCACATCAGGTTGTTGACAAAGCGGGTTACGAGTTTATCGTTAAACTTTGGATCTGGAGCTAAAGGGAGTTTCTTTGCTTGTGCTTTACGCATGAATATTAATTTTTAAAGTATCTGCTGTAGCTGATTTTCTTCAAGTATTAAAACTTTACTCAGTACAAATTGTGAATGAAATTATTTTTTAGCTTTTTCTTTCTTAGTACCATATTTTGAACGGCTCTTCTTCCTGTCTTTCACACCGGCAGTATCCAGTGAGCCACGAACAATATGATAACGAACACCCGGAAGATCTTTTACCCTTCCGCCACGTATCAGCACAATAGAGTGCTCCTGCAGGTTGTGACCTTCACCGGGGATATAGGCAATCACCTCTACCTTATTGGTCAAACGAACTTTAGCTACTTTACGCAATGCTGAGTTCGGTTTTTTAGGGGTTGTGGTATATACCCTTGTACATACGCCACGGCGCTGAGGACATTGATCCAGAGCCCTGGATTTGCTCTTAGCCCTGATAATTTCTCTTCCTTTTCTTACTAATTGTTGAATTGTAGGCATTCTTGACCCTTATTTTTGGGACGGCAAAGGTAAAGGTGACAACTTTATTCTCCAAAAAAAGGAGGCTGATTTTTCTGATATTGAACTTATTGGGGAAAAATTAGCCCCGGCTTTAAGGCCGGGGCGTCAATTTTTATATAATTCACTCTAAATCAAGCATTATTAAACTTTCTGCATCCAGTTGTATTTGTCTTCTTTATGGCCTGTACGAATATCTGTCAGCCATTGCTTCAGGGCTGGTGCTGTTTTCCAGTGGTCCACATCAAATTGCATGACAAAATCTTTGTAGCGCAATTCCTTAATGAAAGAAATAGTTGCCGCTGTACCCGTTCCAAAAGCTTCGTAGAAAATACCGGCTTTATAAGCATCGATCAGGTCATCAATACTTATATTTTTTTCTTCAACCGTAAAGCCCATTTCCTGCAAAAGAGTGATGGCACTCAGGCGGGTTACTCCAGGCAAAATAGTACCTGGTTCCAGGCTGGGCGTAATGGCCGTGTTGCCTATGATGAAGAAAACATTCATGGTTCCGCATTCCTGTACATATTTATGTTCAAACGGATCGGTCCATAACACCTGGTCATATCCCTTTTTCTTTGCTTCCGCCGTGGCATACATGGCAGCACCATAATTGCCCGCAGCTTTCGCATAACCCACACCCCCTGTTACAGCCCTCACATATTTTTCTTCTACGTAAATACGCATCGGCGCACTGTAGTAAGGACCTGAAGGGCTCAGGATGATCATGAACTTGTAACTCTCAGAAGGACGAACACCAATCATCTCGTCAGAAGAGAACATAAAGGGCCTGATATACATGGAATGGTCTTGTTGTGTAGGTATCCAGTTCCTGTCCAGTCCTACCAGTTGAAGCATTCCTTCCATAAACAGTTCCTCCGGTACAGATGGCATGGCCATTCGCTCGGCGGAAATATTAAACCGTTTGAAATTATCATACGGGCGGAAAATAAAAGCTTCGCCATTTTTATCTTTGTATGCTTTGATGCCCTCAAAAATGGCCTGCCCATAATGCAGGGCAGCCAAAGATGGGCTGAGCAGCAACGGCTGATATGGTTTGATCTCAATGTTTTTCCATTCCCCGTTTTTATAATCTGCTTCCAGCATGTGGTCGGAGAAAAACTTACCAAAGGGGAGATTTTCCAGGTTCAGATCCTGCAGTTTACTGCGCTCTGCCTTGCGAATTGAAATATCCATAGCTGCCACCATAAAACTTTATTTTTGACGGGTCAAAGAAACGAAAAAAACTAACACTCATTTGTAATAATTATCATCCCGAACATGGACCTGAATCATATTAAATTACCTGCTGCTGTCATAAATGAACTTTATAAAACAGCATTGGTAGAACCGGCGCTAAATACCGGGGTGAAGGAAGCGGCTATATCTGCAGAAAAGCCAGTGATGACCAGCACTGAAGCCATAACACCTGAGTGGAAATCATTGGGGTCAAATGAAAAAAATATTTTAATTGTAGTCAGTAATTCCGATGCAGTTTATTTACCTGACAATGACCTTAATTTCTTAACCGGTGTCCTTGGCGCCTGCAAACTTAGCCTGGCTGATGTGGCAGTTGTTAACAGGTTCCATTACCCGGAAACCGGCTATAAAGAACTTATCGCTTATTTTAAAAGCAGGGTGATATTACTGTTAGGAGTCGAGCCGGCTGCTATGGGGTTACCCATCAATTTTCCGCATTACCAGTTACAGGCATTTAATATCACTACATTTCTTTTTACTCCGTCGCTGGAAGCAATGGAAAAAGACAGGCTGGAAAAAAGTAAATTATGGGTAAGCCTGAAAAGGCTCTTTAATGTATAAACACATGACGCTGATATTTGCTACCAACAACCAGCACAAAGTGGATGAAATAAGAAATGTGCTGGGCCAAAGTCTCGACATTATCACATTGAAAGAAACTGGAATAAATACAGATATACCAGAGCCTTATGATACCCTCGAAGCAAATGCATCGGGCAAAACAGCTTATATATATCAGCTGACAGGAGCCAATTGTTTCAGCGAGGATACCGGTCTCGAAGTAGCCGCCCTCAACGGCGAACCGGGTGTGAAAAGTGCCAGGTATGCCGGCGGCCACCGTTCTTTTGATGCCAATATTGATAAGCTTTTGAGTAATTTGGCCGGCAAGCAGGATCGTTCGGCCCGGTTCAGGACTGTTATATCCCTGTTAATTGATGGAAAGGAAATGTTGTTTGAAGGCATTTGCAACGGACAGGTAATAACTGAAAAAAGAGGCGAAATGGGCTTTGGCTACGACCCGGTCTTTATCCCGGAGGGTAGTGACCGTACTTTTGCCGAAATGAGCCTCGAAGAAAAGAACCGTTTCAGCCATCGGAAAAAGGCAACTGAAAAACTGGTAGCATTTTTGAATAAGTTATCAACAAACCACTGATTTTGACACCAGAACGCAACCAAATCATCCCCGAAAGCGACCTCATTAATGGATGCCTGCAAGGCAACCGGCGAATGCAGGAAGAGCTCTACCGCCGTTTTTCTCCAAGGATGTATGCAGTCTGCCTGCGCTATGCCGGTAATGCCGAAGAAGCAGAGGATATTCTGCAGGAAGGTTTCATCAAGGTCTTTAAAAAGTTAGACAGTTTCCGGGGCGACGGCTCTTTTGAAGGATGGATCCGAAGAATATTTGTGAATACCGCCATTGAGCATTTCCGCCGCAAAAGATACCTGATGCCAGTCACGGAAAAAGAAGAAAACACTATTGAAGGCAAGTACACGTCGGTGCTGGACGAACTGGGAGCCAAAGATATCATGGCACTCATCCAGGAACTGTCGCCCGGTTATCGCACGGTCTTCAACATGTATGTGGTGGAAGGATACACCCACAAGGAAATTGCCGATATGCTGGGCATCAGCGAAGGCACCAGCAAATCGCAGCTATCCAGGGCCAAGGTGATACTGCAGGATATGGTCAGAAATTTTATTGACAAGGAAAGAGGGGCAAAGACAAAATCATGAACAGCGGTTTTCAACATAAGATTCTAAATTACGAAGTTCAACCCCCGTCCCTTTGCTGGGAAAAAATTCAAGAAGAGCTGGACAGTTCTGCCCTAGAGCACCATTTTCCCAAGAAATTACAAGCGGTTGAAATCGCTCCCCCTGCCTATTGCTGGAATTATATAGCCGCTACCCTTGATGGCAAAGGAGCCGAAGCTGCCCTGGCCACCAAACTGCAAAAAGCTTCCATCATTCCGCCTGAAACTGTTTGGCACAACATTGAAACGGCGCTTGACCAGGAAACTAATAATCAACCACAAAAAAAATCAGCAGCCTTACTGCGCTACGCTGCCGCTGCTGCACTCATTGGCTTATTGGCCTGGGGTGCTGCAAGATTATTGAATAATAAGGGTGAGGATACTCCTCTGGCAACACAGCAACAACCCGGCAACAGCACTGAGCAGGTAACTACTGAACATACTGGCATTCCGGAAGAAGATATCGCTGCCATAAGTGCCGATGCAGCATTGGAAGAAGCCCGCAATGATGCGGCCCTGGAAGCCAGTAAAAAGACTTTTGCCCGCCTGGATGTAAGTGCTGTGCAGAAGAAAATTAAAGATGTTTCGGCCTTTGATTTTGGTGTTTCTGCAGAAGAGGATGACACGATGGATATTTCGAAAGGCCGTATCAATGATATCAGCAACCGCTACATTGTGTTGATGACCCCCGATGGCCATTTTATCCGCATGTCAAAAAAACTAAAAGACCTTGTATGTTGCATCTCAGGTGAAGAAGTTGATGAAGCCTGTTTGGATCAGTTAAAACGCTGGAGAGAAAAAATATTAAGCTCTTCGGCTGTACATGCCCCGGGAAATTTTGCAGACATTCTCAACCTCGTTACTTCCCTGCAGGATAACAACCAGTAGTACAACTTTCTTTCCCTATTTTTATTCAAATGATTTACAATAATGGCAAGGGTAAAAATTGAACTGCCAGCCTCCTTTCACTTTTCCTGCTCTATTCCTGTCCGCATTACCGACATCAATTACGGCGGTCATGTGGGCAACGATGCTATACTATCCATCATACACGAAGCAAGGATGCAATACCTGCATCATCTCGGCTATACAGAAATGAACCTTGCAGGCACCGGCATGATCATGGCCGATGTAGCCATCGAATTCAAAAGCGAATTGTTTTACGGTGATACCGTAACAGCCTCCGTAGTGGCCGGCGATATTTCTAAAATTGGCTTTGACCTTTTTTACAAGCTGGATAAACTGGAAAACGGAGTGCAAAAAACAGTTGCGCTTGCTAAAACAGGTATGATCTGTTTTGATTATGAAAAAAAGAAAATTGTTCCTATGCCAGAAGAGGCAAGACTAAAGCTAACAGCACCTTAATCCAAACACACTTTTATCCATTCCAAATCCGCCAGCTTTCTTCCGCCTGCATTATCAGCATTTCTTCGCCGTTCTTAATCGCAGCGCCCCGCTCCTCTCCTCGTTGCAGAAACAACGTTTTGGCCGGGTTATATACCAGGTCGTACAGCAAATGCCTGTCAGTAATAAATTGGTATGGTATATCGGGGCAGCTACCTGTGTCCGGCTGCATACCTAATGGTGTAGTATTGATGATTAAGGAACAATCTGAAATAATCTTTTTATTGATATCACGGTAAGTCAACGTGGAATGATCATGTTTCTTCCGGCTTACAATATCAAAGTCAATCCCCAGTTTTTTTAAAACAAACACCACAGCAGCTGTTGCGCCACCGTTGCCCAGCACCAGCGCCTTTTTGTGCCAGGATTTAAGCAGGGGGATTACACTTAGTTCAAAGCCGGTTACATCCGTATTATAACCTGTCAGCCTTCCTCCGGTGATATTGATGCAATTGCAGGCATTTAATCCTGCAGGAATTTTGCTTTCATCCAGATAAGCTAATACCTGCTGTTTGTAAGGAATGGTCACATTCAGGCCTTCCAGTTCCGGGTGCTTCTGCAGCAAAGGAAGTAAGGCCTCTATAGTCTGCAAGGGAAACAGTTCATAAAAGCAACCGGCTATCCCCTCATTCTCAAATTTGTCAGTAAAATACTTTTTAGAGAAAGAATGAGACAAAGGATAGCCGATCAGCCCGAATAAGCGCATCAGGCAGTCACTTTTTTGTCCAGGTAAAGATTGAAGGTATCGCCGCGGAGACCAATTCGCATGGCTTCCAGCGGTATTACTTCCGTAGGAGCAATATTGCCGAGGTTTACATTGCAACCCAGCAATTCAATAAAGTATAACTGTTGTGCTTTTTGCGGCGCTTCCCAGATAATCTTTTCACCGGGTATCTGGGTCAGTATTTCCTGCACCAGGCCTTCCCTTACTTCACCACTGCCCCGATAAATACCCACATTACCGGCTTCTCTTGCTTCTGCAATTACATAGCTGGATCCGGCTTCCAGTTCAGCCTTCATCAGTTCAATCCACTTGTAAGGAGGAATAATATGCGTGGCATCCTTGCTGCCCACTTCGCTCAGCACCGTGCCATGTTTTGTCAGTTTTTCTATATAGCCGCATTTCTCTGCATGAGGAATGGTGATAGAGCCATCACTTACCTCCATATACGAAATACCAAAATCTTTGCACACATTCACATAATCGTCAAACTGGTTACGGATCAAAAATGCTTCAAATAAAGTGCCGCCAAAATAAACGGGTATATCAAAACTGCGGTACACTTCCAGTTTCTCTTTCAGGTTGGGAGTTACAAATGATGTTCCGAAACCTAATTTGATAATATCTACATGCGGATGCGCTACACTTAAAAAATTTCTTGCTTCATCTACACTCAGGCCCTTGTCCATTACCATGGTTAGTCCTGATTGACGGGGTTTCTTATTTCTCTCGGGGATCTGTGTCAGGTTAAAATTCATAAACTATCGTTTTGAAATGAAAAGATCTTGAAGAACGGCGGCAAAAATAGGGAAGAAACAGCAGAGGATTGCTGACATGGATAATGATTCAAAAAATCTACTTATCAGATAGACTTCTTTCTTTTGTATCTCGCCAGCATATCCACCACCTGCTGGTTCTGCAGGATAGCGGGGTTCAGTTCCACAAACTTCTTTAGTTGTTTGGGTGAAGCCTCCAGTGCTTTCTCCAATTGCAATAAAGCTTCTTTGCTTTTACCGGCAGAAAAAAGTATGGCTGCTTTATAGTAGGTAAAGAGGGGTTTGCCATGTGTGGCCTGCTGTGCAGCATCCGCTTGTTCCAGCGCTTCTTCAAAAAATTCAGCTTTGTACAGGCAGCGGATCAACGCTTCCCATCCGGCGGCATTACGGGGCCGCATCCGCACTACATTTGAAAAATACTGGATAGCATCCTTAAACAGGCCCTGCTGTATTTTACATTCACCGGCCAGTAAATTATACTCGGGCTGCAGCCGGTGTATCTTCATCGCCGTATCTAACTGTTTCAGGCTGCCGTCCCAGTTGCCCTCATTAAAGTAGGTACAGGCAATCTTGTAATACAATTTGCTGTCATCGGGCCGCAGGTGGGAGGCTTTCCGGTAATATATTCTTGCCTGCCCGAAATTCTTCAGCCGGTCATAACAATGACCGATAGCCTCAAAGATCACATCTTCCGGCTTGGCCAGCTCGTTCACTTTTTCCAGTACTTCGATGGCTTCCTTGTATTTGCGGAGTCGTATATAGGCATCACCCATATTGCGGTAAGCATAATCAAACTTTTCATCAATGGTAATGGCATACTGGTAAGCATCTATCGCTTTCTCATATAGCTTTATTCCCTGGTAGGCAGCCGCCAGGTTGAACCAGGCCAGCTCGTTATAAGGGTATTCATCAATGATTTGCTGGTGCAGCCGTATGCTTTCTTCATTGCGGCCGGTAAAATCGGTCCAGAAACAGATCTTGTATAAAGCTTCTTCGTTGTTGGGATCTTCTTCCAAAACCATCTTCAGGCAGTCAAATACCTTGTCAAAATCCTCGTAATCATCATATACATCGGCCAGCTCAAACAACAGTTCAAGTTTCTCTTCTCCCTCAAATTGTGTAAGCGCCTCTTCTAACAGTTGTACAGCCCTTTCCTGCTGGTCCAATGCCAGGTAGGCATCCGTTTTCAGGATATAAATATTGATATCATTGTTGTCAAACAAAGAAGCCTGCTCCAGTATATCAAGCGCCTCCTGGTAGCGGCGGGTGGCCAGCAGGATATCTGCTTTTTTGATCAGCAGCATGGCTGAGTAGGGATATTGCTCTGCGCCAATTTCAGCAGCTTCCATGGCCTTTGCGAGGTCTTCTTTCTCATGGAAATAATCAATTATTTTCTCAAAGGAGTCTTCTTCTATAAAGGAGTGCTGGCGTCCGTTCTTCAGGTTTTCGTATTGTAAAAGCAGTTCTTTTAGTTGTTCCCGATCTTCCCGGTATGGATTATCTTTCATTCGTTCCGGTGGTTTGATGAATAATGTCCGATGTTCGGATGATAAAGAGCCAAAGCAGGCAGCAAAATCCCTTTGCCCCCTGAAACTGTTTTATTCTCAACAAGTTAATATAAAAATATGGGTAAATAAAGGGCCTAATTTTCCCCATATGTGCAAAATAATGGCAATTTACAAGCAACTTGTCGTAACAAATTCCCTTCTTCTGCGTTAATGAAGTACTAAAGTTCTGGATAAACGGTTTGTTTTATAATTTCATTTGTCGTTATTTTTGTAGCCGATGAACCACCCAAACAACATATTTACAGGTAAACTGCTGCGCAGAAAGCTGGCTGTCATTGTATTGATGGCTGTATCCGCTGTAGCCGCCTTTGCTACTTTGGGTGATGGTAAAAAATCGGCTGACCTGCCAAAGAAATCCACATTATTGTCAGGTCGTACCTCAACCTCAGGCGGGTTTTCTCTGCGTTCCGGTTACAGTTACCGTGGCAACCAGGTTATCAATGCCGGCGCTGAAAAAAGGTATATTAACCTTAACACAACCGTTAAAGTTCAAAAGGGTAACACTACTTACATTGTTCCCCTAAAGAAAAAAGTGGTGGTGGCTAATGTTAAGATCGATTTGGGCAACCGTTCACTCCAGCGTAATTAATCGTTTTTCCTCCCTCCCATACTCTCTTCATAGGTCATAACCCTGTATCCTGATTTAGGAAGGTCGAACTTTGCCTGCTGCACAGGATTGAAATTGATCGTGGCAACCGTATAAGTTACAATCATATTTCCCAATGATGCTTCATACTGCATGGCTAAGCCAGGCAGGTTTTTATTGATGTATTGAAAATCCTTATTTACCGGCACCAGGTCTTTGGTAAAATACACCGTGAATGAACTGCTGTCAGCCATTTTACCGATGGCTTTCTGGCATTTATACCCGGCGATTGTCTTGTATTCTTCCGTATAAGTAAATGAAACTCCCTCATATTTTTTATTGGAAGCCTTCCAGTTATCCGGCGTCATTTTGATCATATATTTCTGGTCGCCATAATCTTTTAGAACAGTAACTTGACCGGTTTTACCATCAATAATGGTGGATTGTACACCAAGGGAACTAATCATTTCCGAACGGCTGGAGTTGCCCTTGAGGTAGATGACACTGGTAGCACCGTCCAGCAGGTCAACCGCCTTTGGTTCTTTATCGCTGGTATTGATAACAATATCATATGAAATAGTGGCTTCTGTCAACCTTCGTTGTGCATTTATCTCCGTTACAGCCATCAAAAGAAAAAAACCGCTTAGTATATAAAATTTTCTTTTCATTGTAATTCTGTCTCTTATATAGTAAAAGACGTGCCAATTTAGCCATTAAGTTGCGTAAAATGAAAAACCGGGCCTTGTTAACAGCAGCCCGGTTTCTCTTAAGATATCTTTAACACAGATCAGCGTTTGTTCTTTTGTTGCATATCTTTCATTTTCTTTTGCTGTTCCTGCATCTGCTCTACTCTCTCCTGCCACTTTGATTTGGTTTTGGGCTTTTTACGGTTCTCCTCAATTTTGGCCAAAATCTTATTGTGATCGATGATGTAGTTCTGGATAATGAACTGCAGAATCAATGTAACCAGGTTGGAAACGGTGTAATACCAGGTAAGACCGGATGGCAGCCTGTTAAAGAAGAAAAGCAGAAACACCGGGAAGATATAAGGCATATACTTCAGCACCGGGTTGCTCTGGTCAGGCGTCATGCTCATACTGTACCAGGAGATCATAAAGCTGGTAATGCAAGCGGTAATATTGAATAAGCTGAGATGACTTCCCAGTAACGGAATATGGAATCCAAACTTGATTGGGTCATCGAAAGCAGCCAGGTCTGAAGCCCATAGAAATTCAGCTCCTCTTAATGACACTTCTGAGTTAAAGAAACTAAACAGGGCAAAGAAGATAGGAATTTGCAGTAATGCAGGAATACATCCGCCCAAGGGATTTACACCGGCTTCCCTGAACAATTTCATCTGCTCCATACTCATCGCCTGCCTGTCTTCTCCATACTTATCTTTCAAAGCAGCAATCTCTGGCCGCAACGCCTTCATTTTGGCTCCGCTCAGGTAACTTGAATAGGTAAGCGGGGAGATCAGCAATCTGATAAATAAAGTAAGCAGAGCGATAGCGATACCCATATTGCCGACCAAACCACGGAAGAAATCATAAATAGGTAAAATGATAAAGCGGTTCAATGGACGTACAAAAGCATACATACCCTGGCCAAGGTTGACCAGCTTTTCAAACTTCATGTCGTACTTCTTCAGGATATGGTAATCTGAAGGCCCGTAGTAAATACTGAAAGGAGCTGTAACAGTTGCGGCAACCGGCAATTGCACTTTCATGTTGGCAGTGGACTGCACAATAGTTTTAGTACTGTCTGCCGGAATAGTCCATTCCATCTTGCCATTGGAAAAGTTATTCTTCGCAACGAGGATGGTAAAGAAGAAACGCTGTCTTACCCCAAGCCATTTTACTTCCTTATCAAAATTTTTATCGCTTCTTCTGCCAATGGTATGATAATCAAAACTTCCGTCCTTAACATAGCCTACCTGGGTATTTTGTTTTTCAAAATCAATATCAGACTCCTGCTGGGCAGCTGCATATTGCCAGGTCAGGTTCATATTGCCCTGCGTCAGTAATTTATCTGCACCCGTTAAATCCGCAGTAAAATCAAGCATATAATCATTGGGCCTGATAGTGAACTTATGGGTAATGGCTGTGGAAGCACTGCTGTCAGAAGACTGAAGGGTAAAGGCAATTGTTTGCGAGCCATCTGCATTTTTTACAGGTTCTGCAGACGTAAAATACAACTCAGCAGTATTTGCCGTTGTGTTATTGCCGGTATTAATGGAGTATCCCAGCTTATCAAATGAAGAAGCGGCCAGCCTTACTTCACTGCTGTCAAGCCCTTTGAATTTCTTTAGTTCTACTTTTTTAACCTGTCCGCCCTTATTGGTAAAAGTTACTTTTATCAGTTCATTTTCTGCTACTACCAGCTTTTCGGTGGTATCCTTAATCGCAGCCTGGAAATTGCCTACTTTGGTAATTTTTGCCACAGAATCTGCAATGTGGCTCAACGAGTCTTGCCTGGGCTTATTTACCAGGTTGATGGAATCCTGTATTGCTTTTTCCCTTTTCTGCTTTTCTGCCTGCTGCTTGCGATATTCGGATTGCTGCTTGTTGGTAAAATAGAAATAGCCAAAAAATAATCCAGCCAATATTACAAAACCGATAACGGTATTACGTTCAAACTTCATGCTGCGTAAAAATTTAAAGACCGCAAAGATAACGGGTTTCCGGTTGCCAGTCTTTGGTTTCTGACATCACCATAAGTGGCCTTTCTTTGTCTTTTTAAGCGAATTATATCATCTCGCTTTGCAGCAGCGGATTCTTATTCTCCGTCTTTTTTTCTGCGTATAACTTGGCAGCGTTTATAAAGTGTACAAACAAAGGCTGAGGATTTTCTACCGTACTTTTTAATTCAGGGTGATACTGAACGCCGATAAAAAAAGGATGACCGGGTATCTCTACTATTTCTACCAGGTCAGTTCCGGGGTTTTTGCCACTGGCAATCATGCCGGCCTGTTCAAACTGATTCAGGTATTTATTATTGAATTCCCAGCGATGGCGGTGCCTTTCGCTGATGGCATTGCTGCTGTATATTGTATAAGCCAGTGTGCTGTCCTTGATCTCACAGGGATAGGCTCCTAAACGCATAGTTCCACCCTTTGCCGTAATTTTCTTTTGTTCTTCCATCAGGTCAATCACCGGTTCTTTGGTGTCGGGATCCATTTCTGTAGAATGTGCTTCTTTTAGCCCCAGTACATTTCGGGCAAACTCGATGACAGCCATTTGCATACCAAGACATATTCCAAAGAAAGGCAAACCATTTTCCCGGGCATATTTTACAGCTACTATCTTTCCCTCCACACCACGGTGGCCAAAGCCCGGCGCTACCAATAATCCATCTAAACCTGTCAGCTTTTCTGCAACATTATCATCAGTAATAAACTCACTGTGAATATTGATCACCTGTACCTGGCATTCATTCATCGCACCGGCATGAATAAAGGATTCGAGAATAGACTTATAAGCATCCTGCAGTTCTATATATTTTCCAATAAGCCCAATCGTGACTTTACTTTTGGGATACTTTAGTTTATCCAGGAATTCCTTCCATTTGCCTAATTCCGGTTCGTTATAATTAGTGATGTTTAGTTTTTTGAGACTGATCACATCCAGTTTTTCTCTCATCATCAGCAAGGGCACTTCGTAAATAGTGGGTGCATCGGCAGCTTCTATCACTGCCTCCATCTTTACATTACAGAACAAAGCGATCTTTCTGCGCAATTCAGGAGTAAGCTGCTTTTCAGTACGGCAAACAATTATGTCCGGGTGTACCCCTTCCTGGCTCAGCATTTTTACACTATGCTGGGTAGGTTTTGTCTTTAATTCCTTAGCCGCTTTCAGGTAAGGGATCAGGGTAAGATGCACCACAAGGGTATCTTCTTCCGGCAATTCCCACTGCAGCTGACGAACAGCTTCCACAAAAGGCAAGCTCTCAATATCACCTACTGTACCGCCTATTTCTGTAATTACAATATCATACTCGCCGCCCTGGCCAAGTTGCAACATTCTTCGCTTTATCTCATCAGTGATATGAGGTACCACCTGAACGGTTTAGCACCTTCTCTTTCTTTATTAATGACGGTCTGGTAAATACGGCCTGTCGTCACATTATTGGCCTGAGAGGTAAATATGTTCAGGAACCTTTCGTAGTGACCGAGATCAAGATCTGTTTCTGCCCCATCCTCGGTTACATAACATTCACCATGCTCATAAGGGTTCATCGTACCCGGATCAACATTAATGTAGGGATCAAATTTCTGAATAGTAACACGAAGTCCCCTTGCCTGTAATAGTTTAGCAAGTGAAGCAGCAATGATCCCCTTACCTAATGAAGAAGTAACCCCCCCGGTAACAAAAATATACTTGGCCATACAAAATGGTTATTAATTTAAAACACCTGTGAAATGATCTGATTAATGAGCCTTGTGAAATGACCAGCGGAAGAATACTGTACTTCAAACCTTTTGCAGAAAAAACTCCGGGAGGTCGGACAAAGCTAAAAGAATTTTTCCGGCTGCTAAAATTTCATATCCACAGAAATGATCGCATAAGTGGAAAAAACCATTTGCAAATTAAAAGGCCGGTACAGTTTGTACCGGCCGGTCTATTAAGGATGAAATTAGTTTTAACCGTTGGTTTTCATACACTCTTCAGAACAGGTATGTCCATCTTCTCCGTGCACAAAAACATGCTGTCCGTCCTTGCAGTTTTCTGTGCAGGAATGTACTTTAAACTCACCCCTTGTTGACTCTTTCATACCGGGGTCCACTTTTTGCGGGGCCGGAGTCTTGGTTTCTGTCTCTGTTCCGGCTGGTTTATCTTCTTTTTTCTCGTTTTTACAGGCTGTTGCACCCACCAGCGCTGTAAGAAGGAATATGGTCAATAATTGCTTCATGGTTTTAATTTTAATAATAAATATAAAAATTTAGCTCTGTACTTTGAAATAGTATTCAGCCTTTCACAATTTTATCATAGCTGGCAACCAATCCTCTTATCAGCGATGAGCTAAACCCCTGGTGCTCCATTTCATTCAGCCCGGCAATGGTACAGCCTTTGGGTGTAGTCACTTTATCTATTTCCTGTTCAGGATGTGTGCCTTTTTCCAATAGTAATTCGGCAGCGCCTTTTATAGTTTGAGCAGCGATTAATGATGCAGTAGCAGCATCAAAGCCTATTTCAATACCGCCCTGTATATTGGCCCGGATGTACCGCATGGCATAAGCCGTGCCACAGGCCCCCAGAACAGTAGCAGCATCCATCAGCTTTTCATCAATCAAAACAGTACGGCCTAATTGATTGAACAATTCCTGAACATAATTTAGCTGTGCTGCCGAAGCCCCGGCATGTGCCAGGCAGGTCATACTTTGCTGAATGGCAATGGCTGTATTGGGCATAGCCCTGATAACAGGCACCGGCTTACCGATTGCTTTTTGCAACTGCTCTATCCATACCCCGGTTATTACTGACACAACAAGATGCTTTTTACCATCAAGCTCCGGTTTTATTTCTTTAATGATATCTGCATAATTATAGGGCTTGACAGCCAGTATGATGATTTCACTTTCCTTAACCGCCTTTTTGTTATCGCTGTGTACTTTACATCCTTTACTACTGAACCGGCTTAAAGCACCGAGATTTCTTCGGGTAATGGAAAGTTCTGAAGGTTTGCTAAACCCACTTGCTATCAGTCCATCAGCAATAGAAGCACCCAGGTTGCCACCACCGATCACTGCAATTTTCCGTGCCATAGTATTTGTTTGGAGTAAAGATAAGCCTATAAAAAATCCTTATACGTTTAATCATCTCGCCGGGAAGAAAGAAAAGGTTCAACAAATAATATAATGTGAGAAATATTTATACCCGGCTGAAAACCTTTTGACCTGAATTGATGTTTACCAGCAACAAAATAATTTATATGCAAAAGAAATTCTTCTCATTAATTACTATCCTCAGTTTTAGCACTGCTTTACTTGTTGCCTGCAATAATGATGGCGAAAAGAAACCGGCAGAAGACACAACAGCTACCGTGAAAGAAGAGCCTGCAGCACCGCCGGCAGAAGCTCCTAAAGATGTGGTAGATGTTGCTATTGGTTCACCGGATCATACTACACTGGTTGCAGCAGTTCAGGCTGCAGGTCTTGTTGAAACATTAAAAGGTGCCGGTCCTTTTACTGTATTTGCACCAACCAATGCTGCTTTTAATGCATTGCCTGCTGGTACTGTTGATGGTTTGCTGAAGCCGGAGAAAAAAGCTGACCTCACCAGCATTCTTACTTATCATGTAGTGCCAGGAGCTGTAAAAGCAGCCGATCTGAAAGATGGCCAAAAGATTAAAACGGTTCAGGGTGCGGAACTGACTGTATCGATCAAAGATGGCAAAGTGATGATTGACGGAGCTAATGTAACGACAGCTGATTTAACTGCCAGCAATGGTGTGATTCATGTAATTGATGCTGTAGTAATGCCGAAGAAATAAAGTGTTTTTGTCTGGTTGTTAGAAAGGGAGTAACGAGAGTTGCTCCTTTTTTAATAGTAAGAACTAGGCAAAAGATAATTTTTGACATAATCCATCACGCCTTCTTCCAGTGAACAGAATTTTTCCGTGTAGCCGGCTTGCTTCAATTTGGACATATTGGCCTCTGTGAAATATTGGTATTTATCCCGGATATCTTCGGGCATATCTATGTATTCGATCACCGGCTCTTTGCCCATGGCTGCAAAAGTAGCTTTAGCCAGGCCTTCAAATGACCGGGCCTTACCGGTTCCTAAATTATATAAACCGGATGGCACATTGCTGCCCATTAGCCAACAGCAGACCTTGGCTACATCTTCCACATAAATAAAATCCCGAAGTTGCTGCCCGTCTTTAAAATCAGGGCGATGCGATTTAAAAAGTTTCACTTTGCCGGTTGACTTGACCTGGTTAAACGAATGAAAGATCACACTGGCCATTCTCCCCTTATGATATTCGTTCGGACCATATACATTGAAAAACTTCAATCCTGCCCAAAATGAAGGCTGCTTGTCCTGAGCTTGCCGAAGGACCCATTTATCAAACTCATTCTTGGAAACACCATAAGGATTTAACGGATGTAATTTTTCCACTAGCCCATGATCATCATTATACCCTAACTCTCCACTGCCGTAAGTAGCTGCCGAAGACGCATATACTAAAGGAATATTGTTGGTAACACAATAGTTCCAGATATTTTTTGAATAGTCAACATTCAGTTTTTCATGAACGCTGTAATCAAATTCAGTGGTATCTGTCCTTGCCCCCAAATGAAAAACAAAACTGACAGCAGGTTTATTTTCCTTCAGCCAATCAAACAGTTCTTCCCGTTCCACTTTCGCCATGAATTCTTTGGAGTCGAAATTGAACCATTTATCCTCCTCACCAAATTCATCTGCAATGATGATGTTTTTAAACCCTTGTTTATTTAAAAACCCAAGCAGGTAACTCCCAATGAATCCGGCAGCACCGGTTAATAGTATTATTTTGTCTTTACCAATCATATTGAACTCAATGCAGCACCTGCTTCTTCTTTAGCAAGGTAATTTTCAATGGATGTATCATACTTTTCTTTCCACAATTCAATATTTCCCCATGACTGCCCGTCAACAATAACATCACCATTGGTTACAGTTCCCAGTTTTGCAAAAGGCAGCTCCGATTTACTCATATGCCGAAGGAAATTGGCTACCTGTTCTTCAGCCACTGTTACCACCACACGGCTTTGCGCTTCGCCAAACCAGAAGGCATCACTGCGTAATGCTTTGCCATCCATATATGATTCAGCGATAGTGCTTACATCAAAACCTAATCCCCTGCTGAATCCCTTTTCAAACAACATAGTCATCAGCCCGCCTTCACTTACATCATGGGCACTTTGAATATCCCCGTTCTCAATCAATCCTTTAATTACCTGCTGCAGGTGATGTTCTTTCTCCAGATCGAAATAAGGTGCCGGCGAATAGTCCACCCCGCAAAGCTTAGCAAGGTATTGTGATGAACCTATATCATTTACAGATTCTCCGAGCAGGTAGATATGATCACCGGCTTTCTTATAATCCAATGTCATCTTCCTCGTTACATCTTCCAATAAACCCACCATACCGATGGTAGGTGTTGGGAATACCGGACCATCCGGATTTTGGTTGTAGAAACTAACATTACCCCCTGTTACAGGTGTGTCAAACCGGCGGCAGGCATCACCCATTCCTTTGATAGCATGTACAAACTGGTAATAAACTTCCGGATCGTAGGGATTACCAAAGTTCAGGCAATTGGTTACACCTAAAGGCTGACCACCGCTGCAAACAATATTTCGGGCCGCTTCACTTACGGCAATCATGGCGCCTTTATAAGGATCCGCAAATACATAACGGCTGTTGCAATCCGTTGTCACTGCAATTCCTTTCGTAGTTCCCTTCACAAATACCACTGCAGCATCCGTTGGAGTATTAGTTGACGTATTATTCGTTCCCACCATACTGTCATACTGGTTGTATACCCATCGTTTCGATGCAATGGATGGCAACTGGATAATTTCTTCAGCAACCTTTTTAAGGTTTCCGGGAACGGGAACAGTATCGATATTGAATTTGCTGATTTCAGCGAAGTAAGCCGGTTCTTTATACTCCCGGTCATATTGCGGGGCTCCGCCACCCAGTACCAGTTCATGTGCCGGAATGGAAGCATCCAACTGGCCATTCATATAGAAATTCAATATGCCGTCATCTGTTACTTCACCGATAACGGAGCAAGGGAGGTCCCATTTGTCAAACACTTTTTTCACTTCATCTTCTCTCCCTTTTTGTGCCACCAACAACATTCTTTCCTGGCTTTCACTCAGCAGCAGTTCCCATGTCTTCATATTCTTCTGCCGGGTGGGCACTTTGTCCAGGTCAATCCTCATACCCACTTCGCCCTTGGCACTCATTTCGGCGGTAGAACAAATTATACCGGCTGCACCCATGTCCTGCATACCAACAACGGCGCCGGTTTGAATTACTTCCAGACAAGCTTCCAGTAATTTCTTCTCCTGGAATGGATCACCTACCTGTACAGCAGGTAAGTCCTGTGCACTTTCTGCCGTAATATCTGCAGAGGCGAAAGAAGCGCCGCCAATACCATCCTTGCCGGTTGCACTCCCAACAAACATCACAGGATTTCCTTTTCCTAAAGCGGTTGCAGACACCGTTTCGCCTGCTTTTACAATTCCCACACTCATGGCATTTACCAGCGGGTTTGTATGATAACAATCATCAAAATATATTTCGCCTCCAACAGTAGGTACACCAAAACAGTTGCCGTAATGCCCGATTCCATGTACTACACCAGATAACAAATGCTGTGTCTTGTCTTCCTCAAGGTTGCCAAACCGCAATGAATTCAGCGCCGCAATAGGCCGGGCACCCATCGTAAAAATATCCCGATGTATGCCTCCCACACCTGTAGCAGCTCCCTGGAAAGGCTCAATAGCAGAAGGGTGATTGTGTGATTCGATTTTGAACACTACTCCTAAGCCGTCACCGATATCCATCAGCCCGGCATTTTCTTCACCGGCTTTCACCAGCATACGACCGCCCTCACGGGGCAATGTTTTCAGCCATTTGATCGAGTTTTTATAGCTGCAATGTTCACTCCACATGCCGGAGAAAGCGCAGAGTTCATTAAAGTTGGGGGTACGTCCCAATTTTTGCTTTATTAATTCAAACTCTTCGGCTGTCAATCGCAGTTGTTGTGCAGTCTTTACGGTTACTTCCATGTAAGAGAATATTGAGCCGCAAATTTACAAGATACGGGGCAGTACCTCCTCATAACTTGTCAACTTTGTGCTGACATTCATCACAATTATGGCTATTATTGCGGCATAAAGAAATTGAATTGGAGCATCTTCTTTTTGTTGCATGGCTTGTGTTATTTTCCTGGCTAGTGACCAGGGTTAAGTTCTTTACCCAAACCGGTTTAAGCAAGCCCCAGCTTATCAGTTTTTTCCTCTTGAAAGTAATGGCGGGGATTTTTTACGGAGGCCTTGCAAAAATGCAGGACACCTGGAGTTTTCATATCAGCAGCCTTGAAGAGTATAAGTTGCTATTTAATGACCCGGGAGAGTTCTTTACCAACCTTTTCCGTGATCCCTATGAATCCTCCGGCGTTGCCACCTTTTTTGGCAGCGATAATTCTTACTGGAATGACCTGAAAGGAAACCTTTTTATTAAGGTGCTTTCTATTTTCAATGTATTTAGCACGGGCAACTATTATATCAATGTGATCTTTTATTCATTCATCACATTCTTTGGCCCGCTGGCTATTTATCGGGTCATGTCCGATGTTTTTCCTTCCGGAAAATTGCCTGTATTACTCTCCACTTTCCTGGTACCCTCCTTCATATACTGGACCAGCGGATTACACAAAGAAGGCCTCATCTTTACGGGCATCAGTCTTATTATTTATGCCATTTATTTTGGTACAAAAGAGAAAAAATGGGGGATCAAGAGGATTGCCAGCCTGGTTATAGGATTACTACTTTTACTTACTCTAAGAAATTTTGTTTTCCTGATCATGATCGGGGCTATAATGGCATGGTTGCTGGCTAACAGGAAGCCAAAATACGGATTGGCCATTTTTGCAGGAACCTATTTTGTTTTCGTAGTATTATTTTTTACGCTTCGTTATATTGATCCGGGACTGGATCTCCCCCAGGCAGTAGTTGACAAGCAAAAAGCTTTTCTTCAATTGTCACCCGGCAATTCTACCATACCTACCACTGAACTGTCACCATCGGCCGGCAGCTTTTTGAAAAATATCCCACAGGCTGTAAACCTGTCAATGATCAGGCCCTTTCCCTCCGATGTAAATCACATATTATCACTGGCCGCTGCTATTGAAATTGACGTTCTGCTATTTTTGTTTATCATATTCCTGCTTTGGCGAAAACGGGAAAGCAGGCCCAGCAACCTTGTACTTTTCTGCGTCTTTTTCTCCTTATCCTTACTACTTGCTATTGGTTTTACGGCCAATAACCTTGGTGCGATAGTACGTTATCGAAGCGTTGTTATCCCTCTGCTGATCATACCTATTGTAGCCAGGATAGACTGGAAGAGGATTGAGTCGGCATTCAATAATAACATTAAAAATAAAAATAATATTATTAATTCTGCCGAATAATGTCCGCAAATCGGTAAATAATTGATATAAAACACATTTTTTCCCCATTTTATCATATAAAATTGGTGCAATCATCCCAAAATCTTTGCTTTGCGGAAAATCATAACAGATGTCACTCCGATTTAAAGCAATAGATGGACTTACAACTAAGTCAAATATTTCTGTAGAAAGTGCTACCAAGATCACTTCAATATTCAACAGTAATGTCTTTACACTAAAGACTGCCAGGGAGTATTTAAGCGATGAAGCCTATAAAAGCCTTCAGGCATCTATTAAAGCAGGGCACAAGATTGACCGTGCGGTCGCCAACCAGATTTCAAACGGTATTAAAGCATGGGCTGAATCAAAGGGGGTTACCCATTTTACCCATTGGTTTCAGCCATTGACGGGAACAACGGCAGAAAAGCATGATTCCTTCTTTACCCTGAAAAGCGACGGTACCCCTATTGAACAATTCGAAGGAGATGCATTGGTACAACAAGAACCAGATGCATCATCATTCCCAAGCGGTGGCCTGAGGGCTACATTCGAAGCCAGGGGTTATACTGCATGGGATCCTACTTCGCCCCCTTTTATTATGGAGATCGGCCAGGGTAAAACACTTTGTATTCCCACCATCTTTGTATCGTACACCGGTGAGTCGTTAGACTATAAAGCACCATTGCTGAAAGCATTAGATGCTTTGAATAAAGCGGCCGTGGATGTTTGCAACTACTTTGATAAAAATGTAACGAAGGTTACCCCTACACTCGGCTGGGAGCAGGAATATTTTGTAATTGATGAAGCCATGTTCAATGCCCGCCCAGACCTGATCATGACCGGCAGAACAGTGTACGGACATTCTTCTGCAAAGAATCAGCAACTCGAGGATCACTATTTCGGTTCTATACCTGAAAGGATTTATACCTATATGAGGGATTTTGAGAACGAAGCCTACAAGCTCGGCATTCCCCTCCGTACCAGACACAATGAAGTGGCACCTGCACAATTTGAGTGTGCGCCAATCTTTGAAGAAGTTAGTGTGGCTGTGGACCACAATTCGCTACTGATGGATATAATGGACAGGGTAGCCCGTCGTCATAACCTGAGAGTGTTGCTGCATGAAAAACCTTTTGCCGGTATTAACGGTAGCGGTAAACACAATAACTGGAGCATGGCCACCGACACAGGCGTTAACCTGCTGGCTCCCGGTAAAACACCGAAGACGAACCTGATGTTCCTTACATTCTTTGTAAATACCATCAAAGCGGTTCATGACTACGCCGATATACTCAGGGCTGCAATTGCTTCGGCTCCTAATGATCACCGTTTGGGCGCCAATGAAGCACCCCCTGCTATCATTTCTGTTTTTATTGGTCAGTACCTCACCAAAGTGCTGCAGGATGTAAAAGAAAGAGTTTCAGACAAAATGGATGAAACGGATGAAAGCATGCTAAAGATCGATATTCATAAGAGTATCCCTGAACTGCTGATGGATAATACAGACCGCAACCGTACATCTCCTTTTGCCTTCACTGGAAACAAGTTTGAGTTCCGTGCCGTTGGTTCTTCTGCCAACTGTGCCAATCCCATGACCGTATTGAATACGATAATGGCTGAAACACTCAGGCAGTTTAAAAAAGAAGTAGATGCTTTGATTGAGAAAGGCGAGAAAAAAGAAATTGCCATCATGCATGTCATCCGCCAGTACATTGTAGCCAGTGAAAAAGTATTATTTGAAGGAGATGGCTATAGTGAGGCATGGGAAAAAGAAGCAGCCAAAAGAGGACTGCCCAATGTAAAAACTACCCCCCTGGCCCTTGATGCGATGGTTACAGAAAAAGCCAAAGACCTGTTTGAAAAAAACGACATCTACAGCCATACCGAACTGGAGGCAAGGCATGAGATAGAACTGGAGAAATACATTAAAAAGGTGCAGATAGAAAGCCGCATCATGGGTGAAATGGCAACGAGTCATGTATTACCTACTTCCATCCGCTATCAAAACCTGTTGGCCAACAACATTCTTCAGTTAAAACAAGCAGGGCTGAAAGAATCTGCTTATGCTAATCAGCTGCAGATACTGGAAAAAATTTCCGAACATATCAATAAAGCCAGCGACCTGGTGGAAAAGATGATCGAAGCGAGGAAAGTGTGCAATAAGATCGAAGATGTCAGAGAGAAGGCTATCGCTTACCAGGAGAAAGTTAAAGACACTTTCTTCGATGATATCCGCTATCATGTTGATAAGCTGGAGTTGCTGGTTGATGATCGTGAATGGTACCTGCCAAAATACAGAGAGATGTTATTCCTCCGATGAACAAAACAACGCAATAACAGGCCGGCAACAAAAGTTGCCGGCTTTTTTATCAGTTGCGTTTATGATAGTTCAAGATTGCCCAGCCGTTGAGCACAAAGGCAAAGCCCCCGATTGTAAGTAACTGGTATTTAATATCTGCCAGTCCGCTTCCTTTTAGTACAACCATACGTACCACCTGAATGAAATAGCTCACCGGGTTGGCTTTGGTAACTGCTTTTGCCCAGTCCGGCATACTATCAATAGAAGTGTACAACCCACTCATCAACACGAAGATCATCATTAGGAAAAAAGAGATCAGCATGGCCTGTTGCTGACTGTCGGCATAAGTAGAAATCAGCAAGCCTAAGCCCAGCACTGCTAACAAATACACTGCAGCAAAAACATAAATCGTTAGCATACTGCCAACAGGGATTATTCCATAAAATAAACGGGCTATTAAAAAGCCAATCGTAAATACCAGTAACCCTAATACCCAGAATGGAATAAGCTTACCCAATATAAAATGAGCTTTTTTGACAGGTGTTACATTGATCTGCTCAATCGTTCCAATCTCCTTCTCTCGTACAATATTGATAGCCGTCAGATTGGCCCCCACCATCGTCAGCAAAAGCACAAGCATCCCCGGAACCATAAATACTTTGTAGTTCATTAATGGATTAAACCAATTGGAGGAGGTTATCTCGATATTCGTTTCCGGACTAAACCGGGGAAACTGTATCCACTCTGTTCTTACTTCCTTATTGTAATCCTGGATAATGCTTCGCAGGTAAGAACTGCCCAAGCCTGCTTTAACTCCATTGATTGCGTTTACTGCCATGAACAGGGTGGCTTCACTTTCTTTTACCAGGTCTTTTTCAAAAGATGCCGGTATCTCTAAAATAATATCAGCCCGGTCATGTTCAATCTGAGAAAGAGCTTCTTTGTATGATCCCGTATAATCAGTTAACTCAAAATAACCGGATGCGGTTACTTTATTCACCAGGTTACGGGAGTAAGAAGAATGATCATGATCGATCACAGCGAGTTTGATGTTTCTTATCTCATAATCAGCCGCCCACGGAAGCACTATCAATTGAATAGCGGGCATTACAAAGATCAGCCGCAGTATAGACGGATCCCTGAATATCTGCCGGAACTCTTTTTGCAATAAAAACCGTAGTGTTTTCATGCGAGTCTGATTTTGAAATTTTTGATAGCAAGACCCAGGAAAAAGACAAACATACCTGCCAGTATAAGCGTCTCTTTCCATACTGCATGCAGCCCCACTCCTTTTATCATTACTGATCTGACAATGCTGTAGTACCATTTAGCCGGGACGATATTGGAAACGGTACGAAGTGGCAACGGCATATTCTCAATGGGAAACATAAATCCACTTAGCATGACAGTTGGCAGAAACAGGGCTACCAGCGATATGAACATGGCTGTTTGCTGCGACTCTGCCCGGGATGATATCAGCAATCCCAACGAAAGTGAAACCAACGTAAACAGCAAACTTTCGGCTACAAGTAAAACAAGACTGCCATTGATAGGTACGTCCAGTACATACACACTCAGCAGAAGGATACTTGTAATATTAATTGTCGATAAAAGCAAATACGGTATCGCCTTTGCCAACACTATACGAAATGGTTTCATCGGTGAAACCAGCATTACCTCCATCGTTCCCATTTCTTTTTCCCGCACAATTGTAATAGCGGTCATCATTGTACAAACCAATAGCAAAACCATCGCCATAACACCAGGAACAAAATTATAGGCTCCTTTCAACTCTGGGTTATACAACATCCGCATATCGGTATTAATTGTATAAGGAAGCTTTCTTTCTTTGGTAATCCGGTTCTGGTAATCCATAATGATCGCTGATGCATAATTCGTCAGTGTATTGGCTACATTAGGATCAGAGGCATCTGCAATCAATTGCACCTGTGCTTTATTAAAATGCAGCAGGTCTTCGTTGAAATGCGGAGGAAAAATTAAGGCCAGTTTTACTTTACCTTTTTTAAAACTCGTTTCAATTTCATTGGCCGAATAAATTTCTTTCTCGAGTTCAAAATAGTTGCTTGCTTCTATTTGTTCAATCAGTGAAGCGGTTGCTGCATCTTTTGACTGGTCCCAGACAACGATCCCGGAATTCTTAACCTCATTTGTAAGGGCGAAGCCGAAAATGATGATTTGTGCCACGGGCATAGCCAATAATATAAACATGGTCCGCAGGTCACGGAAGATGTGATGAAATTCTTTTTTTACAAATGACAAAAATTGTTTCATATTAATCTGCTGCCCTGGTGGCCTTTCTTGCCAGTTTTAAAAACACTTCATCCATAGATGAAGCAGAGAATGTTTTTTTTAATTGCTGGGGTGTATCCAATGCATCAATCCGTCCGTCCACCATAATACTTACCCGGTTGCAATACTCCGCTTCATCCATGTAATGAGTAGTGACAAATACAGTAATCCCCTCAGCCGCCGCTTCATAGATCATATGCCAGAACTCCCTTCTTGTTACCGGGTCCACACCACCTGTTGGTTCATCAAGGAAAACCAATTGGGGCTCATGAAAAATGGCGACGGAAAAAGCCAGTTTTTGCTTCCAGCCCAACGGCAATGATTTCACCAGTTTGTCTGCTTCAGCAGACAAATGCAGCTGCTTCAACACCCTTTCCGTTTTCTCTTTTATAAACTGATTTGATTTTCCATATATCCCGGCGTAGAAACGGATATTTTCTTTTACGGTGAGGTCCTCATATAACGAAAACTTCTGGCTCATGTACCCGATATTCCGCTTGATCTGCTCATTCTCACGGTAAACATCATATCCCGCAACAATTGCTTTACCTGAAGTAGGCTTTGAGAGCCCGGACAACATCCGCATAGCGGTTGTTTTACCGGCACCATTTGCACCTAAAAAACCAAATATTTCGCCTTTGCTTACTTCAAAAGAAATAGCATCAACAGCAGTAAAATCTCCAAACCGCTTGGTTAGTTCATTAGCTATGATCACTTTATCATTACTCATCGTTTTCTTTCATTAATGAAATAAAACAGTCTTCGATATTCGGATTTGCATCAATCATTTCAAATGCACTCGTTTGTGAAGACAGGTATGCAGATAGATCAGCCTTAAACTCTCCCTTCATTACAACATGATGAAATTCCCCGAATGGATAAGCATCTTCTACCCACTCACTTTGCTTAAGCAGGTTTAACAATTGCAGCATATTGTCGCTTTTCACAGCCAGCAAGGGCTTTTCAAATGAAGCCACAATTTGTTCCGGCGTATCAATAGATAAAATTTTACCGGATTGTACCAATGCTACCCGGTCGCAAAGACTGGCTTCATCCATATAGGGTGTAGAAACGAGAATAGTGATACCCTGTTGCTTTAATCGTTGCAGCATCTCCCAGAACTCCTTTCGGGAAACAGCATCAACACCGGTAGTGGGTTCGTCCAGGAATAGTACAGAAGGACGATGAATCAGTGCACAACTCAAAGCCAGCTTCTGCTTCATCCCACCGGATAATTTCCCGGCTCTCCTGTCTTTAAAAGGTTCTATCTGGGAATAAATATCTTTTACCAGTTCGTAATTTTCTTCAATCGAGGTATTGAAAATGGTAGCAAAGAAATCGAGGTTCTCTTTTACGGTGAGGTCCTGGTAGAGTGAAAACCTGCCGGGCATATATCCCACCCGTTTCCGGATTGCTTTATAATCTTTTACCACATCAAACCCTT
>JBGARY010000024.1:0-3115 GCA_044229985.1 Chitinophagaceae bacterium
AAATAAGTACAAAAAAGATGAAGCTGAATTTCTCAATCAGGTTGTTGTCATTAATGCTTGCCTGGACTTTCTCCGCAGATGCACAAAAAATTTCTGACAAACGAGCTGGTAAAACTATTGGTCATAGGGTTGACTCAGTACTGAAACTGATGACGCTGGATGAAAAAGTCGGCCAGCTCAACCAATATAGCGGTGATTGGTCGCATACCGGGCCGATAACCAAAGATGGCGATAAGCAAAACCAAGTAAGAAATGGTCAGCTTGGCTCTATGCTGAATATAATCGGTGTGCAACACACAAAAGAACTGCAGGAAATGGCCATGCAGTCAAGGCTAAAGATTCCATTATTATTCGGACAGGATGTGATTCATGGATTTAAAACAACTTTTCCCATCCCACTGGCCGAGGCTGCAAGTTGGGATACGGCAGCCATTCGCTTGTCTGCCAGGATAGCCGCCACAGAAGCGGCAGCTGCAGGTGTGCATTGGACATTTGCGCCGATGGTAGATATTTCCCGGGATCCGCGATGGGGAAGAGTAATGGAAGGCGCCGGTGAAGATCCTTTTTTAGGATCTGTAATCGCAGCAGCAAGAGTGAAAGGTTTCCAGGGAAATGGATTGGGCAATACTGATGCTGTCATGGCATGTGCTAAACATTTTGCAGCGTATGGAGCAGCTGTAGGCGGAAGGGACTATAACACTGTTGACATGAGTCTGCGCCAGTTACATGAAACGTATTTACCTCCTTTTAAAGCGGCTGTTGATGCAGGTGCAGCAACCCTGATGAACTCATTTAATGATCTGAATGGTATTCCGGCAACGGGAAATAAATACTTGCAAAGGGATATTTTAAAAGGACAATGGAAATTCAGCGGATTTGTAGTGAGTGACTGGGGCTCTGTTGGAGAAATGATACCACATGGCTATGCAAAAGATAATTATGAAGCAGCATTACTGGCAATAACAGCCGGCAGTGATATGGATATGGAAAGCCGGAGTTACAAAGATCACCTGGCTCAACTGGTGAAAGAAGGCAAAGTAAAAATACAGCTGGTAGATGATGCCGTGAGAAGAATTCTAAGAAAGAAATTCGAACTGGGTTTGTTTGATGATCCTTATCGTTTCAGTAATCCTGAAAGGGAACAAAAGCACCTGAACAATCCGGTTCATAGGGCTGCCGCCAGGGATATGGCAAAGAAAAGTATTGTGTTGCTGAAAAATCAGGAACAACTGTTGCCACTAAGCAAAGAAACAAAGTCCATTGCTTTGATTGGGCCTTTCATCAAAGCCGTGAGAGACAACCTGGGTTTCTGGAGTATGGAATGGCCTGATGATTCTTCTACTATTGTTACACAGTGGCAGGGTATTAAAGACCGTGTCAGTGCATCAACAAAATTATATTTTGCCAGGGGGTGTAATATTAATGATAGTTCAAAAGCAGGGTTTAGGGAAGCCATTGAAGCAGCTATGCAGGCAGAAGTAGTGATTATGAGTATGGGTGAAGCAAGGGATATGAGCGGAGAGGCAAAAAGCAGGAGTAATATTCAATTACCGGGTGTGCAGGAAGAATTAATAAAAGCAATTCATGCTACCGGTAAGCCAGTTATTGTAATGATCAACGCTGGCCGGCCTCTTGTATTTAACTGGACAGCAGACAGTGTACCTGCAATTCTATATAACTGGTGGTTGGGAACGGAAGCAGGCAATGCTATTGCAGATGTTTTGTTTGGCGATTATAACCCTTCGGCCAAACTTCCTATGACGTTTCCCAGGAGTGAAGGGCAAATCCCTATTTATTATAATTACTACAATACGGGGCGTCCGGCAAAAAATGACAGCGACAGATTTTATCGTTCCGCATATATTGATGAATCTATTTATCCGAAATACCCCTTCGGCTATGGTTTGAGCTATACCCAGTTTCAATACAGTGATATACGACTTGCAAAAAAGCATTACAAAGCCAATGAAAAAATTGAAGCTATAATAACTGTTACCAATACAGGAGTTTATGACGGCGAAGAAGTGGTTCAGCTATACATCAGAGATGTTACTGCTTCTGTAGTACGGCCTGTGAAGGAATTAAAAGGGTTTCAAAAAATATTTTTGAAAAAGGGGGAAGCAAAAGAAATTCGCTTTACACTGACAGCTAACGACCTGCGGTTTTATAATGACCGGCTCCAATACATTTATGAGCCGGGTGAATTCAGGCTTTATATCGGAGGCAACAGCAGCGATGTAAAAGAAACTGGTTTTGAGATATTGAAATGAAATAGAAAAAGCTACTTCATCTCTTCAAAATCGATGTAATCCCCGATTTTTTCTTTTTTCTCTGTTTTAGGTTCAGCATAGCCTTGTTGTTGCTTTCTCTGCTCTTCCATCTGGGAGTGCATTTCCCTGAATTTTTGCTTTACTTGTTTGGTGGTTTTGTACACCGGGACTACCAATTTAAAAATGAACTGGTAAGCGATATATAATAACAGGGCTAATAAAACGTATTTCACTGTACAAAGATAATAATGACTCGTTTGCTGCTTAACCTGCCCGGATTGCTTTATCGATTTATTAACCATGCGGTTTTTTGCAACAGTAATTTGGCCGGAATACTGCCATGCCTTACATTTGCATCGGAAATAGACGAAAGAAGGGAACGAGGTCGTTCCCTTCTTCTTTTATATAACATGAACACAGACACTCAAATAAAGGCAATCGAACAAAGAATGACGGAACTGATCAGCGCAGAGCCGGAGCTTTTTTTGGTAGAAGTAAAGATCAAACCCACTAATAACATAAAGGTGTACATAGATGGAGATCAGGGTGTTAGCATTGAAAAATTGGTCAGTTACAACCGCAAGCTTTACAAACTGATCGAAGAGGAAGGAATGTACCCCAATGGCGATTTTTCGCTGGAAGTGTCATCTCCCGGGTTGGATGAGCCGCTTAAAATGCACCGTCAGTACCAAAAGAATATTGGCCGCTTTGCAGAAATCATAGATAAAGAGGGACAAAGAAAGGAAGGAAAACTGGTAGGTGTTGGTGAAAATGAGATAATAGTGGAAGAAACAAAGGGAAAAGGTAAAAAACAAGAAGTGGTTACACATACCATTCCTTTTGAG
>JBGARY010000024.1:3124-49983 GCA_044229985.1 Chitinophagaceae bacterium
GAAAATGAGATAATAGTGGAAGAAACAAAGGGAAAAGGTAAAAAACAAGAAGTGGTTACACATACCATTCCTTTTGAGCAAATAAAATCAACTAAAATTCAAATCAAATTCTGATTGCGGGTTTGTTGCAAAAAATAAAACTGAAATCTGCAATCAAAAATCGAAAATTGTTTTGCTATGGCAAGTATCAACCTGATTGAGGCGTTCCAGGACTTTAAAGAAGCTGAAAATATTGACCGTCCTACCATGATGAAAGTGGTGGAAGACGTTTTCAAAACACTGCTTCGAAAAAAATATGGCAGCGATGACAATTTTGATGTGATCGTAAATGCTGAAAAAGGCGACCTGGAGATCATCCGCCGCCGGATGATTGTGGAAGATGGACAGGTCGAAGACCCGCTGGCGCAAGTAGCTTATGCAGATGCGGTGAAGATTGAGCCTGACTTCGAGGTAGGTGAAGAATTGTATGAAGAAATTGATTTACTTGATTTTGGTCGCCGGGCTATTCTTGCTGCCAAGCAAACCCTTGCCAGCCGTATCAGCGATCTCAAGAAGAACGTACTGGCTAAAAAATATGGCGACAGAATCGGAGAGATCATCAGTGCAGAAGTGTACCAGGTTTGGAAAAAAGAAATATTACTGTTGGATGAAGAGGGAAATGAATTAATTCTTCCCAAGAGTGAGCAGATCCCGCAGGATTATTTCAAGAAAGGTGAATCCATCAGGGCCGTGGTGAAGAAAGTGGACATGAAAAATAATAATCCGGTGATTATACTTTCCCGTACTTCCCCTGATTTTCTTGCTAAATTGCTTGAAATTGAAGTACCGGAAATATTTGATGGCCTCATTGTTATCAAAAAGATCGTAAGGGATCCGGGAGAAAGGGCAAAAGTGGCGGTAGAATCTTTCGATGACCGCATTGACCCCGTTGGTGCCTGTGTGGGTATGAAGGGAAGCCGTATTCACGGAATCGTAAGAGAATTGAAGAACGAGAATATTGATGTGATCAACTGGACCAGTAATATTCAATTGCTGATACAGCGTTCATTAACTCCTGCCCGCATTACCAGTATGGAGCTGGATAATGAAAACAAACATGCCAATGTTTACCTGAAACCTGACCAGGTTTCGCTGGCGATTGGCAGACGGGGTGTAAACATTAAACTGGCTTCAGAGTTAACCGGTTACGAACTCGATGTTTACCGCGACAACGAAGGTGAAGTAGAAGGATTTGATATTGACCTGGATGAATTCAGTGATGAAATAGAAACATGGGTTATTGATGAGTTGAAGAGAGTAGGTTGTGATACGGCCCGTAGTGTACTGGATCTGACAGCTGAAGAACTGGAAAGAAGAACTGACCTTGAAAAAGAAACAATTGCAGAGGTCAGAAAGGTATTGAAAGAAGAATTTGAAAAAGAATAATAAGGTGAATGGTGAATAGTGAATAGTCAATTAACAGGACTTTTCCTATTCACTATTGACCATTCACTATTGACTTTAAAATTTTTGAATGGCAGAATTAAAACTTCCGAGATTATTAGCAGCGGCTAAAGAGTTCAACGTTGGACAGGATACTATTATTGATTTTCTGTTAGGGAAAGGATTTCCTAAAGATGAACTGAAGCCCACTTCCAAGTTGTCTGAAGACATGTACCGGGCTTTGCAGCAGGAATTCCAAGGTGATAAGGCTGCAAAAATGAAAAGTGACCAGGTAGATTTGCCTAAAGGCGCTGTTGCAGAAGCCAAGAAGAAAAAAGAAGAAGAGGAGATCCTTTTCAAGAAAGAGGACAAGGCGCCTGCAAAAACTAAGAAAGAAGCTCCCGTAGCGGCAGCTGAAGAGCCAAAAGTTATTGAAGGGGAAGAAAAGCCGGCGAAAGTAAAGACTCCAAAAGAAGAACAGCCAAAAGTTGAAGAGGAGGTAATAAAGCTAGAAGCCCCCGAAATAGAAGGGCCTAAGATTGTAAAGAAAATCGACCTTTCTGCTATTGACTCTTCAACAAGGCCGAAGAAAATAACAAAGGCTAAAAAAGAAGAGGAAGCTAAACCACAAACAGAGGAAGCTCCAAAAGCAAAAGCGAAGAAAACTAAAAAAGAAGAGGCAGTTGAAGAGGTTGTGCAGGCTAAAGAAGAGGTTACACCTGTTGTAACAGAAGAAGAGCAGCCTCCGGTAATTGAGAATATTGAAGTAGAAAAACTGACGGGTCCAAAGATCCTTGGTAAAATTGAATTACCTGTGGATAGTGATACCCGCCCAGTCAAGGATGAGAAGAAGAAAAGAAAACGTATTCCTATTGAGAAAAAAGATACACACCGGGAAATATTCATCAACAAGGATGCGGATAAGAAGCCAGGCGGTGGGTTCAACAGGGATAACAGGGGCAGAACTGGTGCAGGAGGAGGTGGTAATCGCCGTGATAACCGGGGTCGTCGGGAAGAAAAGCTGATTGATGAAAAAGAGATACAGGAAAAGATCAGGGAAACACAGGCCAAACTGGCGGGTGGTGGCGGAAAGGGAAAGAACCTGAAGGCCAAATTGCGCCGGGAAAAAAGACAAGAACTTGCAGAAGCCGGAGCTGCAGCAGAAGATAACAAGCTGCAGGTAACCGAATTCATTAGTGTAAGTGAACTGGCGAATCTGATGGATGTAAGCTTTGCCGAAGTGATCAGTAAGTGTATGAGTTTGGGTATAATGGTATCTATCAACCAGCGACTGGATGCAGAAGTAATTGAACTGGTGTCCAGCGAGTTTGGTTTCGACGTGGAATTCATCGATATGGAGAAGCAAATGGAGATGGAAGAGGAGATAGAAGAGGATGATGAAGAAAATCTGAAATTCCGTTCTCCGATTGTTACCATTATGGGTCACGTTGACCATGGTAAAACATCATTACTGGATTACATACGTAATGCTAATGTGGTAGCTGGTGAGGCAGGTGGTATCACCCAGCATATTGGCGCCTACCAGGTTGAGTTAGTGAATGGAAAAGAAATAACCTTCCTCGATACACCCGGTCACGAAGCCTTTACTGCCATGAGGGCAAGGGGTGCCAAGGTTACGGATATAGCTGTTATCGTTATTGCTGCAGATGATGCCGTGATGCCGCAGACAAGAGAGGCCATCAGCCATGCCCAGGCAGCTGGTGTGCCAATGATATTTGCAATAAACAAGATTGATAAAGACGGCGCTAATTCCCAAAAGATTTATGAGCAACTGTCACAAATGAACTTGCTGGTAGAAGAATGGGGTGGTAAATATCAAAGCCAGGAAATATCTGCTAAAAAAGGATTGAACGTTGATAAGTTATTGGAGAAAATATTGCTCGAAGCAGAATTGCTTGATTTAAAAGCAAACCCTGACCGGGAAGCTACCGGAACTATCATTGAAGCTTCGCTGGATAAAGGCCGTGGTTACGTAGCCACTTTGCTTGTAGAAAACGGAACATTACGCCAGGGTGATTTGATTGTAAGTGGTCAATACTTCGGAAGGGTGAAGGCCATGTTCAATGAACGTAATAAAAAAGAAGATGAAGCTGGACCGTCTGCACCGGCAGTAATATTGGGATTGAATGGAGCTCCGCAGGCAGGTGAAAAGTTCAAAGTTTACGAAGATGAAGCTGAAGCCAAAGAAATTGCCTACCGCCGTGCACAGATTTTAAGAGAACAAGGCATCCGCACCAAGAAGCATATTACGCTGGATGAAATTGGCCGTCGCTTGGCATTAGGCAGCTTCAAAGAGCTGAAAGTTATTATCAAAGGTGATGTGGACGGATCGGTAGAAGCGTTGAGTGATTCACTGCAGAAACTTTCTACGCAGGAAATATTGGTGAGTGTAATTCATAAAGGTGTCGGACAGATCAATGAAAGTGATATCGTATTGGCGGAAGCATCGGATGCCATTGTGATAGCGTTCAACGTTCGTCCTTCTTTGCAGGCTTCAAGACTGGCCGAGAATGCAGGTATTGAGATAAAGATGTATTCAATCATCTACAATGCTATCGAAGAGGTGAAGAGTGCAATGGAAGGTATGCTGGAGCCAAAAGTGCAGGAGAAGATTGTGGCAAATGTGGAAATAAGAGAAGTATTCAAATTTGATAAGGCTACTGTAGCCGGATGTTATGTATTGGATGGAAAGATCAAGAGAGACTCTAAGATCCGCCTGATCCGTGATGGTATTGTGATTTATCCCACAGGAGAGGGGGTTTCTGCTGAATTGGCTTCGCTCAAACGATTTAAGGATGATGCTAAAGAAGTGCAGGCTGGTATGGAATGTGGATTGACTATCAAGAACTACAGCGACATAAAGGTTGGTGATGTGGTTGAAGCTTATGAAGTTGAAGAAGTAAAGAGAACATTGTAAGCTTACAGCCTCTCAGAATCAAACTTTTGTTAAATAGACACCCCGGGCGACCTCCCTGTTAAATGGGAAGCTACTTTTGAATTTATGCTTAATATGAAGAAAATCATTACTGTTGTTTTTTGTTTATTCTTTGTCGCAATAACGGCTAATGCACAGCCTCAGTCTGCTAAAGTGGTAGCTGATAAAATAGCTGCGATAGTTGGAGACAGGATCATTTTGCAGTCCGACATCAGAAATTCTATTTTGGATGCCGTTCGCCAGGGTCAGCAGGTTCCGCCAAATGCCGAATGTCTTATGATGGAGCAGGCATTGATCTCCAAAGTGCTCATGTTGCAGGCAGAAAAAGATTCATTGCCAGTAACCGATGAAGAAGTAGAAGCAGAGCTGGATCAAAAGGTCAGGTTTTATATCAACCAGTTTGGTAGCCAGGAAGCCCTGGAAGAGGTTGCCGGAAAAACAATTTACCAGATTAAAGATGATGCAAGGGAATCGGTAAAAGAGCAGAAGCTTGCTGCTGCCATGCAACGTAAGATCGTAGACAACGTAAGAATCACGCCAAACGAAGTAAAAGCTTTCTTTGAACGCATACCAAAAGACAGTTTACCTTTTTATGAAACGGAGCTTGAAATAGGACAGATCATCGTTTATCCCAAAGCATCCCGTGACCTGGAGATGTACATTTTCGATGAGATGCAGAATTACAAAAAACAGATTGAAAGTAAAAAGACCACATTTGAGCAACTCGCCAAGCAGGTTTCTGAAGACCCGGGAAGTAAAGACCGCGGAGGGCAGTACCAGGTGAACAGGAATGAGAAAACCTGGGATCCTATTTTCCTTTCCACGGCATTCCGCTTAAAAGAAGGCGAAATATCTCCACCGGTAAAATCAAAATTCGGTTATCATATCATCCAGATGGTACAACGAAATGGCGATGAAGCTATTGTTCGACATATCCTGAGGATACCACCGATTACACAAACTGAAATTAAGCAGGCTATAACCAAACTTGACAGTGTAAGAGCTAAAGTAATAGCAAGCACATTGACTTTTAATGAAGCAGCTTCTAAATATAGTGATGACGAATCGGCAAAATTTGCAGGACCATTTATCATGAACAGGGATGGCTCAACATTCGTAACGATTGACATGCTGGATAAGGAAATGGTAAGCATGCTTGATAAAATGAAAATCGGTGAAATATCACAGCCGGTTGCATTCGAGGGTGAACAAGGCAAGAAAGGAGTGAGAATCATTTTCCTGAAATCAAAATCAGAGCCACATCGTATGAATCTGCAGGATGACTATAGCAGGATTTCTCAGTTTGCACTCGAAGAGAAAAAAAGCAAGACACTTGATAAATGGATAAAAGCCAAATTACCGGCTTACTATATCATGGTGGACGCCGGTACTGCTAAGGAATGTCCCCAGCTGGAAAAGTACGCTACGGATAAGAAATCATTCTGATAGTATTTTGATATATCATGTGAAAGCCAATACCCAACGGTATTGGCTTTCACTTATTCCTGCATTTATTTTATTTTAAATTGTTCAGTAAATATACAGGCGGTTATTATTGATTAATTTTATAGTTGTAAACTGAGTTGTTCAACAGCTATTCTTTACGATTTTGAATACTACTGATATAAAAATGTTTGTGCAGGATAAGCAGGGTGATCCCTTGTTTTATGAGAATCTGATTAATGATTCATTGGATTGTATACTGCTAGCTGATGAGGAAGGCGTTATCGAATTTGCCACACCATCGGTCTCAGGAATATTGGGTTTTACACCCAAAGAAATTACAGGAAAAAAAACATTCGAATTTGTTCACCCGGAAGACCAGGCACAAGCCATTACCACTTTCCGGGAAGAAGTGATGATGCAACCGAAGGTCAAATTCATCAATATCAGGCTTCGTAACAGAAACAATCAATATACATGGTGCCTGGTCAGGGGCCACAATATGCTGACTAACCCGCATGTCGGTAAGATGGTTATCTACTTTTCCGATGATTCCCTGCGGAAAGCTGCCGAAGATGCACTGGTGGAAAACGAAAAAAAACTCCGGATGCAGGCCACCATACTGAATAATGTTAACGATCTCATTGTAACTACTGATATGAACAGGGTGGTAACATCCTGGAATAAAGTAATAGAAAAATTGAGCAGCGTTACAGCCGAAGAGGCCATAGGCCGTCGCTTCAGGGAAGTAATCGATGCAGACTACTTCCCCTTTACGCATGACCAGGTGGCAGAAATTGTTTTCAAAGAAGGTATCTGGAAAGGCGAAGTCTCTTTTACCGGAAGAGATAAGGAAAAAAAATATCTTCTTCATACCATATCACTACTTCGGGATGAGCATGGGGATGCGATTGGTTTACTAGGAGTCGGAAAGGATATAACCGAAAGGAAAAAGGCAGAAGCAAGCCTGCAAAAAAGCGAATTATTTTATCGCAATCTAATTTCAAATTCCCTGGATGGTATCATTTTGACAAATGCAGAAGGGGTAATTACATACAGTGGCCCTTCTGTCATGCAGGTATCGGGTTTCAAGCCAGAAAATCTCTTAGGTTGTAATATTCTTGAGTTTGTTCATCCTGATGATCACAGCCGGGCATCTCAGGCCTTCCAGGCTGAAGTTTCCGGTGAAAGCAATAATAATTACCTGGAGCTTCGTGTAATGAATGCTGCAGGGCAATGGGTTTGGATGTCTTTGCGGGCGCATAACCTGTTAAGTGATCCTGTTTTTAAATCAGTGGTAATCTATTTTTCAGACATTACAGAGCAACGAAAGCTTTCCCAGCGATTAATTGATCAGGAAATACAGAAGCAAAAGCTGCTGACAGAAGCTACCATCACCGTTCAGGAAAAGGAAAGGCAGCAAATTGGAAAAGAGTTGCATGATAACATTAATCAGCATCTCACTACGGCCAGGTTATACCTTGAAGTGGCCAACGAGAAAGCTACAGGGGAGATACAGGAGTTGATAAGGCTTTCTCTTAAAAATATAGGAGGGATGATCAGGGAGATCAGGACGCTCTCTCAATCTTTAGTACCTCCCACCCTAGGTGATATTGGACTTGTAGAGTCAATACAAGAGTTATGCGACTCGCTAAAAAGGGCCCATACTTTTTCTGTTGATTTTGTTTCCCGGTATTTTAATGAATCAGCTATCGCAGACAATGTGAAGCTCATGTTGTTCCGGATCATTCAGGAGCAGGTTAATAATATAATCCGGCACTCCCATGCTACTGAGGTTCATATCAAATTGCAATCAGATGCAGAGTCCATAATTCTGACAATTGAAGATAATGGTACTGGCTTTGATCCGGAAAAGGCCCGCAAAGGCATGGGTTTGAATAATATTGCCAGCAGGGCAGCGTTGATGGGCGGCAAGGCTGATATCAAAGCAGCGCCAGGTGAGGGTTGTATTCTCACGGTTGAGTTGCCGCAATCAGCCGATATGGAGGGAAAATGATATAAAATTATAGCCTACCTTTGCATCCTTCATGAGCGATCCAATTAAACATGAATGCGGTCTGGCATTCATCCGGTTAAGGAAATCTTTCTCTTATTATCAGCAACAATATGGGACAGTGCTGTGGGGGCTTAATAAGCTTTACCTGTTGATGGAAAAGCAGCATAACCGCGGACAAGATGGCGCTGGAGTAGCGGCGGTTAAGCTGAATGTAGAACCGGGGTATCCTTTCCTGCATCGTATCAGGAGTGCAGCGCCCCAGCCGATAGCAGATGTTTTTCGGAAGATCGGTAGTGAGGTAGAAGAACTGGCAAAATTTAACCCGGATATTAAAAATCACCCCGGCCTGATGAAAGGGCATATTACCTTTTTGGGTGAATTATTACTTGGCCATCTTCGCTATGGCACACAAGGGAAAAATGACGCAGAATTTTGTCATCCTTTTTTGAAAAGAGATACAATACCTGCCAGAAACCTTGCACTTGCAGGCAATTTCAATCTTGTTAATACGGAAGAACTCTTTTCACTGGTAAATATTGATCCGGGTGAGTTTCAGCGGCAAAGCGACCTTGCTGCTATGATGGAGGTTATTCATCATTTTTTAATTAGGGAAGATGAGGCATCTCCCCACCATATGGATATTAAAACAGTACTTAAAAAAGCGGTAGCATTATTTGATGGTGGGTTTCATGTAGGTGGCATGACAGGTAACGGCATCGGGTTTGTCTTTCGTGATGCACACGGTATCAGGCCTTCTTATTATTATATCAATGAGGAGGTCATAGTGGCCGCTTCTGAAAGAGCAGCTATCAGAACGGCATTTAATGTAGGGGAGAATGAGGTTCAGGAGCTGATGCCGGGCCAGGCATTGATTGTAAATGAAAATGGCGAAGTTGAAATCTCACAAATAATCGAACCCAAAGAGAGAAAGGCCTGCAGTTTTGAACGTATTTACTTTTCAAGAGGAAGTGATGAAAAGATATACAGGGAAAGAATTGCATTGGGATATAACCTGAGCGAACAGGTGTTACATGCCATTGATCATGACCTGAAGAACACTATTTTCTCTTTCATCCCCAATACAGCAGAAACGGCTTTTTATGGAATGCTGAAAGGCATGGAAGATTATCTGAACAAGGTGAAAATAGAAAGGATACTTAGCTGGAATAAGGATTTCGATACGGAAAAACTCAGCGAAATGATCAACCGGCGTATCCGTATTGAAAAGATCGCCATCAAAGATGTAAAGATGAGAACATTTATTACGGAGGATGTAAGCCGTAATGAAATGGTGCAGCATGTGTATGATATCACTTACGGAACTGTTCGCCCCGGCCAGGATACCCTGGTGGTAATTGACGATTCAATTGTAAGGGGTACAACACTGAAAGAAAGCATTATTCGTATGCTTTCACGACTGAAACCGAAGAGGATTGTTATAGTTTCTTCCTCACCTCAAATACGTTATCCTGATTGTTATGGCATTGATATGAGCAAGATGGGTGATTTTATTGCCTTTAATGCGGCAGTCGAGCTGATCAGGGAGAAAGGAATGACTGATGTGCTGAAAAGCCTTTTTGATAAATGCAAAGAGCTGCAACGAAACAACCAGCTACATACAGAGAATGTGGTGAAACAACTTTATAAACAGTTTCCTATAGAAGAAATTTCTGCAAAGATTGCTCAGCTAATCACTCCGCCAGGATTGAATATTCCTGTAGATGTTATTTTCCAGAGTATTGAGGACCTGCACAAATCCTGTCCCAATAACCTTGGCGACTGGTACTTTACCGGCAACTATCCCACACCGGGCGGGAACAAGGTGGTCAACAAGGCCTTTATGAACTATATGGAAGGCCGGAATGTAAGAGGGTATTGAGCCTATATTCGCTTATCTTACAACAAAATTTTACTGATGAAAATATTGTTGCTTGTGCGCCATGCTAAAAGCGATTGGGGAAACCCGGCATTGGAAGATTTTGAAAGACCGCTGAACGAAAGAGGTAAAAAAGATGCTCCTGCCATGGCAAAAAGGTTGCTTGATAAGAGCATAAATATTGATGCAATCATTTCCAGCACTGCAAAACGGGCTGCCAAAACTGCGAAAGCTTTTGCAGAAGTGTATGATTTGAAAAAAAGCAGGCTACAGTTTAATGAAGAACTTTATATGGCAGGCTCAGCCTCTTTTACAGCTGTTATTGAAAGTGCAGATGATAAATTTGATAGTATTGCTGTGTTTTCTCACAACCCCGGCATTACCGGGTTTGCCAACGAACTGACAAATGCCCGTATTGATAATATTCCAACATGCGGAGTGTTTGCAATAAAAATCAATACGGACACCTGGAAAGATTTCCGGAATGCAATCAAAGAATTTTGGTTCTTCGATTATCCGAAAGCTACAGACGGTTAGCTTATTGAGTTACCCTGATGCGTAATTCGCTGTTGATAGTTGGGTCAGTTTGTTCCAGCAATATGTTAGAGAGATTTCTTGACCTTAATTGCCATGCCTGGTTCAACTGCAGCATTTTAGTATCAGTGCTGTTCAGCTGTATGATGATGGTTTCTCCTATTGTATTGCCTGAATAACTCCAGGTACCAGTACACTGATCAGCGCCATTCCTGCAAACAAGAGTACCATTATTACTAAAGTACAATGTGTTGTTAGTGTATTCGCTGGTCAGGTTCTGCGATGAACGGGAGAAATGATCAATTTCCCAGGCATTACGGGTCAATACTTCTTCGGTAGTTGATACCTGGTCATAATCGGGTGAGCAGCTGGTAAAAAACAGGACGGTGCTAAAGCACAACGCTGCGAGGGCAGTTTGTAGATTTTTCATTCTGATTGGATTTTGGTATTCGAAAATAAAAAATCAATAACGCTGGTCAATGAACCACAGCGACCAATTACAAAAAATGGAGTACTAGTACTTTGACCTCAATCGTAGTTTTCCGATTTTGCCGGTATTAAGGGGTTTTATACAGCTTTTTACGGCTTACGAGAAAGACACCAAGAAAGATCAGCAGACCTGCCAGCCCTTTTTCAAGGGTCATTTCTTCGCCAAGGAAAAACACTGCTACAAGGGCCGCAAATACAGGTTGCGTATAAATGTATGAGCCGGTGGTGCCGGCGCCCAGATGCCTTATGCCGTAAATATTAAAACTGTAAGCCAGGAAAGTTCCGCAGAAAACGATCATTAGCAATGATGCTGCGTCTTTCCATGTAAATATGGACCAGTTAATTGCATCGAATTGTGACCATCCGAAGGGTAGTATCATAATAAATCCGATAGTGAAGACCCAGCGAATGATGTGTAAGGGATGATATACTTCCATCAGTGGCTTTACTAAAATAAAATAAAAAGCATAGGAAATAGCGTTCATGACGATCAGCAAGTCACCGTTCAGTGAGGCAGTACCTGTTGATTCTTTATTCATGATAAGTAAAGTAGCGCCACCAATACCTAGTAAAAGGCCCGCTACTTTTATAAGGGTTACTGATTCTTTTAATATCCAAAAAGCAAACAGTGTGATCAACAGAGGAGTACAAAGCATCAGCATGGAGGCATGAATGGTGGAAGTCATTGTCAGCCCTTTGATAAAAAGCATCTGGTTAATGGCTACACCGGTTAACCCGCAAATGATGAAACGGGGTATGTGTTTTTTTTGAATACTTGCCCCCGTTTTTCCAAAGGACCAAACCAGCCAGAACAGGCAAAGGCTGACACCCACCCGTATAATATTCAATCCATAAGGACCTACCAGCGCCGGTGAAATATATTTTACGAGACTAAAGTTGGCAGCAAAAAATATATTGGTAAATAAAACAGCTATATGCGCCTTCAGGGTGGTATTCACTACTTAAACTTTAGAAGGGCCAAAGTTAACCGCAAAAGTATTAGCGAAGCCGAGACAACAGAGCTTCAATATTTGTTTTCAAACTATTGGTGTCAGAAACTCCCGGCAACCGGTAAGGGAACAATCTTGCTTTTTGAACTTCTGCGGGCAGAGAAAAAAACTGCTGCGAGGCAGCAAGGGCGATGTCTTTTTCCATATAATAGCTGGCAAGGTATTCCTGTTCAGTTTGTCCCGGGGTAGGAACAAGGATACTTTTCTTTTGTAAAGCTGCTATATCCATAACCGTACTGTACCCGCTGCGACTAATGACAAATTCAGCCATTTCCATTTCTTCATTCAGTTGTTTTGCCGGTAAATGATTGTATATCCTGATGGAATTGGTGGATGGCAGCAGTGAATGTGTTCCCGGTAATCCCCTTACAATAGTGGCGCTGCCTTCATAATGGGCAATATCTCTTATAATGATATTTTCAAATAAACTGCGTTGCGGCTCGGGACCTGAAAGGATGATCAGCAAATGATCTGACTTTTCTTCCGTTTGTTTCTTCTTCAATCTTGAAAGCCAGCCAATATATTTAACCGGTACATTGGGCATTATTGCCGGATGTGAGAGATCTCCAGCCAGGTTATTATTGCCCGGCAGATCAGGCACCCAGCATTCTGTAAAGTGGTTGATATATTTATAATTCCCTTTTTGTAACAACCGTTCACTCCATCTTCCCAGGGGACTTTTAATAGTCAGCTGGTGGGTGATGAATATGCAGGGTATTTCAGCATGATATAAGCCATAGCGGTTATCACTAATCACTGCATCAATATTATTTTCTTTGACAGCCTTTTTTAGCCACTCATGTTCCCTTCTTACAGCTCTAAGAAACCTGGGTGATTGTGCAATGATCTTTCTGATTACCCCGCTTCTGGTGGAGGCATATTTTACCCTGTAGCCCTGCAGCTGTAAAAAAGAAATCTCCGGAAATTCTAAACGAAGTAGTTGTTCCTGTGCACCTTCGCCTGCCAGCCAAACCTCTGCACCTTGCTTTAATAGCTCCTGAATAATGGGAATGCAGCGGGTGGCATGGCCAAGTCCCCAGTCCAGCGGGGCTACCAGTATACGGGGTTTTCTGCCGGTTGTACCGGCTTTACCCTGTAATTTTTCCGTTTCTGTCTGATCAGGGTTAATTTTTTGCTTGTTTTGGCTCAACAGCACACTAATTTGTTTGTAAAATAGTTTTAATTTAGAATACTGAAGATATGAGGAACATCAACAAAATAGCCTTAATCGTGTTATTAATCAGCGCAGTTTTGTTTACTGCCTGTAATCGTAATTATTATTCCGGCAGCGGTAAAGGTGGCAAAAATTGTGGCTGTCCCGGCACAAAAGGGATGACAGGTTATTGATAGTGTAAAGAAACAAGGCCAACAAAATGATATTTTCCAATCGTGACATACTGGTTGCATCACGCCATGCAAGTATGGATGAGCAAATTCTTGAAAAGGAAATAGAGATTCTTCATTCACTGCTTCAGCAAACAGAAACGCCTGAATCATTTTGCAGGGCTCATGAGCTGGTAAACCGTAATAAGATAACCTCCAAACCTTCACTTATTTTAAAGGAGACCCGGTACCACTGGTTAAAGCCCTTTCGGTTTTTGATCAATAAGAACTGATTTGTGAATCTTACTTCAGGCTGATCAGGGCCTCTCTTAATTTGCCAATCATTTCATCGATCTCTTCTTTTTTGCAGGTACCAACGCTAAGCCTGTACCAGGGAGAGTTTTTCTCTGCGCCAAAAGCATAAAACGGTACAACAGCTAATCCGGCATTATTTAACAAGTAGGCAGTTACATCACCCTGTGTGACCAGCACTTTATCATCGGACGTTACTTTTCCTGCTAGGTCAATTTTTATTGTAAGATAAATAGCTGCTTCAGGGGCAATAGCATCTACAGAAAATCCTTCTTTTTTCAATCCGTCAAATCCATTGTAAATGCGGCGTAATCTCTCTTCTATTTCTGATTTGAAATGTGCCAGGTATTTGTGTATTGCTTCCCTGTTTCCTAAGTAATAGGCAACCGCTTTTTGTTCGGCCATCGGGGCCCATGCACCAATATGCGTAAGTATGGCTTTCATTTTATTGATAACAGCAGCCGGTCCCAGGCCCCAGCCAACCCTTACACCAGTAGCAGCAAACACTTTACTGATGGCATCAATGAAAATAGTGTAATCCCGCATTTCAGGTCTTAAGGAAACGGGATTATAATGTTTGATTTCGCCAAAAGTGAGATGCCAGTACATCTGATCAAACATCACATACAATTTTTTCTGCCCCTCAGCCCTTCGTTTATTCTCTTCGATCACCATATCACAAATAGCTTCCAGTTCCTCTTTGCGGAAGGTGGTGCCCGTTGGGTTTTGGGGCGAACAAAGAGAAATCAACACTGCATCACTAATATAGGGCTTCAGGTCACTGGCAGTTGGCATGAAGTTGTTTTCAGCTTTTGCCTCGATGACAATATGTTCCCCGCCGACAAAATGTGTGTAATGGTTGTTATTCCAGCTTGGAACGGCATATATGATCTTATCACCCTTATCGCAAATGGCACGGAATACCGTGTAGATCAAAGGCCGTCCGCCGGAAGCCACCAGAATTTCACTAATACTGTAGTCGAGCCCTTCCTCATCTTTTATGAATGAATGAATGGCTTCTCTCAGGTCAAGATTGCCTTCGGCCGCGGGGTAATTAGTAAAATGTTTACGATAAGCCTCCACAATGGCATCTTCCAGTTCTTTGGGAACAGGAAAGATAGAAGGATCAAAATCGCCGATAGTAAAGTTGTAAATACGTTCACCCTGGCGGATCTTTTCCCGAATTTCACCACCCAGTTTTACGATTTCAGATCCGATCAATGTTTCGGATAAATGTGAAAGCTTCATAACCCCATCCTTTGGGGCAAAAATAACGGGAATGCCGGAGATGGCAAGACAAAGAACGGTTTAGCTTAATTAGAAGAAAATTAGAAAATGGCCGTAAAGAAAGCCATTTTCACCTTGTTTAACGTTGACCCCTCCCTCTGCCCTTTCCATTCTTTCTTCCAGGTGATTTGTGAGTATGTTTGGGATGTCCCTTGACTACATAATATTTAGGATCATTGCTATTCCTGATAACGATTTGCGTATTCCCCTTACCCCTGAAACCAGCATACTTCACTTTATGAGTATTATAATATTGATAAGCCCTCGGCTGGTTAATAACTACTTTATAAGCAGAATAGAGATTATAATTTCTGTAAACTGCAGGTAGATAAGCAGAGAATACCCATCTGCCATTGGAAAAAAATACGAACTGTTGCCGGGGAACATAATAATAAGATGCAATATCCGGCAAATAATAATACTCTACATAGTCATATCCCACAGGCCCCCATGCAGGTTGTGAGCCGATGTTAATATCCAGGTTTACCCTAACCTGTGCATCAGAATACCTGGTAGTCGTTAAGAAGAAAAAAAGTATGCCCGCTGCAATAATCTTTTTCATACGCTTTGATTTTGTTTCAATGAACTTTTCCAAAGACAGTGCCAAAGCAAAAAAAAGAAAATCGAAAGAGTCTTATGTCCTCTTTTTCAATAACTAATAGAGATCAGGAATGGTCCATCACTATTTTGCTGTTATCGTAGTAATCATATTTGACAAATATCTCACAACCAGGCTGATACTTAGTTACTGATGTTTCTGCAATAACTCCTCTTGTTTTACCGCTAAAGGAAGGGGAGCTTTCAGGTAAAACCTGTATCTCTAATTCTGCATAGGGATTATTGCCATTTACATTTACCCCCAGCCATGTATATTTTTTTATAATCGCTTTTGCAGGTTTGCCGGATATTCGTAAAGCTTCATTTTCTTGCTGCATTTGCTCCAATTCTGTCTTTAAAGCTTCCGTATTTTGTTGTGATAAATTATTAGTTGAAGAAGATGTATTGCGCTGGCTGTAATCCAAAACAACATTTTGCTCATTGTTCGGATCAATTTTTACTGGTACTTCCATGCCCGGCTGATAGGCAAATGGATTGATCCTTGATACCAGTGTTTTGATTGTTGTGGTGTAGCGCTGACCAAGATTATTTTTTATTTCTACGGTCAGCTTTACCTGTGGATTATTATTGATAGTTACACCGGTATCTTTTACTTCGAGGATCTTTGCCGTTCCGGATAGTCCTGTTTTTTGAAGACGGCTGGCATTTATCATCGGGGCAAAGAATAGTTTGTAAAAAAGATAGCCCATTCCCCCGAAAAGGGCCAGCATACCGATTGTGATGTAAATGCCTTCTGAACCTGTTGTAACAATTACGGCTGCAATGGCAGCTAAAAACCCGATAGCACCTCCAATAATGCCTATCCAGGCGCCGGTATTCATTTTCATCATAGAAGGGGTTTTGATGCAGTAAGTTAATGAAAAAACGGGCCTGCAATCTCCGGAAAACCCGATGGCAAAATTTTATTCAACAAGGAAAACAATCTTGGTCAGCCATTTGGCTGTATCTTTTTCTGAAGCAGGCCCTGTTATGTATTGCTGTATGACAGGAAATTTTTGTTTCAGCTTATGCTTATCCAGGTAAGCTTGAATACTGCTGAAAGTATTAGCAGCTTTTTCATAGCTGCCATAATAATTTACATACACCGCCTTGCCAGCGGGCAGATATTCTGTTTTTATAATTGTATTATTTAACCCGGCTCCTTTTTTGACCGGCAAGGCTGCGGCCATATCTGTTAGCTGATTTTTTTCATCCCAGTTGTAAAATAAACCGGAGGCTGTGCCGGGTGAAGCATTTGCCTTCATCGCCTCATTGCGGATGATGGGCAGGTGCTGCGTTTGAAATGAATGGATATCACTCCATTTTACCTGCTGCCGGATTAAGGCAAATGTTGTTGAAGGAAAATCCATTGTCAGCACTTCGTAGTTATTATTTCCCGTTGTCCCGGCCAGTTGTTCTACTGAGGATTTTAAAGTAGCAAGCCCCTGTTCAAAATCTTTTCCCATCTGCTTATCCATGCTGTAAAACAGGTTGAAAATATTCCAGGGCCGGGGTGTGGCCATTTCAAAACTCCAGGTGATGGTAGTAAGCCCGTTGTTTTCATTTAAAGTAAAAACAGAACTGGCATTACCTTCTTTTGGTTGGGTGAAATGTAATTTATGTTCCACTTTTCTGTCTTGTTCCAATGCAACGATTTCAATCCTTCCTTCGCCGGAAATTTCGGGGCTGCCGGTCCAGCTGCTGTAAGCACCAACTGTTCCGTCTGTCCCGTTTATTGTATAATTGGCAGCGGAATCCTGCTGTGACCAGACGGAGAATTTATTAAAGTTTTCCAATTTTACCAGATGCTGGTAGATGATTTTTGCCGGCGCATTGATGATTTCCGACCGTTCTATTTTTTGTGAAGTGGGCAGCAGGAAAGATAATGCAGCTGTTATAACTATTACTGCCAAAATAAAGAAAAACAAAAGCCTCATCGTTTTCATCAAAATGCCTTTTTAGTCTTTTCTTCTGTTGCTTCTGGTTTTAATACCATGCGTATATATTTATCCAGGTTGATATACTTTTTAGCGGCATCCTGTATCATTTTGGAAGTAAGTTCTTCTGTCATCTTTTGTTTGTTCAGGATATCAGCAGGGTTGTTGCCATAGTAGTAAGCATCAGCAAGATTACTGAGCCAGAACATATTTTGTTTTACATCTGTTTCCAGCTTTCTCTTCTGTTGTTCTTTGATTTTATCCAGGTCAGCAGCGCTAACGCCATTGCTGATGATCTTTTTTAATTCATCGATGGCGGCTTTGCTTAAAGCGTCTGCATTTTCCGGTGCGCAGGGAAATGAAATGGTAAACATGGAACTTGTAACCGGAATTCGCTGCATACTGCCATTGGCACTTACACCATATACTCCGCCTTTTTCTTCCCTTAGCTGTTCCACCAGCTTGATAGTCATTATCTCACCCAAACAACTTAAGGCATAGGCGTCTTTGCTGCTGTAAACCGCCGGCTGGTTAAAAACCATTGTTACAAAGCTTTTTGGATCTGCGCCTTTATTCACAATCTTGTCTATTTTACCGCTTGGGTTTCTGATGCCCAGGTCACGGAATGATTCTTTTTGTGGTTTTCCCGGAAGACTACCGATATATTTTTCCAGAAGAGGTTTTATGTTGTCTTCATTCAGCGATCCTACGAATACAAAAGTGAAATCTCCGGCATTGGCAAATCGTTCTTTATAGATCCGGTAGCTTGCATCAAGGCTGATCTTATCCAGGTCTTCGGGCTTGGGTACACCACCTGCTCTCGGATGGTTCTTTGTCATCAGTTTTTGAAACTCATTGCTGAAAAAAATCTGAGGATTGGCCATCAGGTTGCCAAACAACTGCTTTTGTCTTGTACGGAAAGATTCAAATGCTTCTTTGTCTTTCCGGGGTTGTGTAAAATAGAGATGAATAAGCTGAAGCAGTGTTTCTGCTTCTTTAGGAATGGTACCTCCATTCATTCCTTCACCATACAGCGAAATGTTGGCAGAAGCACTGGTATTTTTTCCTTTCAGCATATTGCCCAGTTCAATTGCTGAGAAATTGCTTACACCACTTTGCATGGCTATCTGTGAGGCATACAATCCGGAATAATAATCAGCATCTTTTACAGTTGAGTGCCCACCTTTACTAAAGGCCCTGAACAGTATTTCATCATTTTTAAAGTTGGTTGACTTCAGAATGACAGTGGCGCCGTTGGAAAGTTTGAGGGTAGTGGTCTCCAGGTTGTCGTCTGTTTTACTGCTGACGATTTTCCCCGGTTTCAGTTTACTGGCATCCATCAGTGCAGTTGCCAATGCTTTTTCTTTGATAGGTTCGATTTGGGCCGTTTCCACCGATGCCAGTACAGCCTTTACTTCTTCTGCTGATGGAATTTTGATACCTTCTTTTTCTGGTGCATTTAGCGTTACTACCATGTTTACAGGAGTAATCCATTGCTTGGCAAGGCTGTTTACTTCTTCCAGCTTAACAGATAAGAGGTATTGCTTCACAAAATCATATTCCCATTCGATACCGGGTATGGGTTCATTGATCAGGAAATTATTGACATATTCATCTACGTACTTATAAGACTCTTCTTTTTCTCTTTCATTGAAGATCCTGTCATAATAACTCTGCACTTGTTTCTTCTGGAGTTCAAACTCTGCAGGTGTAAATCCATAGAGTAATACCCTGCGGCCTTCTTCCATCAGTGCATAAAGGGATCTAGCCATCCCTGTATCGCTGGTGTTCGCATACATTTGATAGGCATCTTTTGTTCTTGCATATGTATTACCATAGTAAGCTCCTGCAGTAACAAATGGCGGGTTAGGCTTTAATGTGGCTTCCCTGAAGCGGCTATTCAGCATACCGGTAAAAAGCAATCGGTTCATATAGCGAACATAATCACCAATGGTTGTTTCCGGTTGCGGGTCCTTTTTGAACATTACTTCCAGAGAAGGAAAAGCTGTTTCCTTGTCTTTGGCCACCACGGTCAGGGTTTCGGTATGATCCGGTACGGGGAAGGATTCTCTTTTGCGGGGAGAAACAGGAGCCGGTATATCACCAAATATTTCTTTGATCTTTTGTTCCATCTCATTTATATCAATATCGCCAACCACTACAATCGCCTGCAGGTCCGGGCGGTACCATTCTTTATAAAATCGTTTAAGTGCAGCATGTGAAAATGACTGAAGGGATTCCAGTGTCCCAATAGGTAACCGATCTGCATATTTTGAACCCCTGTATTGTACCGGCAAGGTTTGCTTCATCATCCGTTCATCGGCGCCACGGCTGAGCCGCCATTCTTCAATGACCACTCCTCTTTCTTTTTCTATTTCAAGGGAATCCAATGTGGCATTATGTGCCCAGTCTTCCAGTATTTGCAGGCCTTTTTCTACCAGTTCTGGTTTATCTGTTGGTACAGGAAGGATATAAACTGTTTCATCAAAGCCTGTATAGGCATTCAGGTCAGCCCCAAACTGCACGCCGATGCTTTGCAGGTAATTTACCAGTTCGTTTTTTGGAAAGCGTTTGGTGCCATTAAAGTTCATGTGCTCCATAAAGTGGGCTAATCCTAGCTGATCTTCATCTTCCATTACAGAGCCGGTGTTTACCACGAGTCGCAGTTCCACTCTTTGTTCGGGTTTGCCGTTGTGCCTGATATAATAAGTCATGCCATTGGCCAGCCTGCCAATCTTCACTTTGGGATCAACCGGCATGGGCTGCTCCCTGTTGATCTGTGACCATGACCGGGGCGCTAAAAATGAAAGGACAAGGATTAATAGCCAGCCCTTTTTTACTGCTTGCATAAGCATCTATTTTGGGATAGTAAATTTATCGGAATAGAAGGGGTTGGAAAAATAAAAAACCCGGCTTAACCGGGCTTCTTAATTTATTTGATTTCTCATTGTTGCTTGTCTTGATAACTCTTTTCTGCCTCCTGCGCCTTTTTAAAATCGAGTATCACACCATTTATGCAATACCGTAGCCCTGTTGGCGGAGGGCCATCGTCGAATACATGGCCTAAGTGGGCTTTACAACGGCCGCATTGCACTTCTGTTCTTTGCATGCCATGGCTGTTGTCGGGTGTGTAGATGATGCTGCCTTTACTGATCGGTTCGTAAAAACTGGGCCATCCGCAGCCGCTGTCAAATTTGGTATCACTTTTAAATAAAGCATTGCCGCAGGCAGCACAGTAATAGGTGCCTGCTTCTTTAAAGCTCTCGAACTTACTGGTCCAGGGCCTTTCTGTGCCTTTCAGCCGGGCAATATAAAATACATCTGCAGGCAATACTTTCTTCCATTCTTCCTCTTTCATTACCACTTTGCTGGTATCAGTATTGGAGTAAACCGGGTTGTTCTTTTTGGTGCTGTCCATGGTCGTTTCGTTTTTTCGAATTGTATTATCCTGGGAATAACTGCATTGCTGCAATAGCCCTGCAGTTAACAGTACAAACAGGTATTTTATAGATACTTTCATATTATGCTTTAACAAATGTACGGCAACATAGTTTGCATGGTTTTCGGCTTGACTTGAGGGAAAAATATTAACATTTTTGACCATGCACAGGATTATTGCAAATCTGACCCCGAACAGGCGGAATGCAAGCCTCGTACATTATATTTGCCCATAACCCAATGCTAATAGTTTATGTTTAATCTCGTTTTATTTGGCCCTCCCGGAAGTGGTAAAGGAACCCAGTCCGACAAGCTGGTTGAAAAGTATAAATTAGTACACCTTTCTACCGGCAATCTGTTGCGGGAAGAAATAGCCCAGCAAACACCATTGGGCATGGAAGCAAAGAATTTTATGGATAAAGGTCAATTGGTGCCTGATGAAGTGGTGATAGGTATGGTGGATAATTACTTTGACAAGCATAAAGGAGCCAAAGGGTTTTTATTTGATGGTTTTCCCCGCACTGTGGCGCAGGCAAGGGCATTGGATAACCTGCTTAATCTGAAAATGACATCTATTTCAGCAGTAGTGGCGCTGGAAGTGACAGAAGAAGAGCTGGTAAAAAGATTACTCAACCGGGGTAAAACATCCGGAAGAAGTGATGATACTAATGAAGAGGTCATCCGCAAACGTTACGCAGTATACCTGAAAGAAACAGCGCCGGTGTCTGAGCATTATAAAAAAGTAAAAAAGTTTGAATCCGTAAAAGGAGAAGGTACAGTGGATGAAATTTTCAATGCTGTTTGCAGGGCGATTGATAAGAAGATGGAATAAACAATAACAATAAGCTGTTTGAAAGCCCTTCGTTTATGAAGGGCTTTTTCATGAACACCCGTTTTTGTAAATTGCCCCTCCGAACCTTGTTATATGAGTATTGAAAAGGAAAATTTTCTTCGCACCAGGTTTGTTTCCTGCCTGCAGCAAATACACCCGGCAACAACACCCCGTTGGGGAAAAATGAATGTACAGCAAATGGTGGAGCATTTTGCTGCTGATGCCCTTCGCTGTGCCAGCGGAAGATTGAAGATTGATACCATCCTTAAACCGGCAGAAAATCTTGACCGGATGCGAGAGTTTATGATGAGTGAAAAACCGTTTAAAGAAAATACCAAAAACCCGTTGTTGTCCGAAGAACCTCCTCATACCCGTCATGCAACAGTACAGGCAGCTATTGGCGAACTGCAGGAAGAGTTGATTGCCTTTTTTGAGGCATTTGAAAAAAATCCCCAACTGGTAACCCGCAATCCTTTCTTTGGCGACCTGAATTTTGAGCAGAATGTACAGCTGTTATATAAACATGCCTTACATCATCTTCGCCAGTTTGGAGTTGAACCGGTAGGCCGTTAGTGTACCTGCATAAAAAAACGCTGACCGGGTTTTGCTAATGTGCTTTCTCGGTCAGCGTTTTGATTGTCAGAAAAAATATCCTGTTATTTCTTAAGTATTGAATCGGCTTTTGCGAGGCTATTGAGAATAGCTTCTTTTACTTTATCTACTTTCAGTTTTTCATCAGCCAGGTATTTTATCCGCTTTTCTATATCATTTTTTGCTGAATCAAGATCAAATTCTGTCATCCATTTATCCATAGCAAAATCAGCATAGCTCAGGTCTTTTGCCAGTTCTTCCAGCTTTGATTTTAGTGAAGCTGCTTCTACCTGCGCCTTTGCAGGTAAGGTGGCAATAGAATCAATAAGACGCTGGGCTTCTTTTTGTGCCCCCCTGATTTTTCCCATTTTGGGCATCACCTCATCATGTCCTGCCATTACCTGTTCGTAAAGACTGTCGGCAGGTGTTTTGGGCTCACCGGTGTTATGACCGCTGTGATCATGCTTCTTATCACCTCCTCCGCAGGAAATAATGATTATGCTACTGGCCGCTATTAAAATGGTTAAAATCCTCTTCATACCTGTTATAAAATTTTAATGATGGTCTTCACCAGAACATTTTTCTGTTATTTGGTGAAATAAGTCGTGAAGTTCTGTCAATTCTTCTTTCAAGTCATTGTCTGATGCATTTTTCTGCACATTTTTATTCAATTTTTTTGCTCCTTTAACTAAGGCTTTCAGGTCCTTCATTATTTTTTCCTTATCGTAACCGGCAGGGGCAGTTGAGTTTTTCCAGGCAATGGCCACATCTATCATTTCCTGGCTGCGTTTACGGATGGGCTCCAGTTTACCTTCTTCAGCCGGGTGAAAGGTTTCGCTCATTATTTTATGAAAAGCGTCTTTTTCAGCCCATTTGGCTTTTTCCTGTGCACTGGCAGATTTGGTTACAAACAAGGCTGCGGCAATGATAATGACTGATAGTATATTCTTCATAATGACAAGTTTTTTGAAGTGCAAAGGTATTTGTGTCTTTATCGGGCTATTATGACGAAAATCAGTTGAAATTGGTTTTTACAAATTCGGGTATTTTCGTTGCCTAAATCTGCTATGCTATATGTATAAACTAGGAAATTATATAACCGGCCAATGGATTACTGGAGATGGTGACGGACAATTACTTTACAATGCAGTAACCGGTCAACCTTTTGCAGCGGCTACCACCAAAGGACTTGATTTTGCAGCTATAACTGATCATGCCCGTAAGGTGGGAAACCCGGCGCTTAGGAAAATGACCTTTCATCAACGGGGAAATATGCTAAAAGCACTGGCCCTGCATTTAAGAAACCATCTTTCAGGGTTTTATGAAATCAGTTATAGAACGGGGGCGACAAAAGCCGATAGCTGGGTAGATATAGAGGGAGGCATAGGTAATTTATTTGCCAATGCTTCACTCCGGAGAAGGTTTCCAAATGATGTGATTGCTATTGATGGCGAAAGCCATAACCTCGGTAAGAACAATACATTCATGGGTACACATATTCTTTCTCCAAAGGAAGGAGTAGCTATCCATATCAATGCTTTCAATTTCCCGGTTTGGGGTATGCTGGAAAAAATTGCTGTGAACCTGCTGGCCGGTGTACCAGCCATTGTAAAGCCTGCGACTGTAACTTCTTACCTGACAGAGGCTGTAGTGAAAGAGATCATTGCTTCAGGCATTTTACCGGAAGGTTCATTACAACTCATCTGTGGCAGTGCAGGTGACCTGCTGGATCATGTTACTTCGCAGGATGTAGTCACTTTTACCGGCAGTGCTACCACAGGCCTGATGCTAAAAAAGACAGCAGCTATACTGGAGAATAATGTTCCTTTCAATATGGAAGCTGATTCGTTGAACTGTATAGTGCTGGGCGAAAATGTGACACCTGATCAACCGGAGTGGGATATTTTTATAAAAGAGATACGAAAAGAAATGACATTAAAAGCCGGTCAGCGCTGTACCGGCATCCGCAGGATTTTTGTACCCGGGAATAAAATGGAAGATGTTTGGAAAGCGATTGGCACTTCATTGGCTCAAACTGTTATCGGCAATCCGCTGAATGAAAAAGTGAGAATGGGGAGTCTTGCAGGAGAAACGCAGCGATCTGAAGTCAGAAGTCAGATTGAGAAACTGCTGGCCAGTTCTCAAATAGTGTACGGTTCGCTGGACAGTGTGGAAGTGGTAGATGCCGATCCAAAGAAAGGGGCTTTTATGTCTCCGGTATTATTGATGAATGACAAACCACATTCCTGTTCCGAACCACATGAGGTAGAAGCTTTCGGACCTGTAAGTACGATTATGCCTTATACAAACATGGATGATGCCATTGCGCTGAGCAAATTAGGAAAGGGTAGCCTGGTTACCACCGTTGTTACGGCAGACTACAAAGAGGCAAGGCAATATGTGATTGGTGCAGCCACTCACCATGGACGAATACTGGTACTGAATAATGAATGTGCCAAAGAGAATACAGGACACGGATCTCCTTTGCCATTATTGGTACACGGAGGGCCCGGCCGTGCAGGCGGCGGAGAAGAAATGGGAGGTCTGCGGGGAGTAAAACATTACCTGCAACGTACTGCTATACAAGGTTCACCAACCACTATAACGGAGGTTACGAATATTTACCAACCCCATGCAAAAGGAAAAGATCCGGGTAAGCATCCTTTTAAAAAATATTTTGAAGAACTACAGATTGGTGACCAGATCGTTACAGAAAAAAGGTTGATCACTTCAGAAGACATTGACAAATTTGCCGACCTGAGCGGCGATCATTTTTATGCGCATATCAAAACCACTGATTTTACCGGAACCATGTTTGAACAGCAGGTGGCACATGGTTATCTTATTATGAGCATCGCTGCAGGTTTATTTGTGGACAGTTATGAAAAAAATCCGGTTTTGCTCAATTATGGAATTGATGAACTGCGGTTTACCAAACCAGTTTACCCGGGCGCAGAAATTCATATCCGCTTTACCTGTAAAGAAAAACTGCCGAATGACAAGAGAGTAGTAGAAAAGCCGGAGGATTTAAAACGGGGTGATGACATTGAAAAGGGAATTGTAAAATGGCTGGTGGAAATGATTGACGATTCCAATGAAGTGACAGGAGTCGCTACTATATTGACTATGGTGGCGCTTAAAAGTAACTGAGAAATAAGGTCGGATTTTGGGATTTTATTTTTATAACAGAACATAAATCATCAATATTCAGGCCTGGTTCGGTCTAAATTTGTATTACAAATCATGGTTATGGAAGCTTTTGTAAAATCAACAATACATCACGGGGTTACCACTATAGAATTTTATCATCCGCAAAGTAATTCATTGCCCGGTAAAATATTAGAAGAACTGGCACAGGCAATTCACGGGGCTGGCAACGACTCCGAAACAAAAGTAATTGTGCTTCGCAGCTTTGGTGATAAAACATTTTGTTCCGGCGCCAGTTTTGATGAACTGGTTGCGATCAACAATAAAGAAGAAGGACTAGAGTTTTTTAGTGGATTTGCCAAAGTGATCAATGCAATCCGTATCTGTCCCAAGTTTGTAATCGGCCGCATACAGGGTAAGTGTGTAGGTGGCGGTGTAGGTATTGCAGCAGCCTGTGATTATGCAATTGCGACAGAAGCAGCCGAAGTGAAATTAAGTGAACTGGCTGTGGGTATCGGTCCTTTTGTAGTAGGGCCTGCCGTTGAGAGAAAAATAGGGAAGTCTGCTTTCAGTACTTTATCTATTGATGCTACCATGTGGCGTAGCGCCGACTGGGCAAAACGTAAAGGTTTATTTGCAGAAGTATATCCCGGCATACCCGAACTGGATGAAGCAGTAAGAAGATTGGTTCAGGTACTGTCTCATTCAAGCCCGGAGGCGATGGCGGAAATAAAAAAGATGCTTTGGAAGGGAACTGAAGACTGGGACAAGTTGTTGTTAGAACGGGCAGCAATCAGCGGCAAACTGGTGTTAAGTGATTTTACCCGTCATGCCATTGAAAAGTTCAAAGCTCCCAAATCACATAAAGGGGCTTAATACATGTATCAGCAATTTGATGAAAGCAACTTTCACCGGTTTTGTGATTGGCTAACCAAAAAGGATAAGGATCTCAGCAATATCATCCGTCAGCATGGCTATCCGCCGATGTGGACCAGGCCAAACAGTTTTCAAACACTTATTCTCACTATTCTTGAGCAACAGGTTTCGTTGGCGGCTGCTTATGCTGCTTTTAAGAAGTTGAAAGAAAAGATCGGCTATGTTACACCCCAAAAGATTCTGCAACTTTCTGATGAAGAGATGAGGGCTTGCTATTTTACCCGGCAAAAAATGGGATATGCCCGCCATTTGGCAGAAACAATAATCAAAAAGCAAATCAGTTTAAAGAAATTGTCTCTCTTGCCGGATGAAGAAGTACGGGAACAATTGATCCGTTTAAAAGGTATCGGTCACTGGACCATTGATGTGTACCTGATGCATGCTTTACAGCGAACAGATTTGTTTCCGCTGGGTGATATAGCGTTAGTAAACAGCTTGAAGGAAACGAAACAACTTCATCCGCATATCTCCAAAGATGAAATGCTGGTAATAGCCGAGCCCTGGCGGCCTTATCGTACCATTGCCAGTATGATTTTGTGGCATAGTTATATTAAGAAACGCAATATCAAACTTCAGGGGTGACTTTAAATATTTAGCCCACCACACACACTCAGCGTTTGACCCGTTATGTAAGAACTCATATCACTTGCTAAAAATAAAGTAGCATTGGCAATATCTTCAGCAGATGCAAATTTGCCCAATGGGATTCCAGCTTTGTATTTATCAGCCGCCTCGCCTTCTTTTAAATAGGATGTCATATCGGTTTCAACAAACCCGGGGGCAATGGCATTACAGCGGATATTGCGACTACCCAGTTCTTTGGCCACAGATTTGGTAAAACCTATAATACCTGCCTTGCTGGCTGCATAGCTGCTTTGTCCGGCGTTACCAATTTCACCAATAATGGAGCTCATATTAATGATAGAACCGCTTTTGGCTTTCATCATCGGGCGGATGACCTGTTTGGTCATATAAAAAACACTGTTCAGGTTTACCTGTATCACATCGTTCCATTGCTCGGGGCTCATTCTCAACAGCAGGTTGTCCTTGGATATACCTGCATTATTTACACATATATCTACTGTGCCAAATTCTTTCAGCACATCATTGACAAAGGCTTCACATTGGACGAAGTCGCCGGCATTGCTTTTATAGGCTTTAGCCTTTACCCCCATACCAGTCAATTTTGTTTCTAATGCAGCTGCTTTTTCAGCACTGCTGTTGCTTACGTAGGTGAAAGCTACATTAGCTCCGTGTTCGGCAAATTTTAATGCAATTCCTTCTCCAATGCCGCGGGCAGCTCCTGTAACGATGGCAACTTTTCCTTTTAATAACATGGTTCTTTAGTTTATTGAGTGGTAAATGTAGAAAGATTCATTTTCAGTATCTCATCAATCATGGTTCTGTCATTTGACAGTCGTGGTACTTTGTGCTGACCGCCGAGTTTTCCCTTGCTTCGAAGCCATTCGGTAAAAGCACCTTTCTTCATAGCATGAATGACAGGCATTCCCAATGCAATACTTTTATGGCGCTTGGCTTCGTAATCGCTGTTGATACTCTTCAGTGCTATATCCAGTTCTTTCGTGAATAGCTCCAGGTTTTCCGGTTCTTTTTCAAACTCAATAAGCCATTCGTGGGCACCGTTTGATGAATCGGAAAAATAGACAGGTGCTGCTGTATAATCATTGACTATGGCGCCGGTTTTCTCACTGGCAAGGGCAATAGCTTTGTCAGTGTTGTCAACGATCACTTCTTCCCCAAAGGCATTGATATAATGTTTCAACCTGCCGGATACTTTAATGCGGAATGGTTTCAGGGAAACGAATTGAACTGTATCGCCAACAAGGTATCTCCACAAACCGCCATTGGTACTGATGATCAGGGCATAGTTTTTCCCCAGTTCTACATCCTGGAGACTTACAGTTTGCGGTTCTTTTTTCCCATACTCACTTACCGGCATAAACTCCATAAAGATGCCATGATCGGTGAACAAGAGCATGCCTTCACTGCCCGGTATATCCTGTGCGGCAAAAAAACCTTCACTGGCATTATACATTTCAAGGTAGTTGATGTCTTTACCGATGATCTTTCTAAACTGTTCTTTATAAGGAGTAAAAGATACGCCTCCATGCATATATAGTTCCAGCGATGGCCATACTTCACTCATCGATTGTTTTCCGGTGATCTCCAATATCCGTTTGAACAAAACCAGGGTCCAGGTAGGCACACCGGAAATGGAAGTGACATTTTCTTTAATGGTACTTTCTGCCAGCTTTTCAATTTTGTTTTCCCATTCATCCATCAGGGCAATGCTGAGGTCAGGCGTTCTGAGCCAATGCCCCCAGAAAGGTGAGTTTTGCAATAGTACAGCGCTCAGATCACCATACTGAGCTTCCGTATTCATTGGGTTGATATTATGGCTGCCGCCAATCACTAAACCTTTCCCGGTAAGCAAGGCGGAATCGGGATGAAATTGATAATATAGTGACAATACATCTTTGGATGCTTTGTAATGACCATCCTGCAGGCTTTCTTCGCTGATGGGAATGAATTTACTTTTATCACTGGTGGTGCCGCTGCTTTTGGCAAACCAATAGATCGGTGTATTCCATAAAATATTCTGTTCCCCCTGCATGATACGTTCGATATACGGCTTTATATCTTCATACTCATGAATAGGAACTGTAGCTTTAAAATCACGGACATTAAACAGGTTGGAAAAATTATACTTGCGGCCAAACTCGGTGTACTGGGCCGAAGTAACAAGATCCTGCAGCACTTCCCGCTGTGCATCCAGTGGATTGTTTCTCCAGGCCTCTATACGCCAGAGGCGCATACGGGCCAGTGATGATATGGCTGGGCTTAACAGGTTCATTGCTGCCGGCAAAATAGAGAAATTAAAGGAATGGATAAAACTTAACGGTCGCCTTCTTCAACGCCGCTTGCCCTGATGGCTTCTTCGTGTAAATAGTCTTTACGTTTCAGCTCAAAATTTCTTCCAAGATAAAGGCGTCTTACTTCATCATCGGCGGCCAGTTCTTCGGCCGTGCCATGCTTGTAGATCTTTCCTTCAATCAATAAATAGGCCCTGTCGCAAATGGACAAGGTTTCTGTTACATTATGGTCGGTAATGAGAATGCCGATGTTCTTATACTTAAGCCTGGCTACAATGGCCTGTATATCTTCCACCGCAATCGGGTCAATGCCGGCAAAAGGTTCATCCAGCAGGATGAACTTAGGGTCAACTGATAGAGCCCGGGCAATTTCTGTACGCCTTCTTTCACCACCGCTCAGCACATCGCCATTGCTTTTGCGAACATGCTGCAGGCGAAATTCATTAAGTAATGATTCCAGTTTATCTCTTTGTTGCTGCTTGGAAAGTTTGGTCATTTCCAGGATGGCGGAAATATTGTCCTCCACACTCAGCTTACGGAATACAGAAGCTTCCTGGGGCAGGTAGCCAATACCCATCTGTGCCCTTTTGTACATGGGCAGTGCCGTAATATCCTGGTCATGTAGAAAAACCTTGCCTTCATCCGGTTTTACCAGTCCTACTACCTGGTAAAAGGAAGTGGTTTTACCGGCACCATTAGGGCCGAGCAGACCAACGATCTCTCCTTGCTTCACTTCAAATGAAACATGATTGACAACAACCCGTTGCCCGTATTTTTTTACAAGGTTCTCTGTGCGGATAGTAACTGACATGGGCAGCAAAAATAAGTGATGATAACTGATTAGGGGGATTTCTGCCGCATTTAACGTGGTTTTGACTAATGCCCCTGCATTGTTAGCTTTGCAGGCTTATGAAGGTAATTGATCATATCAACCAGGCTAAGGGCACTTTATTATCGTTTGAAGTTTTACCACCGCTGAAAGGAAAGGGAATCGGGGCTCTATATAAGCATTTGGATCCGCTGATGGAGTTTAAGCCATCGTTTATTAATGTGACTTATCACCGGAGCGAACATGTATTCAAAAAAAGAGCGGATGGAACTTTTGAAAAAGTAGTGGTACGGAAAAGACCCGGCACAGAAAGTATCTGTGCTGCCATTATGAATAAATATAATGTAGATACTGTACCCCACCTGATATGCGGTGGTTTTGGAGTCAATGAAACGGAGGATGCTTTAATTAACCTTCATTATCTCGGTATTGACAATGTGCTGGTGTTGCGGGGTGATGCTGCCAAGAATGAAACTACTTTTGAACCAGAGCCAGGCGGGCATAAATATGCGATTGACCTGCTGAAGCAGGTAGTTAATTTAAATTCTGGTATTTACCTGGAAGAAGAACTTAAAGACACTCACAAAACAAGGTTTTGTATTGGTGTCGCCGGTTATCCCGAAAAGCATTTTGAAGCGCCGAATATGGATAACGACCTGATGCACCTGAAGAATAAAGTGGATGCGGGAGCTGATTACATTATTACACAAATGTTTTTTGATAATGCAAAATATTATGCATTTGTGGATGCCTGCAGGGCTATTGGTATTAATGTGCCCATTATTCCTGGATTAAAACCGGTGTATACTAAAAAACAACTGACTGTACTGCCCAAAACATTTCATATTGACCTGCCTGCCGATCTTTCTAATGAAATTTTGCGTTGCAAGACTGATGAAGACGTTGAGAAAGTGGGAGCTGAGTGGCTGCTGATGCAATCCAAAGACCTGAAGAAAAACGGAGTACCTGTTCTCCATTATTACACATTGGGCAGGCCGCAGGTGGTGGCCAATGTGGTGAAGGATATTTAGGCTAAGAGGCTAAATAAGTGAAGGAGGGAAAAAGATTATACAAGGTATCGTCCTTCACTTTTCATATAAACACTATTTAGAAATCTCCGCCAGCACTTTCTGATCAATAACCACCGGGTATTTTTTTCTCAGCTCTTCATCCCACTGTTGCTCCAGCACCGCCTGGTAATCGTTTATCACCAATCCCTTGGCCTCATTAAAGCTCCGTTGAACAGGTTGTGTATTGACATGTACTATATAGGCAAAGGAAGCTGTATTATCTGTTTTATTAACCACCGGTGTGGTAATCAGTCCAGCTTTTGGGGCCGTCTTGTTCATGTTAGGAAGCTGATCCCATTCGTAGCGGGATGAATCAGCAACGATTTTTTCTGTATAACTGTCAGCCACCTTCTTCCAGTCGCCCGGGTTTTTCTTCAACTGGTCATAAGCCATCCTGGCTGTGGTTTCGTCTGCACAGAAGAAAACTACAGCATCGGCACTCTGTTTCCAGAGATAATTCTTTTTATTCCTTTCATACAAGGCCAGTAAAGCCGCTGTGTCCGACTGGGCTTTGTTCCAAACTTCCTGCTGCATGATCTCGAAGAAGATATTACCGTCTTTAAATTCATTCATTTGGTTTTTGAAGTCTTCATTGAATTCTTCCAGGTGATCACGGTAATAGTTTACCATCATGAACTGTTCAAACTCTTCTCGTACCTGTGGCCAGGGCTTGGCGCCGCTGCCATCCTGCTTAAAACGATAGGTGTTGGCATAGTTTACCCAGTCGTTGGCATCATATACAGAATCGCCGATGCTGAATAAAGGTGTAGTGGCGATGATGCTGCGGCCAGCCGGCAACATCGATTTATAGTCCAGTACACTGTCCGACATGGCCCATACGGCTGCATCATCATAGCTGTATCGTTTAACGGGCAGTTTTGCTTTTAGCTGGTTGTAGATAAAATCTTTGGATGATTTCCAGCGGGCATCTGTTTTAATCTTTTGTTCCAGTTCCTGCAGGTTGGCTTTATCATTCGGGTCCGTCACCACCGGTTTTTTGGAAACTCTTTTTACGATATGCCAGCCGTAGGCAGTAACAAACGGCTTGCTGATGGCGCCATCTTTTGGTAACGACCATAAGACTGTTTCAAATGCCGGATCATATTGCCCCACGCTGATGTCGGGCATTAAGCCACCCGTGGCAGCCGTAACATAATCGTTGCTGAAAGCAGAAGCGAGATGATTAAAATTGTCACCCGCCAATAATCGTTTGTATAATGAGTCAGCCAGATTGCCGATTTGCTTTTTAGCTGCCTCATCAGCGTTGGGAGGAAATGCCAGCAATATCTGTTGTGCTTTTATTTTACCGGCTGCTTTCCGTTCTCCTGTATTTTTGAAAATATGGTAACCGATTTTAGAGCCAACGGCTTTTGAATATTTGCCTGTTGGGGTAGAATAAATAACATTTTCAAATTCATAGGGCAAGGTAAATACCGTAATGAACCCCAGGTCGCCTTTATTTTTCTTAGCAGTAGTATCATCTGATAAGTCCTGTGCCAGTTTTCCAAAGTCATCTCCTTTTGCCAGTCGCTGCAGTACATTGTTCAATTTTTGTTGTGCCACTGCTGAGTCAATAAAACCGGAGGTATTGCGCAGCGAAATAAAAATGTGAGAAACCCTGATATCCTTCTGGCTTCTGTCGAAGGCTTCTTTTCCCATTTTTGCAACCAGGGCAGGGTCGGTCATAAAGTTTTCAGCGATTTGGGTCCGCAGGTTGCTTACTTCCATTACAATTTGTGGTAGCGTATCATATCTTTTGTCGTAAGCCTCTCGTACTTTCAGTTTTGATTTGATAAACAACTGAAGATAATCGCTGATGGCTTTGGCTTTGTTGCCAGTTGGCTGCAGGTTATTCTTATTGAATGCACGGAGAAAGTCTTTAGCATCTACCTGGTAGTTGCCATAAGTAAACAATGTTTGCGCTGAAACAGCAACTCCGCAAAAAAGCAGTGTAATGAAGAATATCTTTTTCATAGTCATTGTCATTTGCGGCCTGTAAAAAGCCGGTTGGTTTACTGGTATTGGTTTTTTATACTTATTGCCCTTTCATTTTCAATTGGAGCACATCATCAATTTGCTGGTAAGTCAGTTTTTTGGCAATGATCCGTTTGTCTTTGTCCAGCAAATATAATGTCGGAAAACTGAGTACATCATAAAGCTGTGAATAGCCGGGCACATTGCTGTCGGTTCTGGCCTTGTCTGCTGCTTTGGAATAATAAACATGTGTCCAGTCCCATAGTTTTTGCTCTGTTACAAAATCTGTCCAGTTTTTCCGGTTGCCATCGGTTTCTTTGGCTACAGCAAACATTTTTAATCCTGCAGCTTTCCATTTGGCTACATAGAAAGAGTCCAGTTTGGGTAATACTTCTTTACAATGTCCGCAGGTAGGATCCCAGAAAACAACAACTGTATAAGGAGCGGCTGTATTATAAAGTGAAATGTTTTTACCGGATGAATCGGGCAGTTCAATTTCACTGGCCGGGCTACCCATGATATTTGCCATCAAACTATAAGCCCTGTCTGTAATGATTTTTTTCCCATTCTCATTCAGCCAGGGATATGTTTTTTGCGAGAAGTATTTTTCAAACAGGTGAACAAATATGGCGTCCTCCCACATGTATTTCTGGTTGAGGTACCGGTTTACAAATTTGATCAGCAAAAAGCGGTTCATTTCAGGGTTTAACGAAGAAAAGCCCAGCATCCAGTCTAGTTCCTTGATGACAGAATCCGGATTTGGCACTACTAACTGATTGAAATATTTATCCAGTTTCTCTTCGAAAAAAGTAGTGTATGCCAGCCTTCCGTCCCAGAACTTTACCCCATCCCAGTAATGGCTTTTGAAAAATTGCCAGGCTGCCAGCGAATCTTCATTTGTTTTGGGTTCTTTCAGTTTGCCGGTCAGCTCCGGTTCCCGCATGGTTTGCAATAAGGCTGTTAATATAGATTCGGGATATTTTTTCATTATATCCGCCCTGAAATCAGCAATCTCTTTATCGAGCTTCGAAAGCTTATCTGTCACTTCTGTTGAATCCTTTTTAGTAGCAGCCGTTTTGTACTTTTCTTTCAGTGTATTGATGGCTTTGCCCTTCGATGTCATAAACTGCTGGTAGTTGTTGAACAATACATTGTCCGGTGAATTCACAAACTTCAGTTCATTTATTATGGTGGCTGTGTCTGCTATTACAGAAAAATGCTGGTTTTTATCAACCAGTATTTCAAAGAAACCGGCCCGGCCCGGGTAACCAATAAGGTAGATACCACCATTCAATAGTTTATCACCTTTGAATGTTGCTTCGCTTTTTTCGTTCAGCATTACCGAATCGATGATCGGGTAGGATTTGCCAAAATAGTGACCCAGGTAGATATACTGGTTTTTGAAAGGTTTGAATGTTACCTTGATCTCGTAACCTGGTTTGTCCTGCGCCACAATAGTTGCAGCCCATAAAAGTCCTGTCAGCAATAATATTTTTTTCATAAGTCTGAATAAAGCAGGTAAAGTTAGGTTTAAGGTTGAAAAGTTTAAGGTTTAAGGTTAGTTAAAGAGGAAGACAGCTTCATAAGTCACATGGTTGCCTTGTTCATCGGTGGTTTCCAGGTTTCAACCTTAAACGGCTAAACTCCTACTTTTGCCCAATGGCAAGAAAACGAAAAAGAAATACGGTGCTTGAAAAATTCCGGGTGGAAGATTATGCGGCCGAAGGCAAATCACTTGGCCGCTGGGAGGGCAAAGTGGTTTTTGTGGAAAGAACAGTGCCTGGTGATGTGGTGGATGTATTCCTGTATAAGAATAAAAAGGACTGGGCCGAGGGATATCCGCTGGTATTTCATGAATTATCACCGAAGAGGGCAGTTCCCTTTTGTGAACATTATGGTGACTGCGGCGGCTGCCAGTGGCAGTCTGTGCCATACGAGGAGCAGTTGAAGTTCAAATCCCGCCAGGTACAGGATGCCCTGCAGCGAATTGGTAAAGTGCCGTTGCCGGAGTTCATGCCCATATTGGGCGGAGAAGCAGACCGGTATTATCGTAATAAACTAGAGTACACTTTTGGCACCTATCGCTATGTGCCGGAAAAAGAATTCCAGGCAACAAAAAGTGAAACCAATGTGCCCGAAATAAGCAAAGTCGGGGCGGCAGGTTTTCATGCCAAAGGATTGTTTGATAAAGTGGTGGACATTACCCAATGCTACCTGCAGCCTGAACCTACGAATGCCATCCGTGAAGCGATAAGAGATTATGCAAAGGCAAATGAGCTGGCTTATTATGATGTAAGGCATCATACCGGTTATTTGCGCAATGTGCAGCTGCGTATCTGCACCACAGGCGAAGTGATGGTGAATGTGATCGTAGGCGAAGACGATTTTACCAAAACAGAAGGGCTGCTAAAATACCTGCTGGAAAAAATTCCTTCGATAACGACATTGCTTTACACAGTTAATCAAAAAAAGAACGACAGCCTGTACGACCTTGAACCCATTACTTATCATGGAAAGGGATATGTGATTGAGAAGCTGGAGGATTTTCAATTTAAGATTGGACCTAAATCATTCTTTCAGACCAATACGAGACAGGCAGAACGATTGTACCAGGTAACAAGGGATTTTGCCGAACTCACCGGAAAAGAAACAGTGTATGACCTTTATTGCGGAACCGGCAGCATTGGCATATTTGTAAGTAAACTGGCCAAACATATTGTGGGGGTAGAAGTGATAGAAGAAGCCATACATGATGCCAAAAAAAATGCAGCGCTGAATAACCTGAATTCCGCTGACTTTTTTGCCGGGGATGTTATTAAGATTTGCAATGATGAATTCTTTGCCACACATGGCCGGCCGGATGTGATCATCACCGATCCGCCAAGGGCAGGCATGCACCCGAAGCTGGTGGAAAAATTATTAGAGATAGCAGCGCCGGTAATTGTGTATGTAAGTTGCAATCCCGCCACACAGGGCCGGGACCTTAATCTGCTGGGAGAAAAATATGAAGTGACCAAAGTACAACCGGTAGATATGTTTCCACACACCCATCACATTGAGAATGTGGTGCAGTTGAAACTGAAATCTCAGTAGGCCATTACCCTTTTTTCATTGTGGATGAGAATAGCTTTATTATGGTGTTTACTACGTTGTAACATAAAATAGAGCATCGCCACCGCTGAAGCTGCAGCAAATGAACGGGTAAGAATATTTCGTTCAGTATAGTTTAGCGATCCGGGTTCGGGAATCATCATAACAGAAATAGTTAATGGCACAAGGCATAGATAGGCTAGTTTTTCCTGGTTAAATGCCTTCTTCAAATAGGGGATTGCTTCCGGTACCTTTCTTATATGCACTTTTGCCTCTTTCCAGCTTATGTTCTTGCCGTTCATTTTCCAACCAGGCCATTTTCGGGAAATCTGGTTGTTGCTTTTAAGGGTATCGGTTTCCTTTTGTGCAAAGACAAAATTCGTCATGCAAATGCTGAGAAGAATACAATAAAATTTCATGTGTATCTTTTAGTTTCAGGAATTTTGCCACATAGAATTCGCCATGAAATTTTTATCGCCGGTTGGTATAATAGCTCGAAAATTTTATGGCTCATTTCATGGTTTAAATTAATCATTTAACCTCTTTTATGAAAAAAGTAATTGCCTTACTCAGTCTTCTTTTTTGTATTGATAGTTTTTCTCAGGAAATGTCAATACCAGACGAACTAAAACCATTCATCATGCCCGGTTATGAATTGATGGATGTGGTGAAAGGCGATTTGAACAGGGATAAACTGGACGACTATCTACTGGTATTGAAGACGGCAGGAGAAGACACTTTTTCATTTTATAACACTGACTGGGATGCTCACCGGCCACTACTGCTTATCATCCGCCAGGCAAATGGTACACTCAAAACCGTTGCCGTAAACAATGAACTGATCTTTTGTAAAAACTGTGGCGGTGTAATGGGCGATCCTTACCAGGGATTGACGATAAAGCCCGGAGAGTTCACAGCAGATCTTTACGGTGGCAGTAGCTGGCGCTGGGCAGAAAGTTTTACATTTCGCTATGATGCAGTGAAAAAAAACTGGTTTCTGCAAACACATAAGTCAACCAGTTTTCAGTCTGGTGATCCTGAAAGGACAATGAATGAATCGGTGATTAGCAGATCTGAGACGGGTGATATTTCTATAGAAAAATTTACACCGCATTACAATGCGGATAGCAGCAGTTGGAAAGTAAAAGCGGTTAAAACATATTTCTACAGCAGTCCTGCTATTGGCTCCAGGCCCAGGAAAGCCTATTTGGTAAAAGGTAACAAGGTGGTTTCATTCAAACAGTTCCGAAATTTTGTAGAATGTTCTTTTACAAATTCAAAAGGAACTGTCACCAGCGGGTATATTTTAAAGAAAGATTTAGAGTTGCAGGCAGCCGGAAAGCCTTCGGGCCTCTGATAAGCCTTATTTTTGCCGAATGAGCAATTTCCGGTTTACCCGTTATGATCGGTTTCCGCCGATAGTGAAGAACCTGATCATTATTAATGTGCTGGTATTTGTAGCGCAGTTGGTTTTCGACAGAGAGTATGCACTTACTTATCGCCTTGCTTTATGGCCTGTTGACACCCCTATGTTTGAGCCCTACCAGGTGGCCACTCACATGTTTACCCATTCTCCGAATTTCATTTTTCACATTATCATGAATATGCTTGTGCTGTGGATGTTTGGCCGGGTGTTGGAAAATATTTGGGGTGCCAAACGTTTCCTGTTTTTTTACCTGGCCAGTGGTGTGGGGGCGGCCGCAGCACATTTGCTAATGCAGCATTTCATGGGTAAGGGAATACCCGTTCCGGCTGTGGGTGCTTCCGGCGCCATTATGGGTGTATTTGTAGCATTTGCCTACTTGTTTCCCAATACAGAGCTGATGATCATTCCAATACCTATTCCCATCAAGGCCAAATGGCTGGCGTTGGCCTATATCGCTTTTGACCTGTTTGGCGGTTTTGGCCAGGTAACAGGAGACAATATTGCCCATTTTGCCCACCTGGGCGGAGCTATTACAGGTTTTTTGATCGTTTATATCTGGAACAAAACCAACCGGCGAACGTTATATTAAATTTCATTTTCCCAATAAAAATCGATGTTCGTTATTAAAAATTGACGGACTTTTGATGCTGTTTCAATATGCCCTACACAGAGAATCAATACCGGCAAAGAATAGCCCTTGGTCAGAGTGGTAACTCACTTATGACGTTGATCGCCGTTTGCCTTATAGTGTTTGTTGGCTTTGCCTTTTTAAAAGCTGTGTGGTATTTCCGTTTTCCCAAAGAAACCGCACTGGCCATTTTCAATAAGAATGTATTGGGCTGGGTTGTAATGCCGGCTGATACCGGCGCCCTGTTTTCTAAACCATGGACAGTGTTCACCCACATGTTTGTCCATGATAATATCTGGAAAGTATTCACCAATATGATCTGGTTGTGGAGTTTTGGCTACATCATGCAGGATCTTACCGGCAACCGCAAGATCGTTCCCATTTTTATTTACGGTTCATTGGGCGGAGCCATAGCATTTATTTTGGCTTATAACTTTTTGCCTTCGCTGCAGGCACAACTGCCTTATGCCGTTTCAACAGGAGCTTCAGCCGGAGTAATGGCTGTTGCTATTGCCACAACAATAGTTTCTTCCGGGTATCGGCTATTCCCGATGATTGGTGGAGGCATTCCTATGTGGATACTGACGTTGATCTATGTAGTCTCAGATCTCGCTACGGTATCTATCAGCGATACCGGTACACTCATCACCCACCTGGCTGGTGCTTTCTCCGGATTCATGTTCTTGTTCTTGCTGCGTCGTGGCTATGATGGCAGTAACTGGATGAATAACCTTGCTGACTGGGTCAATAATCTTTTTAACCCCAATAAACCTAAAAAGGGAGTTAATATAAAGGAAGAATTATTTTATCGTTCCACTGCTGCACCGTACAAACGTACTCCCAATGTTACCCAGGAACGTATTGATGAAATTCTGGACAAGATCAGTCAAAAGGGTTACCATTTTCTGACAGACGAAGAAAAAGATCTGTTGAAGAGGGCCAACAAAGAACTTTGATCTACCACTTATCATCCTAAAAGTACTCGTTGCATTTACAAATCGTAAATTGCAGCAATGGCCAGCAAAATTCGGATATTCACCAAGCGGTTCTTTATTTATTCCAATATTGTGGTGGTATTTTTCTTTCTGCTGTCCTGTCTTTCACCATACCTGAATCCGCAGCAATGGTGGTTCATTTCTTTTTTTGGCCTTGCCTTTCCTTTTTTACTGCTGGCAGTGCTTTTTTTCCTGGCCGGCTGGCTCATTATCATGCGGCCACGGTATGCACTGATCTCAGGAGTGGCTTTGCTGTTCAGCATTAAAAGCATCCTGGTTTCTTTTGCGTTTAACAGTCCCGGAAGTTTTGAATACAAAAGGACTCCCGGCACCATCCGGGTGGTTACCTGGAATGTAGCCCGTTTCATTGAATTGAAAAAGGTAAGTAATAAGGGCAGTGCTACTCGGCTAAAAATGCTGGAACTATTGAAGCAGCAGGAAGCGGATGTCCTATGCCTGCAGGAGTTTCATACCAGCACTAAAGCAGATTATTACGATAACATACAGGCTATACAGGATGATCTGGGCTATCCTTATCATTATTTTAATTTTGATACGGATGGTGATGAAATGTTTTACAGCTCTATCATTTTTTCTAAATACCCGATTGTTGACAGCGGTACGGTTCGGTATCCACGGCCCACATTACCCGATGTACTGATACATGCTGATATAAAATTCAATAGCGATACTTTCCGTGTCTATACCACCAGGCTTCAGTCCTTACGTTTCAACAAAATGGACTACAAAAACCTGGATAAGATAAAAAGCGGTGACGACAGCCTGATCAGCAATTCAAAAACCATCTTATCTAAACTGAAAAGAGGTTTATCCTATCACGGCATACAGGCCGGCCTGATCGCTGAGATTACGGGTATCAGTCCGCATCCGGTTATCATCTGCGCTGACCTGAATGAAACACCTAATTCATATACATACAGAAAAGTGAAAGGAGAGATGCAGGACGCCTTTTTAAAAAAGGGATTTGGTATTGGCAGAACATTTTCCGGGCTTTCACCTACACTTCGTATTGATTATATTTTTGCTGACAAGCGATTTAAGGTACGGCAGTTCAACCGGGTGGTAAAGAATTTATCAGATCATTATATGCTGGTAGCTGATGTGGAGCTCAGAAAATAGCTTCAGGCTACAAGTTCTTAGCCACAAGCGTTGATGTGGTTCGTTTATCTTTAATAGAAAAATGAAAAATTTTAAACAACTCCTGGTTTGGCAAAAAGGTCTTGAAATTGCGGTGCAATCATTTAAACTAACAGAAAACTTTCCCAAAGAAGAGAAGTTTGCTCTTTCGAGTCAAATAACAAGAGCTGCGGTGTCTATTCCTTCTAATATTGCTGAGGGCAGCAGCCGTACAAGCGAAAAGGATTACAATAGGTTCTTAGAAATTTCCTTAGGCTCATCATTTGAATTAGAAACTCAACTGCTTATTGCGGAGGCTGTAAATTATAGTGATATTAATTTAAGAGCAACGTTGTTACAGAATGTGGTGGATGAACAGAAAATGCTATCTTCTTTTATTAAGAGGCTTAATAAATAATGTGCTTGCCGCTTGAGGCTTGCAGCCTGAAGCTTAAATTTGCAGCTATGGGCGACTTAAAAGTTTACAATTCCTATACAAGACAAAAAGAAATCTTTACCTCTATTACCCCCGGTCATGTGGGCATGTATGTATGCGGGCCAACGGTAAGCGGCGAAAGCCATCTCGGCCATGCAAGGCCCTATATTACGTTTGATGTGATCTATCGTTACCTGCAATATCTCGGTTATAAGGTTCGCTATGTAAGAAATATTACCGATGCCGGTCATTTTGAGGAGGAAGGAAGGGAAGCAGTAGATAAGATTGCAACAAAAGCTGTATTGGAAAAACTGGAACCCATGGAACTGGTGACCAAATACACCAATCTCTTTCATTGGGCAATGGAACAATTCAACACATTGAAGCCTTCCATTGAACCAACCGCTACCGGGCATATTGTAGAGCAGATTGAAATGATCAAACTGATTATGGAGGCGGGTTATGCTTACGAAGTGAATGGCTCGGTATACTTTGATGTAAAAAAATATGCAGCGGGCCATGATTATGGTAAACTGAGCGGAAGAGTAATTGAAGACCTGCTTGAAACAACCAGGGAGCTGGAGGGACAGGAGGAAAAAAGAGACACTGCTGATTTCGCCCTTTGGAAAAATGCAGCGCCGGAGCATATTATGCGCTGGCAAAGCCCCTGGGGAGTAGGTTATCCCGGCTGGCATATTGAATGTTCTGCGATGGCTACCAAATATCTCGGCGCACAATTTGACATACATGGCGGGGGTATGGATCTGTTGTTCCCACACCACGAAAGCGAAATTGCACAGAGTACTATCTGCAATCATTCAGCGCCGGTTCGTTATTGGATACACAATAACATGATCACCATTAACGGCCGAAAGATGGGTAAGAGTTATAACAATGTGATCAAACTGACAGAACTGTTTAGCGGTGACCACCCGATACTGGAAAAAGCCTATCATCCGATGACGGTGCGTTTCTTCATATTGCAAACACATTACCGTAGCACACTTGATTTCAGCAACGAAGCATTGCAGGCATCAGAGAAAGGATTGAAAAGATTGTGGGGTGCTTATGAAAAGCTGGGGAATTTGTCAATGGACAACAGTCAACAGACCATAGATACTGAACTGGATGAAAAAATTCGAAAACTCATTGCCGAGTTTGATGAATTTATGAACGATGATTTCAGTACGGCTAAAGTGCTGGCCAATATGTTTGAAATCGTTCCGGTGATCAACTCAATGAAGGATAAGATCATTCCTGTATCAGCTCTTTCTAAAGAAACATTTGAATTGCTGCAAACCAGTTTCAAAACATGGCTGGAAGATATTTTTGGATTACAATCTGTCAGCGAAGCGGATAATGCCAAATTGCAGGGAGTGATGCAGTTGCTTATTGACATCCGCAAGGAAGCCAAAAGCCGGAAGGACTTTGCCACATCCGATAAGATTCGAAACCAGTTGGCTGCTCTCGGCATTACGCTGAAGGATGAGAAGGGAGGGGAAATGAGCTGGAGCGTTGAGTAATGCATTCAGCAAAGTATTTTGTCAGCCCGGCAGAGGAAACTGCCGGGCTTTTCTTTTTCTCTTAAACAAGGTGACACCCGTTTTATTACAATTCACTCCCCTAGAAAAACAGTTCACTCTTTGCTGCTCACCCTTTACCTGTTTGGTGCTGTTATACCCTTAAACAAAATCAAACAAGTATGAAACTCAAAAATCTTATCAGCAGGACCAGTCTTTTCCTGTTATTGTCAGCACCGGTTGTTTTAATCAGCTGCGACAAAGACGATGATAACGCTACTTCTAACACAATTACAGACATTGTTGTGGCCAATGGTGATTTCAGCACCCTGGAAGCAGCAGTAGTAAGGGCCAATTTGCAGACAACATTAAGCGGTTCGGGACCATTCACTGTTTTTGCACCGGATAATGCTGCCTTTTCAGCAGCTGGAATTACTACATCTGTGTTAAACTCATTGTCTCCTGCACAGGTACAAAGTATCCTGCTGTATCACACCCTTGGTTCCAGAGTAAATGCTGCCAACGTACCGGCAGGGCCGAATGCCAAAGTGACTACCGCCAGCGGAGACTCTGTATTTGTAACCCGTGATGCAAGAGGTGTTTTTGTAAATGGTGTGCAGGTTACTTCAGCCGATATCAGTGCAGATAATGGTGTGATCCACCGTATTGGCCGTGTGCTGAATCCGCCAGTAGGTAATATTGTTGAAACAGCTGTAGCCAGCGGACTTGATTCACTGGTGAAAGCGGTGACAAGGGCTACAACTGCCGCCGGCGGTGACCCAACGCTGGCTGGTACACTGGGTTCAGCTACTCTTACTGTATTTGCTCCCACTAATGCAGCCTTTACACAATTACTTGGCGCCCTGAGTCTTACAGATATTAACCAGATTCCCATCGGTACATTGCTGGCGGTGCTCCGCTATCATGTAGTAGGCGGAAGGGCCTTCTCTTCTGATCTTACAAACGGAAGCCTGCCTATGCTGGCTGGTGGAAGCACTACTGTAAGCCTGACTACAGGAGCCACTATCCGTGGTAATGGTAATGGTGGAAATGCTTCAAATATTACAGCGACGAACATTGTGTGCCGGAATGGTGTTGTACACCTGATCGACAGGGTGTTGTTGCCATAACTATATACCTGGCGTACCCTGTATGAAAAACCTCGTCGGTCCCGTCTCAGCAGTGGCGGGACCGACTTATCAATTAGGGTCAAAAATGTTTAATCACCGCTACAGATATCTTTTTATTGGCTTGCTGGCCCTGTATACTTTCCTGAATACAGAGCTCTGCAATGTGTACCATTATTTTGATATTGTAATTGAGTGGTACTATGCCTTTCTCACTATCCTGCTCATCACAGGATTTACCTGGGAGGGAAACAGGATGCTGGAACCTTTTATCCAGCAACGGGTACAACCGCAGAAGAACAAATGGCGTTACCTCGGCATTTTCTTTATAGCGGGAAATATTGTTGGCTCATTAGCTGCTATTGCTATAGTCTATTTCATAGGTAATGTGTTACATGGCTATACCTGGCAGCAAAACCTCAATCCACTGAAGCTGAATATCATTTATGTCAGCCTTGTCAACTTATTCTTTCACCTGGTCAATGCGATTTTCTTTTTCTTCAGGGAATACCGCAACCAATGGATGGAAGCTGAAGAACTGAGACGGAGTTCTACTCAGGCAGAACTGGAAATGGTAAAAAGCCAGATCAATCCTCATTTTTTATTCAATAACCTCAATGTGCTTTCGGGGATGGTGATAAAAGACAATCCCGAAGCCAATAAATTCATTGAGGAATTTTCCAAAGTGTACCGCTATATCCTGAGCAACCAGCAAAAAGAACTGGTTGAACTTCGTTCAGAATTAGACTTTATCCAGCCATATATATTTCTGCTGAAAAAGCGATTTGACAAAGGCCTGGTAATTGATATCAATGTGGCAGACAGGTACAAAAATTTATATGTTGTGCCTGCCGCCCTTCAAATGCTTATTGAAAATGCTATCAAGCATAATGTGGTATCGCAGCACAAGCCTTTGCATATTGATATACATTCCAACGGAAATGAAACACTGGTGGTGAAGAATAACCTGCAGCCAAGAACTGTGAATGAGCCATCGAGCCGTATCGGTTTGCAAAATATACGCCGGCGCTATGAGATTGTGAGCGGCCGTGAAGTGGAAATCAAAAAATCAACGACCGACTTTGAAGTTGCCTTACCATTATTAAACCTAAACTGACATACTATGAAGCTCATCATTGTGGAAGACGAAAAACTGGCAGCAGAACGGTTGAAAACACTGGTGAAGGAATATGATCCTTCTATTGAAGTGCTGGCCTGCCTGGAAAGTGTGGAAGAAACCGTGCAGTATCTCCGCCATCATGCAGCGCCGGATCTTTTACTGCTGGATATTCATTTGTCAGACGGGCATAGTTTTGAAATATTCAGCCAGGTACATTATAAAGGACCAGTGATCTTTACAACAGCCTATGATCAGTATGCTCTAGAGGCTTTCAAAATGTTCAGCATTGATTATATACTGAAACCTGTTACGCTGGAAGCATTCGCAACAGCCATGAATAAATTCAGAAACCTGTCGGCCAGTTTTGCAGCGGCTGATTACCGGCAACTAATGCCACAACTCACCAGCAGGGATTACAAAAAACGTTTTTTGGGTAAGGTTGGCCAGCGTTTGTTTTTCATAGACACCGAAGATATTGCGTATTTCCAGGCAGATAATAAAGTAGTGTACCTGGTGGATAAAGAAGGTAACCGCTATGTGGTGGAGCATACTATGGAAAAGTTGATGGCCATGGTAAATCCTTCAGAATTTTTTCGACTTAACCGCCGGTATATTGTCCGCATCAATGCTATACAACAGGTGAAGCCTTATTTCAACGGTCGGTTAAAATTGTCAGTAAAAGGATCTCAGCAGCCGGATGAAATGGTGATCAGCCGTGAACGGGTAGCTGAGTTTAAAGAATGGGCAGAGGCTTGAAAAGACAGGTTGTAATTAAATACAACCGGTGACCAATTAAAGAAATACCTGTTAACGCTTAACAGCCCTTATCATCTCTCTCTTTCCCGGTGGTCCAGGAATTTTTTCAATCGTAAAGCCTGCAGCTTTCATGGCCCGCTGCACCGCTCCCTTGCTGCAGTACGTAACCAGTATGCCTTCAGGCAGTAAGAGACTGTATAGTTTTTCAAAGATTTTTTCTGTCCATAGTTCAGGTTGTGCATTGGGAGCAAAAGCATCATAATAGATAATGCTAAAAGATTTGACTATGCTGAATTCCTGCAAAGAGGTCTTGTGTTTGGTTAACCTGAAGTGTTCGGTGATCTCATACATCTCTTCCCAGTCACACTGGTGCATTTTCTCAAACAGCCGCTGGTAATGCGGCAGGTTCAACTGTTCGCAGTAGTTGAGTTGCTTTATTATAGCTTCATCCAGCGGAAACGGTTCTATGGCTGTATAGTAAATTCGGTTCTTATGCTTGTCAGCTTCGATGAGTGTAAGTAATGCATTCAGCCCGGTGCCAAAACCTATTTCCAGCGCCTGGTGTACACCGGTGTAGTCAAAGATGCCGGAATCCAGCAGGCCTGCTTTTATGAATACATGCTCCGATTCCTGTATGGCGCCGTGAACAGAATGATAAGTTACATTCATATCCGGAACGGAGATCGTATGTGAACCGTCTTTTGTGATGACCGGGATTCGTTGCATCCCGCAAAATTCTATATTTATTATTCAAACTGAACATTAGCATGGAATATGTTGCGCATTTGTCGAAGGATAAAAAACTGAAGAAATTGGTAGAAAGCGCAGAGCCGCATCAATTAAAAAAAAGAAAGAATATCTGCTCTTATCTCTGTGCTTCTATAATGAGCCAGCAACTCAGTACCAAAGTAGCTACAGTGATACATAATCGTTTTCTTGCTTTATACGGAGGAAAAGAACCATTGCCGCAGCAGATAATTGATACCTCTTTTGAAAAACTGAGAGGTATCGGCCTGAGCAATGCCAAAGTGAACTATGTAAAGAATGTGGCGCAGTTTGAATTGGATTTTGGTATGGATGCGAAGAGGCTGCACAAAATGGATAATGAAGCAGTGATATCATACTTGACACAGATAAAAGGAGTGGGCCGGTGGACCACCGAAATGCTGCTGATGTTTGCACTTGGCAGGGAAGATGTGTTTGCTGTTGATGATCTCGGCATTCAGAATGCCATGATCAACTTATACAAGCTGGATAACAGCGATAAAAAGAAACTGCGGGAAGATATGCTCCGTATTTCGAAAAAATGGAGCCCTTACCGCACTTATGCCTGCCTGCACCTGTGGCAATGGAAGGATAATACGCCTGTTAAAAAGAAGCAGGAATAAAAAAACAAAGCAGCAATAATATTTCACAGGTTGTCTGAAAAATAAAATATTGCCATGAAGCAGATCAAAAGCCTGACGGTAGTTTTTTCAATGATGTTACTCATCTTCTCCGGTTCATGCCAGAAGAGCAGCGATGAATGTATTGATGAAAGCCGGATGTCCAACAATCCCTGTACCCTGGAATACAATCCTGTTTGTGGTTGTGATGGTGTAACTTATTCCAATCCCTGCTTTGCCGACAGGGCTGGTGTAACCCGTACCACTCCCGGCGTTTGTCCGTAAAATAATGTAGCTTTCTTACAAATCTTTACTATGCACAAAT